>NZ_CP092332.1:1269169-1903754 GCF_029866485.1 Flavobacterium keumense
CCAGAACTTGTAATCTGTAATTTAGATAGTAAAGTCAAACTGAATTTCGATTTAACTATCGAAAAAGGTAGGGGATATGTTCCTGCTGAAGAGAACAAAAAACAAAATGCTGCAATTGGAACCATTTTTACAGATTCTATTTTTACTCCGGTAAAAAATGTAAAATATGCTATTGAAAACTTCCGTGTAGAGCAAAAAACAGATTATGAAAAATTAGTTTTTGAAATCAAAACTGATGGGTCTATTAATCCAAAAGATGCACTAACCGAAGCTGCTAAAGTTTTAATTCACCATTTCATGTTGTTTTCGGATGAAAGAATCACTCTTGAGGCAGACGAAATCGCACAAACAGAATCGTATGATGAAGAATCATTACATATGAGACAGTTGCTTAAAACTAAGCTTGTTGATATGGATCTTTCTGTAAGAGCATTAAATTGCTTGAAAGCGGCTGAAGTTGACACACTTGGTGATTTGGTATCTTTCAATAAGAATGACCTAATGAAATTCCGTAATTTTGGTAAAAAATCGTTAACTGAACTAGATGAGTTAGTGGCGGTTAAAAACCTTACTTTCGGAATGGATTTAACAAAATACAAACTAGATAAAGAATAATCTAATTTGCCATTTATGGTAGATTACATTTCATAAAGCAATGAGACACGGAAAAAAAATCAATCACTTAAGCAGACAGACTGCACATAGAAAATCTATGTTGGCTAATATGGCATGTTCATTAATTGAGCACAAGCGTATTAATACTACTGTTGCTAAAGCAAAAGCGCTTAAACAATTTGTTGAGCCATTAATAACAAAATCAAAATCTGATACGACTCACAATCGTCGTGTTGTATTTTCATACTTACGTAGTAAATATGCCGTAACTGATTTATTCAGAGACGTTGCTGCTAAAGTAGGTGACCGTCCAGGTGGATATACTCGTATCATTAAAGTTGGAAATCGTTTAGGAGATAATGCTGATATGGCAATGATCGAATTAGTTGATTTTAATGAACTTTACAACGGAGGGAAAAAAGAAGTTAAGAAAGCTAAAAGCCGTCGTGGTGGGAAAGCTAAAAAAGCAGAGGAAGTAGTTACAGAAGCAGCTCCGGTTGCCGATGCTCCGGTTGCTGAAGCTGAACCAACAACAGAAGCTGCTGAATAATTATGGTAGTAATTATTCAATAATATAAAAGGATAAGCTAATTTTTAGTTTATCCTTTTTTTTTGAATTATAACTTATCATTTGAAAAATTAAAATCTTCAAACAATTAATTGCATGTGCTGCTTTTATAAATTAAATTTGCAGCATATTTTACAACACATGAAATACACAACTAGACAAAGTGCCATATTACTATTAAGTGATGGTACCATTTTTCACGGAAAATCAATTGGAATAAGTGGAACTACTTTTGGAGAAGTATGTTTTAATACTGGAATGACAGGATACCAGGAAATTTTTACAGATCCATCGTATTTTGGTCAAATCATGGTAGCTACCAATGCACATATTGGTAATTATGGTGTTAATGATTCAGAGATTGAATCGGATGGAATAAAGATCGCTGGTTTAGTTTGTAAAAATTTCAGTTTTAATTATTCTCGAGAAGATGCTTCTGAAAGTTTAGAAGAGTATTTTACGAAACAAAATTTAATCTGTATTTCGGATGTAGATACACGTGCTTTAGTAAGCTATATTCGTGATAATGGCGCAATGAATGCGGTGATTTGTACCGATGGAACGCCTATTGAGGATTTGAAAACTGCTTTAGCCAAAACTCCTGATATGAAAGGACTAGAATTGGCTTCCAAAGTATCTACGACTACCCCTTATTTTTATGGAGATGAGAAGGCTACCTATAAAATAGCTGCTTTGGATTTAGGTATTAAAACCAATATCCTTCGAAACTTTGCATCAAGAGATTGTTATATTAAAGTTTTTCCTTACGATTCTACTTATGCTGATTTGGCTTCATTTAATCCAGATGGTTTCTTTTTATCGAATGGTCCTGGCGATCCAGATCCTTTAACTGGGGCTATTGGTGTGGCAAAAGAAATTTTAGCGAATAATAAGCCTTTATTTGGAATTTGTCTGGGACATCAAGTAATTGCTCTTGCCAATGGGGTATCTACTTATAAAATGTTTAATGGACACCGAGGAATTAATCACCCAGTAAAAAATGTGATTACTGGCAAAGGAGAGATTACGTCTCAGAATCATGGTTTTGCTGTCAATAAAGAAGAATTAGAAAATCATCCTGATTTGGAAATCACTCATTTGCATTTGAACGATGGTACAGTTGCTGGAATGCGTATGAAAAATAAAAATTGTTTTTCTGTACAATACCATCCAGAGGCTAGTCCGGGTCCTCATGATTCGTCCTATTTGTTTGATCAATTTATTGAGAATATGAAAAAATAAATAACTCCATATTTGGATGTTATCGAAAGCGGAGTATTTAACTCCGCTTTTTTTATGTAACATTTTACAGTATTTAAGTGTTATTTCTTTTAAAATTTTGATATTCATAATTCCGCTATAATTTGCACTAATAAATTACAACGTTTTCGTTAATAAGATTGATTTTTTTTGTATTCTGATTGCGAAAGATGTAATATATTTGCGTTTAAAATATAGAGTTCAACATTATAAAATAAATGATTATGAGTATTATCGTTAAAATTCACGCAAGACAAATTTTTGATTCTAGAGGAAATCCTACTATTGAAGTAGATGTAATTACAGAAAATGGTATTTTAGGAAGAGCAGCAGTACCATCTGGGGCTTCTACTGGAGAACACGAAGCTGTTGAGTTACGTGATGGAGGAAAAGCATTCTTAGGAAAAGGAGTTTTGAATGCAGTGAAAAATGTCAATACTCTTATTGCTGATGAGTTAGTAGGTACTTCTGTTTTTGAACAAAATGTATTGGATCAAATGATGATTGATTTAGATGGTACGCCAAATAAATCTAAATTAGGAGCTAATGCTATTTTAGGAGTGTCTTTGGCTGCTGCAAAAGCGGCTGCTAACGAATTGGGATTGCCATTGTATCGTTATGTAGGTGGTGTATCGGCTAACACTTTGCCAGTACCGATGATGAATATTATCAACGGAGGATCTCACTCTGATGCGCCTATCGCTTTCCAAGAGTTTATGATTTTTCCAGTAAAAGCGACTTCTTTTTCTCACTCTATGCAAATGGGTACTGAAATTTTTCACAGTTTGAAAAAAGTATTGCACGATAGAGGTCTTTCTACTGCAGTAGGTGATGAAGGTGGTTTTGCTCCTAATTTGGCTGGAGGTACAGAAGACGCTTTAGATACTATCAAAAAAGCAGTTGAGAATGCAGGGTATACTTTTGGTGACGAAATTATGATTGCTTTAGACTGCGCTTCATCGGAATTTTATGTAAATGGAAAGTACGATTATACTAAATTTGAAGGTCCAACAGGAAAGGTAAGAACATCTGCTGAACAGGCCGAATATCTAGCTGAATTGGCGTCTAAATATCCAATTATTTCTATTGAAGACGGTATGTACGAAAATGACTGGGATGGATGGAAATTATTAACAGAAAAAATTGGCGATAAAGTGCAGTTAGTTGGGGATGATTTGTTTGTTACTAATGTAGCGCGTTTGTCAACAGGTATCGAAAAAGGTATTGCCAATTCTATTTTAGTAAAAGTAAATCAAATAGGTACTTTGACAGAAACTATTGCAGCTGTAAACATGGCTAAAAATGCGGGTTATACATCAGTAATGTCTCACCGTTCAGGAGAAACAGAAGATAATACTATTGCTGATTTAGCCGTAGCATTAAACTGTGGTCAAATAAAAACAGGTTCGGCTTCACGTTCTGATCGTATGGCAAAATACAATCAGTTGATTCGTATCGAAGAAGAGCTTGGAAACACAGCATATTTCCCTGGAAAAAATGCATTTAAAGTAAAATAAATAGGTCAAATAGTATTTTTTAAAGCCATTCACGGTTCGTGAATGGCTTTTTTTTTGAATTTTAACATTTTCACTTCTATTTTCACTTTCAAATTAATATAAAATTGCTTAAATTTGAGAAATATTTATTTATTCAAGTTTATTTCCTTTTAATATTATGTCAAAAATAGCAACATTAACAATCGATGGCAATCAATTTGAGCTTCCAGTTATTACAGGAAGTGAGAATGAAGGAGCGATCGACATTAGTAAATTACGTGACGCTTCTGGTTTAATTACTCTCGATCCTGGTTATAAAAATTCAGGTTCTTGTAAGAGTGGGATTACCTTCCTTGATGGAGAATTAGGTATTTTGCGTTATCGAGGTTATGCCATTGAGGATTTAGCCGAAAAGTCAAATTTTTTAGAGGTTTCTTATTTAATTATTTTTGGCGAGTTGCCAACAGCAGCTCAATTACATCAATTTGAGGAAGACATTAGAAAATATACTTTGGTGAATGAGGAAATGAAAAACATCATTGACGGTTTTCCAAAAACTGCTCATCCTATGGGTGTATTATCTGCTTTGACTAGTGCTTTGACAGCTTTTAATCCAAAATCGGTTAATGTTGATAATAGTGCGGAGATGTATGAGGCGGTATGTAAGACTATGGGGAAATTTTTGGTTATTGCAACTTGGACTTATAGAAAAAGTATGGGATTCCCTTTGAATTATTATGATAATACAAAAGGATATGTTGAAAATTTCATGCGATTGATGTTTGAATTGCCTACTGGACCTTATGCTGCCAATCCAGTTGTGATTAATGCATTAGACAAGTTGTTTATTCTTCATGCTGACCACGAACAAAACTGTTCTACTTCTACTGTGCGTATGGTAGGTTCTTCTCATGCTGGTTTATTTGCTTCTATTTCTGCTGGTGTGTCTGCACTTTGGGGACCACTTCATGGTGGCGCTAATCAAGCTGTACTTGAAATGTTAGAGGAAATTTATAAAACAGGAGGTGATGCAGAGAAATATTTAGCTAAAGCTAAAGATAAAAATGATCCGTTCCGTTTGATGGGATTTGGGCATCGTGTTTATAAAAACTTTGATCCAAGAGCCAAAATTATTAAAAAAGCGGCAGATGAAGTTTTAGGTACTTTAGGAGTACAAGATCCTATTTTGGATATTGCTAAAAAGTTAGAAGCGGCTGCTTTAGAGGATGATTATTTCAAATCAAGAAATTTATATCCTAACGTAGATTTCTACTCTGGTATTATCTATAGAGCCTTAGGAATTCCGACCGATATGTTTACAGTTATGTTTGCAATTGGAAGATTACCAGGTTGGATTGCACAATGGAAAGAAATGCGTGAAAATAAAGAACCTATTGGTAGACCAAGACAAGTGTATGTAGGTCATCCTTTAAGAGAGTTTAAAAGATAGCCTAATTCTGAATAATCTAAAGCTTCACTTTTGGTGAAGCTTTTTTTATTACCTTCGCTTTCTTAATTCCCGAATTTATGTTGCAATTACATGTACAAGACGAAACGTCACGCTTGCGTGCGGTGGTTTTAGGAACTGCAGAAAGTAATGGGCCTACTCCACTGGCTGAGGAGGCTTATGATCCTAAATCATTAGAGCACATCAAAGCTGGAACTTATCCTGTTGAAGCCGATATGGCACTGGAAATGGATGCTTTTGAGTCGGTCTTACAAAAATATGGAGTTACGGTTTTTCGCCCTCAACTCATCCCGAATTACAATCAGATTTTTACTCGTGATATTGGATTTGTTATTGATGATGTTTTTATAAAGTCTAATATTTTACCTGATCGAGAGCGTGAGCTCGATGCGATACAGTATATCATCGACCAAATAGCACCTGATAAGGTGGTACGACCTCCTGAAGAAGTTCATATTGAAGGAGGAGATGTGATGTTGTGGAGGGATTATATTTTTGTAGGGACTTATAAAGGGAGTGATTACAAAGACTATATTACTGCCCGAACTAATCTGCAAGGGGTAGAGTACCTCCGAAAACTATTTCCCAATAAAATAGTAAAGGAATTCGATTTGGTTAAATCCAAAATAGAAGCCCGAGATAATGCCTTGCATTTGGATTGTTGTTTTCAGCCTGTGGGTAAAGACAAAGGAATTATATACAAAAGAGGCTTTCGTGAGGAGGCGGATTATTTATTCTTAGTGAATTTGTTTGGAAAAGAAAATTTGTTTCATATCAAGCGCAAGGAAATGTACCATATGTATTCTAATGTGTTTTCCATAGCTCCAGATGTTGTTGTTTCTGAAAGGAAGTTTAGCCGTTTGAACCATTGGCTTAGAGAAAACGGATTTACAGTAGAAGAAGTACCTTATGCCGAAATAGCTAAACAAGAAGGGTTGTTGCGTTGCTCGACATTGCCATTGATTAGAGAATAAATGTGTTTAAAGTTTAAAGTTTAAGGTTGTTGCTAACTTTAAACTTCTAACTTTAAACTTTAAACAATAAAAAAAATGAACCAAACTACTAACGCTATCCTAATGATTCGCCCCGTGGCGTTTCGAATGAACGAACAAACTGCTGTCAATAATTACTACCAAAAAGTGTTGGACGGATTATTACCCGCAACGGTTAATGCTAAGGCACAACAGGAATTTGATGCTTTCGTTGCGCAATTGCGTGCTGTGGGTATTCAGGTTATTGTGGTAGAGGATACTACTGATACTGATACGCCCGATAGTATTTTTCCAAACAATTGGATTTCGTTTCACGAAAATGGTGATGTGGTTTTGTATCCTATGTTTGCTGAAAACCGTCGTTTGGAACGTCGTGAAGATATCTTAGATGTATTAGAAGACGAGGGTTTTGTGGTCAACGAAATAATGGATTACACTTCGGCAGAAACTGAGGGGTTTTTCTTGGAAGGCACTGGGAGTATTGTGTTGGATCGAGAAAATGGAAAAGCGTATTGTGCGTTGTCTCCGCGCGCTGATGAAGAATTGTTTATTGAGTTTTGTGAAGATTTTGAATACACCCCCGTTATTTTTGAAGCCTTTCAGACTGTTGGTGATGAACGTAAGTTGATTTATCATACCAATGTGATGATGTGTATTGGTGATACTTTTGCCGTAATTTGCGCTGATTGTATTGACGATAAAAAAGAACGTAAAATGGTCTTGGACAGTTTGCGTGGTGATGAAAAAGAAATAATTCTGATTACTGAAGCACAGTTGAATCATTTTGCGGGTAATATGCTAGAAGTAATTGGGGCTAATGAGCGACGATATTTAGTGATGAGCGCTTCGGCATACCAAAGCTTAACCAAGAAACAAATTGCCCAATTAGAAGAGCATGTGACTATTTTGAAAGCTAGTTTGGATACTATTGAAGCTTGTGGAGGGGGTAGTGCGCGTTGTATGATAGCTGAAATTTTCTTGCCTAAATCGACGGTTTAGTCCGAATAATTTGACACAAACGTTTCTTTTTTGATTACTTTTGTAGCATACAATTTAAATCGATGAAAAATAAAAAAACTTTGGTGCTTGGGGCAACTACTAATCCCGAACGTTATGCTTTTAAAGCTATTGCTGCTTTGGTTGCCAAAGGGCACTCGGTAGTAGCGATTGGGCAAAATACAGGTGAAGTGGCAGGTATTACAATTCAAACTAAAGCACTACCTATTAAAAACATCGATACAGTTAGTTTGTACCTCAATCCAGTTCGTCAAAGGGAATATTACAATTATATTATTGAAGCCCATCCTAATCGTGTTATTTTTAATCCAGGAACTGAAAATCCGGAGTTTTATCAATTGTTAGCATTGAACGATATTCAGGTGGAAGTGGCTTGTACTTTGGTTTTATTGGCTACCAACCAATATTAAGTCAATTCATTTATCCAATTCACTATTTTTGTATCCATGGAATTTTCTTCAAAATTATTAGAAAAAGCAGTTAACGAAATGTCGCAATTGCCAGGTATTGGTAAGCGTACGGCTTTGCGATTGGTTTTGCATTTGTTGAAACAGCCTCAGGAGCAAACGCAGTATTTGTCTCAAGCACTTACTACAATGCGCGAAGACATCAAACATTGTACTAGTTGCAATAATATTTCGGATTATGATTTGTGTGAAATTTGTTCTAATACCAATAGGAATCATCAAATTATTTGTGTAGTAGAGGATATTCGCGATGTGATGGCTATTGAAAACACAGGCCAGTTTAAAGGAATTTATCATGTATTGGGAGGAAAAATATCACCAATTGATGGAGTAGGTCCGAGTCAGTTGCATATTAATCCTTTGATTGAAAAAGTAAAACAAGGAGGGGTAAGAGAAATCATTTTTGCGTTAAGTTCTACTATGGAAGGAGATACTACCAATTTTTATATTTACAAGCAAATTATGGATTATCCAGTGGAATTATCTACGATAGCAAGAGGGATTTCGGTGGGAGATGAACTAGAATATGCAGATGAAGTAACATTAGGACGTAGTATTTTACAACGGGTTCCGTTTGAAAAATCCATGGTAAAAAATTAAATAAAAGTCAAACGACTAATTATAAATAAATGAAGATTACAAAAATTTGTTGTATTGGAGCAGGTTATGTGGGAGGGCCTACCATGGCGGTAATTGCTCAAAAATGTCCAGATATTCAGGTAACGGTAGTAGATTTGAATGCTGATCGTATTGCGGCTTGGAATGATAAAAACGTAGATGCTATTCCGATTTATGAACCAGGATTGAGTGCTGTTGTAGCAGAAGCCAGAGGCAGAAACCTCTTTTTTTCTACAGATGTTGAAAAAGCCATTGATGAAGCGCAATTGATTTTTATTTCGGTAAATACGCCTACCAAGACTTATGGAAAAGGAAAAGGAATGGCTGCCGATTTGAAATACATTGAGTTGTGTGCGCGTCAAATTGCTCAGGTGGCCAAAGACAATAAAATTGTGGTCGAGAAATCTACGTTGCCTGTTCGTACTGCCGAGGCGATTAAAAATATATTGGACCATACAGGTAATGGAGTGCAATTTCAAATTTTGTCAAATCCAGAATTTTTAGCAGAAGGAACTGCAGTGGAAGATTTATTGCATCCAGATCGTATTTTAATTGGTGGTGATACTACTCCTGATGGGCAAGAAGCGATTCAGTCTTTGGTGGATGTATATGCGAATTGGGTACCCAGCGACAAAATTTTAACGACCAATGTTTGGTCTTCTGAATTATCTAAATTAACAGCTAATGCTTTTTTAGCGCAGCGTATTTCTTCGATTAATGCGCTATCTGAATTATGTGAAAAGACAGGAGCTGATGTAACCGAAGTAGCTCGTGCTATTGGGATGGATAGTCGCATTGGTTCTAAATTTTTAAAGTCTTCTGTTGGTTTTGGAGGCTCTTGTTTTCAAAAAGACATATTGAATTTGGTCTATATCGCTAAGTCGTATGGATTGAATGAAGTAGCAGATTATTGGGAACAAGTGATTATCATGAATGACCATCAAAAAAGACGTTTTTCGGCTAAAATTGTTCAAACATTATACAATACAGTAGCATCTAAAAAGATTGCTTTTTTGGGTTGGGCCTTCAAAAAAGATACTAATGATACTCGAGAATCGGCAGCTATTTATGTGGCGGATGATTTGATTAATGAACAGGCCCAAATCGCTGTATATGATCCGAAGGTACCTGCGGCTAAAGTGCTGGCTGATTTGGATTATTTGGAAACACGTACACCTGAGTCCAATGCACAATCAGTAGCCTCTTTTGGTACACCTTACGAAGCCTGTGCTGGTGCGCATGCTATTGCGGTATTGACTGAATGGGATGAATTTACCACCTATGATTGGCAAAAAATATACGATGGGATGCAAAAACCTGCTTTTATATTTGATGGGCGTAATTTATTGCATCGTTCTGAAATGGAAGCTATTGGGTTTGTTTATCACGGTATTGGGGCTTAATTTTTTTTAACTTTTAAATAATGTCTAACCTTGGCGTCACTGCCTGCGGCTGGCAGGCTAGCGTCTTTGCGGCAAAACAACATGAACTGGTACGTACTTTATACAAAACCCAAATGGGAAAAAAAAGTTACCGAGCAATTGCAAGCTATTGGAATTGAATGCTATTGCCCTTTGGTGACCAAAGAGCGTCAATGGTCGGATCGAAAAAAGAAGGTAGAAGTACCGTTGTTTAATTCGTATGTTTTTGTGCATTTGGAAGATAAAGATCGTCCTTCGGTGTTTCAATCTCCAGGGGCAGTACGGTATTTGTTTTGGTTGCAAAAACCTGCGATTGTCCGTGAAGACGAAATTGCTACTATTAAAAAATGGCTCAATTCTCCTGATCTTGCTGAAATTGAAGTGAGTACCTATCAAGTAGGCGAAACCATTCAACTAGAATCTGGTCCTTTTGTGAACCAACAAGCTGTAGTGCAGGAAGTAACTGCTTCTCACTATATTCTAGTTTTGGAATCAATGGGTTGTGTGTTGAGGATGAAGCATAAGTAAGTGTTGTCTGTTGATGGTTGTCAGTTGATGGTTGTCAGTTGACGGTTTTCAGTTGACAGTTCAGTTGACTGTGGTACTTTAGTCAACGTAATTACTTTTTTCTGCCACGAAACTGTCGACGCTAGGTCGCAAAGGTTTTATTATTTGTTGTCGGTCATTCAGAAGGCAGAGAAGCCTGCCTGCGGCAGTCAGGCAATCTTTAGTTGTATTGGTTAAACTTCGTAAATCGTACTTCGTACTTCGTAAATTGTAACACACCCCTAGCCCCTATAACTCTAGTTTTTATTGTTTTTTTGGAATCGTTGAATCTTCGATTTCAAGAAAGGAATGTCTACTATTAAATAGACGAATTGGTACATTTTCAAATGAATACATTTTATGATTCGTATTTTCTCCAGAAGCGTCTCTTTTGTGCCTCTTTCTTCTCACTAATTTTAGTGATATTTTGTTTTTTATTTTTGGCTATGTTTGTACTTATAATTGATAATTAAGGTATTAGAAAAGACAGGATAGTAGTGATAATTTATAGTATCCGTATAGTTTAAAAAACTTACAAAATATTGGTTTATTTTTACTATTTTTGCGTTACTTTTACTATCCGTTTTTCAGTTTTTTATGGGACTGGAAACGGCGAAGCTGTGTCTTAAATTCAAATTTTTATTTAAAAATAAAATTATATGAGTGCCAAACTAAGAGTAGGAATCACCTTTAGTGCCTTTGATTTATTGCATGCAGGGCATATTACTATGTTGGAAGAAGCCAAAAGGCAATGTGATTATTTGATTTGTGGCTTGCAAACCGATCCTACTTTGGACCGACCAGATAAAAATCGTCCTGTACAATCGGTAGTGGAGCGATACATTCAATTGAAGGGATGTAAGTTTGTAGATGAAATTGTGCCGTATGCTACAGAGCAGGATTTGGAAGATATTTTACGTTCATTCAAGATAGATGTTCGCATTATTGGAGACGAATATCAAGATAAAAATTTTACAGGTAGAACCTATTGCGAAGACAAAGGGATTGAATTGTATTTTAATAAGCGAGAACATCGTTTTTCTAGTAGCAGCCTTCGTCAAGAAGTAGCAGAGAAACAGGCTAAAAAGTAGTTATACCTTATTGGTTGTCAGTTGTTAGTTATCAGTTGTTGGTTGAAATGTTACAACTGTTAAAAAATAGATAGTATGAGTTCATCTATTGTGCATGTTATTCTTACTGGGGGAGTAGGGAGTCGTTTGTGGCCTCTCTCTCGAAAAAGTCAGCCCAAGCAATATTTAGAATTGTTTGAAGGGAAGTCTTTGTTTGAAATGACTGTGGAACGCAATAGTCATTTAGTCAATCAAGTGATGGTTGTGGGGAATGTGGATAATTGCCATTTGAGCAAAAAAGTGTTGGAGAAAACGCAAACTACTTACATCAATATTGTAGAGGCTACCCCAAGAAATACGGCTGCAGCCATTGCTTTTGCCGCTTTTGCCGCTGCACCTGATGCCATTTTAATTGTGACGCCTTCCGATCATATTATTGACGAAATGGATGCCTACAACAGTGCGATTACTGAAGCTATTGCTAAGGCGCAAGAAGATTATATTGTTACCTTTGGAATTGTACCCACAAAACCTGAAACTGGATTTGGATATATTGAGTATCAAGATGATGCTGTACTTTCATTTCGCGAAAAACCGAATAAAGCTACTGCTGTCGATTTTATTTCGAGAGGTAACTTTTTATGGAACAGCGGGATGTTTTGTTTTAAGGCTAAAGTTTTGTTAGAGGAATTGCATCAATTTGAGCCAACCGTTTTTGAGAAAGCTCAAGCTGCTTGGAAAGCGAATCAAGAAGGACAATTAAATTTGGATTTATCTATGGCTATCCCATCGATTAGTATTGATTATGCCGTGATGGAGCGATCTAAAAAAATTAAAGTTGTTGCTTCTGCTTTCAATTGGTCTGACTTAGGATCTTTTGAATCGGTGTACGATTATTTGCTCAATCAAGGTCATCCTGTTGATGATCAAGGCAATATGGTGATTGGTACGGATGTCTTTTCCACATTTATTGGATTGAAAAACACCATTTTTGTCAGCACTCCTGATGCTAATTTGATTTTGCAAAAAGAACAATCACAGGATGTAAAGTATATTTATAATCAATTAGAAAAAGAAAATTCCCAACTACTACTATAACAATTTAATAATGTAACAATTAAACAATTGATATATTGCTACATTACTTCATTTACAAATTTTTAATATGAAAAAAATACTATCACTCGCGCTTTTGTTTTTTGCCTTGATGCAAAGTACACCAATTGTAGCGCAGGATTTGATGAAAGCACAAGATTTAAGTACCTTGAAAGTGGACTATTTGTCGGATACTGACTTGGCTAAAATTCGTACGCAGTTAGAAACGAACAAGCTTACCATTGATCAGGCCGAGCAATTGGCTTTATCTAAGGGAATGTCAGCCTCTGAATTTGCGAAATTAAAAGCACGTTTGGGAATGAAATCGGCAGTTGTAGCCCCTATTAAAAAAGGAAATTTAGAAGGAGAAACTTCAGAAGAGTATGGTCGCAAGCAAGAACCTATTGTGAACAAAAAGGTAAAAGATACCTTGAATACTCTGGTTTTTGGTTCGGAACTATTTGATACTCCTAGTTTGAATTTTGAGCCTAATCTAAAATTAGCTACTCCAGTTAATTATGTTTTAGGACCTGGAGATGAATTGCAAATTAGTGTCTATGGTATCCAAGAATTTAGTGATGCAGTACCTGTTACCGTTGAAGGGAAGGTCAATATCCAGTATGTGGGTCAAATAGCGGTTTCCGGGATGACTATTGAAGCTGCAAGTGTAAAAATACGCAATGCTATTGCAAGAGTGTATAGTACAGTACGTTCAGGACAATCCCAAGTAGGCATTAGTTTGAGTCGCATTCGTACCATTAAAGTGACTTTGATTGGGAGTAAACAACCTGGGAATTACTCGGTTTCCTCTTTGGCAACGGTGTATAATGCGTTGTATTTAGGAGGTGGTCCAGCTAAAAATGGCAGCTATCGTAACATTGAGTTGATTCGTAACAATAAAGTGTACCGTACTATTGATTTGTACCGTTTTTTGGTGCATGGCAACCAGTCGGATAATATTGGATTGAAGGATAATGATGTGATTCGTATTCCGGCCTATAACCAAAGAGTTACGCTTGAAGGGCAGGTAAAACGTCCTGGTATTTTTGAGATGAAATCTGGAGAGAGTTTTCAAGATTTGTTGACATTTGCCTCTGGATTTAATGAGTTTGCCTATACTGCATCGGTGAATGTGTTGCAAAAAACAGATAAAGAGTTCAAGGTAAAAGATATTAAAGCGGCCGATTATAAAGTGTACAAACCCCGTTCTGGAGATGTGTTTACAGTAGCCAAAATTTTAAATCGTTTTGAAAATCGTATCAAAATTGAAGGGGCAGTTTTTAGACCCAATACCTATTCTTTTTATGAAGGGATGCGTATTGCTGATTTGATTGCTAAAGCCGATGGACTGAAAGAAGACGCCTATGCGACTCGTGCTACCATTGTGCGTTTGAAATCGGATTTTACTAAGGAGTCTGTTGCAGTTGATTTAGGAAAAGCGCTTCGCGGAGATGCTCAAGCGAATATTTTGCTCAAAAAAGAAGATGTAGTAACCGTATATTCTATCTTGGATTTCAAAGAAGAGTATCAAGTGACTATTGATGGTGAAATTAAAAAACCAGGGACTTATGATTTTAATCCGGCTTTGACTTTGAATGATTTACTAGTACAAGCAGGCGGTCTCACGGGTTCAGCATCTAAACGGGTGGAGATTGCTCGTATGATTCAATCGGATGAGGTAAATGAAAAAAGTACGGCTCGAGTAGCATTATTTAATCTAGAAATTACCCCTGGAAATAATGAACAAGCTGAAAATTTTGTTTTGGCTCCCTTTGATGTAGTCAATATTCGTAGAATGGCGGTGTACGAAAAGCCAGAGATGGTTAGTGTGACTGGAGCTGTAGCCTATGCTGGTAAATATGTTTTGGCAGATAAAAAAGAAAAGATTTACAGTGTGATTCAACGAGCGGGTGGCTTGACCTCTTTGGCAGATGCTAAAGGAGTAAAAATAAAGCGTCCTATTCAAGCCAAACAAATTGAAGATTTAGAAAATGTCAATTTTGATGTGACTAAAAATGTAGTCGATGCAGGGATGACTAAAAAAGATACGGTACAGAATAAAGCGCTTAAAAAATTGAAAGAAGAATTGAAATATGCGACTATTCCTGTAGATTGGGATCGCATTGTACGTAATCCTAAAAGCCGTACCAATATTACCTTACTTCCTGGAGATGAAATTGAAGTCGCTGCCTTTAGCGAAAGTGTTAAAGTGACCGGTAATGTATTGTTGACTTCGGAGATTCCGTACAATAGTGGTAGAGGAATTAATTACTATTTGAATGCTGTGGGGGGGACTGATGCTAAAGCATGGAAGAAAAAAGCCTATGTAGTGTATCCTAACGGAAAAGCTGCAGTAACGGGATCGTTCTTGTTTTTTAAAACCTATCCTAAAGTAACACCAGGTTCTCAAATTATTATTCCTGAGAAGCCTGAGACCAAGAAAATGACAACAGGAGAATGGGTAAGTATTGGAAGTGTCATGACGAGTTTGGCGTTGTTGATTGTAACGGCGTTTAAGTAATTTGCGATATACGATATTAGCTTCGCTCCCCACATACTCTGCTCCAAGTATTCGCAGACTTTGGCTTCGCCTCGGGTCGAAGTACGATTTAGGAATGTACCAATTTGAAAATGTAATAATGTAACAATGTGTGTATAATAGTACTTTTACTGGAAGAACACAGATTGAAGAAATTATAGAAATAATTTACGATATACGAAGTACGATATTAGCTTCGCTCCGTTCGGCTTCGCCTCGGGTCGAGGTACGATGTTAGAAGTACGATTTACGAAGTTTAACCAATACAACTAAAGATTGCCTGACTGCCGCAGGCAGGCTTCTCTGCGTTCGCAATGACAGGTAATCGATAACGATAAAATAAATTAACCTGCGAATCAGCGGTGATAAAATTGCTTCACTGCTTTCGCAATGACTAAACTTAGCGCCCTAGCGTCTTAGCGGCAAAAGCGCCTTAGCGGTAAAAAATAGTATTTTTGAATGATGAACAAGGAACAACGAATGTTGAAAAACGAACCATCAACCAACAACTATCAACCAACAACTACAATGGAGAACGACGAAATCACCCTTAAAGAACTACTCGAGAAAGCCAAAGAATGGTATTCGTACTTGGTATCACAATGGAAGTTCATTGTGTTAGCGGGTGTAGTAGGAGCGGCTTTAGGGCTTGGCTATTCTTTTATGAAAAAACCGGTATATACTGCCACCTTATCTTTTGCCTTAGAAGATGAGAAATCAGCAGGAGGAATTAGTGGCGCTCTAGGCTTAGCGAGTTCCTTGGGGTTTGATTTAGGAGGTAGTGGTGGTGGCGCCTTCTCAGGGGCTAATTTGACCGAATTATTCAAATCTCGCTCTATGGTGGAGCAAACTTTGATGCAACCGGTATTCGATGGGAAGGATACGATTTCTTTGGCTGAACTATACATTCGTACTCAGGAATGGAGAGAAAAATGGCAAGAAAAACCAAAATTAAAAGCCATACAATTTCCTCCTTTGACCAAGCAAAAGTACTTTACCCGTGAACACGATAGTATTATGGGCAAGATGTATGAAGATTTGTCTAAGACGAGTTTGACGGTTGCCCAAAAAGACAAAAAAATATCGATTATCAGTATTGATGTCAAATCAGAGAATGAGGCCTTTGCTAAAGCGTTCTCAGAAACTTTAGCGAAACAGGTATCGGACTTTTACGTGGATACGAAGAGTAAAAAAGCCCGAATGAATATGGCTATTTTACAAAAGCAAACGGATTCCATTCGTGCTGAATTGAATGGTGCCATCACTGGAGTGGCGGTAGCTAATGATAATACCTTTATGCTAAACCCTGCCTTGAACGTGAATCGTACGCCTTCGGCAAAACGACAAGTAGACGTACAAGCCAATACGGCTATTTTAACCGAATTAGTGAAACAAACGGAACTGGCTAAAGTTACCCTGCGCAAAGAAACCCCATTGATTCAAGTGATTGATCGTCCCATTTTGCCTCTGCCCAAAGAACAATTTGGAAAAGCCAAAGGGATTGTATTGGGTGGACTATTAGCGGGATTTTTGGTGACCTTGGGTCTAATTTTAAAAAGAATATTAAATAGTTTATAAATGAAAATACTAATAACAGGTGGGGCTGGATTTATTGGCTCTAATCTTTGCGACTATTTTATTGAAAAAGAATATCAGGTAGTTTGTCTAGATAATTTTGCAACAGGACATTTGCACAATCTAGATCAAGTAATCAATCATTCTAATTTTACTTTAATTGAAGGCGATATTAGGAAAATCGAAGATTGCCAAAAAGCAGTGCAAGGAGTTGATTATGTTTTGCATCAAGCAGCCTTAGGGTCTGTTCCTCGATCTATTAAGGATCCCATTACAACTAATGAAGTGAATGTTTCTGGTTTTTTGAATATGTTGACTGCAGCTCGAGATGCTAAAGTGAAACGTTTTATATATGCAGCTAGTTCCTCAACTTATGGAGACTCTCAAGGTTTGCCCAAAGTCGAAGATGTTATTGGGAAACCACTTTCTCCTTACGCCATTACTAAATATGTCAACGAACTATATGCCGAAATATTTAGTAAAACTTATGGTATTGAGACAATAGGTTTACGTTATTTTAATGTTTTTGGAAGAAAGCAAGATCCAAATGGTGCTTATGCAGCGGTGATACCTTTGTTTGTAAAGCAATTAATGAACTATGAAAGCCCTGTAATTAACGGAGATGGTAATTACTCAAGGGATTTTACTTACATTGATAATGTGATTCAAATGAATGAATTAGCAATTACTACCCAAAATCCTGAAGCTATCAATACAGTATATAATACGGCTTACGGAGACAGAACAACGCTTACACAATTAGTAAAATTATTGAAAGATAATTTAGCCCTTTTTGATCCTAAAATTGCTGAGGTAGAAGTACTACACGGACCAAATAGAGCTGGAGATATACCTCATTCTTTAGCTAGTATTGACAAAGCAAAAAATAATTTAGGATACCATCCTCAATATTCTATTGAACAAGGTATTCAAGAAGCGGTTTCTTGGTACTTTCATAATTTAAAGTAATAGATTTAATGAAAAAAATAGCAGTTATTGGCCTAGGCTATGTAGGATTACCTCTCGCCCGATTATTTGCCACAAAATACAAAGTAGTTGGTTTTGATATTAATCAAACTCGAATTAAAGAACTTCGTGAAGGACATGATGGAACTTTAGAAGTTGAAGATGAAATACTTCAAGCCGTCTTATTAAAAAGTAATCAAAATGAAGGTAATGGACTTTTCTGTTCCTATGATTTGTCGGATATACAAGAATGTAATTATTACATTGTTACAGTTCCCACGCCAGTGGATAAAAATAATCGACCGGACTTAACACCACTTTACAAAGCTAGTGAAACAGTTGGTAAAGTTTTGAAAAAAGGAGATGTCGTTATTTATGAGTCAACAGTATATCCCGGAGCAACCGAGGAAGAATGTATTCCCGTATTAGAAAAAGTTTCTGGATTAAAATTCAATGTTGATTTTTTTGCGGGCTATTCACCTGAACGAATTAATCCTGGAGATAAAGAGCATACGGTAGAAAAAATATTAAAAGTTACTTCAGGTTCTACTCTAGAAATTGGGAAACAAGTAGATGATTTATATAAAAGTGTAATTACTGCTGGAACGCATTTGGCTCCGAGTATTAAAGTAGCTGAGGCTGCCAAAGTGATTGAGAACTCTCAAAGAGACATCAATATTGCTTTTGTCAATGAGTTGGCTAAAATTTTTAATTTAATGAATATTGATACGCATGCTGTTTTAGAAGCCGCTGGAACTAAATGGAATTTTTTACCATTTAAACCAGGTTTAGTAGGAGGGCATTGCATAGGTGTAGATCCGTATTATTTAGCCCAGAAAGCACAAGAATTAGGGTATCATCCAGAGATAATACTAGCAGGACGCCGTTTGAATGACAGTATGGGAGAATATGTCGCTTCACAAGTGGTCAAATTGATGATCAAAAAAGGAATTACTGTTAATGGAGCTTCTTTACTAATGTTAGGGATTACTTTTAAAGAGAATTGTCCAGATGTACGAAATACAAAAATTGTGGATGTGGTAAAGGCTTTAGATGATTATGGAATTAAAGTAACCATTTACGACCCTGTGGCAAATCCAAATGAAGTGAAGCATGAATATGGTTTATGTACAACTTCTATTTTACCTAGTGAGAAATTTGACGCTGTTGTTTTAGGTGTAGCTCATAAAAAGTTTTTAGACATGGATTTATCTTTGAAACAAAAGGATAATTCAATATTGTACGATGTTAAAAGTATTATTACAAATAAAGTTGATGGATCTCTTTAAGTAAAGATCTTATAAAGTATGTCAAAATTTATAATAGACTATCTAAATGATAAAAAACAGAAACAAACATTAATATTACTAATTACTTCAATTTTAGTAATGATATTAGTTTTAGGAATTAATTATTTCATTACAAGAATTCTAGAAAAAAATTCTTTTGGCAATTATTCATTAGTATTAAATATATTTAACTTTTCTCAAATAGTTTTTAATTTCGGTTTATTTTATTCGATAAGTAGGGGAATTGCTATAGTTGATGATAATTCAAGGCATAGAGAATTGTATGGTGCGGGTTTGATTATATCTTTTTGTTTGTTTATTATAATGATTCTTTGTTTGATAGTTTTTTTTCTAATCTTTGATAAATCAACAACACAAGAAGTTATAAACTCCTTGTTATTTTGCATTCCATTTAGTTGGATTTTTTTGTTAAATAATTTTAATGAACTCTTGTTACAGGGCGGGAATCGAATTTTACTTTTATCTTTTTCTCGATTTATGCCTAAGTTTTTTTTTCTTATTTTGTTAATAGTTATATATTCATTTACTTCTCATAAAATATCAACTAATACAATATTATGTTGTTTTATAGTTTCATCAATTATTCCTTATTTTATTATAATACATAAATTAAAACCAAAGTTAACTAATTTTAAGAAGAGAATCCAAGAAATAAAAGTAGCAAATAATAAATTTGGTTTTAATGTATATGTAGGTTCATTGTTTGCTGTTGGATCTAGTAGTCTTTCAGGTGTTTTAATTGGATATTTTGGTATTAATAATATTGAAGTAGGTTACTATGCTATTGCTTTACAGCTTTCTGCACCACTTTCTTTAATACCTAATGTTATAGCAACAACATCTTTTAAGAAATTTGCAAATTCGCAGAAAATTGATAAAACAACATTAACTAGAATGTATGTTATAAGTTTTACATTAGTCATTTTAATATTTATAATAGCCAAACCAATTATTTTAATGATTTATGGAGACGAGTATATAGAATGTGTTTATTTATTATATTATTTATCTATTGGATCTTTACTGTATGGGATTGCGGATTTTTTTAATAGATTTTTATTGGCAAAAGGTAAAGGAAAAGAATTAAGAAATTCCTCTTTTATTGTAGGAGGAGTTCTAATTATATCTAATTTTATATTGATAAACATTTCAGGTGCTAAAGGAGCCGCATTAGCTACCATAATTTCTGGTTTAACATACTTTTTTATAATTGTATTTTATTATAAAAAAGTTTCAAATTTTGATTGAGTTTTTTATTTGAATTAAATTTTTAAATAATTAATTCAATAATAAATTTTAAAAAAGTGAAGATAATTTTCAATAAAACAAATTTAATATCGAGTATATTCTTTATACTATTTATTGTAATGTGTATTATCTATTATTATGGTTGTAATTATTTCTTTGTTGATTTTAAACAATTATATAATTATGTGAACAATGATCATGATGTTTATCTTTATAATATACAAAACATTAAAGACGGAAATTTTTTATTGTCAATAAACAATGATTTTGGAATTGCCTTATTATATTTATACATAATAAATTTTTTTAATTTATTTGGAATATACGATGTTAAACTAATAGCATTTATTTTTAATTTAATAACTGTATGTTTTATTTTCATAAATTATATAAAAGTTTGTGATAAACTTAAATTAAGTGGATTTACAAAGTTTTATTTTTTTTTGGGTTTGCAAATCTTATATTTCACTCAATTAATAAATAAAGATTTGTTGACTTTATTTTTTTTTATATTAGTTTTAAAATGGCTACTTGATAAACACTATAAGTTGATAATTATTTTTAGTATACTTTTTTTTATAGTGAGAATTCAATTATTAATTTTTGGAATCTTAACTATTTACTTAAGTTTTGGTAATTTTAAAAAAAGGATAATTTTTGCTTATATATTAACATCAATTATTGGTGCAATTACTACTATAAAAGGTCAATTTGTAAGTGATGAAACCATGGGTAGTGGATTTAGTTCTTTTTTAATTTATTTTAATCAAAATTATTTTTATACAGGATATCTTATATTTAATCTATTGCGTATTTTACAGTTCTTTATGGATATTTATATGTCACTCTATATATATACGGATGGGTTAATAGATGTCTCAAAAATATTGAGAATTCCATTATTATTGGCACTAGTAGTTTTTATTAACCCATTGATTTATTCGATAAGAAATTTTAGCATTGTAAATAAAACAATAATTAAACATGTTTATATTATTCTTATTTCATTTACTTTGACTTGGTTAATGAATCCAACAATTAATGCAAGGTACGTTATGTTAATTGTTCCATTCTTATTAATCTTGGGCAGATATATTGAAATAAACAAAAAAGAGTTTAGAGCAATAGATTTTAATAACAAAGTACTTTAAATTTGAATAAAAAGTATTTGAGAATGGTTAATTATGAAAAAAGATAATAATACACTCAGATGTGCATTAATTTTTTTAGGCCCCTTTCCTGTAGGTAATGTCTCCTCATTAAGAATTATGTCATATTGTAAAGCTTTAGCAAAGGAAGGAGCTTTTGTAAAAGTTTTATTATTAGCACCTACAGCCGAAGCAGCTGTAAATGAATTTAAATCAGGTAATGTAGAGGGAGTTGAATATCAATACATGACCAATATAACATGGAAAAAGAAGGATACTCCTACGTATGTTAAATTCTTTTATTATGTAAAGGGGGTTCTCATTTCTTTTAAGTATTTACGCCAAGATAAGATAAATTGTTTACTATCATATCATAATGAATTATTTTCAAATATTTTTTTTAGAATTTTCACTAAAATAATTGGGATTCCTTTTATTATAGATAAAACGGAATATCCAAATGGATATTTTAAAATGTCTACATTTAGAAAACGAATAGAAAATTTTAAACTTAAAATGTTTGATGGATTTATAGTAATTACTAATGAGTTAGAAAGATTTTATTTGCAAATTACTAATTATGAAAAATCAAAATTTTTTTTACTTCCAATGACAATAGACCCTCAAAGATATATAGGTTTTGAGAAGGACAAGGATAGTAAGAGATACATAGCTGTTGTATTTGGTACTCATAATAGAGATGGTTTATTTGAAAGTGTACTAGCTTATCATAAATATTGTAAACTAAAAGGGGAATTTTACTTAGATTTAATACTTATTGGAGATTTTTTAGGATTATGTAATAGTTTTCCGGAGTGTAATCAAATATTGAATTATATCAAGGATCATAATCTAGAAAATAATATTGAGTTTAAAGGGTTAGTATCTATAAATGAAGTTCCAAAAATATTGTTGAATGCTAAATGTCTATTAACTACTCCGCTAGAGTATGTTTCTGGTGGTTTTCCAACAAAACTTGGAGAATATTTATTATCAGGTGTTCCTGTTGTAGCAACTTCTGCAGGTGAAATTGAATATTATATGACTCATAATAAAAACATTTTTTTGTCTAATGTTGGTGATTTAGAAAGTATAGCAAAAAATATATTATTTATTGATCTTAATGAAAATGAAGCTAAAATTATTGGTGAATCGGGAAAAAAAATTGCACTTACAGTTTTTAATGCTGAAACATATTCCGAAAAATTCATAGAATTTTTAAATAGTTTTTCTAATTCCAATTAAAGTTTTTATTTCTAACTATAATTACCTATTGTATGCATATGAATTTAGCTATTGACGCAACTAGAAATAAATCGGGAGGAGCGATAGTGCATATTATTAATATATTAAAATATTTTAATCCAGAAAAGCATTCAATCAATGAAATTCATTTGTGGTCATATGAAAAGTTGTTAAATCAGATACCAGATTACCC
Source organism: Flavobacterium keumense (assembly GCF_029866485.1). Taxonomy (NCBI): domain Bacteria; kingdom Pseudomonadati; phylum Bacteroidota; class Flavobacteriia; order Flavobacteriales; family Flavobacteriaceae; genus Flavobacterium; species Flavobacterium keumense. The sequence continues at coordinate 1,292,027 of NZ_CP092332.1, forward strand.
TTGGCTTGTTAAGCACTGTCCTAATTCATTAAAAAAAAGTATAGTTAATCAATTGTCTTGGCAATATTTCTCTTTACCTAAAGAACTAAAAAAAAATAACTGTACACTTTTATTCAGTGTTGATGCAGGGAGCGTTTGTAGGTTTAGGCCATACATAACAATGAGTCGTGACATGTTGTCATTTGAAAAAAAAGAATTTAATAGATATTCTTTTTCTTTTTCATGGTTAAGATTGTATTTATTAAAATATGTGCAATTATCTTCATTTAAAAATTCTATAGCAACAATTTTTTTGACCCATTATGCTAAAAATAAAATTTCACAATACCATAAAATAAACTACGACAATATTGTTATCAATCATGGAATATCCGATGAGTTTAGAATTAATAAAATAAATAAATTAAATTTAATTAAAGAAGAAGAAATAATACTAACTTATGTATCAAATGCTGATTTGTATAAACATAATTGGAATATAATTGAAGCGGTACATCGTATTAGAAAAGAGCATAGTTTAAATGTAAAATTACAATTAATAGGTTCAGAAGAAGGTAATGCAAAGGCATTACTTAAAATAGATGAGGTCATAAATAAATTTGATTTAAAGAAAAAGTTTATTTACAGAACATCAAAAGTTAATCATCCCCAATTAGTAACTTACCTTGAAAATACAGACATATTTGTATTCGCATCAACCTGTGAGAATATGCCCAACACTTTAATTGAAGGAATGTCAACTTCATTGCCTGTAGTCTGTTCAAACTATGGGCCAATGCCTGAGATAATTCAAGATGCTGCCATTTTTTTTGATCCAGAGAATGTAAGTTCAATAAAAAATGCCTTGTACGAAATGATTGTGAATGATGACTTAAGACTTAAATTAGCACATAAATCAAATTTATTGTCCAAACAGTTTTCTTGGGAAAGATGTTCTAATGAAACTTTTGAATTTATTAGTAATACAATGAAAAAAATAGAAGAATGAAAAGCAATAAACCTTATCAAATCTGCACTAAAACTATAATGGACACTTCTGATCCTAATATAGTTTTTAATGAAAGGGGAGAGAGCGATTATTATACTAATTATATTGAGACTATTGTACCCAATTGGCATACGGATGAAAATGGGTATAAAGAACTAATGCGTACTGCAGAAAAAATAAAAGCTGATGGTAAAAAAAGAGATTTTGATTGTATTATTGGTTTAAGTGGAGGATTGGATAGCTCTTATGTGGCTTATGTGGCTAAAGAGATTATGGGTTTACGTCCTTTATTATTTCATGTGGATGCAGGCTGGAATACTGATAGAGCTGTGGGTAATATTGAAAAATTGTGCAACGGGTTAGGCTTGAATTTGTATACTGAAGTAATCAATTGGGAAGAAATGAAGGATTTGCAAGTCGCCTTTTTGAAATCTCAAATTGCGGATCAAGATTTGCCTCAAGATTATGCTTTTTTTTCAGGCTTGTACAAATTTGCTAGAAAAAATAAGATAAAATATGTACTTACAGGCGGGAATTTCTCAACAGAATGTTGTCGTGAACCTGAAGAATGGGGTGGATTTCCTGGAATTGATACCTTATTGGTAAAAGATATTCATTCAAAGTTTGGTAAACGACCATTAAAGACTTTTCCATTGGTTGATATATTATCCTATAAATTATATTACAGGTATGTTTTAGGAATGCAGGTTTTTAAACCATTGAATTTAATTCCTTATATTAAAAAAGACGCAGAACAATTATTACAAAGTAAATTTTGCTGGGAACCTTTTCAACACAAACATCATGAATCGCGTTTTACTCGTTTCTATGAAGATTTTTGGTTGCCCAGAAAGTTTGGTTTTGAAAAACGAAGAGCCCATTTTTCCAGTCTGATTTTAACAGGTCAGATGACAAGGGAGGAAGCATTAGAACGTATTGCTAAACCGGAACTCTCAGAAGAATTTTTGCAAAGAGAGTTTGATTATGTAGCGGATAAATTAGAATTAACTCGACAAGAATTGCTGGCTATTTTTGATGGAGAAAACAAAACATTTAACGATTATAAAACAAAGATAAAATTACTAAATTTTGGGGCTAATGTTATGCAGAAAATAGGATTAGAAAAAAGATTGTTTAGATGATTACATTAATAGATTACGGAGTAGGAAATATCTTTGCTTTTCAAAATGTGTATAAACGATTGGACATTCCAACAAAAATTGCTAAAACAGCTGCTGATTTAGAAGATGCTCAAAAGTTAATTTTACCAGGAGTAGGTGCTTTTGATTATGCCATGGAGCAATTAAATAGTTCAGGGATGCGTCACAAATTAGATGAGTTGGTATTGGAAAAGAAAATCCCAATAATTGGGATTTGTGTGGGGATGCAGATGATGGGTAATAGAAGTGATGAAGGTACCTCTGAAGGTTTAAAATGGATCGATGCAGATATTCTAAAATTTGATGAGAGTCTAATTCAACAACGTACCAAGTTACCCCATATGGGTTGGAATGATGTGAGTCCAATTACAGGACATCCTTTATTTGAAGGATTAGAACAAGATGCTATTTTCTATTTTTTACATTCCTATTTTTTTAAATGCAATAATGCTGAGGATAGTATTGCTATTTCTGATTATGGAATTCCATTTACTTCAGCAGTAAATGCTGATAATATGTATGGTATACAATTTCATCCAGAGAAAAGCCACCAATACGGAGAAAAATTATTACATAACTTTGCAAAATTATAAGTATGCTTCGTCCTAGAATCATCCCAAGTTTATTACTTCACGACAAGGGCTTAGTAAAGACAGTGAACTTTAAAACTCCCAAATATGTAGGAGATCCTATAAATGCGGTGCGCATATTTAATGAAAAAGAAGTTGATGAATTGGCTTTTTTTGACATAGATGCTACTACATTGAATAAAGAGCCAGATTATGTATTGATTGAAAAATTAGCTAACCAATCGCGTATGCCATTGTGTTATGGGGGGGGAGTGAAGACGGTGGAGCAAGCCCAAAAGATATTTGGCTTAGGAATTGAAAAAATTGCATTAAGTAGTGCTGTAATTCAAAATCCCCAATTAGTTACTCAAATTGCAGATCGGGTAGGGTCTCAAAGTGTAATAGTAGTACTTGATGTTAAAAAGAAACTCTTCGGGGGTTATGAAGTATATACCCATAATGGTAAAAAAGCTACCGGTATTAATCCAATTAAATTTGTCCAAGAATTAGAGCAGTTAGGTGCTGGAGAAATTATTATAAATGCGATTGATCAAGATGGGGTAATGAAAGGCTATGATATTAACTTAATTGATAAAATTGCCGAGGTCATTTCAATCCCTTTAACCGTTTTAGGCGGCGCTGGTTCAATGCGAGATGTTGAAAAAGTAATTGAAAAACATGGTGTAATTGGAGTTGCCGCAGGGAGTTTGTTTGTTTTTAAGGGACCTTATAAAGCAGTATTAATCAATTATCCAACACAAAAAGAAAAGAATACAGTATTTAAAATTCATTTAAAATGAAGATAGAAAACAAGACATTACTTATTACAGGAGGGACCGGTTCTTTCGGCCATGCAGTTTTAAATCGGTTTTTACACACCAACCATTTCAGCGAAATCAGAATTTTTTCTCGAGACGAGAAAAAGCAAGATGATATGCGCAACCAATTAAAAAGTGATAAGCTTAAATTTTACATTGGTGATGTTCGTGATTATAATAGTGTAGAGCGTGCCATGCGAGGTGTTGATTATGTATTCCATGCTGCCGCTTTAAAACAAGTGCCGTCTTGTGAATTTTTCCCATTAGAAGCTACCAGAACGAATGTTTTTGGAACACAAAACGTGATTGATGCTGCTGGAGCGAATAAAGTTAAAAAAGTAATTTGTCTGAGTACAGACAAAGCAGCATACCCGATTAATGCTATGGGAATTTCTAAAGCCCTAATGGAAAAAGTGGCGGTAGCTGCCTCAAGAAATTTGACTGATACTACAGTTTGTCTAACTCGTTATGGTAATGTGATGGCTTCTCGAGGTTCAGTAATTCCATTGTTTTTAAAACAAATCAAAGAAGGAAATCCAATTACCATCACCGACCCCAAAATGACCCGCTTTTTAATGTCCTTAGATGAAGCGGTGGAGTTGGTTTTGTTTGCCTTTGAAAACGGTAATCCAGGCGATTTATTCGTTAATAAAGCTCCTGCAGGAACAATTGGCGATTTGGCACAAGCGTTGAAAGAATTGTGTCAAGCAGATACAGAAGTTAAAATTATTGGAACGCGACACGGTGAAAAATTATACGAAACTTTGTGTACACGAGAGGAAATGGTGAAAGCCGAAGATATGGGTGAATTTTATCGAATTCCAGCTGATAATAGGGATCTCAATTACGCACAATATTTTTCAGAAGGAGAGCAAGATGTTTCCCTAATTGAGGATTATCATTCCCATAATACGGTACAGCAGGATGTAGAAGGAATGAAGAAATTGTTATCTAAGTTGCCCTTAATTCGAAAAGAAATTTTTGGTGAAGAGGTAACGCAAATGCCAGGATAATTAGTAAATGAAGCCAACTTTAATTTCAGGTAATTGCCATCAAGACCAACGAGGACAATTATTTTACAACAATGATTTCGACGCGTCAAGCATTAAAAGAATGTATGTTATAGAAAATCATTCGGTTGATTTTGTAAGGGCTTGGCAAGGACATAAAATTGAACAACGATGGTTTAGTGCTGTACAAGGTCGTTTTAAAATTCAATTGATTGCGGTTGATAATTGGGACATACCAAGCGAAAACTTACCACGAATAGAATATCATTTACATTCAGAAAAACTAGACATATTACATATTCCGGCAGGGTACATTAGCAGTATACAAGCACTAGAAGAAAAATCAAAATTAGTGGTTATGTCGGATTATCATTTAGGAGAAATAGATGATGAATCTCGATACCCGACGGATTACTTTACAACAGAATAAATGTTAAAAATAGGAATTACAGGACAGGCAGGATTTGTCGGAACCCATTTGTACAATACCCTTGGATTACATCCAGAGGAATTTGAGAGAATTCATTTTGATAAAGGCTTTTTTTTAAATCAGCATCAACTAGAACAATTTGTATCGCAATGTGATGTGATTGTGCATTTGGCGGCAATGAATCGTCACAATGATCCAAAAGTAATTTATGATACGAATATTGAATTGGCTCAAAAATTAGTTGATGCCTTGGAGTCTACTAAAAGTAGAGCACATGTAATTTTTTCTTCTTCCACTCAAGAGGAAAGGGACAACGAATATGGAAAATCCAAAAAAGTGGGTAGAGAATTGTTGTACAATTGGTCACAACGATCAGGTGGAAAATTTACAGGTTTAATTATTCCTAATGTTTTTGGGCCTTTTGGACATCCTAATTACAATTCGGTTATTGCGACTTTTTGCCATAAATTAGCTCATAACGAAACACCAACAATTGCAGTTGATAGTGAGTTGAAGTTAATTTATGTAGGTGAACTTGTAGAGGTGCTACTTTCTGAAATAAGAAATGCAAATAGTAAAGCTGAAATGATAGTCCCATATACAGCAACAGCTAAGGTGTCTGAAATTTTGCATGTATTAGAAAAATACAAATCAGAGTATCAAGATAAGGGAATAATACCTGAAATACATTCTACTTTTGAATTGAATTTGTTCAATACCTTTCGTTGTTATATGGACATTGCTACTCATTTCCCTGTTTCATTTGTAGAACATACAGATGATAGAGGTTCATTTGTAGAAATAATTCGTTTAGGAGTAGGAGGACAGGTTTCTTTTTCAACTACAGTTCCAGGTATAACTAGAGGGAATCATTATCATACTAGAAAAATTGAACGTTTTGCAGTAATCAAAGGAAAAGCTTTGATTCAATTAAGGCGCATTGGAACCGATGAAGTATTGGATTTTTATCTAGATGGAGATGCTCCTTCTTATGTGGATATGCCTATTTGGTACACCCATAATATTAAAAATATAGGGGATGAGGTATTGTATACCAATTTTTGGATCAATGAGTTTTACGATCCAAATGATCCGGATACCTATTTTGAGAATGTTTAGTTTTAATCAAGCACCAAGGCAAAAGAATTAAGAGCCAAGTTGAAAGTTAAAAGTAAAAAACATGAAGCCTAATAATTTATTAGAAAGAACTTTTAATTTTGGGGTTGAAACATTAAAATTGAACCGAAATTTACCTAAAGATTCTGAATATACAATAATTAGATATCAACTTGGTAAATCAGCAACATCTGTTGGTGCAAATTATGAAGAATCACAAGCGGGGTCTTCTAAAGCAGATTTTAAAAACAAAGTTAGAATTGCATTAAAAGAAGCACGTGAGTCGAATTATTGGTTACGAGTTATTAAAGCACTCGGAGAAATAGAGAATAGTAAATTGGATAATTTGTTACAAGAAAGTAAAGAAATTAAAAATATACTTGCAGCAATAATAAATAATACTAAATAAGTTTTAAAGCCTTGGTTCTTTTTACTTTTACCTTGGCTCCTAAAAATATAAATAATGAAAGAAAAATTAAAAGTAATGACAGTGGTTGGGACTCGTCCCGAGATAATTCGCTTGTCAAGAGTAATGGCAGCTTTAGATCAGTCGGAGGCTATTGAACATATAATAGTCCATACTGGTCAAAACTACGATTACGAATTGAATCAAATATTTTTTGACGATTTAGGCATTCGTAAACCGGATTTCTTTTTGGATGCAGCAGGTGCTACAGCTACAGAAACGGTGGGGCAAATATTAATTAAAATAGATCCACTTTTAGCTAGTGAGCAGCCTGACGCTTTTTTAGTTTTAGGAGATACCAATAGTTGTTTGTGCGCAATACCAGCTAAAAAACGTCATATTCCTATTTTTCATATGGAAGCAGGAAACCGATGTTTTGACCAGCGAGTTCCAGAAGAAACGAATCGTAAAATCGTAGACCATGTTTCTGATATTAATTTGACATATAGTTCTATAGCCAGAGAATATTTACTTCGTGAAGGTTTACCTGCCGATAGAATCATCAAAACGGGTTCTCCAATGTATGAAGTCCTTCATCATTACTTACCCGAAATTAATAAGTCGGATATTATCTCTAGATTAAATCTAGAAGAAAATAAATTTTTTGTTATCTCAGCACATAGAGAAGAAAATATCAATAGCGAAAAAAACTTTAAAGGGTTAATGGACAGTTTGAATCTGATTGCTGAAAAATATGGTTACCCAATCATTGTGAGTACGCACCCGCGAACTAAAAAAATGATGGATGCGAAACAGTTTGAAATGCGTCCAGAGATTCAGTTTTTAAAACCTATGGGTTTCAATGATTATAATGCATTGCAAATGAAATCTTTTGCAGTTTTATCGGATAGTGGAACCATTTCGGAAGAATCCTCTACGCTTAATTTTCCTGCCTTGAATATTCGTGAAGCGCATGAAAGACCAGAGGCAATGGAAGAAGCATCGGTGATGATGGTGGGATTAAACCCAGAACGAATTATGCAAGGATTGGTTCAATTACAATCTCAAAAAAGAGGTGTTGAACGTAATTTTAGACCGGTAGCCGATTATTCTATGCCGAATGTTTCAGAAAAAATGGTACGAATCATTTTAAGTTATACCGATTATATCAAAAGAACAGTTTGGAGCGAATGATAAATAGAAAAATACTAATACACTCTATTGTTTTTAGTCCCGATGGTGTCTCAACGGCTTATCTATATAATGATATAGCGCTTGGATTTAAGAAAAATGGATATGAAGTAGTCGTATTAACCACTACGCCGCATTATAATATAGTAAAAGAAGACTCTGCAAAGCAACCATTATGTCCCAAATTAATGGGGCTTTTTTATGAGAGTAGTTTTAATGAGATTAGAGTTATTCACGTTCCCTTAAAAAAATATAAGAGTACAACACTTAGAATACTATCGTTTATATATTGGCATTTGTTTTCATTCTTTATAGGATTGTCTATCAATAAAATCGACTTTATTCTAAGTCCATCTCCACCATTAAGTATAGGGTTTGTATCTATTTTAATTGCAAAAATTAAGAAAGCTAAAATTGTATACAATGTACAAGAAATTTATCCAGACTTATTAATTAATCAAGGTGGATTAAAATCAAAACTAATTATAAATATATTAAAATGGCTTGAGAAATTTGTTTATAATAATTCGAATGCTATAATAACAATAGACCAGCTGTTCTATAATCAAATAAAAGATCGATTAAAAAATTTACAAAAATTGAATATTATTCCAAATTTTGTAGACACTGAATTATATAAACCAGAAACTAAAGTAACTCTACCTCCTGTTTTTACTGATGATAAATCCAAGCTAAAGTTACTATATGCTGGAAATATTGGTTTCTTTCAAGATTGGGAACCTGTTTTTTATGCCGCTAAAAAGTTATTAAATACTAATATTGAATTTTGGATAATAGGAGAAGGAGTTAGAAAAGAGTATTTAATGAATAGGGTTAATGAAGAAAAATTAAGTAATATTAAAATACTTCCATACCAAAATAGAAGTTTAATGCCGGCTATTAATTCTTTTGCGGATATTCATTTTATTTCCATTAGTAAAGAAATGGAACAAGAAGGATTTCCATCAAAAGTGTATACAATTATGGCTTGTGCAAAACCAATGATTATTTTAACTGGTGAAAACACCCCTCTCTTTAACTTTCTTTCAGGTAAAAATTGTTCAATCCTTATTTCCGATAATCGTAATGACAGTTTTGTTGAATCTATTATTTCATTAGCTAGTGACAAGAATAAACAATTTGAATTAGGACAGAATGGATATAATGAAATTCAAAATTTTTATACTAAAGAGAAAGTAATTGAACAGTATCTAGATTTATTTGAAAAGATTTGATGAAAAAAAAATCTAATATAATCATCACAGGAGTTAGAGGTTTTGTAGGATCTAATCTATTTGAATATTTACTAGACAATAATTGGGAGCCTATATCTCTCAATCTTAGAAATACCAACTGGAAATCGGAGATTGATAATGAATCTACTGCAATTATTCATCTTGCCGGCAAAGCACACGATCTAAAAAATAGTTTTAATCCTGATCAATATTTTGATGTAAACACTAAGTTAACTCAAGAATTATTTGATGTATTTTTGGAAAGCAATTGCCGCGATTTTATATTTTTTAGTAGTGTAAAGGCAGTTACTGATAAAGCAGAAGATATTGTAAAAGAAGAAACAGTAACTAATCCTCAAACTGCTTACGGTCAATCAAAACTCCAGGCAGAGCAGTATATTTTAAGTAAAACACTGCCACAAGGAAAGCGAGTATTCATAATTCGTCCTGCTATGATTCATGGCCCCGGTAATAAAGGCAACTTGAATTTGTTGTATCAATTAGTCTCAAGAGGAATACCTTGGCCTTTAGGCTCTTTTCATAATCAGCGTTCTTTTTGTAGTATTGATAATGTTTGCTTTGTAATCCAACAAATTTTAGAACGGGATGATATTCCTTCTGGAGTCTATAATTTAGCAGATGACGAAGCATTATCAACCAATGAATTGATTGAACTCATTGTATCAACTACAAATAAAAAAACAAAAATTCTTAATATCCCTAAAAATATAATTAATACAATTGCTGAATTAGGAAATGTATTGTATTTGCCTTTAAATACAGAACGGTTGGATAAATTGACTGAAAGTTTTGTAGTTTCTAATGCTAAAATTAAAGCTGCTTTGGGAATTGAAAAATTACCTGTTTCTGCAAAAGAAGGTTTAGTAAAAACAATAAAATCGTTTATTTAATGATTTTCGAAACTATACAAAACCAATTGGAAACGAATCGTTTTACCATCGTTTCAAAAGATCACAACCGCCCTTGGGGTGGTTTTTTCGTTATTGCTGAGGAGCAAGCACAGGCTTTTGCCAATGCCTACTTTGATGGCTTGGATGTGTCTACTTTAAAAAGAGGCGGTGCATTAAGCCCTAAAATTCTAGTTGTAGCGCCAAAGCAACGGTTGTCTTGGCAGTACCACCACCGTAGAGCTGAGATATGGCGAGTGATTCAAAGGCAAGCTGGAATTAAGAGAAGCCCTAACGATATCGAAGGGGAATTAGAAATTCTAAGCGTAGGCGATACCATTACCTTGCAACAAGGGGAGCGTCACCGTTTAATAGGTTTAGACGATTATGCCGTCATTGCTGAGATTTGGCAACATACGGATGCGAATCATCCTTCGGATGAAGAGGATATAGTGCGGGTGCAGGATGATTTTGGAAGATGAGTCGATTTATGATATATGATTTACGATATACGATTTACGAGGTACGATGTGCCAATTTAGCAATTTGAAAATGTATCAATTTACAATTTACGATATTAGCTTCGCTCCCCACATACTCTGCTCCAAGTATTCGCAGACTTTGGCTTTGCCTCGGGTCGTTTTACGAAGTTTGATTATGAAATGTAGCAATTTAAAAATGTAACAATTCGTGTAAGTTACACTACACGTTACCCTCTATAGAGGGATTAAGGGTATGTTATTTAAAGTACAAAGTACGATTTACGATATAGGAAATGTTCAGTGTTCAGCTGTAAGTGATCAGTTGATTTGACTTAATTTTTCTATAATAGAGCGAAGCGACTTCTTCAATTTTCTTATATTACTAATATGGTTTAAAATTTTAGCTTTTGGATTCATTAGAATTTATTGTTAAAAAATTTGTTTATTTTTTCGATTGTAACTACACTTGTATCAATCGTACCAGTATCGCTTCCCGTTAGATCAGCCTTCTGGTCTTTTTTTTTCATTTATGCCTAACAAAAATCTTTTTTTTGTCAGTACCCCGTAAGGAAAATAAGCATGCTTTTAATTTGTATAAATTTCGTCTCATTTATAATAACACCTATATTTTTAGATAGTGAAAATATATAAATTAATATTGTTTTAATTTTGTTTCTATCTATGGACAAATCATTGTTTTTAAATAAGCTTACAGAGCTAGAGTGGGAAGATTTTGAGTTAAAAGAAGCCAAAGCTGAAGTACCTAAATCTTCATGGGAGACCGTTAGTGCATTTGCTAATACTTCTGGAGGGTGGCTTGTTTTTGGTGTAAAACAAACGGGCAGTTTGTTTGAAATTCAAGGGGTTGCTAATCCAGAGAAAATTGAACAAGATTTTTTAAATACAGTAAGAAGCGAAAAGTTTAATGTTTATTTAGGTGTCAAATCAGTAAAATATGAATTTGAAGGCAAAGTGGTTCTTGCTTTTTACATAGTAGCATCAAATAAAAAACCAGTTTACTTTAATACGCAAGCAAATACTTATATTCGAAGAGGTAGTGCTGATAATAAGGCAACTAAAGAGGAGATTGATGCCATGTATCGCGATCAAACATTTGGTTCAAAATCTTCTGAGAAAGTTATAGGTACAAGTAGAGATAGCTTAAATAAAATTTCATTACTTCGCTATCGCGACTATATGACAAGATTCAATCCTAATGTAAGCTACAACCGTTTTGATGAAGATGAGTTTTTAGAAAAATTGCGAATATTTGAAGATGGATGTTGTACGTATAGCGGTTTGCTATTGTTAGGAAAAAGAGAACATATTGAAAAGTATTTTCCTGATTTTAGAATTGATTTATTAGAGATTCCAGGAGATTCTTACTCAGAAACAGATTCAAGATATACGTTTCGTCTGGAAGAACAAGAAAATTTATGGGAGTATTATTTTGAATGTTTTGCACGTTTAAAATCTAAGGTTGATGTAACGTTTCAGGTTTCATCTGAAGGATTTGGTGAGGAACTATCAACCGGTTTAATAGCTATTAGAGAAGCATTAGTAAATTTATTGATGCACGCTGATTATTTTTCTCCGGCACATGCTAGAATTCGTGTTTTTAATAATTCCATTGAGTTCTATAATCCCGGAGGTTTGCCAAAATCGATTTCAGAATTAAAAGATAAAGACTTGTCTATACCAAGAAATCCAGTATTATCAAAACTTTTTAGAATGGTTAAATTAGCCGAAAATGTGGGTTTCGGTATTGATAAAATAGAATCTAATTGGATGCAATACAATGGAAGTATCCCAACATATACATTAGACTTTGACAGTGTTATTTGTAGCTTTGCATTAGTCTCAAATAGTATTCCCGAACAAGTAACCGAACAAGTAACCGAACAAGTAACCGAAGAAGTAACCGAACAAGTATTATTTTTAATTCAAGTTATGTCAGTAGAATATTATGCTGCAGTAGAATTAAAGGTATTAGTCGGAATAAAACATCACCCTTCTTTTCTTTATAATTATTTGCAGCCTGCTTTAGCATTAGGTCTGATAGAAATGAGAAAACCTGATAGTCCCAAAAGTCCTAAACAAAAGTATCGCTTAACCTCAAAAGGAATACATTTAAAAAAAGAGATGTACTAGCGTTTTATTTCTCAAAACTATTTTAAAATATGATTCGATTTTTTGATTTTATTTTTTCTTTGATTGGTCTAGTGCTACTGAGTCCTATTATTATTGTATTACTAATTATTGGGTATTTTGATACGGGTTCTCCTATTTTTTGTCAAGAGCGTGTTGGGAAAAATAAGCGACCGTTTAATTTGTATAAATTTCGTTCGATGCATGTGGATACGAAATCCGTAGCGACTCATTTGGCTAATTATAGTGCGGTTACGAAATATGGTGCTTTTTTGCGTAAATCCAAACTGGATGAGCTACCCCAATTGTGGAATGTACTGCTAGGCGATATGAGTTTAGTAGGGCCACGACCTAATTTGTTCAATCAAGTAGAGTTGATTCAAGAACGTGATAGCAGGGGAGTGTACCAAGTAGTTCCTGGAATTACGGGTTTATCACAAATCAATAAAATCGATATGTCCACCCCGCAACTCCTAGCTGAAACCGATGCCAAAATGACAAGTCAATTGACCGTGGTTCAGTATTTTTATTATATTATTGCTACTGTGCTAGGTAAAGGGTCTGGGGATAGAATGATTCGAGGTTAGATATACGATATACGAGGTAGGATATACGAGGTAGGATATACGATTTACGAATTTAAAATATAACAATTTACGATAGGAATAGATTGCGTCACTACGTTCGCAATGACAGACAACAGAATACAATGACAATAGAAACTACACCCATTCAAGATTTACTTATTATTAATCCCACAGTATTTGAAGATGCGCGTGGGTATTTTTTTGAGGCGTATAATCAAGAGAAATTGGCAGCCTTAGGGGTTACCATTGATTTTGTGCAAGACAATCAGTCGTTTTCCAAGCGTGGTACTTTGAGGGGCTTGCATTATCAAAATCCGCCGTATGCACAGACTAAGTTGGTGCGGGTACTGCAAGGCGAAATCATTGATGTAGCCGTAGATATTAGAAGAGCGTCGCCTACGTATGGGCAGCATTTTGCGATACGGTTATCCGCCGAGAATAAAAAGCAATTGTTGATTCCGCATGGTTTTGCGCATGGTTTTTCAGTGATCAGTGAGACGGCTGTGGTGTTGTACAAATGCGATCAGTTTTATAATAAAGCTAGTGAAGGCGGTATCCGTTTTGATGATCCTAGTTTGAATATTGATTGGGGAATTGATTTAAAAGACGCTATTGTGTCCGATAAAGACTTGGTGTTGCCGGGGATTGACGGGTGTAATAGTATGTTTTAGATGTACGAGGGACGATTTACGATATACGATTTACGATTTACGATTTACGATTTGATAATGTAGCAATTTGAAAATTTGAAAATGAAATAATTTGAAAATGTGTGTTTGGTTGTTGGTTGTCAGTTGTTAGGAATTAGTATATTCTAATTTATCTGTTCTTGAAATGAGCGAAGTGACTTCTTAAATTTCCTTATATGACTTATATGGTATATAACAATAGTAATTAGTGAATAGTAATTAATAGTATTAATCCTTAAAATTATTAAAGTTGACCTACGTTCGTAATGACAAAAAAAGATCCAATAATCAGTAATTAATATAAAAAGCGCATAAGAATAGATCTTATATTTGCACGACAAAAAACCTTATATTTGCACAATAAAATATCTTATATTTGCACAACAAAAAACCTTATATTTGCATAATTGCATTTTTAAAAGTATATTTAAGCTAAATACATAGGGAGTAAATGAATTATATTAAACGATTGGTTGAAGATGATTTAATGGCAAAAATGGCCGCTTCTGGCGCGGTACTGATAAAAGGTCCTAAATCATGCGGGAAAACAGAGACTGCTATGCGGTATGCAAAAAGCGTTTTGAGAATGGATCGAGATCCACAAGTTCCGGTAATTATGGCAACCAATCCACAATTATTATTGGAGGGAGAAACCCCGCGATTGATTGATGAATGGCAAGAACAACCTGAAATATGGAATTATGTGAGACACGAAGTCGATGAACGCAAGTCTAAAGGCGAGTTTCTACTTACAGGCTCCGCTAATCCGCCTGAACAGGTGAGGCTTCATAGTGGTGCAGGACGATTTACAGTTTTGCAAATGGACACCATGACTTGGCAAGAATTAGGTTATTCAAGTGGTACTGTAAAACTATCGGATTTGCTTCTTGGGTTAGGAAATGATTATTACGAACCTGCGATTTCATTGGAATCTATCATTGAAAGAATTTGTATAGGGGGGTGGCCTACATTGATTAATGAGGAGTATAAAAATGCCTTGAAAATGAATCGAGGCTATATAGATTTGCTTTGCGAGGTAGACATGAGTCAAGTGTCTGGAGTGAAGCGTAATCCCCATAAAGTACGGAGTTTATTACGCTCTCTATCGAGAAATATAGCAACTTTAGTTGACAACAAGACCTTAGAGAAAGATGTAAAAATCAATGAAAATAATGAACTATCAAGAAACACGCTTTCTGATTATTTAGATGCATTATCTAAATTAATGATTCTATACGAGCAACCTGCTTTTAACCCTCATATTCGATCAGCTGCATCGTTGCGTAAATCTCCCAAAAGGCATCTATGTGACCCCTCGTTAGCAGTTGCAGTTTTGGGTTTGGATAAGGAATCATTGATGAAAGATATTAAGTACACCGGTTTTCTGTTTGAATCACTGGCAATACACGAATTGAATGTATATGCAAAAACAAATGATGCTACGGTTTACCACTACAACGATTCATATGGCTATGAAGTAGATGCCATCGTTCAGAAACGCAACGGAGATTATGCAGCATTTGAAATAAAACTAGGCGTAGGTTTTATTGACGAAGCTGCTGAAAATCTCAAAAAGTTTGCAACCAATATTGACTCGGAAAAAATGGAATCTCCAAAATCACTGAATATAATTACCGGAACGGGAATGAGTTACCGGCGTCCCGATGGAATAAATGTGATTTCATTAGCTTCTTTGGGGGTTTAGCAATATACCATTTGCGAAGTTGGATGTACGATTTTAGATATGCGAAGTGCGATATAAGAATGTAGCAATTTAAAAATGGAACAATTCATGATGTTTGATTTAAGAGAGCGTTCAGAATTCAGTTATAAGTGTTCAGAATTTACTAATTGAATATCCTGTAATAGAGCGAAGAGACTTTCTTATATTTCCTTATATGACTTATATGGTTTAAAAATTTATGATTTGAGAAATAGAGATTGCGTCACTACGTTCGCAATGACTTACATTAGCGCCTTGGCGTCTTAGTGGTAACAAAAGCAAAATAATGAATAAAAAAATACTAGTAACAGGTGCTAACGGACAACTGGGTTCGGAATTGAAGGAGTTGGCATCGCAATATGCCCAATTCGAATGGGTGTTTGCGGATCGTTCGGTTTTGGATTTGAGTGATTTGGCAACGATATCCGATGTATTGGATGGGATTCAACCTCACATTATTATTAATTGTGCGGCTTATACTGCCGTGGATAAAGCGGAAACTGAAACGGAATTGGCCGACGTGTTGAACCATCAAGCCGTAGCGGTTTTGGCCCGATGGACAGCATCACATCAAGTACAATTACTCCATATTTCGACTGATTATGTTTTTGATGGTAGTTCGAGTACTCCTTTGACTGAAGATGCCCCAACCGGACCGATCAATGTGTATGGTCAAACCAAATTGGCAGGGGAACACGCCTGTTTGCGAGAAAATCCAGAGGCTATTGTTATTCGGACTTCTTGGGTGTATTCTCGTTTTGGGAACAATTTTGTAAAAACCATGAGCCGATTGATACAAGAACGCGATAGCATCAATGTAGTGAACGACCAGATAGGCTGTCCTACTTATGCTGCTGATTTGGCGCAAGCCATTATGACGATTATTACGCATTCTCATTGGCAAGGTGGTATTTATCATTTCTCTAATAAAGGAGAAATGAGTTGGTATGAATTTGCGTTAGCGATTCAAGAAATAGGAGGGTGGGAGTGTACAATTTCCGGGATTCCTTCATCCAATTACCCTACACCTGCGCGACGACCGCATTATTCCTTGTTGGACAAATCCAAAATTACGACTACCTTTGGAGTGGTTGTTTCTGGGTATCGGGAGAGTTTGGAGAAATGTATGAAGTGATTTACGAGGTACGATGTATCAATGTATCAATGTATCAATGTATCAATGTATCAATGTATCAATGTAACAATTTAGAGATTGCCTGACTGTCGCAGGCAGGCTTCACTGCGTTCGCAATGACGGACAACTGATAAAAAACTTAGTGACTTAGCGCCTTTGTGGCAAAATAAAAAAAATGAAAAAAATATTGATTACCGGCGGAGCCGGATTTATTGGGTCTCATGTGGTGAGACGTTTTGTGAATCAGTATCCGAATTATCAGATTTTTAATTTGGATGCCTTGACTTATGCGGGGAATTTAGAGAACATTGCCGATATTGAAAAGGCACCTAATTATACTTTTGTGAAAGGCAATATTGTAGATGCTCCTTTTATTGATGCTTTGTTTGCTGAGCATCAGTTTGATGGGGTACTGCATTTGGCAGCTGAATCGCATGTGGATCGCTCTATTACAGACCCTTTGGCGTTTGTGAAAACGAATGTGATTGGGACGATGAATTTGTTGAATGCGGCTAAAACGATTTGGAAAGACAATTTTGAAGGCAAACGTTTCTATCATATCAGTACCGATGAGGTCTATGGTAGTTTGGGTGCTGAAGGTTTGTTTACTGAAACGACGGCTTATGACCCTAATTCGCCTTACTCGGCTTCGAAAGCGAGTTCGGATCATTTTGTACGAGCGTATGGCGAGACCTACGGTTTGCCGTATGTGTTGACCAATTGCTCTAACAATTATGGGCCTTTTCATTTTCCAGAGAAATTGATTCCGCTTTTTATCAATAATATTATTCAAAATAAGCCGTTACCGGTATATGGCGATGGGAAATATACGCGCGATTGGTTGTTTGTAGAAGATCATGCTGTAGCGATTGATTTGGTTTTTCATAAAGGGAAAAATCACGATACCTATAACATCGGCGGTTTTAATGAATGGCAAAATATTGATTTGGTTAAATTGTTGTGCCAAATTATGGACGACAAATTAGGCCGCCCAGCAGGGACTTCGGCTCAATTGATTACCTACGTGAAAGACCGCCCAGGGCACGACTTGCGTTATGCGATTGATGCGACTAAAATTAACCAAGAGTTAGGTTGGAAACCATCGGTTACTTTTGAAGAAGGATTGGAGCGCACGGTGAACTGGTATTTAGACAATCAAAAATGGTTGGATAATGTGACTTCGGGGGCGTATGCGAGTTATTATGAGAAGCAATATACGTAGAATTACGATATACGAGGTACGATTTACGAATGGAAATTTATCAATGTAGTAATTTAAAAATTTAACAATTTTAAGAATAAGATTGCTCCACTGCGTTCGCAATGTCAGACAAACAATAAACGACAACTGATAAAGACTTTGTGCCCTAGCGTCTTAGTGGCAATAAAGAAAAAAAATAAAAACACATGAAAGGAATTATACTCGCCGGAGGATCCGGTACTCGATTGCATCCCTTAACCTTAGCGATGAGCAAGCAGATGATGCCGGTCTATGATAAGCCCATGATTTATTATCCGTTATCGACTTTGATGATGGCTGGGATTAACGAAATTTTGATTATTTCGACACCTCATGATTTGCCAAATTTTCAAAAATTGTTAGGCGATGGGGCAGCTATTGGATGTCAATTTAGTTATGCCGAGCAAGCCGTTCCGAATGGATTGGCACAGGCTTTTGTGATTGGGGCTGATTTTATTGGTGACGATTCGGTGGCGCTGGTATTGGGCGATAATATTTTCTTTGGGGCTAATATGCAAGAATTGTTGCGTTCTAATACAGCCCCTGATGGAGGTGTGGTATTTGCGTATCATGTTTCAGATCCGGAACGTTATGGCGTAGTAGAGTTTGATCATGAATTCAAAGCCCTTTCAATAGAAGAGAAACCATTGGAACCTAAATCGAATTTTGCTGTTCCAGGTTTGTATTTTTATGATAATTCAGTCGTTGAAATAGCCAAGAATATTCAGCCTTCTGCCCGTGGCGAATATGAAATTACTGATGTTAATAAAGAATATTTGCGACAAGGCAAGTTGAAAGTCGGAATTTTAAGTCGGGGAACGGCTTGGTTAGATACCGGAACATTTGCTAGCTTGATGCAAGCAGGGCAGTTTGTACAAGTTTTAGAGGAGCGTCAAGGTTTGAAAGTAGGATGTATTGAAGAGATTGCTTGGCGTCAAGGATTTATTAGTTCAGAACAACTAAGAACAATAGCTGAACCCTTACGAAAATCGGGCTACGGGGATTATTTATTGGGATTGTTAAAGAATAAGTTGTAAGATTTATTTGAGATTGATTGATATAAAATAATTTTATTTCGTTTAAATTGTTTATTTTTGGTTACTTTGTACTTAACTAAAAGTCCAAATTAAGTAATATTAATTTTCTATTTCTCTGAATATCAGTATGTCTAAAAAAGAAACTCATTTTATGTCGTTTTTTTCAAGAGAAAATCTAAGGTTTAACATTAGTAGTCTGAATTACCTCCCTCGTTGGATTATACTTTCCATTGATTTTGGAGTACTTATATCGGCTTGTTTGTTTAATTTTTTGTTGTTCAGAGGGACAGGAGTTGATTTTGTCATTACACCTCATTGGGAAGTATTTGTTGGGTTTTTTCTATTGGTCAATCTTTTTTCGTTTTGGATCTTTAGAACCTATTCGGGTATTATTCGTCATTCTTCTTATATTGATGCTGTAAAATTACTCTTCTCACAAGTTTTTGTTTTGGTCTTTTTCTTGATTTTTAACTTGGTTTATGAGTTTCGATTTGAAGAAAAAGTTTTCCTAAATACCGCATTGTTAATTAATACAGTATTTTCGTTTTGTGGCTTGTTCTTATACCGAGTACTTGTAAAACGTACGTTTGAATTGTATTTTTCGGACAATTCAAAGCAAAAGTTAGTAAAAACGATTATATACGGTACTGACGCTAATGCCTTATCTGTTGCCAATGCCTTGAATTCAGAAACTCCGGCTCGTTTTAAAGTACTTGGGTTTGTGGATCATCACAATCAAAATGTTTCTAAACGAATGTTGGATTTGCCTATTTTGGCACAAAAGAAAAAATTACCTGCTTTGATGCGTTCCATGAATGCAGAAGGGGTAATTATTGCTGATAAGAGTTTAACTAAAGAAGAACAAATTTATATTGTAGATCAATGTTTGGAGTACAATTATAAAGTATTTACAGTTCCTTTGATTACCAATTGGGAGAATCAAAAAGAGATCTCTCAAAAAATTAAAAACATTCAAATTGAAGATTTATTGGAGCGAAAGCCAATTGTATTGGATAATTCGGCTATTTCAAAACAAATAAAATCGAAAACTATATTAATCACAGGTGCTGCGGGTTCAATAGGGAGTGAGATAGTTCGTCAAGTATTAGCATTTAAGCCAAAAGTAATCTTAATGTTAGATCAAGCGGAAACGCCTTTGCACCAACTAACCCTTGAAATGCAAAGCATCACTACCGATACGGTTATTCGTAGTTTGATTGCTGATGTTCGAAGTAAGAAAGCCATGGAATCAGTTTTTGCAACACATCAACCGCAGGTGGTGTATCACGCGGCAGCCTATAAGCACGTTCCGTTAATGGAAGAAAATCCCGCACAAGCCATTGTAACAAATGTAAAAGGAACTAAAAATGTAGCTGATTTATCTTGTAAGTATGGTGTCGCTAAGTTTGTTATGGTTTCTACAGACAAAGCAGTTAATCCTTCTAACGTAATGGGTGCTAGTAAACGTATTGCCGAAAAATATGTACAGTCCTTACAATGGAAACATTCAAAAGAAAATACCGGTGTTGTCACTAAATTTATTACGACTCGTTTTGGAAATGTTTTGGGGTCTAACGGATCGGTAGTGCCTTTATTTACGAAACAAATTGCAGCAGGTGGCCCGGTGACCATTACGCATAAAGATATTATACGTTATTTTATGACGATTCCTGAAGCGTGTCAACTGGTTTTGGAAGCCGGTGCTATGGGGAACGGAGGTGAAATCTATATTTTTGATATGGGTAAACCTGTTAGAATTTATGATTTAGCACTTAAAATGATTAAGTTGGCTGGATTTGTTCCTAATGTTGATATTGCTATTGAGGAAGTAGGACTTCGACCAGGAGAGAAATTGTATGAAGAGTTGTTGAATGATTCGGCTAAAACAATTCCGACGTATCACGAGAAGATTATGATTGCTCAAGAAATGGAGGAGGAGTTTGAAGAGTTGCATCTCGATATTATTGAATTGATTACAGGTTCCGATATTTTTGATAATGATACCATTGTGAGTAGAATGAAGAAAATTGTACCGGAGTTTAAGAGTATGAATTCGACTTTTGCGGTACTAGATAATTAATTACGATTTCACTAATCGACTACAAATCCCTGGAGAACTATTCTTTGGGGATTTTTTTTTGACTCGTAAACCGTAACTCGTAACTCGATATTTTAAAACCATTTAAGTCATATAAGGAAAATTAAGAAGTCGCTTCGCTTTGTTACAGCGCATTTAAGTAGCACATCACGAACACTTATTTTAGGAATTGTTACATTTTCAAATTTTCAAATTGATACATTCTAAAATCGTACTTCGTAAATCGTCACTCGTATATAAAATTAGTTTGTAAAAAGAATAAATGGTAATTTCGCGCTTGAAAATTAGAAACCCTAATTATGTTTTTTAACTCGTTAAGTTTTGCGGTTTTTTTGCCCATAGTATTTGTACTGTATTGGTTTGTGTTTAACAAAAGTAAAGCCAGTCAGAATGCCGTGCTAATTGTAGCGAGCTATTATTTTTATTCGTGTTGGGATTGGCGGTTTTTGTTCTTGTTGGTCTTTTCTACTTTTTTGGATTACTACACAGGACTTCGAATTGAAAAAGGGACTACTGAAAAAGGAAGGAAATTTTGGTTTTGGCTGAGTATTACTGTTAATCTGGGTTTTCTAGGAGTTTTTAAGTACTATAATTTTTTTGCTAGTTCGCTATCCGAAGCGTTGAATGCTATTGGGTTATCCACTAGTCCGTTGTTATTGAATGTGGTGTTGCCCGTTGGGATTTCGTTTTATACGTTTCACGGCTTGTCGTATGTGATTGATATTTATTTGAAGCGCATCAAGGCCGAAACGAACTTTGTGGATTATTCTCTTTTTGTCAGTTACTTTCCACTACTAGTCGCTGGACCTATTGAAAGAGCTACTCATTTATTGCCACAGGTAAAAATTAAACGTCATTTTGATTTTGAGAAAGCCAAAGAAGGGGTGTATCAATTTCTTTGGGGCTTGGTCAAAAAAGTGGTTATTGCCGATACCTGTGCGACCTATGCCAATGCGATTTTTGATTATTATCCCAATATGAATTCGCTTTCCTTGATTTTGGGAGCGGTGTATTTCGCCTTTCAGATTTATGGTGATTTCTCGGGTTACTCGGATATGGCGTTAGGGATGTCGAAGTTGTTTGGGATTGATTTGTTGCGCAATTTCAATTATCCGTATTTTTCAAGGGATATTGCCGAGTTTTGGCGCCGTTGGCATATTTCACTTTCGTCTTGGTTCCGAGATTATTTGTACATTCCGTTAGGTGGAAGTAGTGGCGGTATGGGTATGAAAATTCGCAATACGTTTATCATTTTCTTGGTGAGTGGTTTTTGGCATGGCGCCAATTGGACATTTATTGCTTGGGGATTGATTAATGCGGTGTACTTTTTACCCTTATTACTTTTGAAAAAGAACCGAACCAATATGGAAACCGTAGTATTGACTCGCGATTGGCATTCGGTTCGCGTTGTTGGGAGTATTTTGAGTACGTTTTTGTTGAGTTGTTTGGCTTGGATTTTCTTTAGGGCCAATTCGATACAGCAGGCGTTGCGTTATATTCAGCGCATATTCACCGAGCAGCATTTTGTTTCTCAGTTTTTGAAAAATGAACGGTACAACTATGAGTTGTTGTTTTTGATTGGTGCCTTTGTAATAGTCGAGTGGAATTCTCGTACGAAAGTGGAGCCAATTTCAGGGAACTATAGTGGTTTGAAATTAGTGTTGTGCTTGGCTGCAATTTTGGCTTTGGGCACTTTTTCGGATTATAAGGAATTTATTTATTTTCAGTTTTAATGCAAAAATTTATACGTTTAATTGCCTTTATAGTAGTTGCTGTCATGCTTTTGGCAGTGGTTTTGGATTGGGTGTACACCACTATTTTTCAGCAATCATCGATGAGAGGGAAAATTGAATATGTGTATCACGCTCGTCCGCAACAGTATGATGTGGTTTTTTTAGGTTCGTCAAGAGCCAACAATCATTTTGTAGCGCCCTTATTTGAAGCCAAAGGTCTCAAGACGTTCAACTATGGGATGAGTGCGTCGCATTTGTTTGAGGCTTCTTTGCTATTGAAATTGATGGTAGAACGCCATTTTGTGATCAAGAAATTGATCCTTGAGACCGATATGAATTTGGCTAATGAGAAAAGAGATGCTGGAATTTCGGCTCAATTTTTACCCTATTTGCATGATTCGGAGATGATTCGGAATCATTTTGCTCAAGAAGAAGACTTTTGGAAGTTGTATTATATTCCGTTTTATCGCTATGTGGCTTTTGATGCTAAAATTGGCTTTCGAGAAATGAACCGAAGTTGGCGTGGTGTTCCTACTAATTATTTGGAAAATTTGGGGTATCATCCTTTGAGTGGTAAGAAGAAGGGAAATATGAAGAATGATATTCGTGCGTTGAATCCGCTTGACAATAAATACTACAAAGAAATTAAGGCTATTTGTAAAGCGCATCATATCCAATTGATTGCGATTATGACTCCAATGTGTTCCAATGTCAAGGGAATGGACTATTTTGATAAAGTCAAATCCAAATATCCAGAGATTTACAATTATGAAAATGTGGTGGAAGGCGATCAGTATTTTTCTTCTTGCGGGCATTTGAACGATGCAGGTGCTCGACTATTTACCGCTAGAATTTTGAGGGATTTCTTTGGGAAGTAGGGATTGGTTGTCAGTTGTTGGTTATTTGTAAATAGCTTCGCTCCCCACATACTCTGCTCCAAGTATTCGCAGACTTTGGCTTTGCCTCGGGTCGTAAATCGTACCTCGCAAATCGTAAATTTCAAACCATATAGGGTATATAAGGAAATATAAGAAGCTTTTTTAAGACCAATATTTTAAACCATTAAGAAATTAAGATTCATTAAGATATACTTGTTTTCAAATTGTTATATCGTAAATCGTAAATCCAATATCGTAAATTAAAATCGTCGTTTGAGAATAAGTCCGTTAGTAATGATTAAGGGTGTTACAATCCAAAGATGGGCTTTGTTGATTATGATAAGAGTATAGATTACTAATGCTACTAAGTTAAACCAAAATGTGTATTGTATTCCCTTTATATTGTTTGCTTTAGCAAAATACAATAAAGCAATTAGACTGGGATTAAATAACAAGATGTTATAATTGTTGGCTAGTTCTAAGTGGGTAGAATACATTCCTAAAAAGGCAAATACCATCCCTAAAAATGCCATTGTTATTAGGTATATTTTGTCAATACTGCTTTTGTTGAGTATTAGAATTAGTCCTAAAAAGAGTAAGTAAGTGTAAGGATTGTTCCACCAAGAAGAATTGGGTTCTGGTTCAAATTCCAATACCGTTTTATTTTCTTTTACAATAGGGTGTTGGTTTAGTTTGATTTGGTTGAGACTTTTTTGGAGTTCAAAAGGCAAAAAGATGCTTGTGCCTAGTTGATCTGTTTTTGTTCCAAAGAGGATACTCGTTCCTAGCTGCTCGTAAAAATGGTGGTTAAAATAAGGGTATAAAATGGTTCGGTAACTTTTATCTGTATCTCCTTTTTTTACAATTACTTTTTGATTTAAGGAACGGTTGAGTGCATCCACCGCCATAGACGTGCAGTTTTGGTCAATGAATTTATAGATGTATTCTCGATTTTCTAATTGTAGGGATTGGTTCAGGTTGTCAAATAATCGTTGTTTTTGTGCTGCCGAAATGTTGAGGACTTGTTCGTAAACAGAGCGCTTTTCGAAGGTGTAATTCGCAATGAAATCGGCATACGAATTAGCGACAGCAAAATAGTGCAGGTTTCCTTTAACGAATTTCATGGCAAAATTAGAGGTGCTAAAGTCGAATGCGCCATAATTATACACTACGTCAATTCCGTTGATGGTATCTGTTATTCGGATGGCAGTGTGGCCAAAAAGAGCATAGATTTCATTGCTTGTTCCGCAGGTTAGTACACTTGCTTTGGCTTCTTTGGAAAGCGTTATGTTTTGTGCAAAACTAATTTGTAGACTTAAGGCAAATAGGGTGAAAAAGACTGTTTTTTTTAGCACGGAATACTTCATCATAATAGGTTATTGGGCAGTGTTATTCTTATTGCCAAAAATACTCTTTTTTATAAAGTGAATCTATCTCTGTGTTCTAAAATAATAGTAAAGTAAGAGCTCTGAATGAAAAATGGGGCTTAAATCTCACGTCCTTGAAATTATTATATTAAATTTGCTCTCAACGATCTGTAGACTTTATATTATGATGACTATTAAAAAACACGTCCCTAATGTGATTACTTTGCTCAATCTTTTCTGTGGCTGTATTGCTATGGTATTTGCTTTGAACAATGATTTCGAAATGGCTTTTTATTTTGTGAGCTTGGGGATTTTCTTGGATTTTTTTGATGGTTTTTTTGCGCGCTTGTTTCAGGTTTCTAGTCCGTTAGGCTTGCAATTGGATTCATTAGCCGATATGGTGACTAGTGGGGTTGTGCCTGGGGTTGTTATGTACCAATTACTAGGGAGTTCAAGTGGTTATCCAAAGTTAGGTTGGGCCGTTGAACCGTTTCCGTTTCTAGGCTTTTGGATTGCTTTGGGATCGTGCTATCGTTTGGCTAATTTTAATATTGATACCCGTCAAACGGATTCTTTTATTGGCTTGCCTACACCAGCTAATGCGTTATTTATTTTGAGTTTGCCTCTAGTATTGCGTTATTCCGATTCGATGTTGGTTTTGGAATTATTGACTAATCCGTGGGTATTAATAGCGATTATTTTCTTGAGTGTGTATTTGTTAAATGCTGAAATCCCTTTGTTTTCTTTAAAAATCAAGACGTTTAGTGTGCAGAAGAATGCGCTGCAAATAGGCTTTTTAGTAGCTTCACTTTTACTGTTGGTATTTTTTCAGTATGCTGGGATTCCTTTAGTGATTGTATTCTATGTGTTGCTTTCTGTTGCTAATAATGCCTTTGCAAAAATGAACAAGTTAGCGTAATACAAAAATCATTTATTTCGATTTAGCGAAATAGACGATTGCACTACAAAATACAATCATAGCTAGTAATAGTAAAATTGATTTTGGATTAGCAAAGTTTACGGTCCAACCCATCCAAGGATTTCGTTTAGGCGGAAGCAATCTATGATCTTGTTTGTTGAAATAAAAAATTCCCCATATCCAATGATTCGGATCTTGATGACTTTGATTTAATTCTTCAGGGGAAAGTTTATTCATTTTAAAATTCTAATTTTTTCTTTCTCAATTCGAAGTTCTGTCCTAAATATACTCGGCGTACCATTTCGTCTTCCACTAATTCTTCAGGTATTCCTGCTTTCAGGATTCCACCTTCAAACATCAAGTACGTTTTGTCCGTAATGGCTAGTGTTTCTTGCACATTATGGTCGGTAATTAAGATACCGATGTTTTTATTTTTTAATTGGGCTACAATACGCTGTATGTCTTCCACCGCTACAGGGTCTACCCCTGCAAAAGGTTCGTCTAATAAGATGAACTTAGGGTCGGTGGCTAAACAACGTGCAATTTCGGTACGACGTCTTTCTCCACCTGATAGTAAATCGCCTCGGTTGGTTCGGATGTGTTCCAAACTGAATTCGGCAATTAAACTTTCCATTTTGGCTTCCTGTTCTGCTTTTGATAAGTTGGTCAATTGCAGTACACTTAATATATTGTCTTCAATACTTAGCTTTCTAAAAACAGAGGCTTCTTGCGCTAAGTAGCCAATTCCTGCTTGAGCTCTTTTGTACATTGGGTAATCCGTAATGTCCAAATTATCTAAATGTATACTGCCTGCATTGGGTTTTACTAAGCCTACAATCATGTAAAAAGAAGTGGTTTTACCCGCTCCGTTAGGACCTAAAAGTCCTACGATTTCTCCTTGGTTTACTTCTACCGAAATCCCTTTTACGACACTGCGGCCCTTGTAGGTTTTGATTAGATTGTCTGCTTTTAATATCATAGTCTAATGTGTAAATGAATCACTTCCTAAATGTAGCAATTGGTTTATTGTTACATTGGCAATATTGTTACATTATTTAATTGTTTTCTAAGGCTTCCCAAAATTCGTAGGCTCTACGCAAATGAGGGATTACAATAGTTCCGCCTACTAAAGTAGCGATTCCCATTGCTTCCATCATTTCTTCTTTGGTTACGCCTTCTTTATAACTGGTTTCTAAATGGTATTTGATGCAATCATCACAGCGCAATACAGTAGAGGCCACAAGACCTAAAAGTTCTTTGGTTTTTACATCCAAAGCCCCTTCGGCATAGGCATTGGTGTCTAAATTGAAAATACGCTTGACAATTTTGTTATTGTCTGCGAGTAATTTCTCGTTCATTTTTGAACGGTACTCATTAAATTCTTGAACGATATCAGCCATTTTCTTTGTTTTTATTTCGAGTTACAACTTTAGAAATCCATATACTTGCTTCGTAAATAATCAACATTGGGATAGCTACAATTGTTTGACTTACTACATCAGGAGGTGTTACAATAGCGGCTACAATTAAAATAATTATCACTGCATATTTCCAGTATTTTCTTAAGAATGTTGGAGTAACTAAGCCTAGCTTGGTTAAGAAATAGATAATAATTGGTAATTCAAAAAACAAGCCGCTGGCTACGATACTCGTTTTTACCATTCCGATGTAGGAATCAATGCTGAATTGGTTTTTTACCACATCACTCACCTTGAAGGTGGCAAAGAAGTTTACAGACATTGGGATCACCACAAAGTAGCCAAATAAAACGCCTAAGAAGAAAAGCATCGAAGACACAAATAGAAATAACTTGGCGTGTTTTCTTTCTTTTTCGTACAAGGCAGGGCTAATGAATTTCCATAATTCCCATAGTATGTAAGGAAATCCAAGAATGAATCCAGATAAGATACACGTCCAAACTAAAATGTTTACCTGTCCTTCCATATCGGTATTTTGGATAATGAAAGGCATTTCGGTTACGCAAATGCTGTCGGCAAATCCTAATTGGTGTGATAAATCACAGAAAAAGCGGTAGGTAATGAAGTCGGGACTAGTTGGTCCAAAAATAATTACATCAAATATATAATCGCTTACAAAAAAAGTGACCGTTGCTAAAATTAAAATAGCAATTGTACTTCGTACTAATAACCATCGTAGTTCCTCGAGATGGTCTAAAAACGACATTTCGTTTAAATCTTTCTTTGCCATTATATAATTCCTTCTTTTAAAATATCGTGCAGGTGTAACACCCCTTTAAATTCTGAGTCGTCTACTACAACGAGTTGGGTAATTTTGAAGTTTTCCATCAAATGGAAAGCATCAATTACCATGGCTTCAGAGGTAGTGGTTTTTGGATTTTTGGTCATAATGTCTTTGGCTGTCAAATCAGCAAAAGAATCTCTTTCGTTTAACATACGACGAATATCTCCATCGGTAATGATCCCGATTACTTGATTGTTTTCTACTACGGCAGTAACTCCAAGACGTTTTTCCGAAATTTCAACAATTACTTTTTTGATTGGAGCATCGGGAGTAACCATTGGTTTTTGCGAGTTTTCTAGCATGTCTTTGACGCGGAGTAGTAGTTTTTTACCTAAAGCACCTCCAGGATGATAGACTGCAAAATCTTCGGCTTTAAAATCGCGCATTTCCATCAGACAAACGGCTAAGGCATCGCCCATTACTAATTGAGCTGTAGTACTATTGGTTGGTGCTAAATTATTAGGGCAAGCTTCATGATCTACTGTAGTATTGAGTACAATATCGGATCCTTGCGCTAAAAACGAACTCATATTTCCAGTTATGGCAATTAAAAAATTATCAAAACGTTTCAATAGAGGCACTAATACTTTAATTTCAGGGCTATTGCCACTTTTAGAAATGCAGATGACAATATCTTCTTTTTGAACCATTCCTAAATCGCCATGAATGGCTTCGGCAGCGTGTAAAAATAAGGATGGAGTTCCTGTCGAATTGAAGCTAGCAACCATTTTTTGTGCAATGATGGCGCTTTTCCCGATACCAGTTACGATTAATCTCCCTTTTGAATGGTAAATTTTTTCAACAGCCGTTGCAAATGTTTCATCCAGATAATCAGCAATTTTTGCTATCGATTGGCTTTCTGAGAGTATAGTTTTTTGGGCTGTAGCCAAAATATTTTGGGTTGTTATCATTAAATTTGCGATTATAAAAGAAAGTTGTATCTTTATGTGATGCAAATTTATACAAAATACCACATAATAAAGAATGAATTCAAACGAAATTGATATCCACAAAGAATTAAAGAAGTATTTTGGCTTTAGTCAATTTAAAGGATTACAAGAGCAGGTTGTACGAAGTATTCTTGCTAAACAAAATACTTTTGTTATTATGCCTACAGGCGGAGGGAAATCACTCTGTTATCAGTTGCCGGCTTTAATTCAGGAAGGAACTGCGATTGTAGTCTCGCCACTGATTGCTTTAATGAAGAATCAGGTAGATGCTATTCGAAGTCTTTCTTCTGAGAATGGTATTGCGCATGTGTTGAATTCATCTTTGACTAAAACTGAGATAGCCCAAGTAAAAAATGATATCTCAGCAGGAATTACTAAATTATTATATGTTGCCCCTGAATCGTTGACTAAGGAGGAATATGTGCAATTTCTTCAGTCGGTAACTGTTTCATTTGTTGCTATTGATGAGGCGCATTGTATATCCGAATGGGGACATGATTTTAGACCAGAGTATCGCAATTTAAGACATATTATCAAACAGTTAGGTGGTGATGTTCCAGTAATTGGGTTAACCGCTACGGCTACTCCAAAGGTACAGGAAGATATTTTGAAAAATTTGGATATGTCTAATGCCACAACATTTAAGGCATCGTTTAATAGGCCTAATTTGTATTATGAGGTTCGTACTAAAACCAAAAATATTGAATCGGATATCATTCGTTTTATCAAACAAAATAAAGGAAAATCAGGAATTATTTATTGTTTAAGTCGTAAAAAAGTTGAAGCTATTGCTGAGGTTTTGCAAGTGAATGGTATTAGCGCGGTGGCTTATCATGCTGGTTTGGATGCGAAAACAAGAGCGAAACATCAAGACATGTTTTTGATGGAAGATGTGGAGGTAGTTGTAGCTACTATTGCTTTTGGTATGGGAATTGACAAACCCGATGTTCGTTTTGTAATTCATCACGATATTCCAAAGTCTTTGGAAAGTTATTATCAAGAAACAGGACGTGCAGGACGAGATGGAGGCGAAGGTCATTGTTTAGCCTACTATTCGTATAAAGACGTAGAAAAATTAGAAAAATTCATGTCGGGTAAACCTGTTGCTGAACAAGAAATTGGATTTGCTTTGTTGCAAGAAGTAGTGGCCTATGCTGAAACTTCGATGTCGAGACGTAAATTTTTATTGCACTATTTCGGTGAAGAATTCGATAGCGAAACGGGTGAAGGAGCCGATATGGATGACAACGTACGCAATCCAAAGAATAAAGTAGAAGCTAAAAATCAAGTCGTACAATTATTAGAAGTTGTTCGCGATACCAAACATTTATACAAATCTAAAGAAGTCGTATTTACTTTGATAGGTCGTGTGAATGCGGTAATTAAGGCACATAAAACAGACTCACAATCCTTCTTTGGATCGGGAGCTGATCACGATGAAAAATATTGGATGGCTTTGTTACGCCAAGTTTTAGTCGAAGGGTATTTGGCTAAGGATATTGAAACCTATGGTATTGTTAAGATTACAGACAAAGGATTGGATTTTATTAAAAATCCTAGTTCGTTTATGATGTCTGAAGATCACGAGTATAGCGAAAGTGAGGAGGATGCAATTGTTTCATCAACAAAATCTTCGGGAGCGACTGATGAAATTTTAATGGGAATGTTGCGTGAGTTGCGTAAAAAAGTAGCCAAAAAATTAGGAGTTCCGCCTTTTGTGGTTTTCCAAGATCCTTCTTTGGAAGACATGGCGTTAAAATATCCGATTACTCAAGATGAATTAATTACGATTCATGGTGTTGGAGAAGGAAAGGCTAAAAAATATGGTGCTTCCTTTGTAGAATTAATTAGTCGTTATGTTGAGGATAATGACATTATTCGTCCAGATGATTTGGTAGTGAAATCTACCGGTGTGAATTCGGCTAATAAGTTGTATATCATCCAAAATATTGACAGAAAACTCTCTTTAGAGGATATTGCTGCAGCCAAAGGCATGACTATGGATGACTTGATTAAAGAGATGGAACAGATTGTGTATTCAGGAACTAAATTAAATATTAAGTATTGGATTGACGATCTTTTGGATGACGAACAACAAGAAGAAATTCACGACTACTTTATGGAATCTGAATCGGATCGAATTGAAGACGCTTTGAAAGAATTTGACGGTGAATACGATATTGATGAATTGCGTTTGATGCGTATTCAATTCATTAGCGAAGTCGCTAACTAATGTAGCAATCGTTACTCTTGGTAGATTTCTCCGCGATGTGGTTTTAAGGCATCGCGAACTGCAATCATATAGTCGTCAGTGACTACCATATAAGCGATAGCGTACATTTCATTTCGTATTTCAAATCCTGTAATTTTGAGCGGTAGCTTTTCGATGTCGATGAATTCTTTGAGGTGAATTTCATGATGTTCGGCGGTTTTTGCAGCTGTTGGTCCTCTAAAATCCCAAATTAATTTAATTTTTCTTTCCATTTTTTGCAATTGAAACGCAAAGGTACAAACTCTTCTTCGAAATGGTTGTTATTTTCATTGACTGAATTCACTTCAAAATGTTATTTTTGTATTCTGTTTTGCCAAATGGGTTTAACATAGAAAAAATAACATTTGATGCCAAAAGAACTTTTACTACAAGTTAGTCCCGAAATAGCTGCCGATGCTGTGTTGCTACAACAGTATTTGTCTAAACAAATCAAGGTTGGGGTTTCTGAAATTCAACATGTTTCCATACTAAAACGTTCTATTGATGCGCGTCAAAAAACCATTAAAATCAATCTGAAAGTACGGATTTATTTGCAAGAAGAAGTCTTTCAAGAACAATCTATATCGCTTCCTGATTATCAAAATGTCGCTCATGCCCATGAAGTAATTGTTGTTGGTGCAGGTCCAGCAGGACTTTTTGCTGCTTTGCAATTGATCGAATTAGGATTAAAGCCTATTGTGATTGAACGTGGAAAAGACGTTCGTGGTCGTCGTCGTGATTTAAAAGCGATCAATCGAGATCATATTGTGAATGAAGATTCCAATTATTGTTTTGGCGAAGGCGGGGCAGGAACTTATTCGGATGGGAAATTGTATACCCGTTCTAAAAAACGAGGTGATGTAACTCGAATTCTGGAATTGTTATTTGCTTTTGGTGCAACACCTGATATTTTGGTTGATGCTCATCCGCACATTGGAACAAACAAATTGCCTCAAATTATTCAGGATATTCGAGAAAAAATTATTGAATGTGGCGGACAGGTTTTGTTTGAAACCCGTGTAACCGATATTGTAATCAAAAATAACGAAGTCCAAGGCGTGGTAACTCAAAAAAGGGATACCATTGCCGCTAATAAAATCATATTGGCCACAGGGCATTCGGCTCGTGATATTTTTGAATTGTTGGATCGCAAAAAAGTATTGATTGAAGCCAAGCCTTTTGCTTTGGGCGTTCGAGCAGAACATCCACAATCGTTGATAGACCGTATTCAATACAGTTGTGATTATCGTGGGGAACATTTACCACCCGCTCCGTATTCGATAGTAAAACAAGTGGGAG
The DNA here is from genome assembly GCF_029866485.1 of Flavobacterium keumense. NCBI lineage: Bacteria > Pseudomonadati > Bacteroidota > Flavobacteriia > Flavobacteriales > Flavobacteriaceae > Flavobacterium > Flavobacterium keumense. Next base: position 1,324,656 of record NZ_CP092332.1, read on the forward strand.
GTCGAGGGATGTATTCTTTTTGTATGTGTCCAGGTGGAGTAATTGCGCCTTGTGCTACTAGCCCAGGCGAGGTAGTAACCAATGGATGGTCGCCTTCTAAACGGGATCAGGCTACTGCCAATTCCGGCATTGTTATCGAATTGAAGTTAGAAGATTTTGCTCCTTTTGCTAAATTTGGGCCTTTGGCTGGAATGGAATTTCAGAAGAGTATCGAGCAGAAAGCATGGCATTTGGCTGGTCAAACCCAACGTGTTCCCGCACAACGAATGGTTGATTTTACTCAAAATAAAGTATCTACTACTATTCCTACTACATCCTATGTTCCAGGTACTACTTCGGTAGAAATGGGGCGGGTGTTTCCTGGTTTTTTAAGTCAGATTTTGAGAGAAGGATTTACCGAATTTGGCAAATCGATGAAAGGCTACTTGACCAATGAAGCGATTCTTCACGCGCCTGAATCACGTACTTCTTCGCCTGTGAGAATTCCGAGAGATGGAATATCTCTTGAGCATTTGCAAATCAAAGGATTGTATCCGTGTGGAGAAGGAGCAGGCTATGCTGGTGGCATTATTTCGGCTGCCATTGATGGTGAAAAATGCGCTTTAAAAATCGCTGAAAGTTTGCAGTAATACCTATTGTTTACGCACCGCTACGGAAATTTTTGAGTCGGCTGTACCATAATATAAGAACCATTTGTTCTTAAAGAAAACCAATCCTTCTACAAAACAAACTTCATTTACTTCTCCCATTTTTTCATAGGGTTTGTCGGGATGAATGAAGTGATTTTGAGTACGGTCGATTAGTTTGTACGGTTGGTTTTTGTCAAATAATGCTTGGCCTGCAGCATAGGTAAATTTTGGCAATTCAGAGGTGTTGTAATTGGCTGCATTACTACCGTTGTAGATTAATACAATTCCTTCTTTTTGCAAAAGGGCAAAAGGTCCAGGTTCTACCAATCGACTGTCAAAATAGCCCATTCGAGGATGAAGAACACTAATTATTTTTTGACTTTCTTCATTGACAGCGGCTTGCCAATGGATTAAATCGTCAGAATACGCCATGAACAAATCGGTATCGCCAAAATACATCCAATAGTTGTTATTAATTTTGGTAGCAATTATTTTATTTCCTTTTTTTTTACCTACAATCGCCCCAGATTTGGCCCAGAGGTCTTTGTACTTTTCGTCTTTCAGTACCAGGCCTTGTTTTGTCCAATGTTTCAAATCTTTGGAAGTGGCAAAACACAATCGGGCCACTTTACCATCATAAGCAGTATAGGTCATAAAATAGCTTCCGTCAGAGCATTCAATCACCCTTGGATCTTCTACTCCACCTTTCCATTCGTATTGATTCATGCTGTCATTGTCAGGGGAAAAGATAGGCTCGGCTTCTTTTTTAAAATGCAAACCGTCTTCGCTTACGGCTAAGCCTAAACGGGAAGTCATTTGGTTGTCTTGTGCTCGATAAATGAGATATACTTTGTTGTCTTTTACAATGGCAGACGGATTGAGTACATTGCGTTCTTCCCAACTCACCGTTTTTTTACTTACCGGACATATAAAGGTCTGTTTTTTATCAGGTGATAAAATAGGATTAATGCTGTCCGTTTTTACAAAATCAAGTAATGTCCAGCTGGACTTTGATTTTTGTGCTTCAATTGTGTTGCAATATAGTAGAGCAAGAAGTAGTGTGAGACGAATGAGTTGTTTCATTTGGGTTCTGGTTTTTTTGATAGTAATTAAGGTAAATATACCATTATTCTTTTTTCAAACGACTTTTAAATAATTTTTCGAATTTTTCAATTTTAGGTTGGATCACCATTTTACAGTACGGCTGGTTTTTATTCTTTTCATAATATCCTTGATGGTAGTCTTCGGCTTTGTAGAATTGGGTAAGTGGTTCAATAGTAGTTACTACTGGACTATCATATACACGGGCATTAGTGAGAGCTGTAATGATATGCTGCGCTTCTTTTTTTTCTTGTTCGTTTTTGTAGAAAATAACCGAACGGTATTGTGTGCCTACATCGGCTCTTTGTCGGTTGAGTGTGGTGGGGTCGTGAACGGTAAAGAATACTTTGAAAATCTCGTCTAAATTGGTTTGTGTTTTGTCGTAGGTAATTTGGACTACTTCGGCATGGCCCGTTGTTCCTGAGCATACTTCTTCATAGGTTGGATTTTCAGTATGCCCCCCTGCATAACCCGATACAACGGATTGGACTCCTTTTAAATTTTCGTATACTGCTTCTACACACCAATAGCATCCACCACCTAGAGTAATGGTGGCTATTTTTGAATTGGATTGTGTAGGTATTGCGTCTGGTACAAAATCTAAAGAAATGGCATTCATACAATATCTTTTTCCAGTGGGTTCCGGGCCGTCATTGAATAAATGGCCTAAATGACTGTTGCATCTGCCACAAAGCGCTTCGGTGCGAATCATTCCGAAGGATTTGTCCAATTTGAAGATGATACTTTCTTTATTTTCTTGCTCAAAAAAGCTTGGCCAGCCACAACTACTAGTGAATTTTTGATTGGATCGGAATAATCTGGATCCACATACAGCACAGTAGTAGGTTCCTTTTGTTTCGTCGTTCCACATGGTTCCTGTAAATGCTCTTTCAGTGTCAGCTTCACGCGCTACGGCATATAAATCAGGAGGTAATATTTTTTTCCACTCGGCATCTGAGACGTTTAATTTTGTGGTGTCAGTATTCGAATAGTATGGGTTTTCAGGTTTAGAAATGGTATTTGACATAGTTGAGGTATTGGATTTTTTTTGAGTTGTTGTTTGGCCACAAGCATTAAAAATAAGTAAAGGGACGAACAATAAAAAATAATATTTCATCGATGTTTGTTTTTTTAGAATCTTTAGCGACTCTTAGTTTCAATGTAAAAATACCATTTTACTAGTTAGACAGTAGTTAAACTTTGCCTAAAAATAAAAATTGGTGTTCTTGCTCTATCTTTTTTGTATTTTTGACGATTAATACAATCTTATGTTAGAAGAGCATGTTATATTAGTGAATGAAAGGGATGAGCCCATTGGGTTAATGCCGAAGATGGAGGCGCATGAAAAAGCAGTTTTACATCGTGCTTTTTCGGTTTTTGTATTGAATAGCAAGAACGAAATTATGTTGCAACAACGTGCGCATCACAAATACCATTCTCCGCTGTTATGGACCAATACCTGTTGTAGTCACCAACGCGAAGGAGAAACTAATATTCAAGCAGGAAGTAGACGATTGTATGAGGAAATGGGATTTCAAACTGAGTTGAAAGAATTGTTTCATTTTATATACAAGGCTCCTTTTGACAATGGTTTGACAGAGCATGAATTGGATCATGTAATGATAGGGTATTACCATGAAGACCCTAAAATTAACCCCGATGAAGTAGAAGCATGGAAATGGATGCCTATTGAGGCTGTGAAGGTCGATATTCAGAATCATCCAGATTTATATACGATTTGGTTCAAAATTATTTTTGATGAATTTTATCATTTTTTAGAAGAGCATACACTTTAAATTAATTCAAATGAGAGTTACGATTTCACGAAAAGCCCATTTTAATGCGGCACACCGATTGTATAGAAAAGATTGGTCATTTGAGCAAAATGATGCTGTTTTTGGGAAGTGTAATAATCCGAATTTTCATGGACATAATTATGAATTGATAGTGAGTGTTACAGGACCTATTGATCCAGAAACAGGCTATGTGATGGATGTTAAAATTCTTTCGGATATTATCAAAAAAGAAGTAGAAGATGCGATGGATCATAAAAATTTGAATTTGGATGTTCCTGAATTCCAAGATTTGAATCCAACGGCTGAAAATATAGCGGTAGTGATTTGGAATAAAATCAGAAAACACATTCAAGCCACCCATGATTTGGAAGTGGTTTTGTATGAAACAGCTCGTAATTTTGTAACGTATAAAGGAGAATAATGGCCATTCAAGTAGGTGATGTTGTGCCTCAGTTTAGTGCGGTAGATGCTCAAGGTAATCTTTTTGATAGTGCCTCTGTAATAGGAAAAAAAACAGTAGTGCTTTATTTCTATCCCAAAGACAATACACCGGGTTGTACTGCCCAAGCGTGTAGTTTTAGAGATCAATATGAAGATTTTTTAGATTTAGGGGCAGAAGTTATTGGAATTAGTAGTGATGGTTTGGCTTCGCACCAAAAGTTTACTGCTCAATACCAGCTTCCCTTTTTACTTTTGTCAGATACGGACAAAAAAATAAGAAAATTATTTGGAGTTCCAACCGCTTTTTTTGGACTACTTCCAGGACGAGTTACGTATGTTATAGATGCAAAAGGAGTAGTCCAAATGGTATTCAATAGTATGTTAGCGGGGCAACACATCCCGAAAGCCCTCGAAGCGATTAAAAAAATAGTTACACAAGAGATGTAACGTTCAATTAGGTTAAAAACAAAATGAAAATACCACTCTATCCATTACAGTTTCATCCTATTTTCAAAGAGCGACTTTGGGGAGGAGAAAAACTACAATCATTGCTTCACAAGCCCATTACTTCCAATCAAACTGGGGAGAGTTGGGAATTGTCTACGGTTGAAGGAAATGTGAGTACGATTGCTAATGGAGCTTTTGAAGGACAATTCATAACTTCTGTACTTGCTGAATTTCCTCGTGAAATTTTAGGTACAATTGTTTTTGAACGTTTTGGGAATCAATTTCCATTGTTGTTTAAGTATTTAGACGCCAAAGAAGATTTATCAGTTCAAGTGCATCCTAATGATATTTTGGCTAAACAACGTCACAATTCATTTGGTAAAACAGAGATGTGGTATGTGTTACAGGCTGATACCAATGCCAGATTAATTGCAGGATTTAAAGAACCGATTGATGCGCCTACTTATTTAAAACATTTAGAAAATAAGACCTTGGTGACTACACTTAACGAAATTAAAGTGCAGCAAGGCGATGTGTTTCTCATTGAAACAGGTACGGTACATGCTATTGGAGCGGGGATGGTGGTTGCCGAAATTCAACAAACTTCAGATATTACCTATCGATTGTATGATTTTGATCGAGTTGATTCTAATGGTAATCAACGGGAATTGCATGTTGAATAGGCTTTAGATGCTATTAATTACAATACGGTATCGTCTCAAAAAACCTATCAAAAAAATAGTAATCAATCCAATCCAGTAGTTGATTGTCCTTATTTTACTACTCAATTTATTCCGTTAGCAGGGGAGATAGAAGTTCAAAAAACAGGAACTACCTTTACGGTGTATATGTGTGTAGAGGGTAGTTTTGAACTGGAATTAGCGGGACAAAACTATTCGTATTCTAAAGGTGATACGGTATTAATTCCAGCTGTATTAACAGCTTTTCAATTGAGTGGAAATTCTTCAATTTTAGAAATTTACATTTCGTAGTAGTGAATAGAAAGATTATGCGTATTTTTGCACACGCAAATTAAAATTACATAAAAATGGCAAACGTTAAAAATTTAAAGAAAGACATCAACTACGTTTTAGGAGATATTATTGAAGCAGTTTATTTATTTGAAGTTTCTACTTCAGGAGCCCCAACACCAGAAACGAATGCTTTAATTGATGAAGCGATTACAGCTTTTGATACTTTGATTGCAAAAGTAAATGCAAAAAATGTTGAAAATAAAAAAGCACACTTCAAACAAATCAACGTAGAGTTGGAACAAACTGCTAATCAATTGATTGCTAAAATCAACGAATTATAGTTCAAAAAAAAGCTAAAAAAGTGCCGATTTATTTTGGAAAAATGAAATTCAGAATTATATTTGCACCCGTAAAGTTGCCGGTGTAGCTCAGCTGGCTAGAGCAGCTGATTTGTAATCAGCAGGTCGTGGGTTCGAGTCCCTCTATCGGCTCAAAAAACCATAACGAAAGTTATGGTTTTTTTTATAAAAAAAACCGTCACAACATATCTGTTTGACGGTTTTATTTTTTATTAGGTTTTGTTTCTTATTTTATTGTTGCTTCTTTTTTAATGAAGCAAGATATTCTGTTAGTTTTTTACCATAAAGGGATTGAGCTACTTTAGGAGACATTGATTTTTGGATGGTATCCAAGAATTTAATGTTGATGTCGTAAATTTCAGAAAGTGCAATATATGGTGCTATTTCGTGGTCTTTATTGTTGATGGCAAAGTTAGTAGCATACAAGTATTTTCTTTTTATGTTTGATTCTTGTTTTGCACTGATGTTGGCTATTTCTAAGTTGTTTTTGCTTTTCATTGCTTTGAATTTTTTTTCAATCAAATCTAAGCTCTCCTCTTGAAAACGGCGATCTACTTTTTTGTATTCATAATATAGATCTTGATTTTTAGATCCTGAAACCTTAGCATCTGCAATATAGTTTTCAAGAGTTGTTTCGATGTTTACCTCTCCGGGTTCAGCAAAAAATAATAAATTATTATCTAATGAATTACTTACCCCTCTATCAAGGAATAAGTATAGCATTTCAGGAGATTTTAATTCTATATTGGTTTCAAAGGTAGAATTTCCGTCGATACCTATAGTATCTAAAGCCACTAAAGAATCATTTTGTATTCTTTGAACGTATAATGTTCCTTTTTTTAATCCTTTAATATTTCCAGTAAGGTGTAGGTTGTTTTCTAATTTTTTCTCGGAACAAGCGAATAATAGTACTGATGTTACGAAAGCGATACTTAATTTTTTCATTGTCGTTTTATTTTGGCGCAAAGTAATGAAAATTGTTGTAAAGCTGAATTTGAATTGGAAAAAAAATCCCAATCTATTTCTAGATTGGGAAAAATAAAATGAATTTAATTTTTAACCTTTTAACCAAGCGTTTTTCAAGTTAGTTTTAGTACTATCAGTTGCTTGTAAACCTTCGGTTTCTTCGTAAGGCAAACTTACTTTTCCGGTGAGTACTTGTTCTTTGCCCTCTCTTTTAATTTTGATGGTAATCGCATCGTTTTCTTTCCAATTTTCGCTTTCGCCAATCATATCGTAGATGTTGTCTAGATTGTATGCTTTATCATTAATAGCTATAATTATATCGTTGGCTCTCAAATCTAAGTTTTTGTAGAAATCAATTAAATCGGTATTGGGTCTTACTACAATTTCTTTAGTAGCTTTATCGACAGTAATGTAAGGCGTTTGTCCTTTCAAGAATACGTTTCCTGGTTTTTTATCTTTTGATTTACTTACACCTACTTTAGCCAAGAAAACATCATATGGAATTGGCGTTGAACCCGACACATAGGTACTTAAAAAATTCCCTACCTCAGGATAGGTTAGCGAAGTAATTTTAGCAAACAATTCGTTGTCGTTAAAAGCTTTGTGTACGCCATATTCTTTTGATAATTGTTGCATTAGGTTGAGAATACCTTTTTCTCCATTGCTTTTTTCACGGATAATAATATCAATACACATACCAATCAATGCACCTTTTTGATATACATTCAAATATTGCTCTTTGTATGGGCTTTTCAATACATTAGCACTCATGATAGTGAAAGGCATGGTATCGTCAAGTGTTTTGGCTTGTTCTATTTTTTCTGCCATACGCGTATAGAATTCGGCTTCGTCAATTAAACCTTGATTGATTTGGAACAAATTGGCAAAGTATTCGGTTACTCCTTCATACATCCATAAATGTTGTGACATTTTAGGCGCATTATAATCAAAGAATTGAATTTCGTTAGAATGAATAGTTAAAGGGGTTACAATATGGAAGAATTCGTGAGATACAACATCTTTCATAGATTTTTGTAATTCTTCTAACGGCATCATTTCTGGCAAAACAACAGTTGTTGCAGTAGGGTGTTCCAAAGCGCCAAATCCTTTGGCATCAGTATCTTTCATTGAAGACAGGTAAAGTAAAACACTGTATTTTTTAGTTGAATTGATATTGCCCAAAAACGTTTTTTGAGCGATCATCATCTTTTTCATTTCAGGAGTAATACTTTCGGCAGTTACTTTTCCTGAAGGTGAGTAGACTGCAATTTGAATGTCCATTCCGTTTACATTGAAACTAGTGTAGTCAGGTTTAGCATACATAATTGGATTTTCTACTAATTCTGCATAGCGCGGTGTGTTGAATACATCTTTGGTTTTGCTAGCATCAGTGTCAATCATGGAGGTTGCTCCCCAGAGTGTTTCAGGGTGTGTGATGGTCACTTGGTATGGAATGTCTTTTTTGTCTTGGAAATAGCCTACAAACCCGTGAGTATTTAGCATAAAGTTAGTTCCAGCGTCAATATTGGTACCCGCTGGAGAAAAGATATCGGTTCCAAAACCTCCTCCTTTTTCAGTATCAAAAGTATCGTTCACTAAATAGGTGATTTTAGCTAGATTTTTTGCATTCGAAATTGACCACGTATTGTCGTCTGTTTTGGTAACGGTTAATACAGTTCCTTTTGTGTCAAAGGCTTTAAAATCTTCTACATATTTTCCATAATTGTCTTCAGAGTACGTTCCAGGAACAATTTTTGGGATACTGTAAGTGATTTTATCTACTGATATTTTGGGTGCTTGAACAGTTACTTTTACCTTGTCGTCTTTTACATCGATGAGGTCGATACCTACTTTAATATCTTGAGAAGGTATTGCTTTTTTTTGTGCGTTAACAGCGTTGCTGTTCCAAAGAAATGCTACTAGAGCAAGTGCAATAATTGATTTTTTCATTTTGAATTATTTAGATTGGGTTATTAGTATTCTCTTTATAAAAAATGTTACATTTTATAACGATTGGATAAAAGTAGTAATTACAGATGGTAATTCTTGTATTACTGGTAAATCAGGGTTCGTGTAAGATGCTTTATTTACAGTATCGTCTCCTTTAATTTCTTTAAAAATATGATTCATATTAGGGATAATTTTGAGCTGGGCATCTGATTTTGCTTGGTGCAATAATTGGGCTTCGTTCACATTTATTTGAATGTCTTTGTCTCCATTAATGATTAAAGTTGGGATGTGCAGTTTTTTAATTTCTGTTTGTGGGTTGTATTTAATCCATGAAATTATATAGGGTTGTACACTTGACCTGAATAGGGATGCGAGCATTGGGTTTTTCAATTCGAAGGTGTTTCCGCTTTTTAAAGTGGCCAAGTTTTTTTCTACTTCTTCTTTTAGAAAAGGAGCCTGTTTTTCGATTTGTTCTAAAAGTACCTCGTCGATTGAACGTCCTGCTCCGGCAATTGAGATATAGGCATCGGCATTGCCATTGGCAGCTACCAAACCAATCAAAGCTCCTTCACTATGTCCAGCAATAGTAATGGTGTGGTACTTTTTTTGTTTTTTGAAATGCAGCAGTACCGTCTTGGCATCGTCTATAAAAGTATCGAAAGACAAACTAGCTTCGTCTAGATTGCCAGCTGCCATTTGAGCGAAAATCCGTTTGTCATAGCTATATACGGCAATGTTATTATTGGCTAATGCTTCGGCTAGCAATTGTAAGGAATTGTTAGTCATTCCTTTTTGATTTCCGTTTCTATCTGTAGGACCTGAACCTGCAATTAAAATAACTAGATTGTTTTTTTTGTTTTGCTTCAAAGGAGTATATAGTGTTCCTTTTAATAAGGAATTGACACTTAGGGTATCTTTAGTAAACAAAGCTGTTTTTTGTGCAATTCCAGTTGCAGAAAATAATAAGAATAAAAGTAATGTGGTTTTTTTCATGTGTTTATAGCTTTGTTACTGAATAAAAAAACTCCTGGGATCAGGAGTTGATTCGTTAATCAAATTTATTTTTGATATAATATTTACTGTCCAAATCTTCGTCAAAATCATCAATTTTAACAGGTTTTGGTTTTGGTTTGCTGGCTACTGCTTTCTTTTTCCACATTTCGAATTTTTCGGCAGGCATTTTCTTTTTCATAATTTCTAAAACCTCTTTTTCGGCTAGACCAAATTCTTTTTTTATAATTTCAAAAGGGTTTCGTTCTTCTAGGGCTAAAGTCATCAATTTTTCCGTCTCTTCCCAGCTTAGTTCTTTACGGCTACTCTTTTTCATCGCGTGAAAATAATTCAAATAGGGTTGTTAGTTTTTTGTTAATAGGTTAATGTTTCAATATTAATAAAAAAAAGAATTACTTTTTTAACTGTTTTTATTTTTTTTATGAAAGGGTATTTGCAGTAATTTTTTTAAGTTATTATGTACCTCAGGTTGTAGGTGGGTGTCAACTCCATATACAATTTCTTCTCTGGGTAAAATCATAAAAGTACCAAATAATCGGTCCCAGATAGAAAAAATATTACCATAATTACTGTCTGTATAAGGCATAAGATAATGATGGTGTACTTTGTGCATGTCTGGCGACACAATGATATAACTCAACAATAAATCCACTTTTTTAGGTAAAGCAATATTAGCATGATTGAATTGGGTGGCAACAACCGATAAGGTTTGGTATAAAAACACCATCCACATCGGACTTCCAACCAATACTACGCCAAGGGTTGTGAATACAAATCGGATGACACTTTCGCCAGGATGGTGACGGTTAGCCGAAGTAGTATCAATCCAAGTATCCGTATGATGGATGAGGTGAAAACGCCATAAAAATTTAACTTTATGTTCAATAAAATGAACTAAATAAGCGCCAATTAAATCGAGCAAAAGTAAACCTAATAGTGCATAGAGGCCAATGTGCATTTCGGGCAACCAGTTCAAAATTCCGAAGTGATTCGTAACAGTCCAATTTGCCACTTGCAACAAAATGAAAGCCAAACAAAAATTAACAACAATAGTAGTTAGGGTAAAAAAGATATTGATCCCTGCATGATGCCATCTACGGTATTTAAAATTAAAGAGCGGGAAGGCATTTTCAATTAGCCAAAAGATAGTGATTCCACCTACTAAAATTAGACTTCGATGTGCCGAGGGAATCGTTGAGAAATAATCAATAATTGTATTCATAATGAACTGATTTGAACCCAAATATACACAATTATTTAATCGTTCGGAAGGTTAAATTGATTCGGGCACCCATAGGTTTGGCTGTTTTTGGGATTTGGTGTTTCCAAAAATGTTGGGTACTTCCTTTCATCAGTAATAAACTGCCGTGTTCTAAGATAATGTTCTTTTTGGCATCAGCAATAGTATTGTGTTTGAGCTGGAAAACCCTTTCGGCACCAAAACTCAGCGATGCAATAGTTGGATTAATGCCTAATTCTTTTTCGTTATCGGCATGCCAGCCGTTACTGTCTTTTCCATCTCGGTATTGATTGAGTAAGACGGTTGTGAATGAGCATTCTGTTGTAGCTTCGATGTAATATTTTATTTTTTTTAAAAGACTATTCCAAGGGTGTGGCTTCATCGTGATATTGGAATACGAATACGGTTTTCCTTCATTGCCATACAAAGCCGTCAAACGCGGTTGCGGATGAGTTTTACCGTATACTGTGATGTTATCTTGTTGCCAGGCTATTTCTTGGAGTAATTCGGTATAGATGGTATCTGCTTGTTCTTTGTCAAAAAACTGCGGATAATAGATGATTTCAGCGTCTGGTAAGTTAAGTAGTAGCGGTTCAGAATTAAAAAGTGATTCCAATTTAATCTAATTTTTTAACATTACTATTCATAATAACAATAGCTAGTATGATTAAACCAATACCTAACCATTGTAGTCCGTGTACATTTTCATTGAGCAGAAAATAGGCCATTAATACCGAAACGGGCAGCTCTAAAGCCGAAACAATGCTGCCTAATCCAATTCCAGTCAAGGGAAACCCTGCGTTGAATAATAAGGGCGGAATAATAGTCCCAAAAAGTGCTAAGACAATGCCCCATTTGGCAAAAATTTCAAAATGAAAAGCACCAGTTTGGTTGGCTATGGCAAATCCGAAGACAATTACCGCGCCGCCTAACAACATGTACAAGCTACGCTGTGCTGAGGAAATTCCAATACCTACCCGATTAGCAGTAAACATCGTTGTGGTAAATGAAGCGGCAGACAATAGCCCAAGCAGAATACCACGCCAATCGAATACCATTTGATTTTCGATTATATTCGTTGCCAAAGCCGTTCCTAGTAGTACCACTACCATCGAAATTATTTTTTTTCCTGAAGGTATTTTTTTTTCTAAAATCATTTCAAAAACTACGCCCATCCAAACGGTTTGCATCAATAGCACAATAGCTATAGAAACGGGAATGTATTTGACCGCTAAATAGTAAAAAACACTGGTCATACCTAACGAAGTTCCTGCCAGTAGTAGCTGTGCCATCGTTTTTGGAGTCGCTTTGGTAGCTTGGTTTTTATTTTGAGCTTTTTGAAACGCATTGATGAGTAGGATTCCGGTAATTCCGTATATAAATTGCGCAATCGTTACTTCGGGCGTGGTGAAACCTTCGGCATAGGCCATTTTTACAAAAGTAGCTAACATGCCATAACTGGTTGCTCCAAGCGCAATAAGGAAAACCCCTTTTAGTTTTGAACTGTTGGTCATTAGGAATGAATTTGTTTTTTATCCATTTCTGATAAATCACTCAAATGCAAACGCAAGGCATTAACTGAAATGCTGATTTCCCAAAATGACAACCCCAACGAAATTAAGAGACTTAACAAACTTAGCCCGAAGAAATAAATGCTGATGGCTTGCTCTTCAAAGAACAATAATAACATGGCAAAAACAGAACAAAAACAAACACAATACTCCTGCCATTTGCATGTAACGAATCAAGGTAAGACGTAGGTTAAGATTTTTAATTTCTAATAAAATCATGCGATTTTCTTTCTCTTTATATACTTTTTTTAGTCCACGAATGATACTCGCAATAGTTAAAAATCGGTTGGTGTAAGCCAAAAGAATTAATGATGTGGCTGAAAAAAGTAAAGCTGGCGTTCCTATCTCTAAAGTCATGTTCAATTGGTGTTAAATCAGGGTGTAAAGTTCGGGATTCTTTTCGTAATAAATAAGTGAATAAACAGATAATTGGTTAGAAAGCAATTTATAAATTTATTTTATGATTATGATTATAAATATAAATAAAAACTTATGATTTTTATTTGCCAAATTTGAAAAAAAATTAAAGCACTTTTTTAAAAATAATCCAACAGGTTCTACCATACTTTGGATGTGTAATTACTTAATTAATGTTTTGTTTTTAATAATTTAGTGAATTAGTACAACTAAATTGTAGTCATCTTTTTAAGACAACTTAAAAAGATGACTTTTTTATTGGAACAAAACAATAGTAAGTAGGAGATGTTTATTTGTTTTTAGTGAGTTTTTAAAAAGTAAGCTAGATTTAATTTTTTTCTGTAACAAAAAGAGTTGTACTTCTACTAAATACAGGTATAAAATTATTTATAATAAAAAATGAAGAAAACAATTCTATTTCCCACTTTATTATTTTGTGCTTTTTTCCAGCTTTCGGCTCAAGAAAATTCTAAAAAACCTCAAGAACTTAGAGAGGTTACCATTACTAAAACCAAGAAAGCTGTCGAGCAACGCGCTGACCGAACTATTTTTGATTTTGCCAATCAGCCGAGTTTGAGTTCGGGATCTGTTTTGGAAGGATTAAAAAAATTACCAGGTTTAATTGCTTCGGATATTGCAGGAATGATGTACCAAGGGAAACAATTGGATGTGTATATGGATGGAAGACCTTTGAATATTTCTTCTAATGAATTGAACGGATTTCTAGAAGGAATGCCGGCGAATGCTATTGAAAGAATTGAGATTGTTACCCAACCAGGTGCTGAGTTTCCAGCTACTTCGGGAGGGGCTATTTTAAATATTATTACCAATAAAAATGCGAAGAACTTTTTGAGTGCTACCTATACCAATAGCACTAACGTAACCACTTACGACCAATTGAGATGGAGAGTCAATAACAGTGTTTTGCTTAATGCCAAAAACAAATACTTTGGATGGCAGTTGAATATGGGACAAAACTACAGAGAAAGTGCCATGTGGAGTTCTTTTGTTAATGATATCATAGGAGGGACGCGACTTCTTTCTACGACTGATTCAGATAGAACCAATAGGACTAATTTTATAAAATCAGCCGTGACTTTTGATTTGAAAAAAGACCGTTTGTTGTTGAACTACGATGTGAATTACAACAATAATGGAAGTGATACACAATCGAATGGACCTGGTTTTTCTACTCAAGATGCTTCAAATTCTAAAGGATGGCGTCAAGATGCGGTAGCGACCTATCAAAAACGTTTTGAGGACAAGACAAAAAAATTGGATTTTAAATTCAATTTTAATCGCAATCAAAATGATTTTGTGTTGAACTCTTTAGGTGTTGCCTTACCGGTTTTGGACAATTCCTCAGACCAAAAATTCTACAATTTCAAATTTGATTATTCGCAACCGATTGCTTTTTCTGACGAAGGAAAAATAAGTTTTGGAAGTTTGCATGAGGGCTTGTCTTTTCAAACGCAAAACAGAGGTGTGACTAATTTGGATTACCAAAGAAAAACTACTGCCGGTTATTTTGAATTGCAAACCAAGTTCAAAAGTATGAGCTTTATTCTTGGAGGTAGAGCCGAAGATTATAGCATTTCTGGAAAAGCCAACAATACAGACTTAACCCCTTTCAAACAGTTTCGTTTTTTTCCAAATGCCAGTGCGCAGTACAATTTTAACAAATCGGTGTTCTTTAATGTGAATTACAATAAGAAAATTACGTTGCCAAGTACCTCTGCGTTAAATCCAAACAATACGAGTTATCAAAATCCCACTATCAGCAACCAAGGAAATCCTAACTTGCAACCAACTATTTATGATAACTACGAAGTGAAGTTGAGTGCGTATGATTATGCTTTTATTGGCTATTCTGTAAGTTCGGCTAAGAATCAAGTGATTCAGAGAGTGAATTTGAATTCCAATGTGGTAACCAATACCAATGAGAATATTTCGGAATTGAAAGTACATAATTTCAATATCGGAATGCCTATTCCATATATGTTGTTTACCAAAGGCCTAGCCGAAACGATGAAAATGAATGTGAATCCGGATGAGATGAACTTTTTATTTGTGTACGCGGCTTATCAGTTGCATCAAATTCCAGCTATAGAAACCAAAGGATTTTGGGTGTATAATGTAATGTCGCAAATAGTATTGCCAAGTAAAATTAAGTTCGTAACCAATTTTAGCTACATCACTGCCAAAGGGAATTACTATTATTTTATTGCCAATAAACCGTTCAACAATACGGTGGATTTGTCCTTGTCTAAAAAGTTCTTGAAAGATCAGCTGTCTATCTCCATTAATGCGGATGATATTTTTAACTCGAACCGATTTGTATTCAACTCTTATAACACGTCGCTGTTGTTGAGTAACAAAATGGATTCGAGACGTTTTGGATTTAGTATCAATTACAAGATTCCAACAAAAAATAAATTAGCGAGAGAAACCCCTATTTTATTGAACAAGGATAAAAAAGAAGAAACCGGAATTATTGGGAATTAAAACCAAAACCCTGCTAGTCACTAGCAGGGTTTTTTATTGTTACTCAAGGCACGAATAAGATGCTCGCGACAGCGTGGGGGCAAGATGCTCGCGCCAGCGAGAGGCTCTTAATAGTAAACGTATTCAAAGAATTCTGGAACATACCCTTCAGCTTTAATCAAAAGTCCCTTGTCGTCATAAAAGTACTTTGTCGTTTCCATTTCATTTTTTCCGTCAAACCTCACAAAGCTTTTAACACGACCATTCTCAAACTCATATTTAAATGTATAGTCCCATTTACTCATTTCCCCATCCCTAATTTCCCATCCGTAAAATTTCTCTTTATGAAACTCGGTCAAGTACTCAGTTGTACTTTGCTCTGTTAGCGTTCCATTTCTGTACCAGTCCCGAACTTTTCTTTTTCCGTTGTTCGCAATGTTGTCAACAATGTCAAGTGAGCCGTCTGGGTTGTATTTTGTTATTTTTATCAATTGGACACCCGAATATGTCAACTCGTATTTTGCAACTTCTACTGTCGGTCTATTTTTATCTTTTTTGATGAATTTATTTGGGTCGAGTCCCATTTTCTTCAATTTATCAATTTGTTCTTTATTCGGTTCACCATTTTTTGTCGTGTCAACCATTGCAATAAGTAGATCATTTGAGTCGTAAGTGTAGTGAGTTGTCCGTTGAGCTCCGTTCATGAAAGGTTCAAGTTGGTATTTAATAAGTCTTCCATTTGTATCATAAAACGTTGTTATCCCCAATTGCTTATTTGTCCCTGAATACCAGAGTCTCGCCTTAACCCTATTTGCTTTGTAAATACTGTCACTTTGATACGTTCCAGTTTCTTGTCCGAAAGTTGAAAACGTAATAACTGTCAATGTGATTAAAAAAAATCTCTTCATAATTTTTTCTCTGAAATTGTCATTTGTTAAAGTTGTCTACTCTGTACGAGGGCATTAGTGCTAACTCGTCTATATGTGAAACTTTCAAACTTGTATCCTCCTATTTGGGCAAGATTAGCGAAAGTTGGTCTCGCTTTTTTCAAAGATATAAATTTTTCTTACAAATCATTAACTGAACTTATAATTTGAAGTATGCTTTTAGACAAAAAAAAGCCACCCTTTCGGGTAGCTTTACAAAGTGCTTGTTTTTTGAGTTTATTTAATCAACTCAAAACTACGTTTCACAAAAGCCGTTAAAGCTTCTCCTTTTAATAAGTTTTGAGACAATTTAGCCAAGTCTAAGGCTTGTTTAACCAAGCTTTCTTGAGTGGTTTTGTCTTCGGTGTTCAAAATTGTGGTGGCCAAATCCGAGTTGGTGTTTACCACTAAGTTGTACATTTCTGGCATATTGCCCATGCCAAACATCCCACCGCCAGTTTGACTCATTTCTTTCATTCTGCGCATAAACTCTGGTTGCGTAATAATGAATGGTGCTGCTTGACTGTCTAAGGCTTCTAATTGCACCGTGTAGTTTTGTTTTGGCACAATCGTTTCTACTACCGTTTTTAAACTCGTTTGTTCTTCTTCAGACAATTTAGAAATCGCCGTGTCTTCTTTCTTGATTAAATTATCAATGTGGTCTGAATCAACACGTACAAAACTAATCTCGCTATTGTCGCCTTCTAATTTTTGGATCAGGTGTGAGATAATTGGCGAATCCAACAACAATACTTCGTATCCTTTTTCTTTGGCAATTTCGATGTACGAATGT
The DNA here is from genome assembly GCF_029866485.1 of Flavobacterium keumense. Taxonomy (NCBI): domain Bacteria; kingdom Pseudomonadati; phylum Bacteroidota; class Flavobacteriia; order Flavobacteriales; family Flavobacteriaceae; genus Flavobacterium; species Flavobacterium keumense. The sequence continues at coordinate 1,341,761 of NZ_CP092332.1, forward strand.
TGTGCTTCTTTGTTATTAGCGTACAACAAGACTAATTTATTGTTCTTGTCAGTTTGTTTTTCTTTTAGGTTTTCTTTCAATTCGTCCAAAGTGAAGTACTTGTCGTCTACCGTTGGGTACAAAACAAATGCCCCTGCTTTTTCATAGAATTTATCTTCAGACAGCATTCCGTATTCCAAAACGATTTTGATGTCGTTCCATTTTTGCTCAAAATCGGCACGATTGTCATTGAACAATGCTTTTAGTTTATCGGCTACTTTACGGGTAATATAATTCGAGATTTTCTTCACCGCAGCATCTGCTTGTAAGCCCGAACGTGACACGTTCAACGGAATGTCTGGTGAGTCGATTACTCCTTTTAACATCGTCAAGAACTCCGGTACAATTCCTTCTACATTATCCGTCACAAACACTTGGTTTTGGTACAACTGAATTTTATCTTTCTGAATTTGCAAATCAGCTCCTAATTTAGGGAAGTACAAAATCCCCGTTAAGTTGAATGGATAATCCACATTCAAGTGAATGTTGAATAGCGGTTCTTCAAACTGCATTGGGTACAACTCGTGGTAGAATTTTTTGTAGTCTTCCTCGGTTAAATCAGTTGGTTGTTTTGTCCAAGCTGGATTTGGGTTGTTGATGATATTATCCACTTCGATAGTCTCTGGTTTTGCGTCTTCGGCAGCCCCTTCTGGTAACGGAAGTGTTTCTGTTTTGGTTCCAAATTTAATTGGAATCGGCATGAATTTATTGTAACGGTTTAGTAATTCTCTGATTTTGAATTCTTCTAAAAACTCCAAAGAATCTTCGGCGATATGTAGGATAATTTCGGTACCTCTATCGGTTTTGTCAGCTGGTTCCAAAGTGAATTCAGGACTACCGTCGCAAGTCCAATGCGCTGCTGGTTCGTCTTTGAATGATTTAGTGATGATTTCCACTTTTTCAGCCACCATAAAAGCCGAGTAGAATCCAAGACCAAAGTGTCCAATAATTCCAGAATCTTTAGCCGAATCTTTGTATTTTTCTAAGAATTCTTCTGCACCAGAAAAAGCCACTTGATTGATGTATTTTTCTACTTCGTCAGCCGTCATCCCTAAACCTTGATCGATGATGTGCAGTTTTTTGCCTTCTTTGTCAATTTTTACTTCAATAATGGGATTACCGTACTCTACTTTGGCTTCGCCAATACTTGTTAAGTGTTTTAATTTTAGGGTAGCATCTGTTCCATTTGAAATCAATTCGCGCAAGAAAATTTCGTGATCGCTGTATAAAAATTTCTTGATTAAAGGGAAGATATTCTCTACCGAAACATTAATTTTTCCAGTTGTCATAGTGTATAAATTTTAAGTTTAAATTGATGAAAATTTAGTTTTCAAATAGAATACCATTTTTAAAAATGTGACAAATTGTCGCAACCCTTCTTGGATTCCAATTAAACATTGTAAATTTGGCTTCTTTAAATCAAACCATGCTCGAACTCAAGGATATTACCTTTACCTACATTGACCAAGCCGTTATTAATGGGCTTAGTTTTGTGGCGGAACAAGGGCAGAATATTGCTGTCATTGGCGAAAGCGGTTGCGGTAAAAGTACTTTGTTGAAGTTGATTTATGGTTTGTATGATTTGGATTCGGGAACTATCAATTATAACGGAAATCCTATTTTAGGACCCAAATACAATTTGATTCCGGGGGAAGATTACATTAAATATTTGGCACAAGATTTTGATTTGATGCCGTATATTACTGTCGAAGAAAATGTAGGTAAGTTCCTTTCGAATATCTATCGCGACAAAAAGAAAGCCCGTGTGCAGGAACTACTTGAAATGGTTGAAATGACTGAGTTTGCCAAAGTCAAAGCTCAATATTTGAGTGGCGGTCAGCAACAACGTGTCGCTTTGGCTAGAGTTTTGGCTTTAGAACCCCAAATTTTATTGCTGGACGAACCTTTTAGCCAAATCGATGCATTCAGGAAAAATGCGTTGCGCAGAAATGTATTTCAGTATTTAAAAAAAAAGAAAATTACCTGTATCATCGCCACCCACGATAGTACGGATGCCTTGTCCTTTTCGGATGAAACTATTGTAATGCAGCATGGCAAAATCATTGTTAAGGATGCTCCTCAAAACCTTTATAGAAGTCCTCAAAATAAATACATTGCCTCACTTTTTGGAGAAGTTAATGAATTAGAATTGAATGGAAAACTACATTTGGTTTATCCTCATCAACTCAAGCTAGACCCTAAAGGGAAATTAAAATGTGTTGTACAACAATCCTATTTTAAAGGGGGGTATTACTTGGTTGAAGCTAGCTCAGGTTCTCAAACTCTATTTTTTGAAAATGATACTTTTCTTCCCTCGGGCGCATCGATACGATTGGAATTTTTGAATAAAACAGCATAATACTTTTAAAATCCGATTTATTTAGTACTTTAGATTTTGAAATCAAATAAAAACTTTAAATTTAATATACTACTACACGTATGTACCACTCAAAGATAACAGGATTAGGATTTTATGTTCCTGATAATACCGTTACAAACGATGATTTATCAAAAATTATGGATACCAATGACGAATGGATTCAAGAAAGAACTGGGATTCAAGAACGTCGCCATATTGTGCCAGGTCAAGACACGACTACTTCTATGGGAGTCAAAGCGGCAAAAATTGCGATTGAGCGTTCCGGTTTGGCCAAAGAAGACATAGATTTTGTCGTTTTTGCCACCTTAAGCCCCGATTATTATTTTCCAGGACCGGGTGTTTTAGTGCAACGCGATTTGGGTTTGCGTACTGTTGGAGCTTTGGATGTTAGAAACCAATGTTCGGGATTTGTGTATGCTTTGTCTGTGGCCGATCAATACATCAAAACGGGAATGTATAAAAACGTTTTGGTCATTGGTTCCGAAGTACAATCCACAGGTTTGGACATGACGACTCGTGGTCGTGGGGTATCGGTAATTTTTGGTGATGGAGCAGGAGCTGCGGTTTTAAGTCGCGAAGAAGATCTGACTAAAGGAATTTTATCTACGCATTTGCATTCAGAAGGGCTTCATGCCGAAGAATTGATTGTGAAAGCACCCGGAATGGGCGGTCGATGGGTAACGGATATTTTGAAAGACAACAACCCAGACGATGAAAGTTATTTCCCATACATGAATGGCCAATTTGTGTTTAAAAATGCAGTGGTGCGTTTTGCTGAGGTGATTAATGAAGGTTTGGAAGCCAATAATTTGCAAGTGGCTGATATTGATATGTTGATTCCACATCAAGCGAATTTGAGAATTTCGCAATTCATTCAGAAGAAATTCGGATTGAAAGACGAACAAGTCCATAATAACGTGATGAAATACGGTAATACCACCGCAGCCTCTATCCCAATTGCTTTGACGGAGGCTTGGGAACAAGGTAAAATCAAGTCAGGCGATACGGTAGTTTTAGCGGCTTTTGGTAGCGGTTTTACTTGGGCAAGTGCTATTATTAAATGGTAGTTGTTGGATAGTAACTACTTTTATTAAAATTGTAAACCATTTAGAAATTAAGTCTCATTAAACCCTTAATGAATCTTAATTTCTAAATGGTTTTTTTAAAAAATTATGAATTATTTCCAATAATAAAATCCGTGTAATCTGTGTAATCTGTGTCGAAAAAAAACAAATAAATGCTCTTTTTAACTTACCAAAACCGATGCAAAAAAAGGCTATTCTATTTCCTTCTGAAATCCTTATATTTGCACTCTTAAAAAAACAGATTCAATGTCATTACAACACATTCTTACTCCATCTATAACAAAAGCGATTCAGGATTTATTTGAAGTATCCGTTGATAAAGTAGAGTTTCAGGCTACCCGCAAGGAGTTTGAAGGCGATATTACCATGGTTATTTTTCCTTTATTGAAATTGGTGAAAAGTAATCCGGTAGAATTAGGAACTCAAATTGGGAATTATTTGGTGGAGAACGTTCCAGAAGTAGCTCGTTTTAATGTGGTCTCTGGATTTTTGAATATTGTAATCTCCGACTCGTACTACTTGAATTTCTTTAATGGAATCAAAGACGATCCAAAATATGGTTTTGTAACACCAAATCCTTCCGACAAGGCAGTAATGGTGGAATATTCTTCGCCAAATACCAACAAGCCTTTGCATTTAGGACACGTTCGTAACAATTTGTTAGGTTATTCGGTGGCTGAGATTTTGAAAGCTTCGGGTAAAAAAGTGTACAAAACCCAAATTATCAACGATCGTGGGATTCATATTTGCAAGTCGATGTTGGCTTGGAAAAAATTTGGTAATGGAGAAACGCCTGCTTCCACAGGATTAAAAGGAGATAAATTAGTTGGGAATTACTATGTAGCTTTTGATAAAGCCTACAAAGAAGAAATCAACGACTTAATGGCTACTGGTAAAACAGAAGAAGAAGCCAAAAAACAAGCGCCCATCATTTTGGAAGCACAAGAGATGTTGCTAAAATGGGAAGCAGGAGATGAAGAAGTAAAATCCCTTTGGGCAATGATGAACCAATGGGTGTATGATGGTTTTGCGACTACCTACAGTAATTTGGGCGTTAACTTTGATAGTTTTTATTACGAAAGCAACACCTATTTGTTAGGAAAAGACGTAGTTCAAATTGGTTTAGAAAAAGGCGTTTTTGAAAAAGATCCAGACGGTTCGGTTTGGATTGATTTGACTGACGAAGGTTTGGATAGAAAAATCGTGTTGCGTTCCGACGGGACAGCGGTGTATATGACACAAGATATTGGTACGGCAATCCAACGTGTGAAAGACCATCCCGATGTGGGAGGTATGGTGTATACGGTGGGGAATGAGCAAGATTACCACTTCAAAGTGTTGTTTTTGATTTTGAAAAAACTTGGTTTTGATTGGGCTTCGAGCTTGTATCACTTATCCTATGGAATGGTGGAATTGCCTTCAGGAAAAATGAAAAGCCGTGAGGGAACGGTAGTAGATGCCGATGATTTAATGCAAGAAATGACCAGTACGGCTCAAAAAATTTCAGAAGAATTAGGCAAACTAGAAGGCTATTCGGATGAGGAGAAAGCCAAGTTATACAACACGATTGGTTTGGGAGCGTTGAAATACTACATTTTGAAAGTGGATCCTAAAAAACAAATCATGTTCAATCCAGAAGAATCGGTTGATTTTGCTGGAAACACAGGGCCGTTTATTCAATATACCTATGCGCGTATTCAATCCATTCTTCGTAAAGCGACTTTCGATTTTTCGGCTACAGCCAAAACTAACGACTTGCACGAAAAAGAAAAAGAACTGTTGAAACAAATTGAATTGTATCCAGAAGTAATTCAAAATGCGGCGCAAAATCACAGTCCCGCTTTGATTGCCAATTATACCTATGAGTTGGTTCGTGAATACAATTCGTTTTACCAAGCGGTACCTATCTTGGGTGAAGAAAACCAAGAAAAGAAAATATTCAGAGTCCAATTGTCTAAAAAAGTAGCCGATACCATTGCTTCTTCGTTTAGTTTGTTAGGGATTAATGTTCCGGAGAGAATGTAAAATTGCAATTTTAGTATAAATGAAAACGACCTTTAGAGGTCGTTTTTTTGTTGGTTTGCAAGCAGATTTTTGCCATTTAATTATATAAATATTGAATTGCCTAATTATTGAATTAGTTTATCTTTGCATTTCAAAAAAAGTAAATAGTATGTTTAGTAATTTAAGCGATAAATTAGATAAAGCCTTTCACGTATTAAAAGGACACGGAAAAATCACTGAGATTAACGTAGCGGAAACTTTGAAAGAAGTGCGTCGTGCGTTATTGGATGCCGATGTGAACTTTAAAATTGCCAAAGATTTTACTGCCAAAGTAAAAGACAAAGCGATGGGTCAAGATGTATTGACTACGTTGCAACCAGGGCAATTAATGGTAAAGTTGGTGAAAGACGAATTGACCGAATTGATGGGGGGCGATGTAGCTGGAATCAATCTTTCGGGAGCGCCAACGGTCATCTTGATGTCGGGTTTACAAGGTTCGGGAAAAACTACTTTTTCCGGGAAATTAGCTAATTATTTACAGACTAAAAAAGGAAAGAAACCACTTTTGGTAGCTTGTGATATTTACCGTCCAGCGGCGATTCAGCAGTTGTATGTCGTGGGAGATTCTATTGGGGTTGAGGTGTATTCCGAACCTGAAAATAAAAACCCTGTTGAAATTGCGCAAAATGCCATCAAACACGCTAAAGCCAACGGTTTTAATGTAGTGATTGTCGATACCGCAGGTCGTCTAGCAGTAGATGAGGAAATGATGAACGAAATTGAACGCGTTCATAAAGCGATTCAACCGCAAGAAACCTTGTTTGTTGTGGATTCAATGACGGGTCAAGATGCCGTAAATACAGCTAAAACTTTCAATGACAGATTGAACTTTGATGGGGTGATCTTAACCAAATTAGATGGAGATACTCGTGGTGGAGCTGCGCTTTCTATCAAATCAGTAGTGAACAAACCAATTAAGTTTGTAGGTACTGGCGAAAAAATGGAAGCGATTGATGTGTTCTATCCAGATCGTATGGCAGAACGTATCCTTGGAATGGGAGACGTTGTGTCGTTAGTAGAAAGAGCGCAAGAGCAATACAACGAAGAAGAAGCGAGAAAATTACAGAAGAAGATTGCGAAAAACGAATTCGGATTTGATGATTTCTTGGCGCAAATTCAACAAGTGAAAAAAATGGGTAATATGAAAGACTTGGTGGGAATGATACCAGGAGCTTCTAAAGCCATGAAAGATGTTGAGATTGAAGACGATGCGTTCAAACATATCGAAGCAATTATCTATTCAATGACACCTAAAGAAAGAAGCAAACCTGCTTTGATTGATATGAAACGCAAAACAAGAATTGCCAAAGGTTCTGGTACTAAAATCGAACAAGTGAATCAATTGATGAAGCAGTTTGAGCAAATGAGCAAAATGATGAAAATGATGCAAGGTCCTGGAGGCAAAAACCTCATGAAGATGATGGGCGGAATGAAAGGAATGCCAGGTGGAATGCCGGGGATGAGATAATAAAAGGTTATAAGTTTATAAGGTTAAGAGATTAAAAGGGTATAATTACATCACACTAATAAGGGTTTATTTTTTTAAGTTTAAACAGATAAACTCCTAAACAACTAAACTAAATACAACACAATACAATGCAACTACTAGACGGAAAAAAGACATCGGAAGATATCAAACAAGAAATTGCAGCTGAGGTTCAAAAAATGAAAGCCAATGGTGAAAAAGTACCTCATTTAGCCGCAGTTTTGGTTGGGAATAATGGCGCGAGCTTGACCTATGTGGGCAGCAAAGTGCGTTCTTGTGAACAAATTGGTTTCGAATCGACTTTGGTGTCTTTGCCAGAAACAATTACCGAAAGCGAATTGTTAGCTAAGATTGCCGATTTGAACGAAGACGACAATCTGGACGGTTTTATTGTTCAATTGCCTTTGCCAAAGCATATCAATGAAGAAAAGATATTGATGGCAATTCATCCTGACAAAGATGTAGATGGATTTCATCCTACAAATTTTGGTAAAATGGCTTTGGAAATGGAAACATTTTTGCCCGCTACTCCGTTTGGAATCATGCAATTATTGGAGCGTTACCAAGTAGAAACGGCTGGAAAACATACGGTAGTAATTGGAAGAAGCCATATTGTAGGCCGACCAATGAGTATTTTGATGAGTCGCAAAGGTTATCCTGGCGATTCTACCGTAACCTTGACGCATAGTAGAACTAAAAACATTGAAGAGTTTACTAAGAATGCGGATATTATTATCACTGCTTTAGGGGTGCCTAATTATTTGAAAGCAGATATGGTGAAAGAAGGTGTTGTCGTAATTGACGTGGGTATTACTAGAGTAGAAGATGCATCGCACCCAAAAGGCTATGTGATTACCGGTGATGTTGATTTTGATGAGGTAAGCAAGAAATCGTCTTTTATTACGCCAGTTCCTGGAGGCGTAGGACCAATGACCATCGCTATGTTGTTGAAAAATACACTATTAGCGAGACAAATTAGAGCAAGAAAATAATTTTTACTAGTATGATAAGATGAAGCTGTTCAATTGAACAGCTTTTTTTATAAAAAAACAACTTTTTTGTTGGTTGCTTTATAAAATAATATAACTTTGCATTTCAAAGTACTTTAATTATGAGTAAAAAACATCAAGACGATTTGTCACATATTCGTTCCATGATGGAGCGATCGTCAAGATTTATTTCTTTAAGTGGTTTGTCTGGCGTGTCGGCTGGATTGGCAGCTTTATTGGGTGGAATATATGTGTATAGGCTTTTTCAACAAAATGGCATTGCTTATTTCGATGGGGTTGACAAGGAGTTTCCTGTACATTTAGTTAATCAATTAATTGCTGTTGGAATTGCTATTTTAATTGTTGCACTAGTTTCGGCAGTATTTTTTACGGTACAAAAAAGTAAACAACATAATCTGCCTATTTGGACTAGTGCCACCAAGAATATGTTGTTCCATCTTGCGATTCCAGTGGTGGTAGGAGCTATTTTTGGAGTAGCACTTTTGTTACATCAATTATATGTCCTTTTAGCACCTGTTACGTTACTGTTTTATGGGTTAGCTTTGATAAATGCAGGAAGTTATACTTTGACAGATGTAAAATATTTAGGATTTACCCAATTGATATTAGGTTGTTTGTCTCTTTTCCTTCCAGGATACGGTCTTGTTTTTTGGATATTGGGTTTTGGAGTATTGCATATTATTTATGGACTATTGATGTTCAAAAAATATAAATAATTGACCTAATGGGAATTATTGACAAGTTAAATAAAGATTTTGAGAGTAGGGTTAGGCTTGGTATTATGTCAGTGCTGATGGTCAATGACTGGATTGATTTTACAGAAATGAAGACCTTACTCAATAGTACAGATGGTAATTTAGCGAGTCATGCAACAGCTTTGGAAAAAGCTAAATATATTGAAATTAAGAAAGAGTTTGTAGGTAAGAAACCGAAAACATCTTACCGAGTGACTAATTCCGGAAGGCAGGCTTTTACAAATCATTTGAATCAATTGGAACATCTTTTGAAAAACTAATATTTTTTTGTTTAATAACTTTGAAATTCAAAGTACTTTAATTTTTTTTAATATGAAAAAACATCATTTAATTGGAATCAGTATTCTAGCTTTTATTGTGCTTTTTGTTAATGAAGATATAGGTCTTAATCTGGCTATTTTTGGTCTGGTTCTGATAGGTCTTCTAGTGTATTCCTTTAAGCAACATTTGAAAGGTACAGCGGAACGAATTTTAGTTGTACTTTCTATTCTATCGTGTTTAGCCTTTGCTTGGTACGGAGATTTTGTTTCTTTGGTAGCTATTTTTTTGTCAGTGTTGGTATTACAATTTCGTATTCAAACCCCTCAATTAAAATGTATCCAAGTAGTACCCATTATACTGATTAATTCTTTAGCAACGAGTATCCGTTTTTTTCAATTTTCAAAATGGCTTCCTGAAACACGAATGAATACCAATTTTGCAAAGATACTTGTAGCTTATATGATTATTCCGTTGTCGTTTTTGTCTGTTTTCTTTTTAATATATTCTTTTGGGAGTGATCATTTTTCTTCTTTGTTTACAAATTACACTTTTGATTTTAATCCCTATCAACTCATTTTTGTAGTGGTGTTTGGAACCTATTTTTCGTTTAGTTTTTGGAATTATTGGGTACCTGATGCTTGTTTTGACATCAATTCAAAATTACAAAATGAATTAGATGAAGGTCATATGGTTTCTAATCGATCAGGATTTTCAATATTGGATACAGATTTTAAACGAAAAAGTGGTGAGATTACCTTCTTCCTTTTGAATTTACTATTGCTAGTATTTTTATTGACATTCAATTATGAACAGTTTTTTGAATCAATTGCAAGCTCTAAATTGAGTGCTGCGACTCACGAAAGGGTGAATGCCGTATTGTTTTCTATTTTCTTGTCTATAGTGGTAGTTTTAGTCTATTTTAAAGGAGAATTTAATTTTGATTCCAAGGCAACAAATTTGAAGATATTAGCCAAAATTTGGATGGTATTGAATGGGTTTTTAATTGTGAGTACACTACTAATAAACGCGGAATATATTGCCTCTTTTGGCTTGACGTATAAGCGTTTAGGGGTATTTGCTTTTTTGTTTTTAGCAACAATGAGTTTAATCTTTACTGCAGTAAAAATCTCCAAAATAAAATCCAATGCTTATGTTTTTAATCAGATGATTTGGTATTGCTATGGAGTGATTTTGCTATGTAGTTTTGTTAATTGGGGTAATTGGGTTACTAGCTATAATATTTCGGTTAATAAAGGAGTTGAGCCTGTATTTTTGAGTGATTTGAATTTTAATGATGTATTGCGCCGACAGTTTTTCCAAGAAAATAAATTAAATGGAGGGTATAATGAAGTGTTGAGAGAAGAAGAAATTAAGGTCAAGCAATCGACTTCGTTTTTGTCTCAAACATTGTATTATGAATCGTTAAAATGGAATGACTAATTTTAAAAGCCTTTCTGCTAATAGATAGGCTTTTTTTATTCTATTTGGACTTGAATTTAGGATCGTATTCTACTTAGGCAAAAGCCAAAAAATTAATTATCTTTGCCGAAAATACATTTTGCCGAAAGGCAGACAACACACCTAACTACATGAGTTCAGATACTTCAAAAAGATACGCACAACGCGGTGTTTCGGCATCAAAAGAAGATGTACACAATGCAATTAAAAATATTGACAAAGGATTGTTTCCGCAAGCCTTTTGTAAAATCGTTCCCGATTACTTAACCCAAGATGACAACTATTGTTTGATTATGCACGCCGATGGTGCAGGGACTAAATCGTCTTTGGCTTATATGTATTGGAAAGAAACGGGCGATATTTCAGTATGGAAAGGCATTGCGCAAGACGCGTTGATTATGAATATTGATGACTTGTTGTGTGTGGGAGCTACGGATACTATTTTGCTTTCTTCTACTATTGGAAGAAATAAAAATTTAATTCCGGCAGAAGTTATTTCGGCTATTATCAATGGAACCGAGGAGTTGATTAAAGAATTGGATTCTTTTGGGGTAACTATTCATTCTACAGGTGGGGAAACGGCTGATGTAGGCGATTTAGTTCGTACCATTATTGTAGATTCAACGGTTACAGCACGAATGCCACGTGCCAAAGTAATTGATAATGCCAACATTCAAGCGGGTGATGTCATTGTAGGTTTAGCGTCTTTTGGACAAGCCACTTACGAAAAAAGTTACAACGGAGGGATGGGCAGTAATGGGTTAACTTCGGCACGTCATGATGTGTTTTCTAAGTATCTGGCACAAAAATATCCGGAAAGTTTTGACTCGGCTGTTCCTGAAGAATTGATTTACTCGGGTCAGGTAAAATTAACAGATGCAGTAGAAAATTCTCCTATCGACGCAGGTCAATTAGTGCTTTCGCCAACCAGAACCTATGCGCCAATTATTAAGAAAATTTTAGATAGCTATTCTTCAAAAGAAATCCACGGAATGGTACATTGCAGTGGAGGAGCGCAAACTAAAATTTTACATTTTGTAAATAATCTACACATTATAAAAGATAATTTATTTCCAGTTCCGCCATTGTTCCAATTGATTCAAGAGCAATCTAAAACCGACTGGAAAGAAATGTACCAAGTATTCAATTGTGGTCACCGTATGGAATTGTATGTTCCTGAAACAGTAGCTCAAGATATTATTGCCATCTCAAAATCGTTTAATGTTGATGCTCAGATTGTAGGTAGAGTGGAAGCTTCAGATTCTAAAAAATTAACTATTTCTAGCGAGTACGGTACTTTTGAGTACTAAATTCGTTTGTTATTTCTAAATTAATAAACCATAAACTTTTAAACTATTTAAATGTACGAATTAGTATTTTGGCAGTATCAGGAAGGAGTTTACTTGAACCATCAATTGGTTTATGAATCTTTGATAGAACAAGAAATGGTTGAGGGTTTAGAAGAACTACCGGTAACTGTGATACTCAATCGTATCGCCAGTGTTTTTTCTAGTTGGGAAAAAGTAGATGATAACAGTTGGAAAAATTCCAAAGGAAAAGGTGCTTTTCAAGTAAAGACTACAATACAAAGTATTCACATCGATTGTTATGGAACCGAAGGAAAAACAATGGAACTTTTGGCTGCTACTTTGGAAGAATTCAAATGTCCGTGTTACGATCCTCAAGTTCCGGTTCGATTTGACGAAATGAATGAATAAATTTTTATTCTTTTTCATCTCCTTTTTTAAAACCAATCAATTGTCTGTATTTTAATTCGGTTTCTTTAAGTTCGTCTTCTAGTTTTTTGTATTGACTGATATCTTTAATAGTAATAATTCCGGCTACTACACGATTGTTATGGTCAATTAATGGTTTTCCACTAATGAGGACTCTTCTTTTCTCTTGAGTATTGGGATTCCAAAGGATTAAGTCAATATCATTCGTTTCTTCTCCAAGTAAAGCTCTTTCCATGGGTAAGTTTTGAGATGGGAAAATCGTTTTTCCGTCAGGATAAAATAATTCAAAATGATTGATAAGATTGGGGGATATTTTTTCATCTTCTTCAATACCCAATAGTTCGTTAACCATAGTGTTGGCCAAAATAGTTTTGTTATCAGCACTGGCTACTAAGATACCATCATTGATGTTTTCCAGTATTATGCGTAGTTTTTCTTCGTTTTCATAGAGCTGGTTAATGGTGTTTTCTTGTTCATTCTCTAACTCGATTAGCGTGGTGATGTCTTGAGCTACAGCGTACAATAACCCCGTTGTAGTATCTGGAGAAGTAGCCCATTGCAACCATTTTATAGAGCCATCTTTGCAGAGGTATCGGTTTTTAAACTGCATCGTGATATCACCTCGTTTTAGTTTAGTTACTTCTTGCTCCGTCATTTTTTTGTCTTCGGGATAAACAAAGTTTAGAAAAGGCTGTTCTAGTAATTCTTTTTCGGTATAGCCCAGTATCTTGGAAGTGGCTGGGTTCACTTTTATAAATTTTTCCGAAGACGCAATCAACATCATTTCAGTGGACATATTAAAAAGTTTATCAGATGTAGCGAGTGATTCTTCTAATTTTTTACGTTCAGTAATATCAGTAGCAATACTCCCAACAGCATAGATTCTTCCAGTAGAATCGTACAATGGAAATTTTAAGGCTAAGTAAGTGTGTTTTTTGTTGTCTTGATGTATCGTTTCTTCCATTTGAAGTTCTTTCAAGGCTTTTACGACTTCCATGTCTGAATTTCTATTGGCATAAGCCAATTCAGGGTCTAAAAAATCAGCATCTGTTTTACCAATGATTTTCGTGTCGTTTACTTGGTATATAGCAGCGTATCGTTTATTGATTAAAAGATATTCGCCGTTGATTTTTTTTATAGAAATAAGACTGGAAGCATTATCGATTATTGATTGCAATAATTGTTGGTTTTCCAATAGTAATTTTTGCGAATTGTTTTTGGCTCGGAGTTGTGCCTTTATAATGAAATACACCACAGTTAAAAGTAGTATGGAAAGCAGAAATAAAAATCCAATAATCCAATTCAATACTAGATTTGAAATCACTGCGCTTTGATTTTTAATTCGGATGAATACTGTCCAAGCTAAGCTTAATACAACCAAAACGTTGATAATAAAGCCTAGTACTATTTTGTTTTCAAAACTAATTTTCATGGCATATATAAGATTAATGATGATTAATTTGAGTTTGAGGATTGAGATACCCATTCCAACCTTCGTTTTTTTTCTTGCTATCATTTAAAATGAAAAACACAGCAATGCTTATTATGGAAGCAAAAAAGCACCATACAGAAAGTATGTATTCTTCATAAAAGAATGCAGTGATTATATAGGAGATCATAATCGTCATTCCCACAATCCACATTTTTTTTATTTGAGAGAGAAAAGGAGGGATTATTGTTGCCAAACCATACATCAATTCGCCAAAATTTCTCACTCTAGAAGGAAAATTTTGAATGTAAGTAATGTGAAACCCAATTATTTTTGCCTGTACTGGAAATAGGAATAAACAGATGCCTAAGTAGAATGCAATTCCGATTCCGATAATTAAAAAGAATAAATGCAAACGTCGCTTGCTTTTGAAGTGTTCTAATTTCATGATAGCAAGCGGTACCCAAATGGGCCAAATAACTTGTGCGAAAAACAGAAATAAATAGGTTGATGGATTTTGGAGAAAATTGAAATCAGGATTTGTCAATGAAACCCATACAATGCCTTCGCTTATTTGTTGAATTGAAAACAGCAGCGGAATTGTAGCAAAATAAACTTGATTGGGTTGTTGTATCTTTTTAATAGAGGCTACCCCAATAGAGGCTAAAACGATACTCGCCCCAAAACTTACATTGGCTGAAAAACACATACGCATTATCTTTTAATAGATGAATAAAAGTTTTATAATGCATTACTTTTAGTTTAATGCATTGTGGTAGGTTTTTCTATAAATGAACAAGAATAGTTTGGGGTGAATTGAACTGTTTGTAATTCAAAACACAACTAAAGTAAGAATTGTTTTCCAATTTAACAATTGAAAATCAGTATTTTGCAATAATTTTGTTTTTGATGAGAGTGATTTTTTATTGTTATAAAACTTCCCGAACTTTGTATGAAAATATAAAAACATGAAAATAAATCTAAAAAACGGCATTGATCAACTGCTTTTTGGGATGAAACAAAAAGATGTAGAAGCCATTTATGGAAAGCCTGACCGCAATTATAAAGACGAAGATGATAATCAGATTTTAGTGTACAATAAACTAAAAGCACGATTGACGTTTTATCAAGAAGAAGATTTTAAATTAGGATATATTGTAGCTTCTGGTGCTGATTTAGAATTATTTGGAAATACAATTATCGGTAAAAAAATAAGTGAAGTCAAAAAAGATTTGGCACCAAAAAACATTACCAAATTCACACAAGAAGCATTTGATACGTTTGAAAACTATTTCAACGAAGAAAATTGGATTATTTTTCAAACCGAATTTGAAGAAGTTGTGAAGTTTGAAATCGGAGCTATCATCAATGCGAAAGATGAGTTTGATTGGAAATTTGGCAAATAAATTTCTATAACTAAAATTAATAATTAAATTTATTTTAACCACATAGAAACATAGGCTACTTATTCGTATAGATAAGAATAGATAAACGTTTCACTGTTCTCATAGTTTACTATGTGGTAAAAAGATAAAAAAATCCTCAACAATTGTCGAGGATTCTTTATTTTGTCTCTATAAAAAAATTATTGTTTAGGAGTAGGAGCCTTATCTGAAATTTCCACTTCAAAAACTAAATTAGTATTGGGTGGAATTACTCCTCCAGCACCTCTTTCTCCATAAGCCAATTTAGCAGGAAGGAATAATAACATTCTATCTCCAATGTTCATTAAACTCAATCCTTCTAAAAATCCTGGAATCATACCATCTTTTTTACCTGCTTCAAATGGGAAAGCTTGGTAACCATTTTGATCGGCACGTGCTTGATTGAATTGCCCAAAAGTTGTAGCAACGTCTTCGAAGTTACTATCAAATAAGTTTCCATCTTCAAAATAACCAGCATACTTAAAATAGATTGTACTTCCTGCAACAGGTTTTACATCGGTTCCTTTTTGCAAAAGAACATATTGCAAGCCGGAAGCAGTGGTAGTAGCTGTAGCTTTAGTAGTTGCTAAATACGTTGCTTTTTCTTTGATAACATTGCCGTATTTTTCTAAATAAATTCGTCTATTTTCAGCTTGGATAGCCGCTTGTTTGGCTCTGTTTTCAGCGTCAATGGCGGCTTGTTTTTTGGCGTCTTCAGCTTTATTGGCATAGTAATCAGAGAAGATTTTAACAGCATCAAATTTAGCAGCTAAAGCGCCTTTTCTGGTAATAGTCACTTTAGTAATAACATCGTTTTGCTCAATTTTATTCACTACGTCCATTCCTTGAGTAACTTGCCCAAAAACGGTATGAACACCATCTAACCACGGGGTGTCTTTGTGTGTAATAAAAAATTGACTTCCGTTAGTGGCTGGTCCTGAATTAGCCATAGAAAGGATTCCTCCTTTGCTGTGTTTTAAATCGGTAAACTCATCTTTAAATGAATAACCAGGTCCGCCCGAACCATTTCCAGCAGGATCACCTCCTTGAATCATGAAGTCTTTAATGACACGGTGAAATTTCAATCCGTCATAAAATGGTTTTTCTTTTAATTTTTCATCGGTTACAAAAGCGTTTTTTCCTTCTGCTAAACTAATAAAATTAGCTACAGTAACGGGTGTTTTTTGGAATTCTAATTGTACTACAATAGTTCCTTTATTGGTTACAATATTGGCAAAAATTCCTTCTGTTGTTTTTGGACTCGCCATTTGTGAAATGGCCGGTTTTTTTGCTGGAAGTCCTTTTTTTAATTTTTGTGCTTGGACACTTAAAATTCCTAAAAATAAGAATGCTAAAAATTTAAATTTCATCTGTTCTGATTGTATTAAGTCTATTTATTGTGCTTTTAGTAATTCAATTTCAAAAATGATATTGGCGTTGGGCGGAATCACTCCTCCAGCACCCGCTTCTCCATATCCTAATTTTGATGGGATAAAAATCACGGCTTTATCTCCAAACGAAAGTTGCTCAATTCCTTCGATAAAACCAGGAATCATGCCGTCTTTTTTACCTGCTTGAAAAGGAATAGGTTGGTAGCCATTTTGTGCAGCTCTGTTAGAATCAAACGTTCCAAAGGTTTTGCATATACTTTCGATGCTGCTGTCAAATAGCGTTCCGTTTTCTAAAAAGCCAGCATAATGGATGAATATTCCTGTTCCAGCTTTAGGTTTAGTACCACCACTTTTTTTAGTAATAACATATTCTAAGCCTGATTTTGTTTTTGTAGCTTTTGCTTTTAAAGCAGCAAAGTATTTTACTTTGGCATCGATAACAGTTTTGTATTTTTTGTTAAAAATGCGTTTGTTTTCTGCATCAATAGCGGCTTGTTTCTTTTGATTTTCAGCCTCAACAGTAAAGTAATCATGAAATACTTTTACAGCATCAAATTTTTTAGCGTCATCTCCATTTCTAATAATGGTTACTTTACTCATATAATCATCTTGAAGAATTTTGTTTACAGCTTCCATTCCGTTGCCAACTACGTGACCAAAAATAGTGTGTTTTCCATCTAACCAAGGTGTTTCAATATGGGTGATAAAAAACTGGCTGCTATTGGTTGCAGGACCGTTATTGGCCATAGCCAGAACACCACCTTTATCAAAACGTAAATCGGTAATTTCATCTTTGAATCGGTAACCCGCATCGCCAGAACCTGTTCCAAGTGGATCCCCGCCTTGAATCATGAAATTTTCAATTACTCTGTGGAATTTCAAACCATCATAAAAAGGTCTGTTTTTAATGTTTTCATTGGTAACAAATTCGTTTTTACCCTCTGCCAAAGTGACAAAGTTGGCTACAGTAATTGGTGCTTTTTCATAGTCCAATTGAACGATAATTTCTCCTTTGTTGGTTTCAATTTTAGCATACAAACCATCCGGTAAATTGTTGTTTTCTTCCTTACAAGAGTAAAAAGAAGCAATAATGGCTAAGGCAAATAAAAAGCTTTTTTTCATTTTAAATTAATATTTAGTTTAAAGAATCGTTTGTAGTTTTGGAAATCGGATTGGGTTCGGCTTTCATTTTTTCATCGTAATTGGCTTCCGACATAAAATCACGAAGGGTAACAATGCACAAAAGCGGTTTGTTCATTCCAATTTTTTTATTGTCACCATGATAGCCGTAGCCCATGTGTGAAGTAAAAAGGAAATTGACTTTTTCCTTGCGATGCATCAATTTAATTCCTTCACGCAAACCAGTCATAATATTTTGCTTGTCAACAAAATAGGTTTGAGGTCCTAATTCGCTTTTCGAATAAATCACGCGCCCCTTTAGATCTTTTACTTCATAGTCAAATAAAGCAACATCTCCTTTTTTAGGGGTAAGTGTATCTTCGATATTAACAGTAGCATACGAATACCAAAACCCTTTTTTTGAAGCGATAAATTTGATTTTTTTGTTTTGACGAATTACTCTTGCAATCTCAGCTTCTTCTCCCGCGATTAATTTTTTGTTGCGATTCACAGATTGTTTCATAAAAGTCCCAGAAGCGTGAGAAATTGGTTTTCTTGCTTCTTGGTTCTTATGACAGCTTGTAATTACTGTTAGTAATAGAAGTACAGTAATTGTGTTTTTTAAGTTTTTCATGATTTAGATGGGTAAGTTTTTGACTAAATCTTCAAATTTCTGAATGGTATCTTCCATCGAGGTTTCGGATTTTCCTCCAGCAGCATTGATATGGCCTCCTCCGTTGAAATGGTCTCTGGCAAATTGATTGACATCAAAATCACCTTGTGAACGGAACGATATTTTAATGATTTTTTCTTCTTTATTTTCGATGAAAATCGCTGTAAAAATAATTCCTTTAATGCTCAATCCGTAATTGACAATACCTTCAGTATCGCCTTTAACGTGGTCAAATGAATCCAACTCGTCTTGTGTCAAATAGGTGTAAGCTGTTTTATGCTCGGTATACACCTTCATGTTTTGCAAGGCACGACCTAAAATTTGCAAACGTCCAAATGAACTATTGTCAAAAAGTAAGGTAGGAATCACGGTGTTTTTTACTCCTAAATCAATTAGATCAGCAATGATTCGGTGCGTGGTTCCGGTGGTTTTTGGGAAACGAAACGAACCTGAATCAGTCAAAATTCCAGTATAAATACAGGTTCCAATGTTTTCGTCAATGTCTGCTTTCTTGCCTAAATAAGAAATGAAGTTGTACAACATTTCGCAAGTAGAACCAAAATTAGTGTCAGAGTAGGTATAGGTAGCATAATCATCAGGAAATTGATGGTGATCAATCATGATGAAAGGCACATTGAGAGTACATAATACCGTTTCCATTTCTCCTGTACGGTGTAAAGCATTAAAATCTAAAGTGAAAATGATTTCGGCTTCTTCTAAAATTTGGGTACAACAAGCTTTGTCTTTTTCGTATATTTTTACGGTGTTAGCTCCCGGAAGCCACTCTAAAAAATGAGGCATTTCGTTGGGGGAAATCACAGTAGGTTGGTGGTTGTTTTTAAGTAAAAAATGGTACAAACCTAGGGTAGAACCCATGGCATCTCCATCGGGTCCGCGGTGTGGAATTATTGCAATTTTTTTAGGAGTAGCTAATAGTTCCTGAATCGCTTGAATGTCTTGTTTTTTCATAGATTGCGAAATTACATTTTTTTAATTTAAACGAAAAATCATTTAAATAATTAACCTAATTTTCACATGTTTAGAAAAGATCCAATCGAAAGCGATTTATTTTTTGGTACAAATGGTATTTAGGTCCTTTCACAATTTGCGAATGATATATTCCAATAGAACCCGAAGCAAAATAAGCTGATAAACAAGCAATTCCTATAAAAATACCACCTTCAATTCCGAACAATTCCATTCCCATAACCGTGCAAGCAATAGGAGTGTGTGTAGCTCCAGAAAAAACGGCAACAAATCCCATGCCTGCTAACAATGCGATTGGTAGAGGGACTATAACAGACAAAGCACTTCCTAAGGTAGCTCCCACAAAGAAAAGTGGCGTTACTTCGCCTCCTTTAAAACCAGCGCCCAATGTAAAACCTGTAAAGAGTATTTTTAAGAGAAAATCATAGGACTCGTTCGGAGTTGAAAAGGCTTTCACGATTTCGGGAACGCCTAAACCAATGTATTTAGTCGTTCCGATGAAAAAAAGGATTACCGCTAAAACAGTTCCGCCAATTAGAGGCCGAATCGGTGAATATGGAATGTGTCTTGAAAATAATCGACTCCAAAAATGAGTTGTTCTGGAAAATAACAAGGCGGCTAAGCCAAAAAGAATTCCTACTCCGATAGTCCAAAGCAAATGGATTCCATTCATTTCAGGAAGGGTAGCAATACTGTAATGCGTGTGTTGTACTTGCCAAAATTCCACCGTGTAATAAGCAGCATAAGCCACGGCAAAAGACAAAATCACACTTTTAAGGTTGATTTTACTGAAGTACATCACCTCCAAAGCAAACAAAGCACCCGCTAAAGGCGTACCGAAAACAGAAGCAAACCCTGCGCTAATTCCTAAAATAAGAATGGTTTTTCGGTCGTTTTTGTCTAGTTGAAACCAGTTCGAAAATTGGTCGGCAATAGCGCCACCCATTTGTACTGCGGTGCCTTCTCGACCCGCTGAACCTCCACCCAAATGTGTGATTAAAGTGCCAATAAGTACCAAAGGCGCCATTTTGAAAGGAATGGGTTGCTGTGGATTTTCATATTCTTCTAAAAGTAAATTGTTGCCTTTGACTACCGAAGCACCATAATAATGGTATAACAAACCAATGATCAAACCTCCGATTGGCAATAACCAAATGATCCAAGCGTGATGTTCTCTAATTTGAGTGACCCACTCTAATGCCACTAAAAAGAAAGCAGATGCCGAACCTGAAAACAATCCTATCAAAGCACAAATAATCAGCCATTGTAGAGAAAGATGAAATGTTTTTGGTAGGTTCATATTCGGGTTTAGTGAATGAAATGTGGTTCAAAAATAGTTTAAATTCAGTAATCATTGAATAACGGCATAAAAAAAAGCCGTAACCAAATTAGTTACGGCGCTATTTTTTTGGAAGATATATTCTTATTTTTCAGCAACTACTGCTGTAAATTCAATTTCTACCAAATATTCAGGAGCCACTAATTTGCTGATTTCATAAAAACCAGTAGTAGGTTTAATGTCTTTGAAAAAAGTAGCGTGAGCTGTTGCAACGGCTTCAAAAGAGTTGATGTCAGTAGTGAAAATACGAGTACGAATGACGTCTTTCATGCTTACATTTAAGTCTTCTAATACTTTTTCTACACGTTCTAAAATATTTAAAGTTTGTGCATGTGCGTCGTCAGCTTTTACTTTTTCGCCATCGACAATAGCAACAGTTCCAGATACTTCAATGATATTCCCAATGCGAACAGCACGACAATATCCCATTTTGTCTTCCCATGGTGAGCCTGTCAAGATATTTTCTCTTTTCATTTTGATAGTTTTAATGCTTAATTTAAGTGTTGCAATTTACGATAATGCGACTAATAATAGGGCTAGTTTTAAGATAAAAATGGTTAGATTATGCGATGTTTTAAAATGATTTGTTAGAAATTTTGAAGGGTATTTTGTTAAGAAATTTCTAATGCGGTAATCATGAAAGAGATTTATGTTACTTTTGTGAAGTGCAAGTTTTAGGTACGGGTTTACAATGAAACAATTAGTAGTATTTATTGCAATTATAGGATGTATATGGCAAGGACAGGCTCAGAGTGAGTTTAGTGCTAAGTTCAAGGCAATTCCTGCGGCCAAGTTTCCGATAGCTCCCAAAAAAGCTCCCGAACCTAAAAAAGTAATACCTTCTAATTCTGATATTCCATCTATTAAGGCTCCTAATGTTTTTAATAGTCCAGAAGCTCAGTTTACTAAGCCAACTCAGTCAAAAAGTTTTCAATTAGGTCAGTCGAAAACTTTTTCGATGATTCAAAAAAATGAATTTATTAAACCGGGAGCCGAAGTGGAAGCACGTTTAAATAAAAAAGACGAAGATCCTGGTGCGATTGTGTACCGTAGAAATCAAAATCTTGGTGATTTTAAAACTAAATCCGAAAAAGCAAAAGTCCTTTACAGAGATGCTGAATATGTTGATGGTGACATTATTAGGGTGTATTTGAATGATAAGGTAATTGAATCTCAAGTGGTGCTTGAAGGGGTGTTTAAAGGTTTTGAAATTGTATTGGAAAAAGGGTTTAATAAAATTGATTTCGAAGCGTTAAATCAAGGAACATCGGGGCCTAATACGGCTGAATTCAGGGTGTATGATGATAAAGGTAGCTTAATTAATGCAAGCCAATGGAACCTTGGCACAGGCTTTAAAGCAACGATTTTATTAGTTAAAGAATAAAAAAATATTTTTTTCAAAATCCATTTTTCAATTCCGAATTTAAAAAGTATTTTTGCGCATGCAACACAACGTACTTATTTTAGATTTCGGGTCGCAATACACACAGCTTATTGCGCGTAGAGTTCGCGAATTAAATATATTCTGCGAAATTTTTCCTTACAACAATTTCCCAACAGATTTATCCCCATACAAAGCCGTAATTTTAGGTGGAAGCCCTTTTTCTGTTCGTTCAGAAGATGCGCCACATCCTGATTTGTCTCAAATCAGAGGTAAATTACCGATGTTAGCGGTGTGTTATGGAGCGCAATATTTAGCCCACTTTAGTGGTGGAGAAGTTGCTGCTTCTAACACCAGAGAATATGGAAGAGCCAATTTGTCTTTTATTAAAGAAGATGAAGTTTTCTTTCAAGGAATTTCTCCCAACAGCCAAGTTTGGATGAGTCATAGTGATAGTATTAAGGCATTACCTACTAATGGAGTTAAATTAGCTAGTACACACGATGTAGAATTTGCAGCATATCGAATTGAAGGTGAAACAACCTATGCGATTCAATACCACCCAGAAGTATTCCATTCGACAGAAGGAACAAAAATGTTAGAAAACTTTTTGGTTAACATTGCAGAGGTACCTCAAAACTTTACTCCTAATGCTTTTGTTACAGATATGGTAGCCGAACTGAAAGAAAAACTACAAGATGATAAAGTAGTTTTAGGTCTTTCAGGTGGAGTAGATTCAACGGTTGCAGCGGTTTTATTGAACCAAGCAATTGGTCAAAATTTGTATTGTATTTTTGTTAATAACGGTTTACTTCGTAAAAACGAATTCCAAAATGTATTGAATCAGTACAAAGGAATGGGATTGAACGTAAAAGGAGTAGATGCTGGCGATCGTTTCTTGGCTGAATTGGCAGGAGTGAGTGATCCAGAAACCAAACGTAAAATCATCGGACGTGTATTTATCGAAGTTTTTGATGACGAGTCGCATTTGATTGAAGATGTAAAATGGTTGGCACAAGGAACAATTTATCCAGATGTAATCGAGTCGGTTTCAGTAAAAGGACCTTCAGCAACGATTAAATCACACCATAATGTGGGTGGATTGCCAGATTATATGAAATTACAAATTGTAGAACCTTTGCGTATGCTTTTCAAAGATGAGGTACGAAGAGTTGGGGCTACTTTAGGAATTGATCCAGAATTATTAGGAAGACATCCTTTCCCAGGACCAGGATTATCTATCCGAATCTTAGGGGATATTACACCAGAGAAAGTGCAAATTTTACAAGATGTAGATTCGGTTTTTATTGAAGGATTGAAATCTTGGGGATTGTACGATAAGGTTTGGCAAGCGGGAGCTATCTTATTGCCTGTAAATAGTGTCGGAGTAATGGGCGATGAGCGTACGTACGAAAAAGTAGTGGCGCTTCGTGCTGTAGAATCTACTGATGGTATGACGGCAGATTGGGTACATTTGCCGTATGATTTCTTGATGAAAATTTCGAATGAAATTATTAATAAAGTAAAAGGAGTGAACCGTGTGGTATATGATATTAGTTCAAAACCACCTGCCACAATCGAGTGGGAATAATTAGCACTTAAATTGAAAGTTGTAATTGAAACGGTATCAGATTTTGTTATAAATTTGATACCGTTCGATTGTTATTAAGGAATTGTTTTAAAACAAAATAAAATGAACTGTTTTTTCAAAATATGTAGTGTTGCTCTTTTGTTTGCTAATGTAATTAGCGCGCAAGAAATCCCTACAACTCAAAATCAGAGTGTTAACTTACAGTTAGAAAAACCTTCGGTAAATCAAACAAAGAAACTGGGTTTGTTATTGCCTTTTAATTTGAATAGAGTACAAAACGACACTGTTAATTCGGTAGTAAATCGTTTAAAAAAAGACAAGTTTTTGAACATGACTTTGGATTTTTATTCGGGCGCATTAATGGCGATTGACTCGGCTAAACAACTCGGAATCAAGGTAGATGTCAGTATTTTTGACTCAGAAGAAACTAAAAGTAATTCTAATGTAACCAAACTTATTGCAGACCATCATTTGGAAAATTACAATGCAATCATAGGACCTTTTTATCAATCGAATGTAGAGAAAACAGCTGAACTGTTAAGTGCAAATCAAGTAGCGGTCATTTCACCATTGTCAAAAGAAATAGGAAAATCATATCCTAATTTGTTTCAAACGATTACATCTCCTTCGTTACTTCGTTCCGCTATTTTTGATTTTATGCGTTCCAAAAACGGAAACGTCATTGCAGTGGTGGATAAGAAGAAAGTATCGGTTAAAAAATACATTCAAGACACTCAAAAAGATGTTCGATTAGTCAATTTAACTGAGATGGGAGCATTAATTCCGGAAAGTTTGTCGAGTAAATTGCAAAAAGACAGAATAAATTATGTTGTGCTAGAGACGGAAAGTACGGTTTTGATTAAGGCAACCTTAAAACTGCTTTTATCAAAGCTAAAAGATTGTGCAATCCAATTGGTGATTTTGGAGCCTAATGAAACTTTGGAAACTGACGAAATTGAGTTTTCTGATTTGATAAAACTAAAATTATTGTATCCATCAATGACGCGAGAAAACAATAGTCTAGAAGCTACCGTTTTTGAAAAAAATTACAAACTCAAAAATAAAGTAACGCCAAATACTTTTGCTACTCGAGGTTTTGATGTGACTTTTGATGCTTTGAAGCGGTTGTCACAAGCGAGTAGTTTTTTAGAGAGTGCCTCTAACCAAGTAACCGAACAAGTAGAGAGTAGGTTTGATTATTTTAAAAATGAAACGGGAGGTTATGCTAACAAAGGATTGTATATTTTGTATTACGATACTGATATGACAGTTAAAGAGGCAAAGTAAAACCAATATGGAAAACGATCAAAAACAACTCATTAAACTAGCGCATACCAAAATGCCTTTTGGGAAATACGAAGGTTGGCATTTGATTGATTTGCCGGAATATTACGTGGTTTGGTATAATAACAAAGGTTTTCCTAAAGGGGAATTAGGGCAGCAATTGCAGTTGGTTTATGAATTAAAACTGAACGGCTTAGAAGATTTAATTCGCAATATTAAAAAGCAGTATTCAAAACCATTTAAGGAGTAAAAATCTATAAAATTATCGATTTATAAATAGGTCTAATGCAAATTTAAAATTTCATAATTTCACCTTTTTAAATTCGCATTTTCTCAATTTATAATTGTATTTTTGCGACGTTTTTTACACAACTACAATACAAACTAAATCAGAATGAATCAAACGAAATATATTTTTGTTACTGGCGGTGTAACTTCTTCTTTAGGGAAGGGGATTATAGCGGCATCTTTGGCGAAATTATTACAAGCAAGAGGATATAGAACGACCATTCAAAAGTTCGATCCTTATATCAATGTGGACCCAGGAACGCTAAATCCTTATGAGCATGGAGAGTGTTATGTGACGGATGATGGTGCAGAAACGGATTTGGATTTAGGACACTACGAGCGTTTCTTGAATGTACCCACTTCTCAAGCGAATAATGTAACCACTGGTAGAATCTATCTTTCGGTAATTGAAAAAGAACGTAGAGGAGAATTTTTAGGAAAAACGGTTCAGGTGGTTCCTCATATTACTAATGAAATTAAAGACAGAATGCAATTGCTTGGTAAGTCAGGTGATTACGACATTGTCATAACTGAAATTGGTGGAACTGTGGGTGATATTGAGTCGTTGCCTTATATCGAATCAGTGCGTCAATTAGTTTGGGAATTGGGTGAAAATAACGGAATCGTAGTTCATTTGACTTTGGTGCCGTATTTGGCTGCAGCCGGAGAGTTAAAAACAAAACCAACGCAACACTCGGTGAAAACGTTGATGGAAAGCGGAATCAAAGCAGACATCTTGGTGTGTAGAACAGAACATGAGATTTCGGACGAAATTCGCAATAAATTAGCTTTGTTTTGTAACGTAAAAAGAGAAGCTGTGATTCAATCGATTGATGCTTCTACTATCTATGAAGTGCCTAACTTAATGTTAGAAGAAGGATTGGATGTTGTGGCTTTGAAGAAATTAGATTTACCTAAGAAAGCGGCTCCCGATTTAAAAAATTGGAATACGTTTTTGAAGCGATTAAAAAGTCCAAAACATATTGTGAATATAGGTTTGGTTGGGAAATATGTAGAAATGCAGGATTGTTACAAATCTATTTTGGAGGCCTTCATTCACGCAGGAGCAGCTAACGAAACCAAAGTTAATGTAGTTTCTCTTCATTCGGAATATATTGATGCCTTGAATGTTAAAGAAAAATTAGCAGGATTGGACGCTGTTTTGGTAGCGCCTGGTTTTGGTGAAAGGGGTATTGAAGGAAAAATTGAAACGGTGCGCTATGTGCGTGAAAATAAAATTCCATTTTTCGGAATTTGTTTGGGAATGCAGATGTCAGTAATTGAATACTCAAGAAATGTATTAGGACTTACAGATGCTAATTCGACCGAAATGAACGATAAAACGCCTCATCCTGTGGTTAACTTGATGGAAGAGCAAAAAACAGTTACAGATAAAGGAGGTACAATGCGTTTAGGTGCTTGGAATTGTGATATTAAAGCTGGTACTTTAGCTCATCAAATTTACGGAACAACTTCTATTTCAGAACGCCACCGTCACCGTTATGAATACAATAGTGCGTATTTAGATCAATTGCAAAAAGCAGGATTGCTAGCTTCTGGAACGAATCCACAAACCAGATTGGTAGAAATTGTAGAAATTGAAGATCATCCATTTTTTATTGGAGTACAATACCACCCCGAGTATAAAAGTACAGTAGCTAATCCACATCCTATTTTCGTAAATTTTGTGGCAGCGGCAGTAAAAGCAAAGAAAAAATAATTGAACCCCGTTTCTTAAAAACAATAACTATTTTAAAAGTATAATGGAAGAAAAAAAATTAGACCTGAATTCGATAATTGGTTTTGTATTGATTTTCGGAATCTTGATTTGGATTATGTATCAAAATCAACCTGATCCAAAAGTAATAGCTGCTGAGAAAGCGAAAAAAGAATTGGTTGCCAAGGCGGCTAAGGCTCAAGAATTAGCTCAAAAATCAATTGAAAAAGCTGCTGTAGCTGTTGCTACTACTGGTGATTCAACTCAATTGGCTCAATTGCAAAAAAACTTAGGAAATTTTGCCTATTCAGCAACATTGCCTTCTGCTAAAAACAATTTCACAACTATTGAAAATGATTTGGTACGATTGAAAATTGCCAACAAAGGAGGATTTATCGTTGAGGCAGTGCTAAAGAAATACGAAAAATTTAAAAAAGGTTCGGGTCAGTTAGTCGAGTTGATTAAAAATAATAATGCTAATTTGAATCTTACATTACAAACAAGAGATAACAGAGCCTTGAATACCAAAGATTTGTATTTTGAACCTAGTCTATCAAAGTTAGGAGAAGATCAAATTCTTTCTATGAAATTGAAAGCAGGAGCTAATGAATATTTGGAATACAAATACATTTTGAAACCAAACGATTATATGGTTGGGTTTGACTTGCGCTCCCAAGGATTGAATCAGGTGTTAAATACCG
The DNA here is from genome assembly GCF_029866485.1 of Flavobacterium keumense. NCBI lineage: Bacteria > Pseudomonadati > Bacteroidota > Flavobacteriia > Flavobacteriales > Flavobacteriaceae > Flavobacterium > Flavobacterium keumense. Next base: position 1,369,359 of record NZ_CP092332.1, read on the forward strand.
CTAAACCTTTGGATTTGGAATTGGATATGAAAACTTTTAGAAATGAAAAGAGTATTTCATATGAAAACCGTTACGCAGAAATATATTTTGAGTATGAAGGCGACAAAATTGATTATGTAGGTCAGGGAAAGGACAAAGAGGAAACTCCTGAGAAAGTGAATTATATCGCTTTTAAACAACATTTCTTCAGCTCTATTTTATTAACTAATACACCCTTTGCTACCTCAAAATTACATTCGACTAACTTAGTAAATGATGAAGCAGTAGATACTACTTTTACCAAACAATTTAAGGCGTATGTGCCTTTGGCTTTCACAAATGGTGAATTGGATTATAAAATGAATTGGTATTTTGGACCATCAGATTATAAAACATTAAAAAAATACGATAAAAATTTAGAGAAAATTATTCCACTAGGTTGGGGAATTTTTGGGTGGATTAATAAATTTATTTTTATACCGTTATTTGGTTTTATTAGTTCGTTTTTAGGGTTAGGTATTGCAATTATCGTGTTTACGATTTTGATTAAAATTGCCATGTCGCCAATTACGTTTAAGTCATTTTTGTCTCAAGCTAAAATGAAAGTACTGCGTCCTGAGATTACTGAATTGGGTGAAAAATTCAAAAAAGATCCAATGAAGAAACAACAAGAAACGATGAAGCTATACAACAAAGCGGGAGTAAATCCGATGGCAGGTTGTATTCCAGCCTTGATTCAGTTGCCGTTTATGTATGCTTCGTTTCAATTCTTCCCATCAGCTATAGAGTTACGCCAAAAAAGTTTCCTTTGGGCAGACGATTTATCTTCGTTTGACGAAGTAGTACAATTGCCATTCCGAATTCCATTGTATGGCGATCATATTAGTTTATTTCCAATATTAGCCGCGATTGCAATTTTCTTCTACATGAAAATGACTTCAGGTGACCAACAAATGGCAGCGCCACAGCAAGAAGGGATGCCTGATATGGCTAAGATGATGAAATACATGATCTATATTTCGCCATTGATGATGTTGATTTTCTTTAATAGTTATGGAGCGGGATTGAGTTTGTATAACTTTATCTCGAACTTGATTACTATCGGAATTATGATTGTAATTAAAAAGTATTTTATTGATAGTGATAAAATTCACGCTCAAATTGAAGAGAATAAATTGAAAGCGCCAAAGAAACCAAGTAAGTTCCAACAAAAACTGCAAGAAGCAATGGAACAAGCCGAAGCTCAGAAAGCGCAACGCAACAAAAAATAATTTCAAAAAAATCTCGATTCATTTCGGGATTTTTTTTGCAACACTAATTTTCAGTATAATAATTCCGTAGTATAATAAAATATGAGAAGTATAATAGTATTTTTAGTATCCCTCCTTTTTAGCGTTTTACACGCTCAAAATGAGTACAATAAGCTAGATGCTAAAGGATTGAAACACGGCCTTTGGAAAGGCGTGTATGAAGAATCAAAAAGACCTCGTTATCAAGGGACTTTTGAACATGGAAAAGAAGTGGGTGTGTTTCAATTTTTTGATGACACTCAAAAAGGAGATGTGATTGCCACGCGTGAATTTAACCCCAAAGACAATTCGGCTTACACTATTTTTTATGATCAAAATAAAAACAAAGTGAGCGAAGGAAGAGTAGTCAACAAACTTTTTGAAGGGGAGTGGAAATACTATCATTATGCTTCACCAGCTGTAATGACAACTGAAAATTACAAAAACGGCAAATTAGAAGGTGTACGAACGGTGTATTTTCTTAATGGAAAAATAGCCGAACAAATTAATTACGTGAATAACCTAAAGCAAGGTGCTTATAAAAAGTATACCGAAAGTGGGATTGTTTTAGAAGAATCGTTCTTTAAGAATAACGAGTACGACGGATTAGCTATTTTTAGAAATGATAGTGGAACTGTTGTTGCAAAAGGAATGTTTACCAAAGGGTTAAAAACAGGAATTTGGGAAGTTTTGGAAAACGGTAAATTGGTTAAAAAATCCAGTACAGATTTGTCTCAAAAATCGAAAATCTCCTCAACTAAATAAAATCAATTCAAGCAAATGTTTCGTAACTTTGCATCTCATTTAATCCTAATTAATTAGAAATGAAACGTGTAGTTGTTGGTCTTTCAGGAGGTGTTGATTCAAGTGTTGCTGCGTATTTATTACAGCAGCAAGGCTATGAAGTGATTGGGCTTTTTATGAAAAACTGGCACGATGACTCGGTGACTATTTCTAATGAATGTCCGTGGTTAGAGGATAGTAACGATGCGCTTTTAGTAGCTGAAAAACTAGGAATTCCATTTCAAACGGTTGATTTAAGCGAACAATACAAAGAAAAAATCGTGGACTACATGTTCAATGAATACGAAAAAGGACGCACTCCAAATCCCGATGTATTGTGTAATCGCGAAATCAAGTTTGACGTTTTCATGAAAATCGCTTTAAGTCTGGATGCCGATTATGTAGCTACGGGACATTATTGTCAAAAAAGTGAAATAGAGGTGGACGGTACAACTGTTTATCAATTGAAAGCTGGTGCCGATACTAATAAAGATCAATCTTATTTTTTATGTCAGTTATCGCAAGAACAATTGGCAAAAGCCTTATTTCCTATCGGAAATTTAACCAAACCTGAAGTGCGTGAAATTGCGGCGGAGATGGATTTAATTACTGCCGAAAAGAAAGATTCTCAAGGGTTGTGTTTCATTGGCAAAGTACGTTTGCCTGAATTTTTACAACAAAAATTACAGCCAAAAGAAGGTGTGATTGTTCAAATTGACAAGAATCATCCCGTGTATCAGTCCATTCAGCCCGAAGGACTTTCGTTAGAAGAACGTTTGGCATTTGAATCGACTAAAATTAAATATACTCCTGAAATGGGAAAAGTAGTGGGAAAACACCAAGGCGCTCATTATTTTACCATCGGGCAACGCAAGGGACTCAATGTAGGAGGAACAATCGATCCTTTATTTATCATTGCAACTGATGTCGAAACGAATACCATTTATACAGGTTTGACGAGCCAACATCCAGGATTGTTTAGAAAAGCGTTATTTATTGCTAATTCAGAATTGCATTGGGTTCGTACTGATTTGGCTTTAGCCAAAGGCGAATCGATGGAAGTAATGGCGCGTATTCGTTACCGACAACCGTTACAAAAAGCCACTTTGTACCAATTTGAAACTGGTATGTATGTCGCTTTTGAAGAACCGCAGTCGGCGATTACCGAAGGACAATTTGTAGCTTGGCATTTAGGAGAGGAATTAGTGGGTTCTGGAGTAATTTCTTAGTTTAGTATACCCAATTTAAAATAATTGCGTTAGAATGGTTAAAGAAGTCATCTATGAGAATCGTCTGTCTATTTCTTTTATTGCTAACCACTTCAGTAGGATTTTCACAAGAAGATGCTTGGGTTTATTTTACTGCCAAACCCAATACACAAACGTATTTTGATGCGCCTTTGCAAATGCTTTCGCAAAGAGCTTTAGATAGAAGAGTCAGACAAAACATTCCTTTGGACTCTAAAGATGTCCCTATTCCTAAATTATACATCAACCAAATTAAATCCGCTAACGGAATTACGGTAAAAGCTCAGTCCAAATGGTTGAATGCCTTGCATGTTCGAGGCACAGTTACTGCAATCAATGCTTTAAAAAATCTTGCAGTTGTTGAAAAAGTAGTATTTGCGAATCGTTCGTTAAATCCAACAGCTAAATTGATTAGTACTGCAAAACTTAAGGCCGTTAGCAATAAATTGGAAACACAAGTCGATTTTGCTTATGGCTCTTCGGCTAATCAAATCCAGATGCTAAATGGGCAAGTTTTACATCAACAAAATTATACGGCTTCAGATAAAATTATTGCCATTATGGATGCGGGTTTTCCAGGGGTGAATACTGCGCAACCTTTTCAACGCTTACGAGATCATAATAAAATTCTAGGAGGTTATGATTTTGTACATCGTTCTGCTAATTATTATTCTGGAAATCATCATGGCACTATGGTACTTTCCAGTATGGGTGGCTACAAAGAGAACGCTTTGGTGGGAACTGCTCCCGATGCGTCTTATTATTTGTTTATTACAGAAGACACCGCTTCTGAAAATCCCATTGAGGAATCACTTTGGGTGGAAGCTGCTGAGAAAGCTGATAGTTTAGGTGTGGATGTAATCAATACTTCTTTAGGTTATTTTGGTTATGACAATCCGAATTATAGTCACACTTATGCTGATATGTCGGGAAATACAAATTTCATTTCTAAAGGTGCTAATATTGCTTTTTCAAGAGGGATGATTGTAGTGGCATCGGCAGGGAATGAAGGTGGTACTTTAGAACCACATGTAGGTGCACCCGCAGAAGCAACGGATGTAATTGCAGTGGGTGCAGTTACCGCTTCAAAAGTATTGGCCAGTTTTAGTTCAATTGGACCTTCTTATGATGGTAGGGTCAAGCCCAATGTTATGGCGCAAGGTCAAGCGGCAGTGCTTTCAGATGAGTATGGGAATATAGTCACGGCCAGTGGAACCTCGTTTTCAGGACCTATTTTGGCGGGAATGATAGCTAGTTTTTGGCAAGCTTTTCCAAATAAAACCAATCAAGAAATTAGACAATTGGTTCAAGCTTCAGCGGATCGATATGGTAGCCCAAATACTCAATTTGGCTATGGAATACCCGATTTTAGTTTGGCTTTAGCCAATGGACAATTGACCAAAGACGATTTTGTAGTGTATCCCAACCCCAGTGCAGATGTGATCCAATTTAATTTGCCAGAAAATAAAACTATTGGAACCATAGGCATTTACTCTATTTTGGGACAAAAAATAAAATCACAAGAAGTGGCTAATCGATTTGTTACACTTTCTGTAGCCGATTTGCCAAAAGGAATTTATTTTTATACATTCGAATCAGAAGGATTTTCTAAGTCGGGTAAAATCATTAAAAAATAATTTGGTATGAATAGAATAACAGCTCTTTTTAACATTAAATATCCCATTATTCAAGGAGGAATGATTTGGAACAGTGGCTATAAATTAGCCAGTGCTGTGAGTAATGCGGGTGGTTTAGGATTAATTGGTGCGGGTTCTATGTATCCTGAAGTATTGAGAGAACATATTCGGAAATGCCAAAAAGCTACCTCAAAACCTTTTGGGGTAAATGTACCGATGTTGTATCCTAATGTGGAAGAAATTTTTAAAATTATCGTTGATGAAGGAGTAAAAATTGTTTTTACTTCGGCAGGAAATCCCAAAACGTGGACGCCTTATTTGAAAGAAAATGGTATAACGATTGTGCATGTAGTGAGTAGCTCTACTTTTGCCCTAAAGGCTCAAGATGCGGGTGTAGATGCTGTGGTAGCAGAAGGATTTGAAGCGGGAGGACACAATGGTAGAGAAGAAACTACTACACTTACTTTGATCCCGATGATCAAGGAAAAAATTACAATTCCACTGATTGCTGCTGGAGGAATTGCTACCGGTAGAGGAATGCTTGCTGCTATGGTGCTAGGTGCTGATGGAGTACAAATGGGTAGTCGTTTTGTAGCTTCGGTGGAGTCTTCGGCTCACGATAATTTTAAAAATACGGTTATTACTGCCAAAGAAGGAGACACCCAATTGACTCTCAAAGAATTGGCTCCTGTTCGTTTGATTAAGAATAAATTTTACCAAGAAGTACAAGAATTGTATGCTAAAGGCGCTACCAAAGAAGAATTAATCCAATTGTTAGGTCGAGCTAGAGCAAAAAGAGGTATGTTTGAAGGCGATTTGGACGATGGCGAATTGGAGATTGGTCAAATTGCAGGTTTGATTCATGAAATTCAACCCGTTAGTACAATTTTTGAAAACATCATTACTGAATTTCAATTGGCACAAAAAGAGTGCGCACAATGGACATTTTAAATTCTAACGAATGAATAAAATAATTGGATATCTATTTTTTCTTTTCCTAAGTCTAGGATGGCAACAATCCTATGGGCAGGTGTACCAATTTAGTACTTCTGGATTTAGTGTATTAGAAAAAAATGAAAAAGGAAAATGGGGTAATTGGTCTGATTTAGAATTGTCAAAAATGATGGTTTCTTTGGATACCAATAAGAATAGAATTGTGATTTATTCTCAAGTGATTCAATTGTTTGAAATTGTGGAATATATCCCTGTTACTGAGAATGAAACCGATATTGTGTATAGTTTTATTTGTAAAGACAATGATGGAGTGGATTGTACACTATCACTTATTGTGAGAAAAAAACAAGATAATAGGAAACAGTTATATATCAATTACGGTGACCAAATTATAGTGTACAATATATTTAATATAAACTAACTAGCGATTTCAATATCCTTAATGAATTCGTCGTATTCGGCATAAAACAATTCTAGAGCGGTCATTTTTTCGTTGAAAAAGTCAAAAATGGTATCCCAATAATTCCGATTACTAACGCTTACTCCGTTTTGTTCTACCCAAATTCGGCTTATAGTTTTACCGTTTTCCAAATAGTAATTTTTTTCAAAAACCAAATCAGATACAAACTCTTCTTCTAGAATGTTTTTTAGAGTTTCTAATTTTTCAAAGTAGGCGATTCGCTTTTCGTCGTTGCGAGGTTCAATGTCGATAAGGACTTGTGCTTTTTTATTGTCAACATAAAATTTAAATGCAAAATCTTTGATTTTGGTATCATACAACAGCCATTTTCTAGGATATTTTTCGGCGAAGGCAATCCAAAATTCGCGTTTCAATCGTTGAGCTTCCTCTTTACTGTACATAGGTTTTTGTTTTGGTACCAGAAAGTTTGCGTACTTGCTTTTTCTAAACTATATTTATATGTTGTTTGTTCCTGCAAAAATAGGTTTTGATTATGGATTTTCAAGAATTTTTACAGTTTGTTCCTAAATTAATTGTAGCCAATCTCCCTGCAACGGCAGCGCATGCTAAAATGGCTCCTTTGGAACGTTTGGCTAATTTGGAAAACCCCTCTTTTGCAAACAAAAATCCAAGAACTGCTGCGGTATTGATGCTGTGTTATCCAAAAAATGGACTCACTCATTTAGTTTTGATTGTTCGCAATTCGTATAAAGGCGTGCATTCTGCCCAAATCGCTTTCCCAGGGGGCAAGTACGAAAAAGAGGATGCGAATTTTGCAGCTACTGCAATTCGAGAAACGTATGAAGAAGTGGGCATTCATCCTGATAAAATTGAGATTGTAAAGTCATTTACGGAAGTGTATATTCCGCCGAGTAATTTTATGGTGTATCCTTATTTAGGAATTTGCAGTGAAGAAATCACATTTAGCCCAGATCCTTTAGAAGTCGCAGAAATTATTGAACTTCCGTTAGCTACTTTTTTGAGTGACACCCTAATTGTAACTACTCAGATGCAAACTTCGTATGCAAATTCAATTGACGTTCCTGCTTTTGAAATAGAAAGTCATATTGTTTGGGGAGCTACTGCGATGATGTTGAGTGAGTTGAAAGAAGTCTTTGTGAGTGCTTTTAATTCATAATTTTTTCTGGCTAGTGGTTCATTTGCACCCAAAAATAAATTTTGTATGTTTGTTTTTTTTAAATATTTAAAAATACAATTTATTTATGGGATTGTTAAAGAGAAATCCTTTTGGTCATATCCTATTTATTAAAAAGTGGCTCATCCGAGTTTTAGGATGTTTGACTCACAGGCGTTACAGAGGATTTAACGAATTGCAAATAGAAGGTTCTGAAATAATTAAGAGCTTGCCAGATACCAATGTTTTATTTATTTCCAATCATCAAACCTATTTTGCTGATGTAGTGGCGATGTTTCATGTGTTCAATGCGAGTTTGAGTGGTCGTACCGATTCCATTAAAAATGTAGGGTATTTATGGCAACCTAAAATGAATATTTATTATGTCGCTGCAAAAGAAACCATGCAAGCAGGCTTATTACCTAGAATTTTGGCGTATGTAGGCGCTATTACTGTAGAGCGTACTTGGCGATCTAAAGGGGTTGATGTGACCGAGAAAAGAGAAGTGAATCCAAACGATACGGAGAATATAAAAATTGCGTTAGCTGACGGTTGGGTAATTACATTTCCACAAGGCACTACCAAATCTTTTAAACCAGTTCGAAAAGGTACAGCACATATTATTAAGCAGCATAAACCAATTGTAGTGCCTATTGTAATTGATGGCTTTAGACGCTCATTTGATAAAAAAGGATTGCGAATGAAAAAGAAAGGCATCTTACAATCATTTATCATCAAAGAACCTTTAGCAATTGATTATGAAAACGATACCATTGACGAAATTGTTGAAAAAGTAGAATATGCAATTGAGCAGCATCCTTCTTTCTTGAAAGTAATTCCAGCTGAAGAGATCGAAGAGCAAGAACGTTTAAATTCGCTACGAAATTGGGAATGTTAGTATAAAAAAGAGGCAATTGCCTCTTTTTTTATGATTCTATTTTTTGAAGTTCTTCGTAATTGTCTTTTAATTTCTTTAGGAAATTGCCGTAAAGAAGTTTGTAGAACAACCAAATTCCTAACATAGTAACAATCATTATAAATCCAATAGCTAAAAAGTTATTTTCATCTAATACTTTTTTGTATTGTGATGGGTTAGCCGAATTATATCCGTCATTAAATGAGGCAATCCCAGTGTAAACACCCACAATTCCACCAATAATAATATTCCAAAAGATATAATACGTTACAATTTTTCTTGTTCGTAAAATGCCAGTTATTAGTTTTTTGGATGAATCAAGTGAAGAAATCGTTTTATAGTTCTTATAGAATAGAAAAATAAAACTTGTTATTACGATATAATTTGTAATGTCAACAATATGCAAGTAAGGGTGATTACTATTTATAGCTTTCATTCTATCATCACTTAATAACAATCCGATCCCATTCAAAATAACAAATTCTAAAATGCTCACAATTAAAATCCACTTCACTACTGAAGATGATTTTTTGTGAATCATTGCATAAATATCTTTTTCGCTCAATTGTTCAAAAGAAGTTGCATTCTTTTGCCAGTCTTTCTTTAGTAAATCCAGCTCTTTCATATTCCTTTAGGATTTAATAGTTTTTTTAATTTTCCTTTAATTCGGTTCATCTTTACTCTAGCATTCACTTCGCTAATCCCTAAGGTTTCGGCAATTTCAGTGTAATCTTTGTCTTCCAAATACATAAAAATGAGGGCTTTTTCTATGTCATTCAATTGGTAAACGGCTTGGTATAATAATTTGAGTTGTTCTTCTTCTTCGTAATTGTATTGAACTTCGGGGACAAAGTGAGAATTGCCTTCATAGCCTACTGTGTTTATGGAACGCTTCGTCTTTCGGTATAGAGTAATGGCAGTATTCAAAGCAACACGATACGCCCAAGTTGAAAATTTACTGTCGCCTCTAAACTTAGGATAGGCTTTCCAAAGCTGAATTGTAATTTCTTGGAACAAATCTTTGTGCGCGTCTTCATCCTCAGTATACAATCTACATATTTTGTGGATTATATTCTGATTCTCTCGCAGTTGCTGTACAAAAGAGTGTTCTAAGTCCGATTTCATATTGGGGTTAGTAGTATATTTTGGGATTATGTTACATCATTTCACCGCAAAGACGCAAAGACGCAATTTTTGCATTTAATTTTTGCAATTGATATTGAATTTGATTTTTGACATTGTTAATTTCACAAGGGTTTGTTTTTGTAATAATTGACCATTAAGTTCACAAATTTACTATAGCCTTCCATTCCGTCTTTTTGTTGGTTCCATTTTAAAAAAGTATCATAAAACAAATGGAATCCTGTTTCGATTGGAGTTTCATAAGCTTTCCAAAAGTCATTGCTCTCTTTATAATTTTGTAAAATACCGGGATGAACAGTTTGGACTAATTGCTTGTAAACAGCTTTATTTCGTACTTGCCAATTGGCTAAAGAATACCGCAAAGCGAAACTATATCCGGAGTATTTAAAATACAAGTCCTTGTTTTTTACCGATGCCATAAATCCGATAAAATTGCATTCACTTTCGCTGGCATAACCCATTTGGTGTGCCATTTCGTGACAACTTGTAGTAGGCGAGTGGTACATTGGTAGTAAGTAGTTCACTTGGGCTTCATTGGTAAACGGATTCAAATAGCCACCAAAACCCATATAGGTTAGTGGCAAGCTAAAGAGTGATTTTTTAGCGCTTAGTTCAGAATAATTGAAAAAAGGATATTCGTTTGCAAGTGTTCGATAACCATTCAAATTCATTGTAAAAACTTGTTCTTGCGAATACGGAAATACAATTTTCGAATTTTTATTTTGTGTTATTTCCAACTGAATAGCATTCGTTTTAGCAATTAATTTTTTGGTGAAAAGCAATAAATCGGCATCAGTGTAGTCCCGTTCAATTTTCATTTTCTCAAAAAGAGGTTGGCGATGATAATTAAAACCCCAAAGCAAATGAAACGCAAAATAAATCACTGAAAAACAACTTACTATTTTTAGTATATTATTTTTCCAATGGGTATTCCAAGACTTTCGATTGGTCCAAATCCATTTTATCCCGAATACAATCAATACAAAATACAGCAGATCTCCAACTGAAAAAGGAATGTTCCCAAATAGCATTCGAAGTGATTTTGAAATGATTGGATAGAGTCCGTTACTGTACCATCGTTCCACCATTTCATGGAAAAGACCAAGAAATGGAATCAAAATGATTTGAATCAAAAGAAAATAGGAAAGTAGATTTTGGCGTTTCACAAAATGTATTTTACGATGTAAATATAATCACAATATCAATTCATAACGAATTTAAACTTTGTAACTTTGCTCGTTTGATACTTAAAAAAGAATACACTATATGAGCCAAGAAATACGCAATTTAGAACCTAAAGTACTTTGGAATCAATTTGCTAATTTGAATGCGGTACCGCGCCCTTCTAAGAAAGAAGAACGAGTTATTGCCTTTATGAAAGACTTTGGAAACCAATTAGGATTGGAAACCTTTGAAGACGATATTCGCAATGTAATTATACGAAAGCCTGCGACTCCGGGAATGGAAAATAGAAAGCCAGTGGTGCTTCAAGGGCATTTGGATATGGTACATCAGAAAAATGCAGCTACTGTTTTTGATTTTGATACCCAAGGAATTGATATGTATGTGGATGGCGATTGGGTTCGTGCTCGTGGTACAACTTTGGGTGCAGACAATGGACTTGGTGTTGCTGCAATTATGGCAATTTTGGAGAGTAAAGATATTCCGCATCCCGCTATTGAAGCCTTATTTACTATTGATGAAGAAACAGGAATGACTGGCGCTTTGAACTTAAAAGGTGGAATTTTACAAGGGCAAATCCTTTTAAATTTAGATACTGAAGAAGATGATGAAATCGACATTGGTTGCGCAGGCGGAATTGATGTGACAGCTACGGCTGAATATGATGAAGAGCCAACGCCAGAAGGTTCTGTAGGATATACGATTACTGTTAAAGGGTTAAATGGTGGCCATTCAGGAATGGATATTCATAAAGGATTAGGGAATGCTAACAAAATTATGAATCGCTTGTTGTTTGATGGTTTTGATAATTTTGGATTGCAAATAGCTTCCATCCAGGGAGGAAGTTTGCGTAATGCTATTCCTCGTGAAAGTGTGGCACAAGTTACTATTGCAGAGGTATATGATGAGGCTTTTGTATTTGACATGCAGCAAATCGTGAATGAAATTAAATTGGAATTACAAAGTACTGAACCTAATTTGGATATTGTTTTCGAAAAACTAGATACAGCTCCGGCAAAAGTCATGCCTTCTATTGCCCAATTTTATTTTGTTCGCGCAATGTACACCGCTCATAATGGTGTATATCGCATGAGTGCCGATTTTGATAATTTGGTAGAAACGTCAAATAATATTGCAAAAGTAGTTTTAGGTAATGGCCAACTTTCGGTGCAATGTCTAACACGTTCTTCTGTGGAATCGGCCAAAATGGATTTGGCTAACGCCTTGCGTTCAGCTTTTGAACTAATGGGCTGTGAAGTGGAATTTTCGGGTTCGTATCCAGGTTGGACACCAAATGCTAAATCAGAAATATTAGATGTACTGACTTCAATTTATGAAAAACAAAATAATGAAAAGGCCAAAGTAGTCGCTTGTCACGCTGGTTTAGAGTGTGGTATTTTAGGAGCTAATTATCCTGAAATGGATATGATTTCTTTTGGACCAACCATTCACGGTGCGCATTCCCCTGACGAAAGAGCGAGTATTTCTTCGGCTCAGAAATTTTGGAAATTTTTAGTGGAGATTTTAGCTTCTATTCCAGTGAAGTAATTATTATAAAGAAGAAACACAAAGCCTCATCTGTTTTATAGATGAGGCTTTGTGTTTTTAATTGTATTTTTCTCGATGTTTTTTGAGAACTAAAATGCTTTTATTTTGAATGGATTTAGGGAATTTTTTCCAATTTGAATCGTATTCAATTTGATAAGTATTTTCTGGATTTCCAGCAGGATAAAAGGCAGTTGCTTTGGATTTGATAAATTCTTTTTTTAGACTGTTTTTAAAATAGGTGTAAATAATTTGTTTGTACGGTTTAGGATCCAAACCATCACTTTCACCTAAATAAGTCAGATAAAATTCAGGAATACCATCCTTGTTTTCATCGCTTATAAAGCAGTTAGAATAATCAAATTCAGGCCAATAGACCTCATTGCCAAAATCCTGAAATTTAATTTTTTCGATAATTCCACCGTGATCATGTAATAGTACAAAAGCGTATAGGTTATGCTTTGAAATAGTAAAAGGTTCGTTGTATTCTTTTGTGATTTTACCATTTATTCCATACACATTGGTACTGTCCCCGCCAAAATGTTCTAAACTTAAAATTTTCTTTTTAAAAATAAATTCAAAATGACCTACTTCAGATTCACAATGGATAATCATTGTGGTTTTTCCAAATTTTTCTCTTTCGTACTGATAGTCTAGTTCGTTTAAAAAATCATGATTGAAGGTAGTAGAATCTTTAGGATAGTAGAATGTTACATTTAAAGGTTTTAATTGCGCAATTGAATAGGAGCTTAAATTGATCAGCACTAAAATAAAAAGATTATTTAATTTCATAAGAATTGGGAGAGGGAGTAGTTTTAGTGTTGGGTTATTATTTCTTTTTCAAAACTTTATATTCTTCATAACAACCGCTTATGGCGTCTAGTATTTGTAAATCGTTTGCTGTTTGGATAAAAGATTCCGAGTAATTGCAACGTTGTAAAATTTCCGAAATTTCTTTGGTGTCAATTCCTAAAAGAGCGGTAACTGTTTCTCTATCGTATTTGGATTCTAAAAGTTTTCTAACCGTATCATCTTTTTTCATTTCTTTCAGTTTCTTGAGCTCTTTAGGCTTTTTTCCGAAGAAATTGTATAACATATCAGCCGGATTAAATATAGAACCCATGACACGTCCAAAGGCATTGGGAGAATATTCTCCAGCTTCGTAGCCTTGGGTTAAACCAGAAATGCTGTAACGGAAATTTTCTTTGGTAGGAATTAATTTAGAATCCACCTCAAGATAACCAGTTAAGTTAAAAGGACGAATGATAACTTCTTCTAAAGCAATGGCTTTTTCGGTCAATTGAATTCGGGTACTTTTATTTTTAATCCAGTCATTGGTTACCCTAACTCGTAGCGGTTGAAATCCTAAAATTGTAAAGTGTAGTGTATCGTTTACTTGTACGCTGATTTCAAATCGCCCATTGGCATCCGATGTAGCACCACGGACCTTATTCAGATTGATAATGTTAACATTAGATAGAGGTTCATTTGTATTGTCATTGACAATAATTCCCGATACTTTTTGGGAGGGTTCTACTTCTTGTGCACTAAGATGTACGGAAAGCAGTATAAAAAAGAAAACTACAAAATATTTCATAAACTGATTTAAGACTTTAAAAGTAATAAATCAGTTGGGAATATTTTGTAGTTTTTCTATAATTATAAGAAAATTAACAATACTAGTTAATCTCTTCTTGATCTTCTTGGTCTTGACGAATCGCCAAAGCTTTCAGAACGTCTTGGTGCTCTTTCAGAAACTCTGCTTTCTCTTCCTTCTCCTCTTCTTGGAGCCGAACCTCTTTCGCTTCTAAATCCTCCTTCACGTCTTGGAGCAAAGTTTCCTTCTCTTCTTGGACCCGAACTTCTGCCGCCAAATCCACCTGAATTTCTACCATTGTGATCACGTCTTCCGCCACCATCATTTTTAGAGATTTCTACATTGATTCGTCTTCCGTTTAAGTTGTATCCGTTAAGTACTTCCATCACTTTATCTGTATGTTCAGCATCGGTATTAAAGAAAGAGAATCCTTCTTTTACATCTACTTTGAAAACATCATCACGACCTAGCTCTAAAGTTTCTTTCAAGAAATCTTTCAATTGCATCCAATCAAAATCATCTCTTGCACCAATGTTTATAAAATAACGAGTAGCTCCACCATTGTTATGTTCTCTTGAAGCTCCATCTCTTTCTCTTCGGTCTGAACCAGCAGATTGTGTAGAAAGGTCTCGATTTTTCTTGTAGTAGTTAATGAAACGATTAAATTCTACCGATACCATTTTTTTGATTAACTCTTCTTTAGATAATCCTTCTAGAACTTCGTTGATAGCCGGAAGGTAGTTGTCAATTTCGTGATCTACTTCGGTATCTTTGATTTTGTTTGCTAAATGTAATAATTGGATTTCGCAGATTTCAATTCCAGAAGGAATAGTTTTTTCTTCAAATTTTTGTTTGATGATTCTTTCGATAGAAGAAATCTTACGCAATTCACTTTTCGTTACAATAACAATCGAAGTTCCTAATTTTCCCGCACGCCCAGTACGCCCAGAACGGTGGTTATAGGTTTCGATTTCGTCAGGCAATTGATAGTTGACTACGTGGGTTACGTTGTCCACATCAATTCCACGAGCAGCTACATCGGTAGCTACTAACATTTGAATTTGGCGCCCTCTAAACGATTTCATTACGCCATCACGTTGTGCTTGAGATAAATCTCCGTGTAGCGCAGCAGCACTATATCCATCTTCAATTAATTTTTCAGCCACAGCTTGTGTATCACGCTTGGTTCTACAAAAAACAACCGAAAAGATGTCTGGATTAGCATCGGCCAAACGTTTTAATGCTTCGTAACGATCACGAGCATTAACTAAGTAAAATTCGTGAGATACCGTAGCTGATCCTGAATTTTTGTGTCCAACAGTGATTTCAGCAGGATCTGCCATGAATTTTTTAGCAATTCGCGCTACTTCAGCCGGCATTGTTGCGGAGAATAACCAAGTGTTTTTCTCATCTGGAGTATCGGATAAAATCGATACGATGTCTTCATAAAAGCCCATGTTCAACATCTCATCTGCTTCGTCAAGAATACAGAAATTGATGTTTTTAATGTTTACAAGACCTCTATTAATCATGTCTTGCATTCTACCTGGAGTAGCCACAATAATTTGTGCTCCACGTTTAATTTCTCGGGCTTGTTCTGTAATGCTTGCACCACCATAAACTGCCACTGTGTGTAACCCTTTTACGTATTTTGAGTATTGTTTAATCTCGTTGGTGATTTGTAAGCATAGCTCACGCGTTGGTGATAAAATTAACGCTTGCGTACTTCTGTCTTCAGCATCAATTTTTTGAATAAGCGGAAAACCGAAAGCTGCCGTTTTCCCTGTACCTGTTTGTGCTAAAGCTACTAAGTCTGTGTTTTGTTCCAATAGTACTGGAATCGCTTTTTCTTGCACTTCTGACGGATTCTCAAATCCTAGATCTTTGATCGCCAGCAGTAGCGACTCATTCAGACCTAATTGTTCAAATTTGTTCATATAAAGTTTTAAAATTTGGTGCAAAGGTAGGTTTAAAAAACCATATAAACTAATTTGTTATTTTTTGATTATCAATAAGTTAAATGTTTTTTGTTTTTGTGTTTTTAGTTATAATGTTGTAGAAAGTGGTTAATTCGACAATAAAATGGAGTGAAAAGTAGTTTTTTATTTAAGAAAATCGATCAATTTTTTAACAGCTATTCCTCGGTGGCTAATGTTTGATTTTTCTTCTAATGATAACTCGGCAAAAGTTTTTTCATATCCATCTGCAACGAAAATTGGGTCGTAGCCAAAACCGTTTGTACCAATGCGTTCTTCGATAATTTGCCCGTTGATGATACCTGTAAATAAATGTTGTTTTCCTTTACTGTTCAAACAAATTACGGTTTTGAAATTGGCTTTTTTATTTTTAACGTCCTTTAAGTTAGTTAATAGTTTGGCAATATTGTTTTCGTCGTTTTTAGGTTCGCCGGCATATCGTGCCGAAAAAACGCCGGGTTCGCCATTCAAAGCGTCTACTTCAAGACCTGAATCATCTGCAAAGCAATCGTAGCCGTATTTCTCAGTTACATAATTGGCTTTTAAAATGGCATTTCCTTCAATAGTATCTGCTGTTTCAGCAATATCTTCGGTACAACCAATGTCTTCCAAACTTAAAATTTGAATGGATGCGGGAACGAGTAATTGAATTTCTTTGATTTTATTTTTATTGTTGGAAGCGAAAACGAGTTGCATGTGATTTATTTATTAATTAAAAGTCAAAGGTATTGATTTTATAAGAGTAATTATTAGTTGAAATGAGTTTTGAACCGGAATCTCTAGCCCAGATAGAAGTGAAAATCCTTGCTATAATGAGTGGTTTTACCACGATTAGAGCAAGATTGTAACGGATAGCTGGAATAAGCTCCTGAAAATAAATAGTTATTCAATTCTTTTATAAATTTTAAATAATTATTTTTGTGACCTGTTAAAAAATAAATAATATTTCAAAATATATTATGGTAAAAGATTTATTCGAAAGAATTCAAACTAATAAAGGACCATTAGGGAAATGGGCATCTCAAGCAGAAGGATATTTTGTTTTTCCAAAATTGGAAGGAGAGTTAGGACCAAGAATGAAATTTCAAGGAAAAGATATTTTAAATTGGAGTTTGAATGATTATTTAGGTTTAGCCAATCATCCAGAAGTTCGTAAAGCGGATACTGAAGCAGCAATTCAATACGGAGCAGCTTACCCTATGGGAGCTCGTATGATGAGTGGTCATACCAAGTACCACGAACAATTAGAACAAGAATTAGCTGCCTTTGTAATGAAAGAATCAGCGTATTTATTGAATTTTGGTTACCAAGGAATGGTGTCTATAATTGATGCTTTGGTGACAAAAAATGACGTGATTGTTTATGATGTTGATGCACATGCTTGTATTATTGATGGGGTACGTTTACACATGGGAAAACGTTTTACGTATCGTCATAATGATGTGGAGAGTATGGAGAAAAACTTACAACGTGCCACAAAATTAGCTGAAGAAACTGGAGGTGGAATTTTGTTCATTACCGAAGGTGTTTTTGGAATGCGTGGGCAACAAGGAAAGTTGAAGGAAGTGGTAGAAATGAAGAAAAAATACAATTTCCGTTTGTTAGTGGATGATGCACATGGTTTTGGAACCCTTGGAAAAACAGGAGCTGGAGCAGGTGAGGAGCAAGGTGTTCAAGATGAAATTGATGTGTACTTCTCGACATTTGCTAAATCAATGGCTAATATTGGTGCTTTTGTAGCAGCAGATAAGGATGTAATTGATTATTTAAAATACAATTTGCGCTCGCAAATGTTTGCTAAAGCGTTGCCAATGATTCAAACTATTGGATCATTGAAGCGTTTGGAATTATTACGTCAATCGTCTGAGATTAAAGATAAGTTGTGGGTAAACGTGAATGCGTTACAAAACGGTTTAAAAGAAAGAGGATTCAATATTGGTGATACTAATACGTGTATCACTCCTGTATATCTTGAAGGTTCTATTCCAGAAGCGATGATTATGGTGAATGATTTGAGAGAGAATTACGGAATTTTCTTGTCGATTGTGGTGTATCCGGTAATTCCAAAAGGAATTATTTTATTGCGTATGATTCCAACTGCGTCACATACTTTGGCTGATATTGACGAAACATTAGCGGCTTTTGAAGCGATTCGTGAAAAATTAGTAAACGGAACCTACAAACAAATTGCTGAGCAAACTACAGTTGACGTTTCGTAATTAAGAAACTGAAATTTATAAAAAAATCCATTCATTTGAATGGATTTTTTTATGGTTGTGTTTTTTACAATTCTTTTCGAAACGTTTTTCTACGACAAATAATTTTGGGATCAAAGTTTTTCCAAAGTAAATGAATCGCATGATTGTCGGCTAATTCAGGAGTTCTAATGCAGTTTTCTATGCCTTTTTCCATAAAAGTGGTGTGGTATTCTTTGAAAATAATAGCATGAACTCCTTTGTTTTGGTATTCAGGATGTACTCCAATAAGATAAAAAGTAACGTCCTTGCTATTGTTTCTTGCATTGAGTAAGTGCAAAAATCCAAAAGGGAATAACTTTCCTTTTGCTTTTTGTAATGCTTTGGAAAAACTAGGCATCACGATGGCAAAAGCAACTAAATTGCCGTCTTTGTCCTCCACAAACTTGATGTATTCCGGATTGATAAAGCTGATGTATTTTTTCTTGAAATATTCTTTTTGAACATCAGAAATGGCAACAAATGAAGATAAACTAGCATAAGAGGCATTGAATAAATCAAACATTTTATCTACATAAGGTAGTACCTCTTTCGTCTTTTTGAAATTGATTGGACGGAGTTGGTAACGCCTTTTAATAAGCTCTTGCGCTTTGTCAAAATGTTCTAATTTTACGTTTGCAAAAGGGAATTTGTTTTCCAAATATTCTTTTTCGGTTACATAGCCCAATTGTTCAAAATGTGTTGCATAATATGGATGATTGTACCAAGTAATCATGGTGCCAATTTCTTCAAAACCTTCAGTAAGCACTCCCACTTTGTCCAAATTAGAGAATCCCATTGGTCCTTCAACGTACTCTAAATTGTTTTTCCGACCTAATTCATAGACTTTTTCTAACAAGGCTTTGGTTACTTCGACATCGTCAATTACATCAAACCAACCAAAACGAACTTTCTTCTTTTGTTGGTTATTGACTTCTTCCCAGTTGATAATGGCGGTAATTCGACCTACAATTTGATTGTCGCGATAGGCTAGATAAAAATAGGCCTCTGCATTTTCAAAAGCTGGATTTTTAGTCTTGTCAAAGGTCTCTAATTCATCGGCAATAATGGGAGGCACCCAATATTGGTTGTCTTTGTATAAGGAAAAAGGGAATTTAATATAGTCGGTCAATTCACTTTTGGTAACCGCTTCTTTAATTTGAATCATCGTATATAGTCTAAAAAATCAGGAATTTCTTTTTCTTGGTGCCTTTTTTGGCTCTTTTTTGTACTTTTAAAATATTGGGATCTTCAATAGGCATTCGTACTTCTTTATAATTAGCATCATAACGCCATGAAAATCCAAGTCCTCCATAGAAAATAGAAGGCGTATTTTTTAGACTAACACTTGCCGAAGCGTCAATTTGAAGATCGTCTGTGAGTAAATAAGCGGCACCAGTTCTCACAATAGCATCGCTATAAAAATCACTTTTGTAACCTTGGTTTTCTACAAAACCAGACCATTTGTCGTTAAATCCTTTGGTTAAAGTTAGTGCATAGCCATAACTAGGATATTCTGTTCCAATATAATCGGCAATAGTATTGGTTATCAATACCCATGTTCCATCTCCCAAATGATTTTGTGTAATCAAAATGACTTTTGGCGAAATACTCGCGTTGGGAGAAAAATGATACGGATTGTTAGCAGAAGTGAAATTGGCACCTGCAAAAACAGAAACAGCAGGAATTAATTGGCGCCAGCTGAATTTTTTGTTGGCATTCCAACTGTACACGTTTATTTTCTTTTCGTGATTTTTAAATGGATCGTAAAGCAAGTATTTGGCACCTAAAATAGTTTGTTTTAACGCTTTTTGATTCTCTTTTATGTACAAGACTTCATACACTTGGCTCTGGTATTGAATGTCGGCAATTAACTCCAATTTTTCCATAAACATTCCGTAGCGCAAAGTAGCGTCAATTCCGTAACCATTAGTCACGTAATTGAGTAAATGGTGTTTTTGAGTGATACCATAAGCTCCAGTTTCTAATTGAATTACGGATTTTCCTACCGCAAAAGCCGACATCGTTTCGCCAGGTCTATTAGAATTAATTTGGTCAGTGTATTGCGCAAAATTCAGTAGCGGAATTAGCATAAAGGCTAAGGTTACGAAGGACTTTACTGTAAACATAATTATCTCTGTTGAATTTAAAAGTAATAACGCTTCCCAAATGTACTATATTTTATCATTTATTTAAGAATGATATTTTTATTTTGTCCTTAAGTTTCGGGATGAATTTATTATTTTTGAAAAAAATATTTGATTATGCAAGAAGCTTCTTTTTCTAATTTGATTAGAACGATATTTTATATCATGATGTTCTATTATGTTTTTAAATTTTTAGCACGCATATTTTTGCCAATTTTAGTAAAAAAAGCAGTAGAAAAAGCAGGTGAAAATTTTCAGCAACAACAGCAATATGCGCAAGAATCAACTTGGAAAAGAGCGTCTAATAATGACGAGATAATTTACAAAGAAACTAAATCTAAAAATCCTCGTGAAACCAAAAAAGTGGGTGATTATGTGGATTACGAAGAAATAGATTAAATTGCTCTCAAACCCCATTTTATCATATTCTAACTAAACTTTTCACATTGAAAAAACTAAATTCATTTTATCCTCATGTACTTGCAGTTATTGGTTTTGTACTTGTTTCGCTGATTTACTTTTATCCTGTTTTACAAAGAAAACAAATCTTCCAATCCGATATTGCACTATATACCGGAATGGCAAAAGAACAAAATGATTTTAGAGCTGCTACTCATATTGAGCCGTATTGGACGAATGCTGCTTTTGGCGGAATGCCAACCTATCAATTAGGAGCTAAGTACCCTCATGATTATATCGGTGCTTTGGATGACGTATTACGTTTTTTACCTCGACCAGCCGATTATTTGTTTTTGTATTTCTTAGGTTTTTATGGCCTATTATTGGTGCTTAAAATCGATCCTCTAAAGGCTTTCTTTGGCGCTATTGCATTTGGATTTTCCACTTATTTGATAATAATTCTCGGTGTTGGACATAATGCCAAAGCCCACGCTATTGCCTATATGCCACTCGTAATTGCTGGTTTTTTATTGGTTTTTCAAAAAAAATATGTTTGGGGAGGTTTACTCACTTTGTTTGCTACGGCTTTAGAAATTAATGCCAATCACTTTCAAATGACCTATTATTTGTTGATTTTCTTATTGGTTTTAGTAGGTTATTTTACGTTTCAATTCATTAAAGAAAAAGATTTTAAAGGTTTAGGACGCGCTTTTGGAGTGCTTGCCATTGCTGGGGTTTTTGCTATTGGTGCCAATGCAACCAATTTGTTAGCCACTACTGAATATACCAAATTCAGTACAAGAGGAAAAAGCGAATTGACCTTCAATGCCGATGGTTCTAAGGTGACCGAAAATAGTGCTTTGTCTCGTGATTACATTACAGAATACAGTTATGGAATTGCTGAAAGTTTCAATTTGGTGGCACCACGACTTTTTGGAGGTTCTAATAATGAAACTTTAGGAACCGATAGCAGTATGTATCAGTTTATGATTAGTCAAGGTGTTCCTGCTGTTCAAGCGCAAGATTATGTAAAAGGAATGCCGACGTATTGGGGAGACCAACCTATTGTGGCAGCACCTGCTTATATTGGAGCAGTAGTTTTCTTTTTAGCTTTCTTAGCGTTGTTTATAGACAATCGAAAAATTAAATATGTTTTTTTTGGAGGAGCGATGTTTGCTTTGGTACTTTCTTGGGGTAAAAACTTCCCAGCAGTAACTAATTTCTTCATTGATTATATTCCATTGTATGATAAGTTTAGAGCCGTTTCTTCAATTCAAGTCATTTTAGAATTGTGTTTTCCTGTTTTAGCAGTGATGGGATTGCAATCTTTTTTCCAATTGGATCAAGACCAACAAAAAAAAGGACTGTTACAAACGACTATTTTTGGAGTAGGAGTTATGGTTATCTTGTTTTTTGCCAAAGGCATGTTTAACTTTTCGGGGAGTGGAGATGAGTATTTCTTAAAGAGCTATGGGCCTGGTTTTGTAGATGCTTTAAAAGCAGATAGAAAAACTATGTATAGCGCTGATTTATTGCGTTCTACTTTCTTTATTCTTCTTGTAGCGGGTGCCTTATGGTTGTTTGTCAAAAATAAATTGGCACAACAAACAACCATTATTGTTATTGGTTTAGTAATGATTTTTGACTTGTTTTTAGTCGATAAAAAATACGTTTCGGAAAAAGATTTTGTGAGCAAAAGAGAAGTGGAAGTGCCTTTTCAAGCGACTCCAGTGGATTTACAAATTTTAAAAGACACTAGCAATTACCGAGTTTTTGAAATTAATGGTAATTTATCCAGTGCAAGAGCTTCATTCTTCCATAAATCGATTGGTGGTTACCATGCAGCTAAGCCGAGAAGAATGCAACAATTGTTTGACTACCAAATTGCTAAAAATAATTTGGAAACCTTAAACTTTTTGAATGTAAAATATCTGATTCAAACCGATAAAGACGGAAAAGAATTTCCGATTGCCAATCCAGAGGCGAATGGAAATGCATGGTTTGTGATTCAGTTGAAATTAGTTCATTCTGCTGACGAAGAGATGAAAGCTTTAGATCAATTCGATTCTAAAAATGTAGCGGTAGTTAATGCCAAAGAGTTTGAAATTAAAAAGACGGCTTTCGCCAAAGACAGTTCGGCTACTATCACATTGGATTCGTATCAACCCAATGATTTGAAATATACATCGGTAAATACAAATGAAGGCTTAGCAGTGTTTTCTGAAATGTATTATAAAAACGGTTGGAATGCCTATATCGACGGTAAGAAAGTGGAATATATCCAAGCCGATTATGTCTTGAGAGCCTTGCCAATTCCTGCAGGAAAACACACTGTAGAATTTAAATTTGAACCACAAGTAGTGCAAACAGGAAGTACTATTACATTGGTAAGTTCTATTGGAATACTATTGCTTTTGATGGGTGGAATTTATTTGGAAAGAAAAAAAAGTACCGAAATTCAGCACAATGTCAAATAAAATCCCCAAAAAACTTTTAATCATCACCTATTATTGGCCACCGGCAGGAGGGCCAGGGGTGCAGCGTTGGTTGAAGTTTGTGAAATATTTGCCGGATTTTGATGTACAACCTATTGTGTATGTACCTGAAAATCCAACCTATCCAATTGTTGACGTACAACTGGAAAATGAAATTTCGGATAAGGCGATTATTTTAAAAAATCCAATTTTTGAACCGTACCAATTGGCTTCTTTTTTATCCAAAAATAAGACGAAGAAAATCAGTTCTGGAATTATTCCGAATCAGAAAAAACAATCTTTTTTAGAGAAAGTAATGCTTTGGGTGCGCGGCAATTTGTTTATTCCTGATGCACGTGTTTTTTGGGTAAAACCTTCTGTTGCTTATTTGGAGAAATACATTCGGGAGAATAAAATTGATACAATAGTTACCTCTGGACCACCGCATAGTTTGCATTTAATTGGTTTGGAATTAAAACAGAAATTAGATTTAAAATGGTTGGCCGACTTTAGAGATCCATGGACTACTATTGGCTACCATAAATCGTTACGATTGTCTCATTATGCAGCAAAGAAGCATAAACAATTAGAGTATCAAGTACTAAATTCAGCCGATACGATTATTGTAACAAGTAAAACTACTAAATCTGAATTTCAAGCAATTACGTCTAAACCGATCGAAGTGATTACCAATGGTTTTGATGTTGAAAAAGTTGAAAAACAGACGTCGGATTCTAAGTTTAGTTTGGCACACATTGGTTCATTCTTATCTGAAAGAAACCCTAAGATTTTATGGGAAAGTTTGAAAGAATTACTTCAAGAAATTCCAGATTTTAAATCGCATTTAGAAATCAAATTAATAGGCGCGGTAAGTCAAGAGGTATTGGAAACAATTGGTCAATTTGGCTTGAATCTGTATTTGAATAATTTAGGGTATGTTTCACATGTTGATGCGGTGGCTCACCAACGTAAATCACAAGTTTTATTGTTAATTGAAATCAATTCAGAAGAGACTAAAAGTATTTTACCAGGTAAATTGTTTGAATACATGGTTTCAGAACGACCTATTATAGCAATTGGTCCTAAAGACTCTGATTTTGCTGAGATAATTACCAATACTAATACGGGAGTATTTTTTGAATATTCTGAAAAAGTGAAACTAAAACAAACGATTCGAGAGTATTATATTCAATTTTTGGAAGGTAAATTACAATCGAATGGAGTAGGACTTCAGCAGTATTCTCGAAAAAATTTAACCAAACAATTGGTCGATTTGATCAGTAAATAATAGCAAACCAATATGGGAATCGTTTTAAATCAATCTTTAAAAAATACAATTATTACGTATATTGGTTTTGGTATCGGAGGAATTAGTACGATTTTTTTATTTCCGCCTATTTTAGGAAAGACCTATTACGGATTGTCAAATTATATTTTGTCTTGTGCCAACGTAATCATGCCTTTGTTTGCTATTGGTATGCAAAATACTTTGGTTAAGTTTTATTCTCAATGTAAAACAGAAAAAGAAGAAAATCAATTTTTGTCATTTACAGTAGTCTTTCCTCTTTTATTAAGTATTCCGTTGGTTTTAATTGGTTTATTTTTCTATGATGATATTAGTTTTTTTATCACTAAGAAAAATCCAATCGTAAAAGAATTCATTTATTTAATTCCATTTATTGGGATTTGTATGGCCTATTTTGAGATTTTTTATGCTTGGGCTAGGGTTCATATGCATTCTGTATTTGGTAATTTTATGAAAGAAGTTGGTTTACGCCTTTTTTCGTTAATTGCTCTAGTTGGGATTTATTATCATTGGATTACAGTTGTAGATTTTATTTATCTAACTGCGGGAATATATTTTATAGCATTTCTACTAACGATGCTATATGCTTTTAGAATAAAAAAACCTGTTTTTCAGTTCTCAATTCCTCACAATGTTAAAGCCATTTTAGAGTACACATTTTATATTATTTTATCTGGTAGTGTAGCCAATTTACTTTTGGATGGGGATAAAATAATGTTGAATCAATATATGGATATTGGGAATATAGCCTATTATTCTGTGGCTACCTATATTGCTTTGGTAATATCCGTCCCAAGTCGTGCCATGCACCAAATTGTGTATCCTATTACAGCAAAGCTAATGCATGAAAATAAGCATGATGAATTGAATGAGTTGTATAAAAAAACATCCGTTAATTTACAGGTAGTTGGTGGTTTTGTAATGTTATGCATTTTTGTTAATATTAATCAATTGTACGAAATGCTTCCAAAAGAATATTCAGGTGGAATTTGGATTGTTTTTATGATTGGCCTTTCAAAATACTTTGATTTGATTTTAGGGAATAATAATGCAATTATTTTTAATTCTAAGTATTATAGAATGGTGTTGTTTTTGGGGTTAATGTTAGTCTTCTTTACCATAGTGCTGAATATGATTTTTATTCCTTTGTATGGTATAACCGGATCTGCATTTGCAACATTATTGTCAATTACCTTGTATAGTTTGGCAAAATTGATGTTTGTGGTAAAAAGAATGCATTTATATCCATTTACGATTCAAAATTTATATTCTATTGCTATTACGGTTTTACTATTTGTTATGTTTTATTTTTGGCAATTTCCTTTTCACCCTATAATTGGAATTGTTTTAAAATCTGTATTAGTAACGATTTTATATTTGTATTTGAACTATAGATTGAATGTTTCAGTTGAAATTAATAGGATTCTAGAAGGTTTTACTAATAGAGTGTTTAGGTAGTAGTTTTTTATTAATATGAAATATCACTAAATATAGGGATTGTTCAATCACTTTAATGTCTTTATTTTTGTCATTGTAGTAAAGATAATTCAAAGCCCTATGCAAAACATCCCAAATACTTCTGAAAAAAACCTACAAGATTTTTATAATAGAATCAGTGCTAAAATACGTGCAGGCTTTATTGTAAAAGAAAAAAACGATAAGTTACCGTTTGCTATTTTATCTAGAGAACCAAGAGGAATTAATCATACACTCAACTTTATTGTATTTTGCCTAACCCTTGGAGTATGGTCTGTAGGTTGGCTATATATGACCTTTGTATATGGTAAAGAAAAAAGAATACTCATTGCAATAGATGAAGACGGCAAAACATTTGAGGAAACATGTTATCAATAATTCGATTTATAGTTTTTCTTTTAAATAGCTGGCAGTAATTGATTTTTTCATTTTCACTACTTCTTCAGGTGTACCTGAAGCCAATAATTGTCCTCCATTTTCACCACCTTCAGGGCCTAAATCAATAATCCAATCGGCACATTTGATGAGGTCCAGATTGTGTTCTATGACAATGATGGAATGGCCTTTTTCGATTAACGCATCGAAGGAAGCTAACAGCTTCTTGATATCGTGAAAATGCAATCCTGTTGTAGGTTCGTCAAAAACAAAAAGCGCCTTGTCTTTAGTAGCTCCCTTGACTAAAAAAGAAGCTAATTTGATACGTTGTGCCTCTCCGCCAGAAAGAGTAGAAGACGATTGGCCTAATTGTACATAACCCAATCCCACATCCTGAAGGGGTTGTAATTTTTGAGTTATTTTAGTTTGTTTATGTTCAGCAAAAAAGGCGATAGCATCATCAATGGTCATATTCAAAACATCATTGATATTCTTGCCTTCAAAACTAACTTCTAAAACCTCTTTTTTGAAACGTTTTCCGTTACAGGTTTCGCAATGCAGTTGCACATCGGCCATAAAAACCATTTCAACATTAATGGTTCCTTCTCCTTTGCAACTATCACAACGTCCACCATCTACGTTAAAAGAGAAGTGCTTGGCTTGATATCCTCTCACTTTAGATAACTTTTCTTTGGCATACAAATCTCGAATATCATCATAAGCCTTGATATAGGTAACAGGATTGGAACGCGAACTTCTTCCAATAGGATTTTGGTCTACATATTCAATGTGTTTGATGTGCGAAAATGAGCCGGTCATTTCAGTAAACTGCCCTGCTTTTTCTCCCGCATTATCAAGTTTTTTTTGCATAGCAGGAAATAAAATCTTTTTTACCAAAGTACTTTTACCACTTCCAGAAACCCCTGTAATTACAGTTAGAACGTCAAGCGGAAAGCTAACGTCAATGTTTTGCAAATTGTTTTCTCTTGCTCCCTTGATTTCGATTTGATTTTTGAAAGGTCTACGTTTTTTAGGAACTGAAATTTCCAAATTACCATTCAAATATTGAGAAGTTAATGAATCCGATTGTTGAATTTCATTATACGTGCCTTGAGCAACTAAATTTCCACCATGGGTTCCAGCCTCAGGACCAATATCGATAATCATATCGGCAGCTTTCATAATATCTTCGTCATGCTCTACTACAATTACGGTATTGCCTAAATCTCGTAAAGACAATAAAACTTTAATTAAGCGTTCAGTGTCTTTTGGATGTAAGCCAATACTCGGTTCGTCCAAAATATACATAGAACCTACTAAACTACTTCCTAAAGAAGTCGCCAAGTTGATGCGTTGCGATTCGCCTCCGGAAAGTGTAGCCGAATTTCGATTTAGAGTTAGGTAATCTAGCCCCACTTGGGTTAAGAAAGACAAACGGTTGTTGATCTCAATTAGTAGTCGTTTAGCGATTTGTTTTTCGTACTCGTTAAGTTCAATGTTTTTGAAGAATTCAACTAGGTTACGAATAGGTAAATCTACCAAATCCGAAACGGTCTTGCCATTTATTTTTACATAAGAAGCCTCATTTCGTAAACGTTTTCCTTTACAGGAGTTGCATTTAGTTTTGCCTCGGTAGCGAGACAACATCACACGGTTTTGAATCTTATAGTTTTTCTCTTCTAATTCTTTAAAAAAGTCATTTAACCCTTGAAAATATTGATTTCCTGTCCAAATTACTTCTTTTTGTTCTTCGGTAAGCTCGAAAAAAGGTTTGTGAATAGGGAAGTCAAATTTGTAGGCATTTTTAACCAATTCATCTCTATACCAACTCATACTTTCGCCTCGCCAAGGAAAAATAGTATTTTCAAAAACGGATAAGCTGGTATTTGGCACCACCAATTCGGCGTCAATTCCAATGATATTGCCGTAGCCTTCGCAAACGGGACAAGCCCCATAGGGATTATTAAAGCTGAATAAATGCACATTGGGTTCTAAAAAAGAAATCCCGTCTAGCTCAAAATTATTGGAATACGAAAAACGTTTCTCTGAGTTTAATTCTTGCAAATAGCAAATCCCTTTTCCTTCAAAAAATGCTGTTTGAACAGCATCGGCCAAACGATTATAAAATTCTTCTTCGGCTTTGACAACGATTCGATCAACAATCAGAAAGATTTCTTTCTTAGTCAAATTTTTTGGTAAATCGTCCAACCGAACCATTTCGCCGTCGATTAGAATTCGAGCAAAACCTTGTTGCAACAAGACGTTCAGTTTGTCTTCTAGTTTTCGCCCTTTTTCCAAATGAATAGGAGCGAGGAGGAGCCATTTGCTGTCCAGCTCTAATTTTTTTACATCAGAAACAACATCGGTTACGGTATTTTTTTTAACTTCTTGACCTGAAATAGGAGAAAAAGTACGTCCTACACGGGCATATAACAATTTGATATAATCGTAAATTTCTGTTGAGGTTCCAACGGTTGAACGTGCATTGGTTGTATTGACTTTTTGTTCAATAGCAATAGCAGGTGCAATTCCTTTGATGTATTCTACTTTGGGTTTGTCTAAACGACCTAAGAACTGGCGCGCATAAGACGATAAACTTTCTACATAGCGACGCTGACCTTCAGCATATAAAGTATCAAAAGCCAAACTCGATTTTCCAGAACCCGAAAGACCGGTAATTACTACCAGTTTGTTCCTTGGAATGGCAACGTCTACATTTTTTAAATTATGTACTTGAGCGCCTTTAATGATGATGTTTTTCTTTGGGTCTAGTGTAGAAAGGTCAATTGACATAAAAAAAATAATTTTCACAAAAGTAATCAATTTTCAACTGAGAATTGCTACTCTAAGATATCCAAATTAGTACTTCAATTCATTACATATTTACGTATAAAATGGTCTGATACTTTGAGATTGTTTCTTTTTTGTTTGCATATTCCAATAAAATTAAGTTAAATTTGTACGTATAATCATCACATAAAAACAAAGCCTATTTAACAAAATTACTTTTTAGAACATTATTTAAAATTACAAACCCTCTAAAAGGTATATTATGGCTATTCCTCCTATTGATGATGCTACATTAGTAAATGATTATATTGCGGGCAATGAAGCTGCTTTAGCAACTCTTATCAAAAGACACCAATCCAAAATTTTCGGTTTTATCTATTCCAAAATTGGAGATAGAGATCTTGCAGACGATATTTTTCAAGATACGTTTATCAAAGTAATTCGCACTTTGAAATCCAATGCGTATAATGAAGAAGGTAAATTCTTGCCTTGGGTAATGCGAATTGCTCATAATTTGATTGTAGACTATTTTCGTAAAAACAAAAAAATGCCTTTGTACAGAGAAACAGAAGAGTTTTCTATCTTTTCTATTATGACAGATGATACACTTACAATAGAAAATAAATTGATTTCAGATCAAGTGGCAAAAGATTTACGTAAGTTGATAGAAGAACTACCAGATGATCAAAAAGAAGTAGTAATGATGCGCTTGTACCAAGATATGAGTTTTAAAGAAGTCTCAGAAGCAACAGGGGTAAGTATCAATACGGCTTTAGGTAGAATGCGATATGCTTTATTGAATTTGAGAAAAGTAATTGAGAAACACCAAATTATTTTGACGAACTAAACAATATTTTGTGGTTTTTGTCGTTGTAGTCTAAATTGTAAATGTAAACTATGGCAAAAATCTACTCTAAAAAATCATTTGTTGCTCCAAAAATGAAACCAAAGAAAGAAGTTGTTTCTTTTTTGTTGAACTATTCAAAAGCGTTGAAAGTAGTCAAAATTGAGCAAGCTACTTTTGAACTTATCGCTAATTAAAAATTCATTGTTAGTTGTTAAACCACCTTTGTTAATGTATTAATGAAGGTGGTTTTTTATGATTTAACTATTTATTTTTTAAAGTAATCGTCTAAAATGGATTTTCTTCCTATTGTTTTTGTGATGATATCTTTTTCTAAATCCCATCCACGTGCAGGCGAATATTCGCGGCCATACCAAATGATTTGCAAATGCAATTCATTCCATAATTCCTCTGGGAAAATGCGTTTGGCATCTTTTTCAGTTTGTACCACATTTTTACCGTTGGTTAGGTTCCAGCGATACATTAAACGATGGATGTGTGTATCTACCGGAAAAGCTGGAACACCAAAGGCTTGAGACATTACAACACTAGCAGTTTTATGACCCACTGCTGGTAGTTCTTCCAAGGCTTCAAAGCTTTGAGGAACTTGCCCGTTGTGTTTTTCAATTAGAATTTGTGATAAACCATAAATTCCTTTTGATTTCATGGGAGATAATCCACAAGGACGAATGATTTCTTTAATTTCGTCTACAGACAGTTTGACCATGTCGTAAGGATTATCTGCTTTAGCAAATAACAGAGGGGTAATTTGATTCACCCTAACATCTGTGCATTGTGCAGATAGTAATACTGCTATTAATAAGGTATAAGGGTCTTTATGATCCAAAGGAATTGGAATAGTTGGATACAATTCTTTTAACGTATTTATAACAAATGTTACCCGTTCCTGTTTGTTCATTTTTGTATTTTTATTCTTGTAAAAATAATACAATTCTAATTATTCAAAAAAAAGAATATTATGACAACATTACAAATAGGGGATAACGCTCCACAATTTTCTGGAGTAGATCAAGACGGGAAAACGCATCAATTGGCTGATTATCTGGGGAAAAAATTGGTAGTCTTTTTTTATCCAAAGGCAAATACGCCAGGCTGTACTGCAGAAGCTTGTGATTTAAGGGATAATTTTGAACGTTTTCAAGCCAATAATTATGCTCTTTTGGGAGTGAGTGCTGATTCTGCCAAAGCACAGGCTAAATTTAGAGAGAAATTCGATTTCCCTTTTCCATTATTGGCTGACGAAGATAAATCAGTAATTCATGCCTTTGGTGTTTGGGGACCTAAGAAATTTATGGGTAAAGAATACGACGGTATTCACAGAACTACGTTTGTAATTGACGAAAACGGAATTATAGCAGATGTGATTTCTGATGTGAAAACTAAAGCGCATACCTCTCAGATTCTGAAATAAATTACATAAAAAATACAAATCCCTAATTCAATAGTAGAATTAGGGATCTGTATTTTTTTAAACCTCTTTTAAAAATTTACTCGGTTCATAACCAAATAGATGGTGTTCTTTGATGATTTCAGAAACTCCAGAAGGAAGCATTTCTTCCCATCCTTCTTTTCCTTGGCTAATCATTTTTAATACCTCTCGAGAGAATACTTTTAATATTTCAGGGTTGTAATCTTCAATATCTACCACTTTTCCGTTGAATTTGAAGAATTTGTATAATTCTTTCATCCTAGGATGTACCTTTAGATTGTCTGAAGTTATAATTTCTCCATCTTCACCAATCATTGGGTACAAGAATACTTTCATGTCACGGTAGAATAATTTACCAAAAGCTTCAAGAATTCCACCACTTAGATGGCGATAGTATTTTTCGTCAAAGATATCAACGAGATTGTTTACTCCCATTGAAAGTCCCATTCGGGCTTTGGTATAATTAGCAAAATATTCTACTACTTTATAATATTCTTGGAAATTGGATATCATTACGGTTTGTCCTAGAGAACAAAGCAACTCGGCCCGATCCATAAAGTCTCGTTCATCAATTTCTCCATCAGAACGTAAATTGGATAAAGTAATTTCAAAAATAACTAATGTATTTTCTTTTTCTACTTTATTTTCTTCTAAAAACATTTTTAATGATTTCTCATACATATCCATATTTACTTTTGTAACAGGACGAAAACTTCCTCTAAAAGCTAATATGTTTTTTTTGTATAAGATAGCTGCTGGTAAGATATTTTTCCCTTCAGGATTGAACATTACGGCATCTGTCATTCCGTTTTTTACCAACTGCAAACTCATTAAACGGTTATCAACATCGGCAAAACGAGGTCCTGCAAAGTTGATGGTGTCAATTTCTAATTGGTCTTTATCTAAATGATCATATAGATAGCGTAATAATTTTTTAGGGTCATTGTATTTGTAATACGCCCCGTAAATTAAGTTGACACCAAGAATTCCTAAAGTTTCTTGTTGTAGTCTTGAGTCCGTTTCTTTAAAACGAATGTGTAGAATGATTTCATTGTAGGCCTCATCAGGTTCAATTTGGAAACTAATTCCAACCCAACCGTGTCCTTTGAATTGCTTTGCAAAATCAATAGTTGCCACAGTATTAGCATAACTAAAGAACATCTTGTTAGGGTGTTTATCTCTGCTTAAACGTTTCTCAATCAAACTAACCTCATGAGAGAGCATTTTTTTTAGTCTACTTTCGGTTACATAGCGGCCATCTTCTTCAACTCCATAAACAGCATCACTAAAGTCTTTATCGTAGGCAGACATTGCTTTTGCAATGGTTCCGGATGATCCTCCTGCTCTAAAAAAGTGTCTAACCGTTTCTTGTCCGGCACCAATTTCGGCAAAAGTACCGTAAATGTTTTCATTGAGATTAATTCGAAGCGCTTTGTCCTTTATAGAAGGAATTTGCTCTATAACTTTGTCTCCCTTGAGTTTTATTTTTTTAGTAGTCATTTTTTGTAAAAGTGCTAATATGTTACAAAGTTAACAAATTAGGAGTTTGTTGAAAGATATTTAACCTTATTTTTGTAAAAAAATGCTACAAAAGAGGCATTATTATTTGAATCTTATTTTTAGCGTTTCCAAATATAGAATCACTATTTTTATCCACTCTTTTTTTTGTTTTTGATAGCAAATTGTAGCATCTATTTTTAAGTTGAATTGATAAAAATAATTGTTTTTTGAAAATATATTTTTTAGGTACTGGTACATCGCAAGGCATTCCTATTATTGGGAGTGATCATCCTGTTTGTAAAAGCATTGATGTCAGAGACAAACGTTTGCGTGTTTCGGCTTGGGTGTCATGGGAAAATCATTCATTTGTATTTGATTGTGGCCCTGATTTTAGGCAACAGATGTTGGTTTCCAATTGTCAAAAAGTAGACGGAATTTTATTTACTCACGAGCACGCTGATCATACAGCAGGGATAGATGATATTCGGCCGTTTAATTTTCGTCAAGGACCAATGCCAATTTATGCGCACCAACGTGTAATTGATAATTTAAAAAATCGTTTTGATTATGTGTTTGAAACGGAAAATAAATATCCAGGAGCTCCATCGGTATCAACTATCGAAGTCCAAAACAATCGTCCATTTGTAATTGGAAATAAAACAGCAATTCCTATTAACGTTATGCATGGCGATTTGCAAGTCTTTGGTTATCGTATTGATGATTTTGCTTATTTGACAGACGTAAAAACAGTTGAGGAATCAGAAATTGAAAAACTAAAAGAGCTTAAAGTTTTGGTCGTAAACGCTTTACGCGAAGAACCGCACCAAACCCACTTCAATTTGCAAGAAGCCTTAGATTTTATAACTTTGGTACAGCCTGAGAAAGCCTATTTGACACACATTAGTCATCATTTGGGTTTTCATGAAGAAGTACAAAAAAAGCTTCCTGAAAATGTTTTTCTTGCGTATGATAATTTAGAAATCACCATTTAATTTTCCTTATGAAACGTTCCTTACTACTTTATTTAACGATACTTTTTGCCTTAACTACCTTGTTCACTTATGTGTTTTTGAGCAGTGAAGTGAAATTTGAGCAACAGCGTTCCGAAAAGAAAATATCCAAATTGAGGGATAGTTTGACTTTGGTTTCGAATCAATTGGCTGATGCCAATTATTTTTCTTTGGCCAAAAATGAAAATGCACAAAACTATTTTGATAACACAAGTACGAAAAGGACAATTCAATATGAGAAATTGATTCCGGTAGTGACTGAAAAATTATTGGATTATAATTCCAATCCGAAAGGGAATCCGTTCACAGGTCAAGACCAAATAGGCGCAAATAAATTCATTATTAATAAAGTGAAAATACTGAATCACCGCTGGATTATCGCTGATTTTAGTGATGGTGAAATTTGGGGTGAAGTGCTATTGAAATACTTCGTAAATGAGGATGAAACCATCTCTTTTGAAGTCAATCAATCTCTTCTGTATCAAAAATAAACGAGTTTTTTACGAGTGGGCTTGCAGCCAATTTTTAAAATCAAAAAACACTTGAGGTGAAATCCCATGCCCGATTGGGTATTCTTTGTAGGTGTGAGTAATGCCTAATTGCGTTAAAAACACATCTGATTTTCTTGCCCATTCCACAGGAATAACTTGATCTACAGTGCCGTGGGAAGCAAAAATACCCAAGGTAGAAAAGTCGTTATTTTCAAAGCCTGCTTTAAGAATAGGTTCGCTTACATAGCCGCTTAATCCTATTACATTTTTGATTTTTTGAGGGTCAGAAAGCGCTACTCCGTAACTTAAAATGGCTCCTTGGCTAAAGCCAATTAGTGTAATATTTGTAGCATCAATAGGGTAATTCTCAAGTAGTTCGTTGATAAAAGTACCAATCAAATCTCTAGAAACTTTAGCTTGTTCATGGTCAGAGAATTTATTTTCGTCGGCATCAAAATTGATGGCATACCACGCATAGCTTCCATATTGTAAATCGTAAGGTGCACGTGCTGAAACGACATAATAATCTTCAGGGAGTTCAGAAGCAAAAGAAAATAAATCGGCTTCATTGCTGCCGTATCCGTGCAATAAAAGCAACAGCGGATTTGAATCCTTTTTTATTTTGGGTGCTCTGATGAGGTATTCTAAAGATAAATTCATAGCATTACGAAATATTGGATAACCATTTCTGGAAATAGGTTCCTAATAGCGGCATCGGTTTGGTTTCGCCTTTAATGGCAGTAAAAATGCCATACCCCCATAAAACAGAAATAAAAATCCACATAGGAAATGAAATCAATAAACTGTCAAAATTACTAATGATTAATCCCAAAGAAATAAAAGTCAAAGTCAATCCTAATCCTTGACGGATATGAAAAGTGGCAAACGGATTTTTACTTTCAGCATTCATAGACATTGCTATGAATACGCCAATACCTAAAATATAACTGGTGATGGCGATGGATTTTCCGGCCTCAATCGTTTCTTTATTCATGATTTATTGGTTTAGAATCAGTTGGTATTGATTTACAATTCCATATACTTTTCCTTTGATTTCGGTACCAATAAAGGCCGAGTTTTTCGATTTTGAACGGATGGCTTCGGAAGTAAAAGTGCTTGTTCCTTCAGGGTTGAATAAGCTTAAGTTGGCTTTTGAACCTTCGATTATTGAAGGAGTTGCTAACCCAAAAACAGTTCTACCAAAAGTGAGTTTTTCAACTATAATTTCGATAGGTAATACAGTCATTAAGGCTCCAAAAGCACTTTCCAATCCAATGGTGCCACTTTTAGCGGTGTCAAAATCCATTTTTTTATGTTCAATATCAATAGGATTGTGGTCTGAAGTAATGATATCGATAGTGCCGTTTTTAACACCTTCTATCAAAGCCAATCGGTCTGTTTCTGTACGCAATGGCGGACTTACTTTATAACGAGTGTCAAACTCTTCTAGTTTTTCCTCGGTTAAAACTAAATGATGTACTGCGACACTACAACTTACTGCTAATCCTTTAGCTTTGGCTTCTTGGATTAGAGCAACTGATTTTGCAGTTGAGATAGTTGGAATGTGTAATTTTCCTCCCGTATATTCGAGTAAAAATAAGTTTCTGGCGACTTGTAATTCTTCAGCTAAATTAGGAATTCCTTTAAGTCCCAATCGTGTTGAAACGATTCCTTCGTTAGCGACTCCATTTCCTTTGATTTTTTCGTCTTGGGAAAAAGCTATCACTAAGCCGTTAAAATCTTGTGTGTATTGTAATGCGATTTTTAACAAATTGGCATTGTCCAAACTTCGATTGTAATCTCCAAAAGCAATAGCTCCCGCATTTTTCATATCGAATAATTCTGCCATGTCATTTCCTTCACTTCCTTTGGTTAAGGCGCCAATAGGGAATAATTCGGTTGCTGCACCTTGGGCTTTACTTTTTACAAAATGCACTTGGGATTGATTATCGATAATTGGGAATGAGTTGGGTTGTAATGCAATTCCGGTGAATCCACTTTTTGCAGCTACTTGTAATCCGTTCTCGATAGTTTCTCGGTCTTCAAAACCAGGTTCGCCTAAAGAGACACTGCTGTCGAACCAACCTGGTGAAACGTGTAGATTATCGAGTTGAATTTCTGGTAAATTCTCAGGATTAGTTAGTGCAGTTCCTAGTGTAGTGATACAACCATCAGCAATTAATATATCTAGGGTCTTATTGTGAAATGGACTTTTGGAGTCGATAATTTTTGCGTTACGAATGATGGTGTTCATATGAATTTATTTTACAAATCGAATTATAGCCGTTTCGCTAATGAGCATAAGCAGTGCAAATATAAGAAACCATTTCCATATTTGACTATCGTTGTTTTCAGTTCTTATTTGATCAAAAACAGAAGATATGGATGTGATTTGCGAAATTTCTGAGAGTAATTTTTTGTTGTTATGTATTAAGTTACTTTCTTTTCTGTCGTAATTGAAACTGATGTTTTCTACCCATTGTTTCTTGTTGAAAACACTAAAATTACCTGCTTGTAAAGGGTAGTTTTCAAAATTCATTTTGACTTTTGTGCCTAAATTTTGTTGGATCGGAATGAATTCTTCGGTTTTGTTTTTAACAGTTAGAATGCCTTCTTTGCTTAAATCAGTTTTGATAAAATACGAATTGGTATTGCCAATTGTTCGTGCAGCAATTCCATTTTTTTCTTGACTTTGCGCCAATTGATAAAAAACAGGTACAATCAGAGGTGATTGTTGGAAATTGGAATTTTCCATATTCAATGCAGCAGAAAAAACAGATACAATGCCCGCTCCTGTATTGGAAGAAACTAAAAAGGGACTTTCATCTTGATAGGATAAAACAGCAGGGCTTGTACTTGTAACGGTAAACGAAGTTTTGGTTTTTGGGTACTGAAAATTCGAAATTTGATTTTCAAAAACGTTTCTAAAAATAGGATGATTGAAATGAATTTTGGTAATCAATTTTTCGGTAGTATTGACCGATTTAAAGCTTGTATTTCCTGTCATTTGAACCAGAGAATTGAGATTAGAAATCGATGCTTTTACCGAAGGTATAACAATGAGATTACCTCCTTTTTCAACAAATGAGTGTAAAGTGGTTTGTAGCGCTTGTGGAATATCTTCTACTTCGTTCAAAACGATGGCATCTTGGTTTTCTATAAGGTTATAATCCAATTGCGCCAACGTACTGTTTTGGTATTTAAATTCATCGTTGGTGTAAATTCGGGATAAAAACGCATTTTTTGCAACTTCGCCAATGCTTATTACTTTGGTTTTTGGGCTTTCGCCAATGCTAAAATAGTAGGTGTTGTCAAAAGTCAATCCGTTATCTACAAGAGAAACAGAGCCATGAAATGCTTTTTTAGGAATAGTAAACGGAATAACTTGCTTTTGTTTTTTTAAGGAAATCATCGTTTTGGCAACTAACTTGTTTTGATTGTATAATCCCATTGAAACAGGTTGGTTATTTTCTCCATAATTGCTAACCTGGACTCCAATTTCGTAAAAATTGTCTAATGTCTGACGAATGAAGACGCTATCGATGGATACATTGTTTTGCTGCTCTGCTTTTGGAATAATAAATGAAATGGCATCTGTTTTAGCTATTGTTGTAAGCTGTTTTGACTCTAAACCGATAGCATCAGAGATGACTACAATTTCTTTTTGATACAATGACGGACGAGCTTGTATTTGATTTAAAATTGGATCTAATTCGAAAGGTGTTGCGCTGTATTGTAGATTTTGAAGTTCTTTTTGGATGGACTTTATATCGGTGTTCCAAAAAGTCTCTGTATTGGTCAACAAAGAAAAATGAATGGTCTCGGGCGTTGTTTCTAATAGTTCTTGAATAGCGCGTTGTAGTAATTCGCCTTTCTTGCCTTTGGCCTGCATGCTGTACGAATTGTCAAGGATGATATACAACTCCTTTTGCGAGTTCGACTTTTCTTTGGAAAGTGAAAAAGGTTGGGCAAAAGCCAAAACCAAAGCGGTTAGAAGCAATAATCGGGTGGTTAGCAATACCCATTTTTTGATTTGTGAACTTTTTCTGGTTTGAATAGCAAGTGCTTTTAGAAAGCGAACATTAGTAAAAAATTCTTTTTTAAATCGACGCAATTGAAACAAATGAACCAAAATTGGCACTATCAATAGAAAAAGAAAGTACAAAATTTCGGGATGTTTGAATTGCATTAATTTTGGATTTAGATGATGTACGATTCAAAATTACAAATTTGAAATTAGTTAATCCATTTGGGAAGGTATTATTTAATCGGTATTGGTTTCATTTTATTATGTATTTTAGCTTTTCAATTGTATTAAAAATGAAAAACGGTATCACACTTTTTTTAGTAGCTTTTATTTCTTTGGCACAAGCTCAAACTAAAAAACTACCTTTATTAATAGGTACTTATACCAATAGTTGTGACAGTAAAGGAATTTACGTGTACGATTTTGATACCAATACGGGTGATTTTGTATTCAAAAATGCGACTGATAAGGTATTTAATCCAAGTTATTTGGCACTTTCTAAAGATCAAAAGATAGTATACTCGGTTAATGAGAATGGAGCCGAAAGTACGGTAAGCTCGTTTCAATTTGATGCAGTGAGTGGAAAATTAACGAATTTGAACCAGCAAAAGGCGCAAGGTGCCGACCCATGCTATATTATCAATGACGATACGAATGTGATTGTAGCCAATTATTCGGGAGGAAATATTGCTGTTTTTGGCAAAAAATCGAATGGTAGTTTGTCTGCCATTAAACAAGAAGTACAACACAAAGGAAAAGGAGTTCATCCTCGCCAAGAAAGCGCACACGTACACATGGTGTATTTTTCGCCAGATAAAAAACACGTACTAAGTACTGATTTAGGAACTGATACTGTTTATTTGTACGAATACCATCCAAATTCAGCTACCAGTGTCTTGAAATTGAAAAGTACCATTTCATTACAAGCGGGTAGTGGACCACGACATTTAACTTTTAGCAAAGACGGTAAAAAGGTGTATGTATTGCAAGAATTAAACGGCGCTTTGTCGGTTTTTAATTTTATCAATGGGAAGTTGAATGCAATCCAAGAAACCACTATTTTAGCGAAAGACTTTAAAGGTAATTTTACAGGAGCCGATATT
Source organism: Flavobacterium keumense (assembly GCF_029866485.1). Lineage (NCBI taxonomy): Bacteria > Pseudomonadati > Bacteroidota > Flavobacteriia > Flavobacteriales > Flavobacteriaceae > Flavobacterium > Flavobacterium keumense. The sequence goes on from NZ_CP092332.1 coordinate 1,408,828, forward strand.
CATATTTCACCTGACGGAAAATTTTTGTATGCTTCGAATAGAGGAGAAGCCAATACCATTTCGATTTTTAAAATCCTAAAAAATGGGCAGTTACAGCCACAATCAGTGGTTTCTACTTTAGGGAAAGGACCTCGTAATTTTGTTATTGACCCCACAGGTAGGTTTCTTTTAGTAGCGCATCAATACTCAAATGAAGTAGTTGTTTTTAAAAGAAATGCGGTCTCGGGAGCTATAACTGATTCAGGTAAACGCCTAGAATTATGCTCACCGGTCTGCCTGGTGTTTGGGAAATAATATTAGATTTACGATATACGATATGCGATTTTCGAAAAGAGTAAATAAGATACTATTATTTTTTCTTCTTTTTCTGCGCTCTGGTTTTGAGCATGTTTCGATTGACAGAACCGTGTGTTTTCTTCTTGGTTTTAGAAGGTCCACCTAGGTTGATTTTGGTATTCTTTTTGGCTTTTTCATGAAAAGCACCTTCTCCTTCTAATTTGACTTTTTTCATTAAAAATTTCACCGGTTGGCGGTCTTTTTCAGGGCCAATTAATTTGATTGAAACTTCAACTTCTTCTGGAAAAGGAGTGATTTCCAGTTCAGTATTCATTAATACTTCAACTTCTATGAATGATTCCTCTTCGCGAGGTGCTACAAAACTAATAGAAGTTCCTTCGGCATCGGCACGACCGGTACGTCCAATACGGTGCATGTACAATTCAGGTAGTTCTGGCATTTCGAAGTTGATGACGTGTGTAATATTGGAAATATCCAAACCTCTCGCCATAATATCAGTCGTAATTAATCCGCGTAAATTGCCTTCTTGAAACTCTGCCATCGTATTCAAACGGTAGTTTTGTGACTTGTTGGAGTGAATTACTCCAAACTGTCCTTCAAACGCTTCTTCAATACTTTCAAAAAGTAGATCCGATATTTTTTTATTGTTTACAAAAACCAAAACACGGCTCATCGTTTGATCTGTAGTCAATAAATGTTTCAGCAAATTGACTTTGGTATTGAAATTTGGAACTTGGTAAGTGATTTGTGTAATTTTTTCTAAAGGTGTTCCTGAGGCAGATAATGTCACTTCTTCTGGGTAATCAAAAAAGTCATTCAAAACGTCATCTACTTCCTCAGTCATCGTGGCTGAAAATAAGATGTTTTGACGTTTGGTTTTCATCATCGCTAGCAAGGCAGTTAATTGAGGTCTGAAACCAAGATTGAGCATTTCGTCAAATTCGTCAATGACTAATTTTTGAGTTTCGTCAAAACGAACTACAGCGTCTAACGCTAAATCCATAGTTCTGCCCGGTGTTCCTACTAAAATGTCCACACCTTCGTAAACGGCTTTTTTCTGAGTATTGATGTTGACCCCTCCGTAAATTCCGAGGGTTTTGACCGACATGTATTTAGTCAGTTTTTCTACTTCTTCCACCACTTGAACGACTAATTCTCGGGTTGGAACCAAAATCACAATTTTTGGAGTGTTGGTATTGGTAAACTTGTATAGTTTTAGTAGAGGTAATAAATAAGCAAAGGTTTTACCCGTTCCTGTTTGTGCAATTCCCATCATATCACGACCCGACATAATCACAGAAAATGATTTTTCCTGAATAGGAGTAGGCGTAGTAAAGCCTAACTCATCAATGGCTTTTTGCAAGGATTTAGGGAGATTGAATTGCTCAAAAGTACTCATAAATTGCTATTTTGTGCAAAGGTACATTAAAATGAGGGATTTTTGGTGTATTAAGTTGTTCGTGTCAAATTAAAACCCCTCAAACACACCCAACCCAAACAATGCAAAATCATATTTTACTGGGTCATTCGGGTCTAGAATTCGCAATTGAGTATCGAGTTCGGCTAAGGCTTTAGCGTCATTTTGTTTGCGGTGCAATAAGCCTAATTTTCGCGCCACATTACCCGAATGTACATCGAGTGGGCAAGAGAGCGTTGCAGCTGAGATACTTTTCCAAATACCTAAATCGACACCTTTGTTATCTTGGCGCACCATCCAGCGCAAAAACATATTGATTCGTTTAGCCGCCGAATTATTTAATGGGTCTGAAATGTGTTTTTGAGTTCGTGGGGTATGTGGAACATTAAAAAAAAGTTTCTTGAATTCGTGTATGCTCTTTTGCATAGACAATGGTTCTTGGTTTTGAGCAAAAACGGCTTCGAGTCCGTTGAGGTTTTTATAAATGTGTTGTAACCCTTTGACAAAAACAATAAAATCCTGTCCGTTGAAGGTGCGATGTACAAACGATTCTAAGTCGTTCAAATCTTTCTCTTGATGCGAAAGGACAAAGTCATAAGGGGTATTACCCATTAATTCCATCATGCGATGTGCATTTTTGATAATCATCTTTCTATTGCCCCAAGCAATGGTTGCTGCTAAAAATCCAGCTATTTCAATATCTTCTTTTTGAGAAAATAAATGCGGAATTTGAACGGGGTCGCTATCGATAAAATCTCGGGTATTGTATTGGGTAACTTTTTCGTCTAGAAAAGATTTTAGTTCAGAATGAGTCATAGTAGAAAGACATTAAATAATGTTTTGCAATTAAGGATTGCTAATTTGTCCGTCTACCATGATTAATTTTCTGTCCGCCATATTAGCTAGTTCTTCGTTGTGCGTTACAATCACAAAAGTTTGCCCGAACTCATCACGCAATTGAAAAAACAATTGGTGTAAATTTTCTGCTGAATGGGTATCGAGGTTTCCAGAAGGCTCATCGGCAAAAATAACGTCTGGTTTATTGACTAAAGCCCGAGCTACTGCTACACGTTGTTGTTCACCTCCCGAAAGGGCATTGGGTTTGTGATCCATTCGGTCTGAAAGACCTAAATACTCCAAGAGGCGTTTCGCTTCTTTTTCAGTTTCTTGTTTGTTTTTATTGGCAATAAAAGCCGGAATGCATACATTTTCTAAAGCCGTAAATTCAGGAAGTAATTGGTGAAATTGAAAGATAAACCCCAGATTTAAGTTTCTGAATTGGGATAAGGTTTTATCATTCATGGTCAACACATTTTCGCCATTGATGAATAATTCTGTTCCCTCTTGTATTGAAGGCTTGTCTAATGTGCCGAGTAGTTGTAACAAGGTTGTTTTTCCTGCTCCCGAAGCCCCAACAATAGCAACGATTTCTCCTTTTTGAATGTGTAAATTAACTCCTTTTACCACTTCTAATTGGTCGTAAAATTTATGTAGGTTTTTCGCTTGTATCATTTGGAACTTGTTTTTACAAAGAAACAAAGATTTTTGGTTATCCAAATGAAAAATTTAGGTTCGAATTATTTTTCTTTGAACAAGAATCCCAAACCCATTTGGCGCAAGAGTTTCTTTTCAAATTGCCAGAAAAAGGGAAACTGACCAAAAAGAAATCCAATGCCAACTAAAAGTACTTGGTATAATGGGAATATCAAAAGTAGTCGGATAGGAGTGAAGAAAAATCCGAAATCATCTTTAGTAATTTCTAGCCATATACATACAGGTTTCGAAGCCATTGCTGAGGCTGAACCCGTGATTGCAAAAACGATAAAAATAATAGCCAGTTGGAAATTGGATTGCACTCCCCAACGCTCTTTTAATTTTTTCATTAGGATTATCTAAAGCATTACAAAGTTATGATTTTTGCACTAACTAAAGTATAAAAAAAGGATGTCTTTTTGGGACATCCTTTGTATCTATATATTTGAAAAAATTAACCTAAAATACTGATGATTTGTTGCGCTAATTCTGTTCCAATTCTATCTTGTGCTTCTCCTGTAGCAGCTCCAATGTGAGGAGTCAAAGAGATTTTTGGGTGCATAAGGATTTTGATTTCTGGTTTTGGTTCGCTTTCAAATACGTCTAATCCAGCAAAACCAACTTTTCCGCTGTCTAATGCTTCGATTAAAGCAATTTCGTCAATTACCCCACCACGCGCGCAGTTTACAATACCTACACCATCTTTCATAATAGCCAATTCCGCTTTTGAGATGATGTATCCGTTTTGAGCAGGAACGTGTAATGAAATGAAGTCAGCTTCTTTGAATAACGATTCTAATGATTGCGATACAATAGTTGTAGTTACTGATTGTCCGTCAAAGAATTCTACTTTTACATCTACTTTATCAATAAAACTATCTGCAGCAATTACTTTCATCCCTAAACCAAGCGCCATTTTTGCAGTAGCTTGACCAATACGACCAATACCTACAATACCTAAAGTTTTACCTCTTAATTCAGTTCCGTTAGCGTATGCTTTTTTCAATCCTTCAAAGTTAGCATCTCCTTCTAAAGGCATATTTCTGTTGGAGTCGTGTAAAAAACGAACCCCATTAAATAAGTGACCAAAAACCAACTCAGCAACTGATTCTGAAGAAGAAGCAGGTGTGTTGATTACATTGATTCCTTTGCTTTTAGCATATTCAACATCAATGTTATCCATTCCAACACCACCACGACCGATGATTTTGATACCAGGACAAGCATCGATAATGTCTTTACGAACTTTAGTTGCGCTACGAACTAAAATAACACTTATATTATTTTCGTTAATAAAGTTAGCCACTTGTTCTTGGGCTACTTTAGTAGTAATCACTTCAAATCCACCTTTTTCTAATGCTTGAATTCCACTTTTAGAAATTCCGTCATTTGCTAATACTTTCATTTATTTTAATTTAAAGATTGAATAATTTAAAGATTCAAAGATTCAATCTGGATTATTGTTTTATTTTTTCAATTTTTAAATCTTTAAATTTTTAAATTGATTTTTCCAAAGCTTGCATTACGTCAACCAATACTTGTACACTTTCAATTGGCATAGCATTGTACATAGACGCTCTGTAACCTCCAACTGAACGGTGACCTGGCAATCCAGAGATTCCAGCTTCTTTCCACATAGCATCAAAAATGGGTGCGTGTTCTGGGTTGTTCAATAAGAAAGTAGCATTCATATTAGAACGATCTTCTACCGCTGCTGCTCCTTTGAATAAAGGATTTCTATCAATTTCGTTGTAAAGCAATTCCGCTTTAGCATTGTTGATTTTTTCTATTGCAGCAATTCCGCCTAGTTTTTTCAACCATTGTAAGGTTAGTAAAGAAGCATACACAGGGAAAACAGGTGGTGTATTGTACATACTTTCTGCTTTAATGTGTTTTGCATAATCTAACATACTTGGAATTTCTCTTCCGTTTTTACCTAAGATTTCTTCTTTGATAACTACTAAAGTTGTTCCGGCAGGTCCCATATTTTTTTGAGCTCCAGCGTAGATAATGTCAAATTTAGAAAAGTCCAATTGACGTGAAAAAATATCAGAACTCATGTCGCAAACTACGGGAATATTAGTAGTTGGTATTTCTTTCATTTGAGTTCCAAAGATAGTATTGTTACTAGTACAGTGGAAATAATCTGCATCAGCAGGAATACTATATCCTTTAGGTACATTATTGTAATTTTGTTCTTTTGATGAAGCTACAACAACAGTTTCTCCAAAATATTTTGCTTCTTTAATTGCGGCAGATGCCCAAGTTCCAGAATCCAAATATGCTGCTTTCCCGTTTACTTTCATCAAGTTATAAGGAACCATTAAGAACTCCAAACTAGCTCCTCCGGCAAGGAAAAGGGCTTGATATCCTTTGCCTTCTAAACCTAATAATTCAAGAACTAATGCTCTAGCTTCATCCATTACCGCAACGAAATCTTTGCTTCTGTGCGATATTTCCAAAATAGATAAACCTGAATTATTGAAATCCAAAATGGCTTGTGCTGATTTTTCAAAAACTTCTTGTGGTAAGATACAAGGTCCTGCGCTGTAGTTGTGTTTTTTCATGGTTGTTGTTTGTTCCAAAATTTAAAAGTGCAAATTTCGGGAATCAGACTTTAAAAACCGTTAAATAATCAGAAATATTTAAACAATTTTTTACTTTATTGTTAACGAAAACGAAATAGTATCAACATTGTCTGCATAATCCCATAATTGAGGGTGTTGTGTCTGTCCAAATGGAATACTGTTTTTTATTAAATTATTGCTTACAATACATTGGATTTTTTCGGTATCTAATTCCAATCTTTTCTCGACTTCAGCAAGGGTGTCGTAGTATTCATAAAATACGCTAGAAATAGGAGAGGCGTAGTTGATGTCTTCTTTTAGAGTCAAAAATCCGTTGTCCAATAATTGGTAATTACTCATTAAAAAAACCGCCTTATTGTAGTCGTAATTATTAGCATATTTTTCATAATGAATCACGTCTTGGTATTCAAATATTGCTTCAAAAAAGGCGTCAAATGAATAGCCTTTTGGGACAAAAAGTTTGGAAACATTGCGGCAACCTAACCCAAAATAACGGAAAATATCTTCACCTAAAGCAACGAGTTGTTCTTTGGTTTCGTTACCATTTAAAACGGCAACCGAATTTCTGTTTTTTCGAATGATAGAAGGCTTGTCTTTAAAATAATATTCAAAATAACGCGCTGTGTTGTTGCTTCCTGTGGCAATAACCGCATCAAAATTTTCTAATTTTCCTGAGACAAAAGTGATTTTGTTGGCCAATTCAGGTTCAATTGCAATGAGATATTTTGCTAAAAAAGGTAGTAAGTATTGGTCGTCAGAGGATGTTTTAACAATTGCATTATGTCCAGCCATTAAAACGGAAATAAAATCGTGAAATCCAACTAGCGGAATATTTCCTGCTAAAATTAATGCAATAGTTTTGGATTTGTTACCATTAAAATCATAAGACGATGTCCATTGATTTAGGTTTGCAGGTGTTAAGGCTTTCGCCCAAGATTGTATCGAAAAATACACTTGTTCAGGAGTGTACCAGCCGTTATGCGATTGCGACAAATGAATCAATTGATGGAAATCGTCAAAAAACAAATCATTTTGAGGAACGCTAGAATCTTTAGTCGAATTGTCTTCTGCAAACTGATTTAAAAAGCGTCCTAATGTAACAAAAACATTTTTTTTTGTTTCTAAGTCCATAATGTTTGTTTATGAATGGTTTTGATTGTAATTTTGCACAAAGATAATGAGTGAAAAGGCAATAGCCAAAAGTTTAAAAAATAAGGCGAATTACTTTGAAATAATTTAAACTTTTAAACAACTAAACTTAATAGAATGGCAATTATTATTACAGATGAATGTATCAATTGTGGTGCTTGTGAGCCAGAATGTCCAAATACTGCAATTTACGAAGGAGCTGATGACTGGAGGTATAAAGACGGAACTAAATTAACGGGTAAAGTGATTTTGCCAGATGGTACTGAAATTGACGCTGACGCAGCGCAAACACCAATTTCAGATGATGTATATTACATTGTTCCTGGAAAATGTACGGAATGTAAAGGTTTTCACGATGAACCACAATGTGCGGCTGTTTGCCCTGTGGATTGTTGTATCCCTGATGAAAACCACGTAGAGTCTGAAGAAACCTTGTTAAACAGACAAGCATTTTTGCATAACGAATAATTTTTAAAACTTTATTGTAAAAAAAATCCTGAGCAATTACTCAGGATTTTTTTGTTTCTAAAAAGTTGAATTAGAATGTAAATCCTAATCTAGTATAGTAATACGCTCCGCTGAATCCCATTTGAACAGCATCCCAATATCCACCAGCTTCTACCCAGTCATCTTGTTGGTCAGGATAGATGTTGAATAAGTTATTAGCACCAATACTTAATTTAGATGATTTATTTAATTTAAAACCTAATGTTAAATCAGTAACAATTTTGGCACTATACGTATCTGTTGCTGCTTTAATTTGATTGGCAAAACTACCGTAATCAGCTACATCTTCATACATTTGGTAGTCTAATAATTCTACTTTACTAAAACGGGTAAACGCTAATCCAGCATTGAACCATTTTTTATCATAATTAAGATTTAATCCAAATTTATTAGCAGGAGCTGAAGCTAATAAGAAAGCTTTTTCTCTTTCTCCGAAGAATGTTTCTTTATCTAAAGTGCCATTTTTTACATCGCCAATTTTCATGTGGTTGATGTTTCCAACTAAGGTTGCAGCAAAATTACTGTCTCCAAATTTCTTTTTCCAAGCCAATACAACATCTACTCCAGCAGTTTTAGTATCTACTCCATTAGTAAAAAATTGTGCAGCAGAAACACCAAGATTCAATGCTGAAGCATCAAAGTATCCAGTTAAAACAATACGGTCTTTTACATTAATAAAATAACCGTCTACTGTTGCAGTCAATGCTCCAAAACTTGCAGTTACACCTAAAGATCCATTTACGGCTTTTTCTTCATTTAGTTTGTTTATTCCAAAAGCCTGTGTTACAGGGCTATTGTTTGGTGATAAAATAACTTCTGTTGCTCCACCAGCATTGAAATTAGTAAAACGCAAATTATAATATACTTGAGCTAAAGATGGCGCTCTAAATCCAGTACTTAACGATCCTCTAAAATTGATATTGTCAGTTGCTTTTAGGCGTGCTGCTAATTTTCCATTTAGTGTACTTCCAAAGTCGCTGTAGTTTTCAAAACGGATAGCAGTACTTACTAATAATTTTTTAGTTACATCAAATTCAGCATCGGTATACAATGAGACATTATTGCGGTTTTTCTTTACTTCGTTTGCAGGACTGTAACCTGGAAAACCTTGAGAACCACCTGGACGTAACTCTCCTGAAATAGGATCAATTGGTGCTGTTTGTGTTGCAGGATTTGTAATTGGTCTTCCAGAAGTATCGTAAGTAGCATAAGAACCTTCTTCTCCAGCAAAAATGCTAAATTGTTCGGTTCTAAATTCAGCTCCAAAAGCCAAGTTCATTCCGTTTAAAACAGAATCATAGTTTTTAGAAAAATCCAAGTTAGTGGTATTTTGACTTAAGCTGTGTCCACCTGCGTCGAATTCTGTTGGAGAATTTCCAACTAAAGAAGCATTGATAGTTCCTTTAATATAGTAGTGGAAAAGGTTTTTTCCAAAGGTATTACTTAAATCCATTTTCCATCCAGAGGCATATTTAGTTCTCATACCAGCTGCGATAGAATTATCCACAATCTCCGAAGTAATTCGTGGAGTAAACCCTCCAGGGTAAATAGATTCCACTACTCTTTCTCCTCCATTTCTTGTAAAGGCATAAGCGTCAGTATCTCTAAAGTTTCTTCCTCCAAATGCATAGAATTCTGTTTTGTCGGAAATAGGTACCACTAAATTACCAAAGAGATTAAGTCCTTGAATAGCCGCTTCACCAAAACCTTTTCTGAAGTCAAAACCTGGACGTAATGTCTTTTCTTTGTTTAAGTATTCAGCAGTAAAGTTGGCAATCCCTCCCTTTTTGCCTACTGCTACACCGTAGTTAGCAGCAACTTTTATGGATTGTCCGTCAAAATTTCTTTTTTGACCTAATGTATTTCCAAAACTATTTTCGTCTAAGAAATTATTTTTAGTGTTTGCTGTACCTGGATCAAAATCACCTTGAGCGTTTGTGTTATATGCTCCGTAAGTTACAGCTCCAGTAAGTTGATTAATATTGTCATTTAATACAATATTAATTACTCCTGCAATAGCATCTGAACCGTATTGCGCTGCTGCACCGTCTCTTAAGATTTCAATCCTTTTAATTGCTGATGCTGGGATTGAGTTTAAATCGGTACCTGTATTTCCTCGTCCTTTTGTTCCAAATAAATTGATCAAAGATGATTGATGTCTTCTTTTTCCATTAATCAAAACTAAAGTTTGGTCTGGTCCCATTCCTCTTAAAGAGGCAGGGTCTACGTGATCGGCTCCATCAGAACCGGATTGTTTATTAGCGTTAAATGAAGGTGCAACGTATTGTAATAATTCGTTGATTTCTAATTTACCACTTTGTGTGGTTACATCTTTAATGTTAATTACGTCAATAGGCACAGCAGAGTTGACAACTGTCCTTTTTGTGTTTCTGGAACCTACAACTTGAACTTCTTTCAATTCTTTTGCTTCAGAATTTGTGTTTTCCTGAGCAAAAAGACAGGTCAAATTGAATAATGCTAAAAGTAAACTATACTTTCTCATAAATAAATTTGGATTTGGTTTTTATTTGGTTAAAATCGGACGCAATATACTAAATTTTTGAAAAAAAGTAAGTAAAATGTTCTTTTGGGTAAGAATATTACAAGAAATGTAAGAATTTGTTGTTTTTGTTTAACAAACCTTTTTTTAGTTTTATATTTGCACTCTTTTTAGAAAAATAATTCAAAAAAATAATAGTCTAGTAGCTACTTGAAAATATACTTTTTATGAAAGCAGGAATTGTAGGATTGCCAAATGTAGGAAAATCAACGTTGTTTAATTGTTTGTCTAATGCCAAAGCGCAAAGTGCTAACTTTCCGTTTTGTACTATTGAGCCTAACATTGGTGTGGTAAATGTACCTGACCCAAGAATCAACCGTTTAGAAGAACTAGTAAAACCAGAGCGTGTGCAAATGGCAACCGTAGATATTGTGGATATTGCGGGATTAGTAAAAGGAGCAAGTAAAGGCGAAGGTCTAGGAAATCAGTTCTTAGGAAATATTAGAGAATGTAATGCGATTATTCATGTGTTGCGTTGTTTTGATAATGATAATATTGTTCACGTGGATGGTAATGTAAATCCAATCCGTGACAAAGAAACGATTGATATTGAATTGCAGTTGAAAGATTTAGAAACGGTTGAAAAGCGTTTGGAAAAAGTCAATCGTGCGGCTAAAACTGGAAATAAAGAAGCGCAAGCCGAACAAGCATTGTTGAACCGAATTCGCGAAGCCTTATTACAAGCCAAATCAGCGCGAACTGTAGTGCCTGCTAATCAAGATGAGGAAGAATTAATGGAAAGTTTCCAATTAATTACCAATAAGCCGGTGTTGTATGTGTGTAATGTTGATGAAAGTTCAGCGGTAAATGGGAATAAATATGTAGATCAGGTACGCGAATTGGTAAAAGACGAAGAGGCCGAAGTGATTATTCTTTCGGTAGGTGCTGAGGCAGATATCAATGAGCTAGAAAGTTATGAGGAACGTCAAGTATTCTTGGAAGACATGGGATTGACTGAGCCAGGGTCGTCTGTTTTAATTCGTGCAGCCTACAAACTATTAAAACAACAAACCTATTTTACTGCGGGTGTAAAAGAAGTTCGTGCTTGGACTATCAATATTGGAGCTACTGCACCACAAGCTGCAGGAGTAATTCATACTGACTTTGAAAAAGGATTCATTCGTGCCGAAGTAATTGCTTTTGAGGATTTCTCACAATACGGTTCAGAGGCCAAAGTGAAAGAAGCAGGTAAACTTCGTGTAGAAGGAAAAGAATATGTAGTCAAAGACGGCGATGTAATGCACTTTAGATTTAATGTGTAGTCAAGATAATAATAAAAAAACCGCTAAAGTAATTTAGCGGTTTTTTTATTGCCTCACTTCGTATATCGTACCTCGTCAATCGTACTTTTTATTGTCAATATCATTCTTAATAACTTTGATTTGGGCTTGTTTTAGATTTTGCTAAAATGGCTTATATTAGCACCAAATCGATACTTTAAATGTCCGAACAAAATCAATACAACGAAGACAATATTCGTTCGCTCGACTGGAAAGAACACATCCGTATGCGTCCGGGTATGTACATTGGAAAACTGGGTGACGGTTCTTCGCCAGACGATGGTATTTATATCTTACTCAAGGAAGTACTTGATAACTGCATCGATGAGTTTGTTATGGGTGCTGGAAAAACCATTGAGGTGACTATCAAAGACAAAATGGTAACCGTGCGCGATTACGGTCGTGGAATTCCATTGGGTAAAGTGGTCGATGTAGTTTCCAAAATGAACACAGGAGGGAAGTACGATTCCAAAGCCTTTAAGAAATCAGTAGGTTTGAATGGGGTGGGTACCAAAGCGGTAAATGCCTTGTCGAATTATTTCCGTGTAGAATCTGTTCGTGATAACCAACAAAAAGCGGCTGAATTCTCGGCAGGTAATTTGGTTTTGGAAGAAGAAGTACAAGAAACCACCAAACGTAAAGGAACGAAAGTAGCTTTTATTGCTGACGATCAGATTTTTAAAAACTACAAATACCGTAACGAGTATGTGGTGAAAATGTTGAAGAACTATTGTTACCTCAACACGGGTTTAACCATTTATTATAACGGCGAAAAATACTATTCGGATAACGGATTGAAAGATTTGTTAGAAGAAACGATTACCGAAGAAGATTCGGTATATCCAATTATTCACTTGACAGGTGATGATATTGAAATTGCGTTAACGCATAGTAAATCGCAATATTCAGAAGAATATCATTCCTTTGTTAATGGGCAAAACACTACTCAAGGAGGAACGCACTTGAATGCCTTTAGAGAGGCAGTCGTAAAAACCATTCGTGAATATTACAACAAAGGTTTTGAAGCTTCGGATATCCGAAAATCAATTGTTTCGGCAGTCTCTGTCAAAGTGGAAGAGCCTGTTTTTGAAAGTCAAACTAAAACCAAATTAGGTTCAACGGATATTGGTCCGAATGGGCCAACCGTGCGAACTTTTGTGCACGATTTTATCACCACCAAATTAGATAACTTTTTGCACAAAAATCCAGAGGTGGCTGATGCCCTTTTGCGTAAGATTTTACAAGCAGAAAGAGAACGTAAAGAGTTGTCAGGCATCCGAAAATTAGCGAAAGATCGTGCTAAAAAAGCGAGTTTACACAATAAAAAACTACGTGATTGTCGGGTTCATTTAACGGATATAAAAAACCCACGTTATTTAGAAAGCACCTTGTTTATTACCGAGGGGGATTCGGCTTCGGGTTCTATTACCAAATCGCGTGATGTGAATACGCAAGCGGTATTTAGTTTGCGTGGTAAGCCGTTGAATTCCTACGGAATGACCAAGAAAATCGTGTACGAAAACGAAGAATTTAATTTGCTTCAAGCGGCTTTGGATATTGAAGAATCCATGGAAGACCTGCGTTACAACAACATTGTAATCGCTACTGATGCCGACGTCGACGGTATGCACATTCGCTTGTTGTTGATTACGTTTTTCTTGCAATTTTTCCCAGAGTTAATCAAGGACGGCCATTTGTATATTTTACAAACGCCTTTATTTCGTGTGCGAAACAAAAAAGAAACGATTTATTGTTACAGCGAAGAAGAGCGTGTTAATGCCATTGAAAAATTAAAACCCAAACCAGAAATTACTCGATTCAAAGGATTAGGGGAGATTTCGCCAGGCGAGTTCAAGCATTTTATTGGTGCTGATATTCGTTTGGATCCTGTAATGCTCGATAAAGCCACTTCAATTGAAACATTATTGGAGTTTTACATGGGTAAAAACACACCCGACCGTCAAACGTTCATCATCAATAATTTGAAGGTGGAATTAGACGTAGTTGAAAAAAATTAGTGTTCAGTGTTCAGCCTAAAGTGAGCAGTGATTATATAAAAAAACATACTGAAAATAATTCAGCATAAATGAAAGACGAAGAAGATAACATCATTCCAAACGAAGACGAGAATAACGATTCTTTGGAGGTAACGCCAAACGAAGAAGGCTTTGACGACATCGTCGCTTTTGGGGGGAATCATTTTTATGAAAATAATGAAAACCCCGAAGACACGATTACGAAAGTAACCGGAATGTACAAAGACTGGTTTTTGGACTATGCTTCGTATGTAATTTTGGAACGTGCAGTTCCGGCGATTGAAGATGGGTTTAAACCTGTTCAACGTCGTATCATGCACTCTATGAAAGAGTTGGATGATGGGCGATACAATAAAGTAGCCAATATCGTAGGACACACGATGCAGTATCACCCACACGGAGATGCGAGTATTGGAGATGCCATGGTACAAATTGGTCAAAAAGATTTGATTATAGATATGCAAGGTAACTGGGGTAACATTCTCACAGGAGATAGTGCTGCAGCTTCTCGTTATATCGAAGCCCGAATCAGTAAGTTAGGACACGATATTTTGTATTCTCCTAAGATTACCACTTGGCAAGCTTCTTATGATGGTCGAAGAAATGAACCGGTTAATTTACCCGTTAAGTTTCCTCTACTTTTGGCACAAGGTGCCGAAGGAATTGCAGTAGGTCTTTCGACCAAAATTTTGCCTCATAATTTTAATGAATTAATCGATTGTTCTATTAAAGTTTTAAAAGGAAGGTCGTTTACTTTATATCCTGATTTCCCAACGGCAGGAATTGCAGATGTTTCTAATTACAACGATGGAATGCGGGGCGGACGTGTACGTGTTCGTGCCAAAATTGCTCAATTGGACAAACAAACCTTGGTGATTTCTCAAATTCCGTTTTCAACGAATACCTCAACCTTGATTGATAGTATTTTGAAAGCCAATGAAAAAGGAAAAATCAAAATCAAGAAAATTGAAGACAATACCGCTGCCGAGGTAGAGATTTTGATTCACCTTCCACCTGGAGTTTCTCCAGATAAAACGATTGATGCATTGTATGCATTTACGGCTTGTGAAACTTCTGTAGCACCATTAGGTTGTGTTATTCAAGATAATAAACCCTTGTTTATTGGTGTTTCTGAAATGTTGAAAATTTCGACCTATCGTACGGTTGATTTGTTGAAACGTGAATTGGAAATCCAATTGGACGAATTGGAAAACAAGTGGCATTTTTCAACTTTGGAAAAAATCTTTATTCGCGAAGAAATGTATATTGATTTCAAGCTGTATTCCGATAAAGAATCTTTGTATGCTTATATGTACGATAGTTTTAAGCCGTTTTTAAAATCCTTAGTACGTGAAATTAATGATGATGATTTGCAAAAATTAACGCAAATTCCAATGATTCGTATTACGCGTTTTGATTCGGATAAAGCCGATGAAGCGATTGCAAAGTTGGAGAGTGAGATTGAAGAAGTAAAACATCATTTGGACAACTTAATTGATTTTGCCATTGATTTCTTTCAAAAATTAAAAGACAAATACGGTAAAGGACGTGAACGTCAAACCGAGTTGCGTAGTTTTGATACCATTGAAGCGACAAAAGTGGTTTTACGTAATACCAAATTGTATGTCAATAGAGAAGAAGGATTCCTCGGAACAGGTCTTAAAAAAGACGAATATGTTGCCGATTGCTCGGATATAGATGATGTAATTGTTTTTCTTCGCGATGGAAAAATGATGATTACCAAAGTCGACGAAAAGAAATTTATTGGTAAAGACATTATTCATATTGCGGTGTTTGACAAAAACGACAAACGTACTATTTATAATATGATCTACCGAGATGGTAAAAACGGATCGACTTTTATCAAGCGTTTTAATGTTTCGGGAGTTACTCGTGATAAGTTTTACGATTTGACACAAGAAAAACCAGGTTCGATGGTCTTGTATTTTTCAGCTAATCCAAATGGAGAAGCCGAAGTGGTGACTATTTTATTGCGCCAAGTAGGAAGCATTAAAAAACTGAAATGGGATGTTGATTTTTCTGATATTGCCATCAAAGGGAGGGCTTCGAGAGGAAATACTGTTTCGAAATACCCAATTAAGAAAATTGAGTTGAAAGAGAAAGGAATTTCGACTTTGCGTCCAAGAAAAGTCTGGTTTGACGATACAGTGCAACGATTGAATGTAGATGGGCGTGGCGAATTGTTAGGCGAATTCAAACCCAATGATCGTTTGTTGATTATCAATCAAACAGGGAAGTTGAAAACGATAATTCCGGAATTAACTACCCATTTTGACGAAGATATGATTGTGTTGGAAAAATGGAATCCTAAGAAACCGATTTCTACCATTTATTATGATGGAGAAAAAGAACGTTATTTTGTAAAACGTTTTTTGGTGGAAAATGAGAATAAAGAAGAACTCTTTATTACAGAACACGAAAAATCGCAATTAGAGATTGTTTCTACCGACTGGCGTCCTGTGGCAGAAATTGTTTTTGCAAAAGTAAAAGGCGTTCAAAAAGAGAATCAGACGGTAGATTTAGAACAATTTATCGCAGTAAAAGGAATTAAAGCAATTGGGAATCAATTGACCACTGATAAATTGAAACAAGTGAATTTATTAGAGCCTTTACCTTACGAAGAACCAATTGAAGAAGTGGAAGAGACAACGACTACTGGAGAAGAAGGGGAGTTGGAAGATATCCCGACAGATACCGATGACGACGGTCAAATTACCTTAAGTTTAGAATAAACTTCTAACTTGTCATTTTGAACTTGTTTCAAAATCTTACTTGCGTAAGAGAAACTGAAACAAGTTCAGTTTGACAATGGAGGAAAATTATTTTTTCTTAATTTTCATATTGATCATTTCTACTACTAAAGAGAAGCTAATGGCAAAATACAAATAGCCTTTAGGAACTGGAGTGACATGATTGCCAAAGATTAAAGCTTCGGATAAGTACGCACTTTCGGTAAGCAACATCATCCCAATGAGGATTAAGAAAGCCAACCCTAAAATTTGAATAGAAGGATGTTTGTTGACGAAGTTACCCACAGGTACTGCAAATTGCATCATTATAAATACTGAAACAATTACAGCTGTAATCATAATATAGAGTGCACCTTCGACACCGTTAGTCATACCTACCGCCGTTAATATACTATCAAATGAAAATACAATATCAATCATAATGATTTGTAAAATCACATTTTGAAAGGATTTGGTAGCGGCTTGTTTAATTTCTTTTTCTTCTTCGCCTTTTTCTTCTACTTTTTCTCGAATTTCATTGGTACTCTTGTAAATTAGGAACAAGCCCCCAAGTAATAAAATAACGCTTTGGCCTGTTATTCCCGCAGAAAACCAACTGAAATCGATATGAAACCATGGTTCTTTCATTTGGATTAATAAATTGATTCCAAACAAAAGTGCAATACGCATGAACATAGCCAAAAACATTCCTACTTTAGTTGCTCTTTTGCGTTTCTCGGCAGGTAATTTTCCAGTAGCAATAGAGATAAAAATGATGTTGTCAATTCCTAATACAATTTCTAAAAATGTTAAGGTTAACAGTGCAATCCAGGCATTTGGATTTAAAAATACTTCCATTGTAAATTTGATTTGAGATTATTTAGTGTTGATTTCTCCAATTTTAGTAACGGTACCACGTTGTTTTTCTTCAATTCCAACCATACCGAATTCAAAGGTATAGGAATTTTTTGAGGTAGTCAAAATCTTCATGCTAATCGCATTTTTTTCTTGATTGTTTTTGGGATGTTTTTTACGTAAGACATATTCGCAGTCGCTAATCCAACGCACTGTTGCAGTATCTGTTTTTCCATCAAAAGTTTCAACTTCAATACTATCATTGCGTTCAAAAAAAGTTGTTTTTTTAACGCCCTCTATTTCGTGTTCAAACTTGAATTTTCCTGTTTTGAAATCTTTGCAATTGTGTTCGGTATTGTAGCAAGAGGCTAGAGTTAGCAAAGAAAGTAAAGTTATTGTGTTTTTCATTTAATCTATTTTTATATCGTATTTCTCCAAAAGCCCTACAATTCCTTGAGTCGAAAATTTCGCTTTTTTCATTGGGTTGAATTCGGGATCAATTTTGTAATTATAGGCAGTTCTGAAATCAGCTCCTGCCAATTGTGTATCATTAAAAATAGCGTTGTCTAGGTTGCAATTGTCAAAAACAGCATTGTTTAATTGTGTGCCAATAAATCCTGTTTCTTTCATAGAACAAGAAATGAAATTGGTTTTAGGCATTTTCTTATTGGCAAACGAGGCATAGTCTAAAACACATTCTTGGAAATGAACTTCGAATAAAAAATCAGTGCATTTGTTAAAATGAATGCCTAGTAATTTGCAATTTTTAAAACGAACCCCCTTAAGACTAGTATTTACAAAACTGATCATAGATAAGTTGCAATCAATAAATTCACAATCCATAAAAGTATTGTTGCTAAAATCAGAATTAGAAAAATCACAGTTTTTGAAAACACAATCTTCAAACTCACGGTGATTAATCCGGTCGTCAATGGCAACTACTTTTTCAAAAGTTTTTTGGATGTTGATGAGGTTTTCCATTAGTCGTTAAATAAACTTTTCATCACCGTTTTTAATCCAACAAAGAGACAATATACCCCAAAGATACATAAGCCAATTCCAATAGTTAAAACTAAATAATGCCAATTATTTTGTTGATTCATAAATGCATTATGAATGACAGCAGGCCCTATAAAAAGTAAAGGCAAAGCACCTGATAGGTATTTTAGGGCTTTCGCCAAAAGGTCTTTGTTGGTAGCCATAATTTAGTGTTTTTGCGAATTATAAAAATCAACTGCTTTTCGAACGCTACCCATCTGGCTTAATAATTGGCTTCCTTCTTCATACGAAACAGAAATTTCGCTCATAATCATTTTAACACCACGATCCACTAATTTAGCATTACTCAATTGCATGTCGACCATTTTATTTCCTTTGACTTTACCTAGCTGAATCATAGTAGCTGTAGAAATCATATTCAGCACTAATTTTTGTGCCGTTCCAGCTTTCATTCGCGAACTTCCGGTTACAAATTCTGGTCCAACAATAACTTCAATTGGGAATTGAGCCGTTTGCGACAGCGGACTTCCAGCATTGCAAGAAATACTTCCTGTGATGATGTTGTTTTCATTGCAGGCTTGTAAACCGCCAATGACATAAGGAGTCGTTCCTGATGCTGCAATTCCGACTACTACATCATTCGAGTTGATGTCAAATTCTTGTAAATCAACCCAAGCTTGTGTAGCATTGTCTTCGGCATTTTCTACTGCACGACGAATGGCTTTATCGCCACCGGCTATGATTCCGTTAACTAAATCAAAAGGAACGCCAAACGTTGGCGGACATTCAGAGGCATCTACAATTCCCAAACGCCCCGAAGTACCGGCTCCAATATAAAACAATCGGCCTCCTAATTTCATTTTAGCCACAATTTGAGCTACTAATGTTTCAATAGCAGGCAATGCTTTGGCTACAGCCAATGGTACCGTTTGGTCTTCTTGATTGATGTTGAACAGTAATTCTTGTACCGACATTTTTTCTAAATGTTCGTATTTTGAAGCTTGTTCTGTAGTTTTAGTAAAAGTCATTTGTTATATTTTTATGTGGGGCTATTTACTTTAAAATTAAAAATATTATATAAAATAGGCCAATGCAAATCCCAATACAATCATGGATATTTTAGCGATATTGAATTTATGTCCTTCGCTACTTTCAAAAATAATAGTAGATGAAATGTGAAATAAAATCCCAATAACGATGGCGGTGATTTCGGTATAATACGCGTTCAATAGCGGTAAATAA
The DNA here is from genome assembly GCF_029866485.1 of Flavobacterium keumense. NCBI lineage: Bacteria > Pseudomonadati > Bacteroidota > Flavobacteriia > Flavobacteriales > Flavobacteriaceae > Flavobacterium > Flavobacterium keumense. The sequence continues at coordinate 1,428,041 of NZ_CP092332.1, forward strand.
TCAGACAGAATAGTTCCTAATGGTGTCATGACTGCAAAGGTAATCATGAATAGAAAAATAGCTTTTTTATCCAAATTGGCATTGATAAAAAAAGTCGTTAAAATGATCGCAATAGGTAAGTGGTGAATGGCAATTCCCAAGGCCAAATCGTGATGATGCCCCACAGGAAATCCTTCCGCTAGGGCGTGAATACAAAGACTGATAAACAATAACCATGGAATATGATTCATTTTTGAATGACCATGTACGTGACCATGTTCGGCGCCTTGCGAGAAATATTCTAAGATAATTTGGAACAAAATCCCCACCATAATGAATAATCCGATACGGCCGTTCTTACTTTCGTAAATTTCTGGCAATAAATGAATCACGGTCAACGATAACAAAAAAGAACCGCTGAATGCCAAAAGCAATTTGAGTTTCGCTTTGTCTTTTGGTTGGAAAACCAAAGCAAAAATGTAACCTATCAATACAGAAAGTAAGGGTAAAAGATAATTCATTATTTAAAAATCATGATTAATCGTTCGCTTTCGGTTTTATGGAATTTTCTCAATTTATAGTCACCAAAGATATCTAATAAATAGATACCTGCTTCTTCCATCATAGCTTGAAAATCTTGTAAAGTTAACGCTTGTACTTTTTCGGTAAAATGAAAGGCTTGTCCCTTATCTTCAAAGGTAATTTCTTTGTAAATATGACCGTCTTTTACATAGCGTTGGATATGGAAATCAATACCTTCTACGGTTTTAGTTTCTTCAGGAACTAAATTAGCGATTACTTGATTCACGTTCATGAAATCAATGACAGCAAAACCATGTTCGGTCAAGCTTTCTTTGATAGCAATAAGCGTTTTTAAGTTGTCGGCATCATTTTCAAAGTAACCAAAACTGGTGAATAAATTGAAAATGGCATCAAATTGATTGTCCATTTTTTCACGCATATCGCGCACTTGAAAATGCAAATTGCTATTACTGTTTTTACTGGCTTCGGCAATGCTGTTTTCCGACAAATCAGCACCAATAACGTCAAAACCCAATTGGCTTAAATAAATAGCATGACGCCCTTTCCCACAGGCTAAGTCCAATACTTTTGCTTTTTCAGGGAGGTTCAGATACTGCGTCAAATTATCCATGAATAGTTGGGCTTCACGGTAGTTTCTTTCTTTGTATAAAATATGGTAATACGGCGTGTCAAACCAAGAAGCAAACCAATTTTGATTGGGTTCTTTAGTATCTAATACAGCCGGTGTAGCATCTTCAGACATTTATTCTTTTTCAGTTAATTTAAGTCCACAAATTTAGTGTATTTTTGCAGAACTTATTCCTAGTTTGGGATTTAGTTAAATATTGAAATCGAAATTGTAATTGATTTTTGCAATTGGGATTGACCTTACTATTGAAAATGGAAGAAAATTTTAAAATGATTGCCAAAACCTTTTTCGGTTTTGAAGAAATACTAGCACAAGAATTACGAAATTTAGGCGCTCAACAAGTAGAGCAAGGCGTGCGAATGGTAAGTTTTAAAGGTGATAAAGGTTTTATGTATAAAGCCAATTTATCATTGCGAACCGCTTTGAAAATTTTAAAACCAATTTATACGTTTCGCGCTACTAATGAAAATGCCTTGTATAAAGGAATTTCAAGCATCAATTGGTCAAAATATTTGAATGCGAACCAGACTTTTGTGATTGATGCTACGGTACATTCAGATCATTTTAACCATTCCGAATTTGTTTCTCAAAAATGTAAAGATGCGATTGTAGATCAATTTAGAGAAAGAACGGGACAACGTCCTAGCATTGATAAGGCGTTCCCAGATTTACGAATCAACATTCACATTGGCAAAGACCAAGTATCAGTAGCCTTAGATACTTCTGGGAATTCCTTGCACCAACGTGGTTACCGCATCGCAACGAATATTGCTCCTATCAACGAGGTTTTGGCAGCAGGAATTTTGTTGCTTTCAGGTTGGGAAGGACAATCTGATTTCTTAGACCCGATGTGTGGATCCGGAACTTTTTTGGCCGAAGCTGCTATGATTGCATGTAATATTCCAGCCAATATCAACCGTAAAGAATTTGCTTTTGAAAAATGGAAAGATTGGGATAATGATTTGTTTGACCAAATTGTGAACAGTTTAATGAAAAAAGTAAAAGAATTTCATTACACCATAAAAGGATACGATAAGGCGCCAAGTGCGGTGAGTAAAGCCAAAGATAATATTCGAAATGCCAACTTGGACGATTATGTGAGTGTTCAAGAGGAAAATTTCTTTGATACTGAAAAGAATTCGCAAGGAAAATTACATATGGTTTTCAATCCGCCGTATGATGAACGATTGGATATTCATATGGAAGAGTTTTATAAAAATATCGGGGATACCTTGAAAAAGAGCTATCCTGGAACCAACGCTTGGTTTATCACAGCCAATTTAGAAGCTTTGAAATTTGTAGGATTGAAGCCCTCTCGCAAAATTAAATTGTTCAATGCTAGTTTGGAAGCCCGATTAGTAAAATACGAAATGTACGAAGGAAGCAAACGAACTAAATTTCAAGTAACAGATAAAAATTAAAACAATGACTAAATTACAATTAAGAGCTTTTTTATATCAGTTGGGTAGTTTTGCGATCTTGTTTATTTCTTTTCGCTATTTGATTTTTAGATACACGAATTTGACAGGTTTGTTTATTCCGTTTACGGCTTTTGTAGTTGGCACTATTCTTTCGCCAAAATTCCAAGCGGTGAAAACCAGAGACGGTGAAAAATTATTTATGTCCTGGCTTTTTATTAAAGGGATAAAGGAATTGTAATTAAATTTTTGTCAAAGGTTTAATTTAAATGAATTCTTAGATGGGGAAAGAAAATAAAACTAAAGTAACTGAAATTGAAGTACTTGATTTTATTAATTCATTTGTTGAGGACGATCAAAAGAAAGAAGACAGTCTGAAACTTATTGAATTAATGAAATCTTGGTCTGGTTTTGAACCAAAAATGTGGGGACCTACAATTATTGGATTTGGTAGCTATCATTATAAATATGATAGTGGACATGAAGGAGATTGCTTACTCATTGGTTTTTCTCCAAGAAAAAAAGCGTTTTCACTTTATGTTTTTGCACCCAGACAAAACAATACCGAACTACTAAATCAATTGGGAAAATTTAAAATGGGTAAAGCATGTATTTATTTTAATAAATTAAAAGATCTTGACTTAGAAATATTAGAAACGCTTTGTAAATCAACAATTAACTTTCTTACAAGTGAATAATCTAAATTAATTATTTAGAGATTACTTTCTTTTTATACAAAGGAATAAAATAAGTAACACTGTAGTTAAAACCAATTCCGAAACTACCATTGTACGTTCTGTTGAAACCTGGAATGTAAAGATTATCAAACCCGTCTGGTTTTTTGTTGGTAATCAAGGTTTTTAATTGCACGCTAAATCCAACAAAAACATTGTTGAACATTTTGGCTTTCATTCCAGTGACTACTTCTAGCCAACTCGCACTTAGTCCGTTGAATTTTTCACTAGCAGGGATGGCAGGTAGTTCTCCCCAATACGGATGTGCATTGTATATTTTATAGCTATTCAATTCTTCGCTGAAGGAACTGAAACCATAGCGTAAACCCACAGAAATAATATTTTCCATATCCAGCCAATTTTCATACATATTATAGTCAAATCCCGCTTTTAAGTAGGAACCTTTGCTATTTGTGGTTAATCGGTCGTCTTCGGTGGTTTTGTTTTCGTTTCCGAGTTCGGCAGCTAAAAAATATTTTTTATTCCATCTAAAATCACCTGTTAGCTCAATTCCTTTGTAGTTTTTGTCATAAAAACCACGAGTTAATTTGAACAAATCTACTCCTACACGAAGTCCGTAACGGTCTTTTTTTACTTGAATACTATCCTGAATTTCTTCTTGAGTACTTGCTTCAGAATTAGGTTTTACAGCAGGTTTTTCTTGTGCTTGTGCCAAGGTAACCATCAGTAAAAGACAAAGACTAGAAAAATATTTTAACATGTGTTTCATTTTCATTTTCTATGTTTGATTTTTCTACTGATATGTATTGCATCCATTTGTCAGTGGTTGCTGGAACTGCAGAGTGTACAATCGGATTTGTAGCTTGTAATTTAAAAATAGTTTTATAACCGCAGGCTCTTGAAACAAAGACATTGGTTCGGGTATAATTGATTTGAATTTTATCGGTAAAAATCAAAGCAGGATTTGCGTTTCCGTAGTTAAAAATCAAATTGTAAGTAGTTAGATCCTGATCGACTTTTAACGGAATTGAAATAGTACTTCCGCTAGTTATATATTTTAAATCGCCGGTTGCAGTAGGATTAAAAACAATTCCTTCGCTCATTCCTTCTCCTACAACTTTTAATTTGGTTACCGTCTTTACAACACTAGGGTTATTAATGTCATAAAAGGTAAGTACCAGTCGCGGCGTAGTTGCAGTATTCGCATCGCAAATATCGTCTTTTTCGCAACTAGAGAAAAAGACAGATACGAGAGCAACTAATAGAAGGATTCCTTTTTTCATTTGATTATCGTTTCTCTAAAAGTACAACATTTTCCACGTGATGCGTTTGTGGGAACATATCTACCGGACGCACGCGAGTTACTTTGTATTTTTCGTCCATCAGAGCCAAGTCGCGTGCTTGTGTAGCCGAGTTACAACTTACATACACCACTTTTTGAGGTTCAATTTTTAAAATTTGTTCAATAACATCTTTGTGCATTCCGTCCCTTGGTGGGTCAGTGATAATTACGTCTGGTTTACCGTGTTGCGCGATAAAACTTTCGTTAAAGACTACTTTCATATCTCCCACAAAGAATTCACAATTGGTAATTTCATTGCGTTTAGCATTCGCTTTAGCATCACTAATTGCTTCAGGAACGCTTTCTACTCCAATTACTTTTTTAGCACTTTTAGATACAAATTGTGCTATAGTTCCTGTTCCAGTATACAAATCATACACCGTTTCAGTTCCTGTAAGTCCTGCAAAATCTCGGGTTATTTTGTATAATTCGTAGGCTTGACTTGAATTGGTTTGGTAAAAAGATTTGGCATTAATGCTAAATTTTAACCCTTCCATTTCTTCTAAAATGTAATCTCGGCCTTTGTATAATTGGATGTTGGTATCGTATAAAGTGTCATTTGCCTTATTATTTACAACAAACTGTAACGAAGTAATTTGAGGGAATTTTTCATAGATGTGATCTAAGATCAATTCTCTATTGGCTTTGTCATCTTCAAAAAACTGAATCAACACCATAATTTCTCCAGTCGAAGCAGTTCGCAACATTAACGTACGTAGCAAGCCTTCGTGCGTTCTCGGATTGAAAAAAGTCAATCCATTGGCATTGGCGAAAGCCCTAATTTCATTGCGAATCGCATTAGACGGGTCTTCCTGTAAATGACATTTATTGATGTCCAAGATTTTGTTCCACATTTTTGGGATGTGAAATCCTAAAGCATTTCTATTGCCTAAATCTTCAGTACTTCCAATTTCAGCCTCGGTTAACCAACGGCTATTAGAGAACGAAAATTCCATTTTGTTTCTGTAAAATAACTGTTTTTCTGAGCCTAAAATCGGTTCAAATTCAGGAAGTTCAATTTTTCCAATGCGTTGCAAATGGTTTTTTACCTCATTTTGTTTGTAAAACAATTGTTGGCTGTATTTCATGTTTTGCCATTTACAACCACCACAAACACCGAAATGTTCGCAAATGGGGTCAATTCGATGTTCTGAAAGTTCGTGAAACTTCACTGCTTTTCCTTCGTAAAACGCTTTACGTTTTTTGAAAGTTTGCACGTCTACAACGTCTCCAGGAACTACATTGGGAATAAAGATTACTTTTCCGTCGGGTGCTTTTGCTACCGATACGCCTTTTGCGCCAGCATCAAGGACTTTTATTTGATGAAAGACAACTTTGTCTGTATTTTTTCTTGCCATAGCGCAAAAATAAGTGTTTGAATGGTTTTATAAATTCAATTTGGGAAAATTTTTTAAAAAGGATTCAAATTAGCCTATCTTTGCCGACTGAAAAATGCCAATATGAAGTTTGATTTAGTACAAAAAGATCCACAATCAAAAGCGCGAGCTGGGAGTATAACTACCGATCACGGTGTGATTGAAACCCCTATTTTTATGCCCGTTGGTACGGTAGCTTCTGTAAAAGGAGTGCACCAACGCGAATTGAAAAATGATATTAATCCTGATATTATTTTGGGAAATACCTATCATTTGTATTTGCGTCCGCAAACCGAGATTTTAGAAAAAGCGGGAGGATTGCATCAATTCATGAATTGGGATCGTAATATTCTAACAGATTCTGGAGGTTATCAGGTGTATTCTCTTTCTTCTAACCGAAAAATTAAAGAAGAAGGGGTAAAATTCAAATCGCATATTGATGGTTCTTACCACGTTTTCACACCTGAAAATGTGATGGAAATTCAACGTACCATTGGTGCTGATATTATTATGGCTTTTGACGAATGTACCCCTTATCCTTGTGACTATAATTATGCCAAACGTTCGATGCACATGACACACCGCTGGTTGGATCGTTGTATCAATCATTTGGATAAATTGCCTTTCAAATACGGCTATGAACAAACGTTTTTCCCAATCGTTCAAGGAAGTACGTACAAAGATTTAAGAAGACAATCAGCCGAATATATTGCTAATTCGGGTCAGCAAGGGAATGCCATTGGCGGGCTTTCTGTTGGGGAACCAGCCGAGGAAATGTACGCCATGACCGATGTGGTTTGCGAAATTTTGCCCGAAGACAAGCCTCGTTATTTGATGGGAGTGGGAACTCCAATAAATATTCTGGAAAATATCGCTTTGGGAATTGATATGTTTGATTGTGTGATGCCAACCCGTAATGCAAGAAACGGAATGTTGTTTACTGCCAATGGAACCATCAATATCAAAAATAAAAAATGGGAAGCTGATTTTTCTCCAATTGATGAAATGGGAATTACTTATGTAGATATTGAATATTCCAAATCATATTTACGCCATCTTTTTGCAGCTAATGAATTTCTTGGAAAACAAATTGCCACAATTCATAATCTTGGTTTTTATATGTGGTTGGTTCGTGAAGCTAGAAAACATATCTTAGCTGGAGATTTTCGACCATGGAAAGAAATGATGGTCAAAAACATGAGTCAACGATTATAATTTTGTCATGAACAAATTAACATTACTAGATAAATACATCTTAAAGCGCTATTTGCTCACTTTTACAGTGATGTTATTGTTGTTTGTTCCTATTGGTATTGTAGTTGACGTATCGGAGAAAGTAGATATGATGATTAAAAATCAAGTTCCATTAAAAGATATCTTGATTTATTATTTTCATTTTACCATTTATTTTACCAACATGTTGTTTCCGATATTTTTGTTTTTATCGGTGATTTGGTTCACTTCTAAGTTGGCAAATAACACAGAAATTATTGCCATACTAAGTTCTGGAATTTCATTTACTCGTTTTATGAGACCGTATTTGATAGGAGCTTCAATTATATCTGTAGTTGTCTTAATAATGGGATTTTATGTTGTTCCGGTTGCGAGCGAAGGGTTTAATAGTTTCCGTTATACCTATCTGCGAACAGGTGGAAAACAACTGATGCAGGGTGATAATACAGATGTGTATCGTCAAATAAGTGATACGGAATTTATTTATGTCAATAGTTTTAATACCGAAACAAAAATGGCATATAATTTTTCTTTAGAGAAATGTAATAAGGAAAAATTAGATTATAAAATTACAGCCTCCAGAATTCAATGGGATCCAAAAGAAAAAAACTATACGTTATTTGATTATACGAAAAGAACAGTTGGGCCTTTAGGAGATGAAATTGAAAAAGCTCCTGAAAAGAAAATGAAGTTTAAATTTGATTTAGAAGATTTGGCTCCTGTAGTTTATATTGCTGAAACCTTAAGTTTGGGCAAATTAAATGATTTTATTGTTAAAGAAAAGAAACGAGGCTCTTCTAATATTAATGTGTATTTGGTTGTATTCTACAAGAAATTCAGTATTCCTATTTCAGCTTTTATTCTAACAATAATTGCGGTTTCAGTCTCGGCTATGAAACGTAGAGGGGGTATGGGAATGAACCTAGCCATCGGAATTGCTGTAGCGTTTTCATTTGTCTTTTTTGATAAAATTTTTGGAGTTTTAGCCGAAAAATCGAGCATGCCTCCTTTAGTTGCGGTTTGGTTACCTAACGTGCTTTTCGGAATTCTAGCGTATTATCTGTTACGAAATGCAAAACGATAATTTAAAAAGTTACCTTAATCTTCATTTAATTGTTTTTATTTGGGGATTTACGGCTGTTTTAGGAGCTTTGATTACAATTCCTGCCGAAGACTTGGTTTGGTATCGAATGCTATTTGCAAGTGTTTTTTTAAGCGTTTTTTTAGCTCTTACAAGAAAATCATTTCGTATTCCAATGCGAGGCTTATTGCAATTGGTATTGGTTGGATTGTTGATTGCCTTGCATTGGATTTTCTTTTTTCAAGCCATTCACATTTCCAACGTTTCCATTACCCTTTCCGTATTTTCACTAGGTGCTTTTTTTGCGTCTTTATTAGAGCCCATTTTTTATGGACGAAAAGTGTTATGGTACGAAGTGTTTTTTGGATTGATTATTATAGCAGGTTTGTCTTTGATACTTCAAGTAGAAAGTGGGTACATTAATGGAGTGTTTTTTGCGTTAGCCTCAATCATTTTAGGGGTGTTATTTACTTTAATGAATGGGAAATTAATTACAAAACACGATCCGTCTGTAATTACATTTTATGAATTCCTTTCAGGTTTCTTTTTTATCTCTATTTACTTTATTTTTGAAGGAAAATTCAGCATAGATTTTTTTATTCTCACATTTAATAATTGGATTTTATTATTCATTTTAGCCGCTATTTGTACAGCTTATGCTTTTACAGCCTCGGTTCGAGTCATGCGAAAATTAACCCCTTATACAGTCATGTTAACGACTAATTTAGAACCGGTTTACGGAATTATTTTGGCTTATTTTATCATTGGTGGGAAAGAAAAAATGAGCACAGAGTTTTATATTGGGGCATTAATTATTGTAATTACAGTAATTTTAAACGGAGTAATAAAGCACTATTACAAAGGTAAAGAATAACGAATATTTTTGTACTAAAATAGAAAATAAGGGCTATCAAACCATTTTAAATTTTATATTTGCATAGCTATTCAGAAAAATAAAACACAGTAACTCTTATGGAATACTTAGATTTTGAACTTCCTATCAAAGAATTAGAAGAACAGTTAGAAAAATGTGTTGTGATTGGTAAAGAATCAGATGTTGATGTAACCAATACGTGCAAACAAATCAATAAAAAGTTAGAAGAAACTAAACGCAATATATATAAAAACTTAACGGCTTGGCAACGTGTTCAATTGTCGAGACATCCTAATAGACCGTATACGTTAGACCATATTAACGCACTTTGTGGCGATACTTTTTTAGAATTACACGGAGATCGTGGTTTTAAAGATGACAAAGCAATGGTGGGTGGATTAGGCAAAATTGCGGGTCAATCATTTATGATTATTGGCCAACAAAAAGGATACAATACTAAAACCCGTCAATACCGTAACTTTGGTATGGCTAATCCAGAAGGGTATAGAAAAGCTCTACGATTAATGAAAATGGCAGAGAAGTTTGGTATTCCTGTGGTGACTTTAGTCGATACTCCAGGAGCTTATCCAGGGTTAGAAGCGGAAGAACGCGGACAAGGAGAAGCTATTGCTAGAAATATTTTCGAAATGGTTCGCTTGAAAGTGCCGGTAATTACTATTATTGTTGGTGAGGGAGCTTCGGGTGGTGCTTTAGGAATTGGTGTTGGGGATAGAGTCTATATGTTAGAGAATACTTGGTATTCTGTAATCTCACCAGAATCTTGTTCGTCTATCCTTTGGAAAAGTTGGGAGTACAAAGAGCAAGCTGCCGAAGCTTTGAAATTGACTTCTTCAGATATGAAAAAGCAAAAACTAATCGATGACATTATTCCAGAGCCACTAGGAGGAGCACATTTCGATAGAGAAAATACCTTTAAAACGGTAGAACAATACATCATGAAAGGATACAATGAGCTGAAAGACTTATCAACAGAAGAATTATTAGCGCAGCGATATGAGAAATACCTTGCGATGGGTCATTTTAAAGATTAATGACCATAACAACTAAATAAAAAAAATCCGAAACAATCTGTTTTGGATTTTTTTTTAGCTTATAAACAAAAATAATATAGTTATTAACACTGACTTGTAATAAGTCGTTATGGAGTATTTTTTAAATTTTCTTATTTTAGCTACATGGAAAATTTTAGGAATATAACGCCAGTTAAGGTAGATAAGGCGACTATCATTAATCTCGAAAAAGGGAAATTACCACCACAGGTTTTAGATTTAGAAGAGGCAGTGTTAGGCGCTATGATGATTGATAAAAAAGGAGTAGATGAAGTAATTGATATTCTACAACCTGACGCCTTTTATAAAGATGCACACAAATATATTTTTGAAGCTATTGTTCAGCTTTTTACAGAAACCCAACCAATTGACTTATTAACGGTTTCGGCTCAGTTAAAGAAAAATGGAAAATTAGATCTAGCAGGGGGTGATTTTTATTTGATTCAGCTTACACAAAAAATTTCCTCTTCGGCTCATATCGAGTTTCATTCAAGAATTATTTTACAAAAATTTATCCAACGAAGTTTGATTCGTATTTCATCAGAAATTATTGAAGATTCGTATGATGAAACTACTGATGTCTTCGATTTGTTAGACAAAGCGGAGTCTAAATTATATGAGGTTACGCAAGGGAATATTAAGCGTAGTTCTGAAACAGCACAAAGTTTAGTCTTACAAGCCAAAAAAAGAATCGAAGAAATTGCAGGTCAAGAAGGATTGAGTGGTGTTCCAACAGGTTTTGAAAAACTAGATAAAATTACGTCAGGATGGCAACCTAGTGATTTGATTATTATTGCAGCCCGTCCAGGTATGGGAAAAACGGCTTTTGTACTTTCAATGGCACGTAACATGGCTATTGATTTTGAGATGCCTGTGGCGGTGTTTTCTTTAGAGATGGCATCAGTTCAGTTAATTACACGTTTAATATCATCTGAAACAGGGCTCTCATCAGAGAAGTTACGTACGGGTAAACTCGAAAAACACGAATGGGAGCAGTTGAGTACCAAAGTAAAAAATTTAGAAAAGGCACCCTTGTATATAGATGATACCCCTTCGCTTTCAATTTTTGATTTGAGAGCAAAAGCAAGGCGTTTGGTATCTCAGCATGGTATTAAAATAATTATAGTTGACTACCTTCAATTGATGACAGCAGGAGGGAATACTAAAGGAGGAGGAAACAGAGAGCAAGAAATTTCAACTATTTCTAGAAATCTAAAAGCATTAGCTAAAGAATTAAATGTGCCAGTCATTGCTTTATCACAATTGTCACGTGCCGTTGAAACACGCGGATCGAGTAAGCGACCTTTGTTGTCAGATTTACGTGAATCGGGTGCAATTGAGCAAGACGCCGATATTGTTTCATTTATTTACCGTCCTGAGTATTATAAAATTGATGAATGGGATGATGATGAACAGTCACCAACAGCAGGTCAGGCAGAATTTATAATTGCAAAACATCGTAATGGTAGTTTAGAGAATGTCAGATTGAAATTCATTGGCAGTTTAGGTAAGTTTGATAATTTAGATGACTATTCAGGTAATTTAGAAGATTTACCTTCCAGTATGAATAACGATGATAATCCTTTTATTACTAGAAATTTGCCATCTGCAAATGAGGCTTTTGGTAGTACTATAAATGAGGATGATGATGACAGTGACGTTCCTTTTTGATGTTAAATTTAAATCCGCTTTTAAAGCGGATTTTTTATGAAACCAATTATCTTTGAAATAAAAACACTATGTCCTTCAAAAAAATGGTTATGTTATTGCTATTCTTGATTTCTTGTTCAGGAAAGGCATCTTTTATTTTGTTGCCAATGGATGAAATCAGTCAGCAAAATCATTTGAAGGCATACGGAATTACGTATTGGTGTTTAGATAAAAATTACAAAGCCTATTGGCTTTTGAATTACCGAGGTGGTTCTTTTTTATTACCTGATACTGACCAAATTCGTAAAGAATGTCAGATTCGAGGTGTTAGTTTTGAAATTTTATCGGATGGAGAACAAGAAGCTATTCTGAATGATATTTCTAGTCCTTCACAAAATATGGAATCGGTTTTATTAGAGAAAGCACCAAAAATTGCCGTATATACTCCAAAAGGCAAACAACCTTGGGACGATGCGGTTACTTTGGTATTGACCTATGCTGAGATTCCGTTTACGCCTATTTATGATCAAGAAGTATTGTCAGACAAATTACTTTTGTACGATTGGTTGCATTTGCATCACGAAGATTTTACAGGTCAATACGGAAAATTTTATGGGGCGTATCGCAATGCACCTTGGTATATTGAACAAAAGGCAGCCGCCGAAACGTTAGCACAACAGTTGGGATTTTCTAAAGTTGCTCAAGAAAAAGGGGCTGTAGCCAAAAAAATTCGTGATTTTGTTATTGGTGGTGGTTTTATGTTTGCGATGTGTTCTGCTACGGATAGTTTTGATATTGCTTTGGCATCGGATGGGATTGATATTTGCGAAGCCATGTTTGATGGTGATCCTAGTGAAGCCAGTTATCAGTCTAAATTAAACTATAACAATTCGTTTGCATTTAAAAATTTTACTTTGGAACGTAAACCCGAACAGTATGAGTTTTCCGATATTGATATGACTTTAAAGCGACAGATTCCACCAGACAAGGATTATTTTACTTTGATGGAATTTTCGGCTAAATGGGATCCTATTCCGAGTATGTTGTGCCAAAACCACACCCAATTAGTGAAAGGGTTTATGGGGCAAACGACTGCTTTTGATACGAACGTAATTAAATCCAATATTTTGGTTTTAGGAAGTTGTGAGTTGAACGGCGAAGTGCGTTACCTTCACGGACAAAAAGGAAAAGGAATGTTCAGTTTTTATTCGGGTCACGATCCCGAAGATTTTCAACACCAAGTGGGAGATCCACCTACTGTTTTAGATTTGCATCCTAATTCGCCAGGCTATCGTTTGATTTTGAATAATGTTTTATTTCCTGCTGCAAAAAAGAAAAAGCAAAAGACGTAATCAATTTAAACTAAATTCCATCCAAATAGGGCAATGGTCGGAAATTGTTCTTGCTTGTTGTAAGGATTGAAAATTTTGATAAAAAAGTACTATTCCTGAATGCAATTTCTTGATTTTTGATTTTGAAAAATACATATTATCAAATTCGGAGGCAAGACATTCGCCTTTTTTGCAACTGCGTTTCAAAGAAGTTTTTTGGTTCACTAATGCCGAAGAAAATCCCATTTTTCGTAAAGGATCAAAAACAGAATGTGATTGTGGACAATTGAAATCACCCATAAATATCAAATTCAGTTTTGAATATTCTTTTGGAAATAATTTGAAGTACTTAATCTCTCTTTCAGGTTGTTTACTTTTTGTGATGGCGTGAAATGAAACTGCTGTAAATTGTTTTTTTTGATATTCAAAAGTGCATAAATAAGGTTCTCGTTCCATTTCAATAGCATATTTTTTTTCGAGCCACGCTTTTCCTATTTTCTTTAACTGTGCCGTTTTCCAAAGAAACGCATAGCGTTCAGTTTTACTAGGGGTACTTGTGGTGGGATCACTTATGGTATAGTCCCAGTGACTACCTTTTCTATTGAGTTCGTCAGCGAGACGGGCAACCGCTTGTGCCCCTCCATCTCCAGCTACTACTTCTTGTAGGGCTACCAAATCATACTTGTTTAAAAGTGTTGCTATGTATGCTATTTCGGTATTGGATTTTGATTTACCAAAATTCTCTACATTCCATGAAATGAGTTTGATTTGGCTTAAGCCTGCAGAAGTAATACTAAGTAGTAATAGCGTAAAAAGTGTTCTCATTAAATGAAATTTGGGTTAGTCCAAAAATAGTTTTTTTGCCGCAAAGACACAAAGGCATTAAAAATAGTATTTTAAACAGAATATATTGATTTGAATGAATTTTTATAAATAATTTAATTCTGTAGTTTTGAATGTTGTAATCCAACAAAAAACCCCAATCTTTCGATTGAGGTTCCTATGTAAGTAAGTAATCTAAATTGAGTTGATAAAACGTTTATTTTACTTTATTAAGTATTGCTTTGAAAGCTTCTGGGTGATTCATAGCTAAATCAGCAAGAACTTTACGGTTCAATTCGATATTGTTAGCTTTAACTTTTCCCATGAATTGAGAATAAGACATTCCTTCTAAACGAGCTCCAGCGTTGATACGTTGAATCCATAAAGCACGGAAATTTCTTTTATTCACTTTTCTATCACGGTAAGCATAGCTCATCGCTTTCTCTACCGCATTTTTAGCAACTGTCCAAACGTTTTTACGTCTACCAAAGAAACCTTTGGCTTGTTTCATTATTTTTTTTCTTCGTGCTCTTTTAGCAACTGAATTTACCGATCTTGGCATAATTTTACATTTTTTTTGTAGTAGGCGTCCCGAATTAAATTAAGAGAACTTAAAGCCATACTCCATGGTTATTAAATTGTTTGTAACCTAAAGAATAAAATAGTTTTTGGTTGTTGGTTATCGGTTGTTTGAAATTCCATCAACTAATAACTTCCAATAATCAACTATTTAGATAATTCTTAATTGTTGTTTGATGCTTTTTTCATCTGTTGCGTGAACTAACGCAGAATGAGTCAAAGCCAATTTACGCTTTTTAGATTTTTTAGTCAAAATGTGACTTTTAAAAGCGTGCTTTCTTTTAATCTTTCCAGAACCAGTAACTTTAAAACGTTTTTTGGCGCTAGATTTAGTTTTCATTTTAGGCATTTTTTCCTAGTTTTTTAATTTATTTTACTTACTATCTTTGCGAGCTTGCGTAGCAATCTCAATATTTTTTTACTTAATGCTTATAAAAGCATTAAATGTGGATTATTTCTTTTTCTTAGGAGCAATGAACATAATCATTCTCTTTCCTTCAAGAACTGGCATTGCTTCAACTTTGCCATACTCTTCTAAATCAGTAGCTAATCGTAATAATAAAATTTGTCCTTGATCTTTATAGATGATTGAACGTCCTTTAAAAAATACAAAGGCTTTTAATTTTGCTCCTTCTTTTAAGAATTTTTCAGCATTCTTTTTCTTAAATTCATAGTCGTGCTCATCAGTTTGAGGACCAAAACGAATTTCTTTGATGACTACCTGAGTTGATTTTGCCTTTAGGGCTTTTTCACGTTTCTTTTGTTCGTAAACAAATTTATTATAGTCAATAATTTTACAAACAGGTGGTTCCGCATTTGGTGAAATTTCAACCAAGTCTAATTCCAATTCATCAGCCAATCGTAAAGCCTCTGAAGTTTTATAAACTCCTGTTTCAACATTATCGCCTACAAGACGTACCTCTGGCACACGAATAAAATTGTTAATTCGATGTGCATCTTTTTTTTCTACTCGAGGTTGAGCACCTCTGTTACTTCTTATTGCTATGACTTTAAAAATTTAAGTTAAACTGTAAATACTTTTAATGTTTTATTGATTTCTTCGGTAACCATAGTTGCAAATTCTTCTATAGTAACCGTAACATTACCTTTACCTTCTTGACCATGACGACGAATAGAAACAGTTCCGTTTTTTTTTCTTCTTCACCCACAATAAGCATGAAAGGCATTTTTTGCATCTCAGCATCTCTAATTTTCTTACCGATTGTTTCGTTTCGGTTATCAATTAGGGCGCGAATTTCGTGATTTTCTAGCAAATCTAAAACTTTTTTGGCATATATTTCGTATTTCTCGCTCAATGACAAGATAATAGCTTGTTCAGGCATTAACCATAATGGGAAATTACCAGCGGTATGTTCTAATAAAATAGCAATGAATCGTTCCATAGAACCAAATGGAGCACGATGAATCATTACTGGTCTGTGCAATTGGTCGTCAGATCCTTTGTAAGTCAAATCAAAACGTTCTGGTAAGTTATAATCAACCTGAATCGTTCCTAATTGCCATTGTCTTCCCAAAGCGTCTTTTACCATGAAATCCAGTTTAGGCCCATAGAAAGCGGCTTCCCCATATTCAATAACAGTATTTAAACCTTTGTCTTTTGCAGCATTGATAATTGCGTTTTCCGCTTTTTCCCAATTTTCGTCAGAACCAATGTATTTGTCTCTGTTTTCCTGATCGCGTAGTGAAACTTGAGCGGTAAAGTTTTCAAATCCTAGCGAACCAAAAACATATAAAACTAAGTCAATTACTTTTTTAAATTCTTCATCTAATTGTTCTGGCGTACAAAAAATATGCGCATCGTCTTGAGTAAATCCTCGTACACGAGTTAAACCGTGTAATTCACCACTTTGTTCATAGCGGTAGACTGTTCCAAACTCGGCGTAACGTTTAGGTAGATCTTTATACGACCAAGGGCGCACATTAAAAATCTCACAGTGGTGAGGGCAGTTCATTGGTTTTAATAAAAATTCTTCACCTTCAGCTGGCGTATTGATAGGTTGGAAACTATCGGCTCCATATTTAGCATAGTGTCCAGAAGTCACATACAATTCTTTTTGACCAATGTGCGGTGTAACTACTTGTTCGTAACCTGCTTTTTTTTGCGCTCTTTTCAAAAATTGCTCTAAACGATCACGCAAAGCGGCACCTTTTGGCAACCATAAAGGCAAACCTTGTCCTACTTTTGACGAAAAAGCAAATAATTCCAATTCTTTCCCCAGTTTTCTGTGGTCGCGACGTTTAGCCTCTTCTAATAGTTCTAAGTAATCGGTTAGGTCTTTTTGTTTTGGGAATGAGATTCCGTACACACGAGTTAACTGTTTGTTTTTTTCATCACCTCTCCAGTAGGCACCTGCCACACTCATGATCTTCATTGCCTTGATGATTCCTGTATTTGGAATGTGGCCACCACGACATAAGTCAGTAAAAGTAGAATGATCGCAAAAAGTAATTGTGCCATCTTCTAGATTGGAGATTAACTCTGTTTTATATACGTTATCTTTGTATACTTCTAAGGCTTCAGCCTTTGTAACCGGACGCATTTTGAATTCGTGTTTTTCTCGTGATATTTCTAGTACACGATCTTCTATTTTTTTGAAATCGGCATCGGTTATTTTATGGTCTTCAAAATCAACATCGTAGTAAAATCCATTGGAGATTGCAGGTCCAAGCGTCAATTTGATACCTGGATACATTTCCTCTAAAACTTGTGCCATAACGTGTGAAGTTGAGTGCCAAAAGGCTTTTTTTCCCTCATCGTCATTCCAAGTAAAAAGAACAAGACTACCATCTGTGGTCAAAGGCGTAACGGTTTCAACGGTGATACCATTGAATGAGGCCGAAATTACATTTCTAGCCAATCCTTCGCTAATGCTTTTTGCAACGTCCATTGGGGTAATCCCTGCCGCAAATTCTTTCACAGACCCATCGGGTAAAGTAATCTTAATCATTTTAAATTATTTTTAGGATTGCAAATATAGGGTATTGAAAAAACACATACAAAATATAAGCAAGGTTTGTGAGTGGTTTTTCGTGGTTTTTGGCAAATAATTTTAAAAATTGGAGCTTGTTTTAAAATTGGTTCGAGAAGTTTCGTTACTAAAAACTATTCTTTACTTTTGCAACACACAAAATCACAACTATGTACAAGCAATTAATTCGTCCGATACTTTTCTGTTTTGACCCTGAAAAAGTACATTATTTTACCTTTTCAACTATTAAATTACTATCAAAAATTCCTGGTTTTTCAGGTTTATTTCGTGCTTTATATGAAGTTAAAGATAGCCGTTTAGAAACGGAAGTATTTGGGTTGAAATTTAAAAATCCAGTCGGCTTAGCTGCGGGTTTTGATAAAAATGCTGTTTTGTACCAAGAGTTGTCTAATTTTGGCTTCGGGTTCATTGAAATTGGTACCCTTACGCCAAAAGCACAAGATGGAAATCCTAAAAAACGCTTGTTTCGTTTGAAAGAAGATAGCGCGATTATTAACCGAATGGGTTTTAATAATGGTGGAGTGGAAGAGGCTGTTTTGCGATTGAAAAAAAATAATGGAGTGCTAATTGGAGGAAATATTGGTAAAAATAAAGTAACTCCAAATGAAGAAGCAACTTCAGATTATGAAATTTGTTTTGAGGCACTGTTTGATTACGTGGATTATTTTGTGGTGAATGTGAGTTCGCCAAACACACCCAATTTACGTGCCTTACAAGACAAAAAACCGCTAACTGAGTTGTTGCAAACCTTACAAAATAAGAATTTAGCTAAGCCAAAACAAAAGCCGATTCTATTGAAAATTGCACCTGATTTAACAGACGAACAATTACTAGACATCATCGATATTGTTAACGAAACCAAAATTGCTGGAGTTATAGCTACAAATACTACTTTGTCTAGAGAAGGTTTGGCCTCTGAAAATAAAATAGAAACAGGTGGTTTATCAGGAAAACCTTTGACAAAACGTTCAACTGAAGTTATTCGATTTTTAGCTGAGAAAAGCAACAAATCGTTTCCAATTATTGGGGTGGGTGGAATCCATTCTGCCGAAGATGCGATTGAAAAATTAGAAGCGGGAGCGAGTTTGGTTCAATTGTACACAGGGTTTATTTATGAAGGCCCAGCTTTGGTCAAAGCGATTAACAAAGCCATTTTAAGTAGAAAATAGTAGTTATATTCTACTACAACTTCACATTTTATTGAATGTTAATTCTACTTTGATCCTAAATTTAGAGATTGTTTTTTGATATTGTATTTGATTTTTGCAATTGAATTTTTCTTTTTTCCCTACCTTTGATTTCCTATGGAAACAGTAAAAATCATCGAATGCCCAAGAGATGCTATGCAAGGAATAAAGACTTTTATTCCTACTGCAAACAAAGTGACTTATATTCAGTCATTGTTGCGTGTGGGGTTTGATACCATAGATTTTGGAAGTTTTGTTTCGCCAAAAACAATTCCACAGATGCAAGATACTGCGCAAGTTTTAGCCCAATTGGATTTATCGCAAA
Source organism: Flavobacterium keumense (assembly GCF_029866485.1). NCBI lineage: Bacteria > Pseudomonadati > Bacteroidota > Flavobacteriia > Flavobacteriales > Flavobacteriaceae > Flavobacterium > Flavobacterium keumense. Next base: position 1,447,185 of record NZ_CP092332.1, read on the forward strand.
CTCAAAGTAAGTTATTGGCTATTATTGCGAACATGCAAGGTGCAGAAGCGGCGTGTAATTTTCCTGAAATTCAATATTTAGGGTTTCCATTTTCTATTTCAGAGAATTTCCAAATGAGAAATACGCACAAGACAATTGCTCAATCTTTGGTGAGTTTACAAGAAATTTTGAATTTGGCTGATGCCAAAAACAAACAAGTAGTTGCTTACCTTTCTATGGGGTTTGGAAATCCGTATGGAGATCCTTGGAATACTGAAATTGTAGGGGAGTGGACGGAAAAATTAGCTACTATGGGCGTAAAAATTGTTTCTCTTTCAGACACTATTGGGAGTTCGACACCAGAGATAATTTCGTATTTGTTTTCCAATTTGATTCCAGCGTATCCTAACATAGAATTTGGAGCGCATTTGCACACGACTCCTGATACTTGGTTTGAGAAAATTGATGCAGCGTATCAAGCAGGTTGTCGCCGATTTGACGGTGCTATTCAAGGTTTTGGTGGATGCCCAATGGCAACCAATCATTTGACAGGAAATATGCCGACAGAAAAATTACTTTCTTATTTTACCACTCAAAAAGCAACTACTAATTTGAGTCCGATGAGTTTTGAGAGTGCGTATAATGAAGCATCGAAAGTATTCGGTCAATTCTATTAAAAACAATAAATATACTAAAGCAACGTTTTATTTTACACAAATTCAATTTCATTACAATGAAACTTTTTTTTAAATCCCAATTCATAGTACTACTTTTTAGTGTACCCTTCTTTTTTTTCCTGCTCCAGCGATTTGGACTTCAACCAAACTAAAAATTTACGATTAGAACCCACTTATGTGGCTAATTTGGTTTATTTTGACATTCCTGCTAATGAGTTTGTAACTAATGGAGTAGAGAATTCCCAATTTATAGATCGTTCGACAGTAGATTTATTCAATAACACTTTTTTTGTGAATGATTTAGCTAAAGTCGAATTAGATTTTGAAATTAATAACACTATCGCTCGAGCCTATACTATTAATGTGAAACTTTTTAATGCAAATGGAATTCAGATAGATACTATTTCGATTGATGTGCCTTCCTATTATGGTGCTCCTAATGTAATTACTAAAAAAGAAGTGTTTCAAGGAACTCGATTGGCTACATTAAAAAATACGACTAGAATTGAAATGACACTCCGAATGGCTTCAGGAACGGCCTTGACAGAATCGAGTACAGGAAACATAAAAATGCGTTCTGGTATAACTGCTTATTTTGTAATACAATGAGAAAAGTATTCTTTTTTTTAACGCTTCTTATAACAACTAATTTAGTAGCGCAAAATAAACAGCTATTTTATAATTTTACAGATATTCCGCAATCGTTGATGATTAATCCAGGTGCCGATGTAAAATACAAATGGTATGCAGGTGTTCCGTTTTTATCAGGTATTTCAATGAATGTTGGTTCGACAGGCTTTTCAGCGTATGATTTATTTGCGAATGATGGGGTTGATTTTAATACAAAAATCAGAAATATTATTTCGTCTACTACAAATAGAGATAAGATAATGCTAAACGAACAAATGGAATTATTGAGTGGAGGATTTAGAATTGGGGACTTTGATCATAAGATGTATTTCTCTTTTGGGTTGTATCAAGAGTTTGATTTGTTGTCTTATGTACCTTATGATATTGCCATATTGGCCATAGATGGTAATAAGGATTATTTGGGGAAACGCTTTAATTTAGGCGATATCAATTTTAAAGCAGATTTATCATCTGTATTTCATTTTGGGATTAATAAAAAAATACAAGACAACTTAATAGTTGGGGCTAGAGCCAAAATTTATTCTAGTATTTTCAATGCAAGTTCAGTTGATAACGCGGGGTATATTTATACCAATACCTCTAAAGATTCATTTTATGAACAAATTATCTATTCCAATTTACAGTTAAACACTTCTGGAATTTCACAATATGATGATACTAATACTAATACTAATAGCAATATAGGAGCTGACGTTAAGAAAGGAATTTTACTTGGTGGGAATTTAGGATTAGGATTGGATTTAGGACTGACGTATTATCCACAATCTAATGTACAATTTACGGCTAGTATTATTGATTTAGGTTCGGTTAAACAGTCAAAAAATGTAGAGAATTACTCTTATAAAGGTTTTTACAATTACAAAGGACTAGTGCCCCATTTTAATAATGAGAATGCCGCTCAAGCTAATTACCAAGATTTTAAAAACGCCATTGTATTAGATACTTTACATACAAAATATACTACTTGGAGGCCTACTAAATTCAATGCTTCTGCGCAGTATTCCTTTGAAGAAGAAAGAGTAGTGGATGGTAGTTGTAATTGTGAAGGAACAGATCCTAGTATCTTTTACAAAAGTACTCTTGGAGCACAATTGTTTACTATGACTACACCAAAATCGCCTTTGTTTGCATTGACTACTTTTTATAAAAGAAATTTCTCAAAATCATTTCAAATGAAAGCTACTTATACTGTTGATTCTTTTTCGTTTACCAATGTAGGTTTGGGAATGTCAACAAAAGTAGGACCTGTAAACTTTTATGTACTAGCAGATAATGTATTGTCTTATTCGGATCTTTCCAAGGCGAATAGTCTTTCGTTTCAATTGGGATTGAATCTGATTTTTAAAGAATAGTTTTATTTTTCTATTCGCCGAATTAATTTGTAGATTTCAATCCAAAATACCGCTATTCCGCCTACTATTACACTGTAGCAAAATTGTGTTATTCTAACTAACTCAAATTTGAAAAAATGTGCTAGTGTTGGTATAAATAGTAATAATGATGTGGCAAGAATAGTAGCTCCTATAATAAATGTTACCAAGCTGTTTTTGTATTTTAAAGTGGTAAAAACTGAATAATAAAAAGAGCGATTGGCCAGTGTTAGAAAAATATTAGAACTAATTAAAGTTAGAAAAACAAGTGTTCGAGTAGTGTCTTCTGACTCACCATTTATAACACTATTTTGGTACACAAAAAGTAGTCCTAGCGTAATAGCTAATCCTTGAATAATGCTTAGTACAATTTCTTTAAATTTAAAAAAGGTATTCGAAAGTGGTCTTGGTTTTAGTTCCATTAAATTGCGTTCCATGGGTTCGTTTTCGTAGATAATAGTACAGGTAGGTCCCATAATAATTTCTAAGAATATGATGTGGACGGGAGAAAAAATAGTAGGATAGATCCATCCGAGTGCTAACGGAATAAATACAATTAAAATCAAAGGAATATGAATGGAAATAATATATTGAATGGCTTTTTTGAGATTGATGTAAATTTTTCTTCCCATAGCAATTGCCTCAGTCATTTTAGCAAAATCATCATCGATTAAAATGAGGTTTGCGGCTTGTTTGGCTATTTCGGTACCTCGTTTGCCCATAGCAATTCCAATATGAGCTGATTTTAAAGCAGGTCCGTCATTAACACCATCTCCAGTCATGGCTACAATTTGGTTATTTTCTTTTAACGCCTTTATGATTTTAAGTTTGGCTTCGGGAAACATTCGGGTAAATAGATGGGTATCCATTACTTTTGCTTGAAGCTCGGTTTCATCCATAGTCATGAGTTGGTCTCCGCTTAAAGCGTTATGATGATTTTTAAATCCCACTTGTTTGGCAATGGTTGTACTGGTTTCTGCAGTATCTCCTGTGATAATTTTAATATCGATTCCTGCTTTGTAAAATGTTTCAAAAACGGCTTTAATGTTGCTTTTTGGAGGGTCGTAAAAGGCAACCAAACCTTTGAGTTGAAACGAAAATTCTTGTTGTTTTTCAGGGTAATTATCGCCATAGAATTTAGCTTCGGCCACGGCCAAAACTCGAAAACCTTCTTGTGTCATTGTAGTGAAGGCGTGTTGGATTTGTTGTGTTTCTAAATCAGATAGGTTAGAACAAGCAAGTATGGCTTCGGGAGCCCCTTTGGCGGCAATGACACGAATTCCTTTTTTGTTTTCAAAAATGTGGGTCATCATAGGTGGTTTGCCACTTAAAGGATATTCATGCGTTAATTTGAAATCAGTTCGTTCATCTTCCAAGTCTAAATTGGCATAGGCATCGTGCAATGCAATTTCCATAGCATCAAAAGGAATCGGTTCGCTTGCCCACATAGCCAAGGTTAGCAGTTCATTTTCTTCGGGAGTTATTTTGGAATTAATTCCTGAAATTTGGTTGGAAGCAAGCGTGTACCATTGGGCTAAACTCATTTTGTTTTCGGTAATGGTTCCAGTTTTATCGGTACAAATGACAGTAGCACTGCCAAGCGTTTCTACAGTTTTAGTGTGCTTGACTATAATTCCCATTTTCATTAGACGCCAAGCGCCGAGTGCCATAAAAGTCGTGAAGGCAACAGGAATTTCTTCCGGAATAATACTCATTGCGATGGTGAGTGCCTTAATCAAACTATCCAAAATTATGCGAGAATGGTAGTAATTAATTCCCCAAACAATTCCAAAAACAACTAATCCTATGATAGACATTCGTTTGGCAAAATTTTCAATTTGTTTTTGAAGTGGTGTTTTTTCTTCTTCAATCGAGCTTAAACTTTTCCCTATTTTTCCTAATAGGGTTTGGTTTCCAATGGCTGTAACGACACAAATAGCGAGTCCACTAGCAACAATAGTACCTTGGTATACCTCTTTGTTTTCTGATTTTTCATTTTTGGCTACCGAAAAAGATTCTCCTGTTAGGATGGATTCATTTACAGAAAAGTCATTGGATTGAATGATACGTCCGTCAGCAGGAACAAAAGTGCCTTCTTCAATTTGAATACAATCACCTAAGACAATTTCTTCACTAGCAATTTCCATTATGATGCCTTCTCGAATAACTTTACTTTTAGGTTGAGTGAGTTTTTCTAAGGCTTGAATGGCATTTTTACTTTTGGATTCTTGATAGAGTGAAATACTAGCGATAAGAATAATAGCGATGGACATAAAAATTCCGTTGCTATGTTCGCCTGTAATAAAATAAATGCTAGTTGCTGTAGCAAGAAGCAAGAACATAGGTTCTTTACAAATTTCCACCACCGAAGTCCAAAAGTTGTTTTTATCTTGGTGGTCAAGCGAATTAGCGCCGTTTTTGATTCTTGACTCAGCTACTTCAGCTTCAGATAATCCTTTTATTTCGGTTTGTATTTCCATTTTTTCAAAAAATAAATTACATTTTGAATAATTGACGTTGAGTCTGATATCGATTGAAATGAGCGAATTACTGCAATTTAAACATAAATTATGAGATAGCGCTGGTTTTTTGCTTAAGATTGTCTATATTTGCACGCAATTTAACCACAACTTCAAATTGCAATGATCGCACACAATTCAAAGATTATCGGCGAAGGATTAACTTACGATGATGTTCTATTAGTTCCTAACTATTCTAATGTGCTTCCCCGCGAAGTAAGTATTCAATCTAAATTTTCAAGAAACATTACCTTAAACGTTCCTATTGTTTCTGCAGCTATGGATACAGTTACTGAAAGTGCAATGGCAATTGCTATGGCTCAAGAAGGCGGAATTGGAGTACTTCATAAGAACATGACTATTGAGCAACAGGCGGCTAAAGTGCGTAAAGTAAAACGTGCAGAGTCTGGGATGATTATTGATCCGGTTACTCTACCATTGACTTCTACGGTTGCTGACGCTAAAAATGCCATGAAGGAATTCGGAATAGGAGGAATCCCAATTGTTGATGAACATAAAATCTTAAAAGGAATTGTTACCAATCGTGATTTGCGTTTTGAAAAAAATGGAGCACGTCCTATTGTTGAGGTAATGACTTCTCAAAACTTAATTACAGTTGCTGAAGGCACTTCATTAGAACAAGCAGAAGTAGTTTTGCAAGGAAACAAAATTGAAAAATTACCAGTGGTTAATGCTAAAAATGAATTAGTAGGATTAATCACTTTTAGAGATATTACTAAATTAACTCAGAAACCGATTGCTAACAAAGACGTTTACGGACGTTTGCGTGTTGCTGCCGCCATTGGCGTTACAGGAGATGCCGTTCAAAGAGCAGAAGCTTTGGTGAAAGCGGGAGTTGATGCTATCATTATTGATACGGCTCACGGTCATACCCAAGGTGTGGTGAATGTGTTGAAAGAAGTAAAAGCTAAATTTCCTCAAATTGATGTGATTGTTGGAAACATTGCTACGCCAGAAGCGGCCAAATATTTGGTTGAAAGTGGTGCTGACGGAGTAAAAGTGGGTATTGGACCGGGTTCGATTTGTACTACTCGTATTGTGGCAGGTGTTGGATTTCCTCAATTTTCAGCGGTTTTAGAAGTAGCTGCGGCTATCAAAGGAACTGGAGTACCAGTTATTGCAGATGGTGGTATTCGCTACACCGGAGATATTCCTAAAGCGATTGCTGCAGGTGCGGATTGTGTAATGTTAGGGTCACTTTTAGCAGGAACAAAAGAGTCTCCAGGTGAAACCATCATTTTTGAAGGAAGAAAATTCAAATCCTACCGCGGAATGGGTTCTGTTGAAGCCATGCAGGGTGGTTCAAAAGACCGTTATTTCCAAGATGTGGAAGACGACGTGAAGAAATTAGTTCCAGAAGGAATTGTAGGTCGTGTGCCTTACAAAGGAGAATTGAACGAAAGTATGTTACAATTCATTGGTGGTCTTCGTGCCGGAATGGGATACTGCGGAGCTAAAGATATTCCAACCTTGCAAGAAAATGGGCGTTTTGTTCGTATTACTTCAAGTGGAATCACAGAAAGTCACCCACACAATGTGACGATTACTAAAGAAGCTCCAAATTATTCGAGATAATTTAAAGAATAGTTTTTAAAATATAAAAAGGCTTAAGATATTTTCTTAAGCCTTTTTTATGTGCTTTATTTTGGAAATTAAATCCCCACGAAATTACTTGGTGTAATTTGCATTAATTCGGTTTTAATAGCATCGCTAACGTCTAAAGTTGCAATGAAACTATGAATCGATTCTTTGGTAATTGCTTCGTTCGTTCTGGTCAAACCTTTTAACGCTTCATACGGATTTGGATAGGCTTCACGACGTAGAATAGTTTGGATAGCCTCAGCTACTACCGCCCAGTTTTTTTCTAAATCCTCGTGGAATTTTGGTTCGTTTAACAACAATTTGTTCAATCCTTTTAAAGTGGCTTCAAAAGCAATAATAGTGTGTCCCATTGGAACGCCAATATTTCGTAGAACAGTACTGTCAGTTAAATCACGTTGTAATCTTGATACAGGCAATTTAGCCGATAAATGTTCGAAAATAGCATTGGCAATTCCTAGATTACCTTCAGAGTTTTCAAAATCGATAGGGTTCACTTTATGTGGCATCGCCGAAGAACCAATTTCTCCTGCTTTAATCTTTTGTTTGAAATAGTCCATCGATACATACGTCCAAATGTCTCGATCTAAGTCAATGATAATGGTATTGATTCTTTTCAGCGCATCAAAAAAAGCAGCAAAGTGATCGTAATGCTCAATTTGCGTAGTAGGGAAGGAGTGGTGTAAACCTAAATTGTTCTCTACAAAAGTATCGCCAAATTGTTTCCAATCAATTTGTGGATACGCCACGTGGTGGGCATTGTAATTTCCAGTGGCACCACCAAATTTTGCTGCAAACGGAATATTGAACAACAAACGCATTTGCTCTTCTAAACGCTCTACAAAAACACCAATTTCTTTTCCTAAACGCGTAGGAGAGGCGGGTTGTCCATGTGTACGAGCTAACATTGGAACAGCTGCCCATTCCGTACTTAATTCTTTTAATTTTGCAATGACATTAATTAAAGAAGGTAGGTATACTTTTTCAAAAGCCTCTTTAGTAGATAATGGAATTGCTGTATTGTTAATGTCTTGAGAAGTTAATCCGAAGTGAATGAACTCTTTGTATGCAGACAAACCTAATTTTTCAAAAGCATCCTTGATGAAATATTCTACCGCTTTTACATCGTGATTGGTCACTTTTTCTGTTTCTTTAATCCAAAGCGCATCTTCCGTAGAAAAATTGGTATAAATAGCTCGTAAACTTTCGAATACATTTGCGTCTACATTTTTAAGTTGAGGTAAAGGCACTTCACATAAAGCAATAAAGTATTCAATTTCAATTAAAACGCGGTATTTGATTAACGCTTCTTCCGAGAAAAAAGGAGCTAGTGAAAGGGTTTTATTTCTGTATCGTCCATCAATAGGAGAGATGGCATTCAATTCGTTTAGAGTAGTCATTTTTGTGTTGTTTTTTCGAAAGTGCAAATATAAACCTTTTTAGTATTTTTGCCTCCAAAAAAAGAGACAATGATTGATACAGATTACCTTAATTTTCTTGAAACTATTTTGACAGACAATCGAAAAGAACGCTTTTTAGAAGTTTTGAAAAATAGAACCAATCATTTTACAGTGGCGGTAGAAGATGTCTATCAGTTACACAATACTAGTGCGGTAATGCGCAGCTGTGAAGTTTTTGGAATTCAAGAACTGAATGTAATCGAGCAACGTTTTGGAAAAAGAATTGATAAGCAAATTGCTTTAGGTGCTCAAAAATGGGTAGATATTATAAGACATGAAACTTCTAATAATTGTATTAAATCCCTTCGCTCTAAAGGCTATCAAATTATAGCCACTACGCCACACGAAAAAGATTGTTTGCTTGAAAATTTTGATATTTCAAAACCTAGCGCCTTATTTTTTGGAACAGAAAAAGAAGGGTTGTCAGAAGAAATTATGCAACAAGCTGATGGGTTTTTGAAGATTCCAATGGTAGGTTTTACCGAGAGTTTGAATATTTCTGTTTCGGCTGCGATTATCATTCAGAATTTGACCAACAGACTCCGAAATTCGGATATCAATTGGCAATTAACCGAGGATGAGATTTTGGAAAAACGACTTACTTGGGCTAAAAATTCTATCAAAGATATCAAGCGTATTGAAAAGCGTTATTTTGAGGAAAATCCAAAATAGAATGCTACGTCGCTGTTATTTTTAAATTAAATTTACTCAAATACCTCTTTTTATTAAAATAGTTATCCAAATTAATCTGTATTTTTGGATAATATAAAGTAGTATAATAAAATTTATCTAATATGAAGAAATTAGTATTGTTTTTGACTTTTAGCCTTGTGTTTTCGGCTCAGGCGCAACAACGTCCAAAATTAGTAGTTGGAATTGTGGTGGATCAAATGAAAATGGAATATTTGTATCGTTTTTCAGATGATTTTTCTGCTAATGGTTTTAAGCGTATTATGAACGGAGGCTATACTTTCCATAATATGCATTACAATTATGTACCTACTTATACGGCTCCAGGACATGCTTCCATATACACTGGAACAACACCCGCTACACACGGAATTGTAGGGAACGAATGGTTCAATCGTGCTACTGGAAAAGAAATGTACTGTACGGATGATACTGATGTAAAAACGGTGGGCGACGGAACGGATAAAGAAGGAGCTATGTCACCTAAGAACTTGTTAAGTACTACTATTACTGACGAATTGCGAATGGCAACTAATTTTAGAGGAAAAGTTATTGGGATGAGTATTAAAGACCGTGGCGCCATTTTACCCGCCGGTCATTTTGCTAATGGTGCGTATTGGTATAGTAAAACGGGATCGTTTATTTCGAGTACATTTTATGGAGCTAGTTTGCCAGAATGGGTTACTGAGTTTAATAATGAAAAGCGTTTTATGAATTACATCAATGGTGGTTGGGATTTGTTAAAACCAGTTGCCACTTATGATGAAAGTTTAGTAGATGATAACCCGTATGAAGGGAAAATAGATAAAACCACAGGGCCTGTTTTTCCGTATAATTTGAAAAAAATATACGACGAAAAAGGAGCTGATGTATTGCGAACTACTCCTTTTGGGAATGATATTTTGGCTGATTTAGCCATAAGAGCTATTGATAAAGAACAATTAGGTAAAGACGCGATTACTGATTTCTTGACAGTAAGTTTCTCTTCAACCGATTATGTGGGACATACTTTTGGACCCCGTTCTATGGAATTACAAGATACGTATTTGCGATTGGATTTAACTTTAGCTAAGTTCTTGACGTATTTAGACCAAACGGTTGGAAAAGACAATTATGTGCTGTTCTTAACTGCGGATCACGCTGGAGCTGAGAATCCTAACTATTTGAAAGATAACAAATACAATGTTAAGAATGTGCCCTCTAAAAATGTTGATGCTGCTTTGAGAAAATTTTCTGTAGCTACTTTTGGGGTTGATGTTGTGTTGAATTATTCAAATTTCAATTTGTTCTTTAATAAACCAGTATTAAAAGAAAAAGGTTTGGAATTGTCCAAAGTGAAACAAAGTTTCAAAGACTTTTTAATGACGCAAGACCAAGTGAAACGTGTTTATACTGAAGAAGAAATTCTAACTTCGACAGGAGACGATTATTTCTTGAGTTTTATTGCCAAAGGATATGACCCAAAACAAAATGGCGATATTTTTATTTTAGACAAAGCGGGCTACATGGAATATATAGAAACGGGAACTACGCATGGCTCACCTAATAGTTATGACACGCACGTACCGATGTTATTTTATGGTTGGCATGTCCCAAAAGGCAACTCTCATACAAAAAAACACATTACTCAGATTGTACCAACACTTTCACAACTATTGAAAATTCCATTTCCAAATGGAACAGAATCTGAAGTAATGGAAGAGTTGTTTGTAAAATAATATCTTTAGGATTTAGTTGATATAAAAAATCCCGTTCTGATTCAGAATGGGATTTTTATTTTAAGTACTAATTATTTATTAAGATAAATAATTGAATTATCTTCTAAGAACCGTACACTCAAAATGTCTTTGTGTTCAATAAGTTGTCCAATTAAAAATCCAAATTGATCTCTGCCAAAAAGAATATCAACATCTGTAAAATGCCATTTTACGATGTTTTCTTCTTTCCCTTTGAAATAACCAATAAATTTTCCTTTGATAACTTCATGATTTTTTAATTCAATTTCAATTAATCGGTTTTCAAGACTAAAATACTTTTGAAATAGTTCTAATGATGAATCAGGTTTCATTACTATCTGATTTTTCGATCTAATTTGATATTGGTAATGGGCTGATAGACTAATGGAATTTGTTCCACTTCAACATCTGATTTTTCTAATCCAAAAGCTTTTTCATCACTTAAACTCATGTGTTTTAGTAAGAAATAAGAATTGAGTAACATGCCTTCACGTAGTGCAAATTCATTTTCTATGGATAAGAATTTTTCTATGACTACAAATTTGAAATCCGGTTCACTATTGTATTTACTAGAACCGTCTGGACGAATGTGTAAATTCAATTCTTTATTGGCCACTAATTCTTTCACAATAGTTTTGAAATACAATTCGGTTTTTGGCTGAACTCTAAATCCTACATTAATGTTTACTTTAATTACTTTGTCATCCACTAATTCAGATACATCATAAGAAAGTGTAAAAGGGTCTTCGGTGCGATTGATGTGTAAAAACCAATATACATCGGCACGTTTCGGTTTTTTTGAAAAAATTGATTTCATAATTTTTTCCTCAATCTCATGGCGTCTATCCGCTTTTGATAAATAAATTAAATGAGTAGCAAATTTTGGAATCGCGTCGTCCTCACTAAGCTCTGTTAATGTGCTGCTATATTTACCTAATTCAACAAACTTAGTGAATCTATTGTTGATTTTTCTGGCGAAGAACCAAACATACATTACTGTAAAGATAAAAAGTTCAAAAAATAAGAACATCCAACGTTCTTTAATTTTGGCAACATTGGCAATAAAAAAAGCAATTTCAATAGTTCCAAAAATACTTAGGAACAAAATAACTTTTAATTTGTTCCATTTTAATCTATAATTAATAAAATAGCTTAATAGATAGGTAGTCATTAACATGGTAATGGTAATAGAAAATCCATAAGCGGCTTCCATGTGTGCACTTTCTTTAAAATATACCATCATTAAAATACAGCCAAACCATAGCATACTATTTACACTAGGAATATAAACTTGTCCTTTGCTATCACTTGGTTGCTTTACAGTTACTCTAGGCCAAAAGTTAAGGTTCATCCCCTCACTAATTAAGGTAAAACTACCGCTAATCAAGGCTTGAGAAGCAATAATGGTTGCGCAAGTAGCAATAATTATACTAGGTAATAAAAACCAAGTTGGAATAATTTCAAAAAATGGATTTCTACCATTTAAGAGGCTTTCTCCTTGGTGCATTAGCCAAGCAGCTTGTCCTAAGTAACTAACCACCAAACTAATTTTAACATAAATCCAAGTAATACGTATGTTTTTAATACCGCAATGCCCTAAGTCGGAGTATAAAGCTTCAGCACCTGTGGTGCAAAGGAAAACAGCTCCTAATAGCCAGAATCCGCTGGGATAATTTAGTAAAAGATCATATCCATAATACGGATTTAAAGCTTTTATAATATCAGGGTGTAGTGTAATTTCATGGATTCCAACTACTAATAACATGGTAAACCAAGTTGCCATTATAGGCCCGAAAAATTTTCCAATAACATGTGTTCCAAATCGTTGAAAGAAAAATAATAATGATAAAATAGCCACTACGATTCCTATGGTTAAAGTATTTCCAGGAACAATAGTGTTTTCAAGTCCTTCTACCATTCCGAGACCTTCTATGGCAGAAGATACAGAAATAGGAGGGGTGATGATTCCGTCTGCTAATAGTGTAGTAGCTCCAAGTATAGTTGGAATAACTAATTTTTTGCCATAACGTCTCACTAAAGCATAAAGCGAGAATATTCCACCTTCACCATGATTGTCAGCGCGTAGAGTAAGCCAAACGTATTTTACCGTAGTTTGGAATACTAAAGTCCAAAAAATACAGGAAACACCTCCGTAAACTAAAGTTAAATCAATGGGTCTATCTCCAATTACGGCTCGTAAAGCATATAAGGGGCTGGTACCAATATCTCCATAAATAATACCTAACGCTACTAAGAGAGAGGCAATGGTTACTTTGTTTGTCGCATCATTTTTTAATGTATTCATTATTGAATGTTTTACTATTTATAATAGTACAAATTTCAATAAAATGGTATTGGCAGAATGTAAAGATGTAGCGGTTAGATATAAAGATTTTATAAAGATTTAGCTAAAACGGTAGCCTACACCACTTTCGGTAATGATGTGTTTGGGTTGATTAGGGTTGTCTTCAATTTTTTTACGTAAGGTAGCTACAAACACTCGCAAATATTGTGTTTCAGTTTGATAGCCTACTCCCCAAATTTCTTTTAAAATGTATTGATGGGTGAGCACACGCCCTTCGTTTTTCATAAAAAGGGCTAATAAGTTAAACTCGGTAGCAGTAAGTTTTAATGTTTCTTCATTTCTTTTGATGATTCGCGCGCCAAAATCAATTTCTAAATTACCACATTTCAATACACTACTATCATTTTGTGTTTGATTTCTTCGAATTACAGAACGAATTCTAGCTAACAATTCGGCTGTTCTGAAAGGTTTGGTAAGATAATCAGTGGCGCCATTATCTAATGCTTTTACGATATCTTCTTCGCTGTCTTGAACAGATAAAATGATAATCGCCTTATTGTACCAAGTGCGTAGCTCTTTTAGAATTTCGTGTCCACTTTTATCTGGCAATCCCAAATCCAATAAAATGAGTTCTGGTGGATGATTGACGGCTAAAAGCACGCCTTCTTTTCCCGTTTCAGCAAGCCAAACTTTGTAATCATTACTTTCTAAAGTGATTTCAAGTAATTTTCGAATTGGCGCTTCGTCATCAATAACTAATATTTCAGCTTTATTCATTTTTGAGAGAGTTTAAATACGAAGTTTCTGTGGGAATAGTAATTGTAAAACAAGCCCCCGAATTGGGAGTATTATTTAATGAAATAGCACCATTGTGCGCTTCTACAAAACCTTTTACAATGGATAAACCAAGTCCACTGCCGCCTGTTTTTGTGTTGGGCAATCGATAAAATTTATCAAAGGCAAATTTAATTTCGCTTTCGGGAAAACCTTTTCCAGTGTCAGAAATAGTAATGATACAGTTTTCTAATTGATGTGTTGCTACAATTTTTATTATGGATTTCTTAGGAGTATATTGAATGGCGTTTAAAATTAAATTTTGAATAATTTCTTCGATCAATCCTGTGTCTAATTTGAACAGGGGTAATTTTTCATCAGGATCAAAATTGATGGTGTGTTCATTTTTAACCACGGCAATTTTTTCAATCAAAGAATAAATCAATTCGTTCAAATCACACCAATCTTGTTTTGTTTTCAGTGTACCGGTTTCTAATCGACTCATGTTGAGTAAATTTTCAACTTGTCTGTTCAGCCGAATACTAGCTTTGTCAATTTCTTCTAATAATACGGTTTGGTTATTTTCGGATAGTTTCTTTTTATTTTCTTTTAAGGTATCAATTGCACCAATTATAGTTGCAATAGGGGTACGCAATTCATGAGAAAGTGAATTGAGTAAAGTGTCATAAAGTTGTATTGTTTTTTCTTTTTCTTCTTTATCACGAGCCTTTTTTTCTGCTTCTCGAATTTTATAAGTAAGTACAGCACTTACTAACGCAATAATAAGATACATGAAGAACAATAAAACATCTTCGGTATTGGTGATATGAAGTGTAAATAATGGCTGGATGAAAAAATAATTAAGAATTAAACCACTCAAAATAGCTGTTATTAGTACAGGAATGATGTCGAATAACATCGCCGTAACTGATACGGTCATGAGTAAAATTAAAGCTGTAATTCTATAATCAATATGCTTGGATAAAAAATAACAAATTAGAGAAACAGACACGACTAATGTAATACTGATGATGCATTGCATTAGGATTGATTGTTTTTTTGTCTGAAGATTATTCAAGATAAATTGTTTTTTTCTTTTCAAATATAATGATAAAAGGAATAAAAAAATCCCGTTCTAATGAACGGGATTTTTTTTGTGTATTAAACAGTTGCTGCAACTGGCAACGGAATTTGATTGCGTAATAAATCTTCAAACGATTCTTTGGCACGAATTAAATGACCTTGACCATTCAGCCATAATACTTCGGCTGGTTTGTATCTTGAATTGTAATTGGATGACATGGAGAAGCAATAAGCTCCTGCATTTCTGAAACAAAGAATATCACCTTCATTGATTTCGGCAATTCGTCTGTTGTTTGCAAAAGTATCCGTTTCGCAGATGTAACCTACAACCGAATAGAAACGCTCTTTTCCTTCAGGATTAGAAATGTTTTCGATATGGTGTTGTGATCCGTACAACATTGGACGAATCAAGTGGTTGAAACCACTATCCACTCCTGCAAAAACAGTAGAAGTGGTTTGTTTTACCACATTTACTTTTGCCAAGAAGAATCCTGCCTCACTCACTAAGAATTTTCCAGGTTCGAAAATTAAAGTTAAGTTTCTACCGTATTCAGTACAGAAATCATTGAATCTTTTTGATAATTTTTTACCCAACTCTTCAATATCGGTTTCAATATCATCTTTTTTGTAAGGTACTTTAAATCCACTTCCAAAATCTAAGAATTCTAAGTTTTTGAAGTTTTTAGCTACATCAAATAAGATTTCGGCAGCATACAAGAATACTTCAATATCTAAGATATCCGATCCTGTGTGCATGTGAATCCCCACAATATTCATTTTTGTATTTTCAACTATACGAATTAAGTGTGGCAATTGATGAATTGAAATACCAAATTTACTATCAATATGACCTACAGAAATATTGGTATTCCCTCCCGCCATTACGTGTGGATTGATACGAATGCAAACAGGGGTGTCTGGATATTTAGTACCAAATTGTTCTAAAATAGACAAGTTGTCAATATTGATTTGCACTCCCATAGCGGCCACTTCTTCAATTTCTTCTAAAGAAACACCGTTAGGAGTAAAGAATATTTTTTCAGGAGCATAACCTGCGTGTAATCCTAGTAAAACCTCTTGAATAGAAACTGTATCCAAACCAGAACCCATATCTCTCAATAATTGAAGAATGGCAACATTAGATAATGCTTTCATTGCATAATTAATGCGAAGGGTATCTACTTTAGAAAACGCTTTAGTTAATCGGTTGTATTGAGATTGTATTTTTTCGGCATCATAAACATATAAGGGGCTACCAAATTGTTCTGCTAGATGTAATAAGTCTTTTCCTTGCATTGGATTTTAATTTTGAGCAAATTTATTATTCTTTATTCGTTCGAGCAAGTAAATGTCATTCTTTAACAAAATATAACATTTTGTTTGAAATAAAACAATTAGTCAAATTATATTGATTTTTAAAAAATAAACATCCCTTGATACCAGTACCAAGGGATGTAAAAGTAGTTGTGTGTGTTGGTTGTTATACGCTAGGTAAGTCACCGTTACCTTTAGTAGGTAAATTTGTAGATCCCATTAAGAATAAGTCTACCTCTCTTGCCGCTTCACGACCTTCAGAGATAGCCCAAACAATTAAGGATTGTCCTCTTCTCATGTCTCCCGCAGTAAAAATGTGCGGTACATTAGTTTGATAGTTAGTAGCTTTATAATTAGTTCTGAAATCAGTTTCAATGCCTAATTGCTCGCTTAACGTTCTCTCAGGACCTGTAAATCCAAGTGCTAATAACGCTAAGTCACATGGCCAAATTTTTTCAGAGCCTTCTTTTTCAATTAATTCTGGGCGTTGTCCTGGAACGATTTTCCATTCAACTTCCACTGTCTTTAAAGCTGTTAATTCGCCTTTATCATTAGTGATAAACTCTTTGGTGTTGATTAACCAGTTTCTATTACATCCTTCTTCGTGCGAAGACGAAGTTTTCAATTGTAACGGCCAGTAAGGCCAAGGAGTAGATTCGCTTCTTCCCACGGGTGGTTTTGGCATAATCTCAAAGTTAGTTACTGATTTAGCTCCTTGTCTGTTAGAAGTACCCACACAGTCAGAACCAGTATCTCCACCACCAATAACGATTACGTCCTTACCGGTAGCCAACACTTGGTCTGGAACAGATTCTCCCCAAACTACTTTAGTTTGTTGTGTTAAGAACGTCATCGCTTGAACAACACCTTTAGCATCTGCACCTTTTGTTGGCAAGCCTCTTCTTTCGGTTGCACCACCACAAAGCACAACAGCATCAAAAGCATTTAATTCATCAACACTGAAGTTGACCCCAACGTGAACGTTGGTTTTAAAAGTGATTCCTTCTGCTTCTAAGATAGCAACACGTCTATCGATGATACCTTTTTCTAATTTGAAGTTTGGAATTCCGTAACGTAATAAACCTCCAATAGCATTGTCTCTTTCAAAAACAGTTACGGTATGACCTGCACGGTTCAATTGTTGTGCAGCCGCTAATCCCGCTGGTCCTGAACCTACAACAGCTACCGTTTTGCCTGTTCTTTGTGCAGGAACTTGTGGTTTAATCCAACCTTCGGCAAATCCTCTTTCTACAATAGATTTTTCAATATTTTCGATTGAAACAGGGTCTTTGATAATACCTAACACACATGCTTTCTCACACGGTGCTGGACAAAGACGTCCTGTGAATTCAGGGAAGTTATTAGTTGATTGCAAGATGGCCAAGGCGCTTTCCCATTCTTCTTGGTGTACCATGTCGTTAAAATCAGGAATTAAATTTCCTAATGGACAACCACTATGGCAGAATGGAATACCACAATCCATACATCTTGATCCTTGTTCTTTTAATTTTTCTTTTGGTAACGGAACTGTAAATTCATTGTAATTAGAAACACGTTCTGCTACAGCGATGTTACTTTCATCCGCTCTACTATATTCTTTAAATCCACCTATCTTTCCCATGACTATTGTGCTATTAATTCTTCAACTTTATTTTCTTCTGCCAATCTTTCTAATGCTTTTTTGTAATCAGTTGGCATCACTTTAATAAAGTGTTTTTGTTGATTTTCCCAATCGGCTAAAATTCGTTTTGCTAATGGGCTATTAGTGTACATAGAATGATTTTTAATCAAACGTCTTAATTTTGCAATGTCTTCTGCTTCGTTTTCTTCAAAAGCGACCATTTCCATGTTACAAACTGTTGCATCGAATTTTTTCTTTGGGTCATATACATAAGCAATACCACCACTCATACCTGCAGCAAAATTTCTACCTGTTTTACCAAGGATAACTACAGTACCTCCTGTCATGTATTCACAACCGTGATCTCCAATTCCTTCTACAACTGCTGTTGCACCCGAATTACGAACTGCAAAACGTTCTCCAGCCATACCATTGATATAAGCTTCACCAGTAATAGCTCCGTAAAGGGCAACGTTACCAATGATGATGTTCTCTTCTGGTTTGAAAGTTGCTGTAGGCGGTACTTTGATGATTAATTTACCACCAGAAAGTCCTTTTCCTAAGTAATCGTTACAGTTACCGTGGATTTTGAATGACAATCCATTCGTAGCAAATGCTCCAAAACTTTGTCCAGCTGAACCTGTAAAGTCAACTAAGATAGTGTCATCTGGAAGTCCTTGCGCTCCATATATCTTAGAGATTTCATTACTCAAAATAGCACCTACAGAACGGTCTGTATTTTTGATATTGAAAGTAACTCTTGTTTTCTCTTTTCTATAAATAGAAGGTATTGCGGCCTTAATGATGTCAAAATCCAATACATTTTCTAAGGCATGATCCTGAGGCATAGTATTGTGATTTGGAACTAAATTGGCTTTTTCTGGTTTATATAAAATAGTTGATAAGTCTAAACCATTCGCTTTGTAATGCTCAATAGCTTTGTTCACGTTCAATTTTTGTGATTGACCTACCATTTCTTTCAACGTTCTGAAACCTAGTTGAGCCATAATTTGACGTAACTCTTCTGCAATGAAGTACATAAAGTTAATTACATGCTCAGGTGTTCCTTTGAAATTCTTTCTTAATTCAGGGTCTTGTGTAGCAATACCTACTGGACAGGTATTTAAGTGACAAGCTCTCATCATGATACAACCTGAAGCTACTAATGGAGCGGTTGCAAATCCAAATTCTTCTGCTCCTAATAAAGCAGCAATGGCTACGTCACGACCTGTTTTTAATTGTCCGTCACACTCTAAAACCACACGACTTCTTAAATCGTTTAGGATTAAAGTTTGTTGTGCTTCGGCTAATCCTAATTCCCATGGAATACCGGTATGTTGTAATGAAGTTAATGGTGCAGCACCAGTACCTCCATCATATCCTGAAATTAAGATGACGTCGGCTTTTGCTTTGGCAACACCCGCAGCAATAGTTCCAACACCTACTTCAGAAACTAATTTTACGTTTACACGTGCCTCACGGTTGGCATTTTTCAAATCAAAGATTAATTGAGATAAATCTTCGATAGAATAGATGTCGTGGTGTGGAGGAGGGGAAATCAATCCAACATATGGTGTTGAATTTCTCGTTTCTGCAATCCAAGGCACTACTTTTTCTCCAGGAAGCTGACCACCTTCACCAGGTTTAGCTCCTTGAGCCATTTTAATTTGGATTTCTCTAGCATTGGTCAAATAGTTGATTGACACACCAAAACGTCCTGATGCTACTTGTTTAATCGCACTATTTTTTGAGTCACCATTTAATTCTTTTTGGAAACGTTTTGGGTTTTCACCACCTTCTCCTGAGTTACTCTTACCACCAATTCTGTTCATGGCAATTGCTAAATTCTCGTGAGCTTCTTGGCTGATAGATCCATAAGACATCGCTCCCGTTTTGAATCGTTTTACAATTTCTGTCCAAGGTTCTACTTCGTCAATAGAAATTGGATCTAAATTATTGAATTCAAATAAACCTCTAATAGTCATCAAATTTTTACTTTGATTATTGACCATATCAGAATATTGTTGGTAAGCATCCGAACTATTCAAACGAACAGCTTGTTGTAATTTAGCAATGGTAGTAGGATTGAACATGTGTTTTTCTCCTGATCTTCTCCATCTATAGATACCACCAATTTCTAAAGGTAATAAGTTGGCTATTTTAGAATTAGGAAATGCTTTTTTATGTCTTTCTTTGATTTCTTTTTCAACTTCCATTAAACCAATACCTTCAATTCGAGAAGGAGTGAAAGGGAAATATTTAGAACTAAACGATTTATTCAAACCTAAGATTTCAAATATTTGGGCAGCTCTGTACGAATGTAACGTAGAAATACCAATTTTATTCATAATCTTAACAATCCCTTTTCCAATGGCTTTATTAAAGTTAGTAATAGCATAATCTGCTTTAACTCCCGTAATATGTCCTTTATTTACTTGGTCATGAATAATTTCATTTACCATGTAAGGGTTGATAGCGCTTGCGCCATACCCAAATAATAAGGCGAAATGATGTGGCTCACGTGGCTCAGCCGATTCGATAATAATACCGAATTTTGAACGCACTCCTAATTTATTTAAGGTGTGGTGAATGTAAGAACAAGCCAAAAGCATTGGAATTGGAGCTAGTTTTTCAGTAACTCCTCTATCTGAAAGAATCACAATATTGCAACCTTCAGCAACAGCTTTATAAGTAGCTTGAACACATTGTTCTAAAGCACGCTCTAAACCATTTACCCCTTTTTCTATTTTGTATAAAGTAGAAATAGTAACTGATTTAAAATCGGCATGATCAATATTTCTAATTTTATCCAAATCCTCGTTAGAGATTACTGGGTTTTGTATTTTAATCTTTTTACTGTGTTTCTCGTCAATATCAAAAATATTGAAATCACCTCCAATAGCTAAACTAATATCAGTAATGATTTCCTCACGAATACCATCCAAAGGAGGGTTTGTTACCTGAGCAAATAATTGTTTGAAATAATTGTACAATAATTGTGGTTGTTCTGACAAAACAGCAAGCGGAGTATCATTCCCCATAGAACTAATTGCTTCAGCACCTTTAGCTCCCATTGGGTTGATAATCGTTTTTAAATCCTCAATAGTGTAGCCAAACAAACGTTGTCGAGTTTCAAAATCAACACTCTCAGTTGGGATAGGATTGTTTGTATATGGAATTTGAGCCAATTGTACTAAATTACCATCTAACCAT
Source organism: Flavobacterium keumense (assembly GCF_029866485.1). NCBI lineage: Bacteria > Pseudomonadati > Bacteroidota > Flavobacteriia > Flavobacteriales > Flavobacteriaceae > Flavobacterium > Flavobacterium keumense. The sequence goes on from NZ_CP092332.1 coordinate 1,468,197, forward strand.
TTTTGGTAAGGACGTTTAGTAACAACGGCATTTTTAACTTCTTCATCTTCAATAATTCGACCTTCGTTCATATCTACCAAGAACATTTTTCCTGGTTCTAAACGACCGTGCTGAACCACATCTTCTGGATCGATATCCAATACACCAATTTCTGATGACATGATTACAAATCCACTTTTTGTCAAAGTATAACGAGAAGGACGTAGTCCGTTTCTATCCAATAAAGCTCCAATGACATTTCCATCAGTAAACGGAATAGAAGCAGGACCATCCCAAGGCTCCATGATGCAAGAGTTGTATTCGTAGAATGCTTTTTTCTCTTTCGACATGGTTTGGTGTTTTTCCCATGCTTCAGGAACTACCATCATCATGGCTTCTGGTAAAGAACGTCCAGTCATCAACAATAATTCAACTACCATATCCATAGAAGCAGAGTCTGATTTTCCTTCTAATATGATTGGGAATAATTTTTTGATATCATCTCCAAAAACCGGGCTTTCCATCAATTCTTCACGAGAACGCATACGGCTTACGTTTCCTCTCAAGGTATTGATTTCTCCATTATGACACATATATCTAAATGGTTGAGCCAAGTCCCAAGAAGGGAAGGTGTTGGTAGAGAAACGTTGGTGAACCAAAGCCAAGCGAGTCACTAAATCTGTATCTGTTAAATCTGTATAATATCTACTGATGTCTTCTGGCATCAATAAACCTTTATATATAATAGTTGTTGTAGATAAACTAGTGAAGTAGTATTTATGACTTTCAGAAGTTTTAGAATTACGGATAGCATGCTCCGAAATTTTTCTTGCAGCAAATAATTTAGCGTTGAATTCTTGTTCAGTAAGACTCAATCCGTTTTTACCGATAAATACTTGTTTGATGGTTGGTTCTTTCTCCGCAGCGACTTGTCCTAAATTAGACACATCAACGGGAACATCTCTCCAACCTAAAATTTGTAAATTTTGATCTTGAATACATTTTTCAAATGTGTTGATACAAAAATCAACTTGATTTGGGCTTTTTGGTAAAAAAAGCATACCCACAGCATATTCGCGAACTTCAGGTAATTCGAAATCACACACTTTTTTGAAGAAAGCATCCGGAATATCAAATAAAATACCTGCTCCATCTCCTGTTCTTCCATCAGCACTTACGGCACCACGATGCTCTAACTTTATTAAGATGTCAAGTGCTTTGTGAATAATGTCATTTGACTTAATTCCGTTCAAATTACAGATAAATCCTGCGCCACAATTGTCATGTTCAAATTCTGGTAAATAAAGGCCTTGTTCTTCAACTTTCATGCGTGATAATTTTTTTTACAAAATTAAATATTTCGTATAATTTACCGAATTGAAATCCGGTTTTGGGGTAATTTTTACCAAAATGGTAGAAAACGCATCTTTAAATAGAGATATCTTTATTTTAAAGCGATTGGATTGAGTAATTGATAATTTGTAAAGACAAAATCGCTTCTAAATTGCCGATTTTAAAGCAAAAAAACAAAATTTAACAAAATGTTATTTTTTGTAACAAATTAGTTTGTTTTATTTATATTTTATTGAAAGAGTACTCTTTTAGGGAATACTTCAAATATAATTTAAATTCTCTTCGTTTTTAATGAAAAAAATATTGTATCTATATTATTTTGTTATTTTTGTAGCACTTTTATTCTGAAATATTTCAGAGAAGCAGACAAATTCTTAATTATGAACATACACGAATATCAAGGAAAAGAAATTCTATCTAGCTATGGAGTTCGCATTCAACGCGGAATTGTAGCTAATAGTCCAGTAGAAGCTGTTGCTGCAGCAAAACAACTAACTGCCGAAACCGGAACAGGTTGGTACGTAGTTAAAGCACAAGTTCACGCAGGTGGACGTGGAAAAGGCGGTGGTGTTAAGTTAGCAAAAAACTTGCAACAAGTAGAAGAGCTTTCAGAACAAATCATCGGAATGCAATTGGTAACCCCTCAAACTTCTGCAGAGGGGAAAAAAGTTCACAAAGTTTTAATCGCTGAGGATGTATATTATCCTGGTGAAAGTGAAACTTCTGAGTTTTATGTATCTGTTTTATTGAACAGAGCAACAGGTCGTAATATGATTATGTATTCTACTGAAGGTGGAATGGATATTGAAGAAGTGGCTGAACATACTCCACACTTAATCTTTACAGAGGAAATTGATCCTGCTGTTGGTTTGCAAGGATTCCAAGCAAGAAGGATAGCATTTAATTTAGGTGTTTCTGGAAACGCTTTCAAAGAAATGGTACAATTCATTACGGCTTTATACAATGCATATATTGGTTCTGATGCCTCTATGTTTGAAATCAACCCAGTATTAAAAACATCTGATGATAAAATTTTAGCGGTTGATGCTAAAGTAAATATCGATGATAATGCTTTATACAGACAAAAAGCGTATGCAGACATGCGTGATATCCGTGAGGAAAATCCAATTGAAGTAGAAGCTAAAGAAGTAGGATTAAACTATGTGGATCTTGACGGTACTGTAGGATGTATGGTAAACGGAGCAGGATTAGCGATGGCTACTATGGATTTAATTAAATATGCAGGTTTTGAACCAGCTAACTTCCTTGATGTAGGTGGTACTGCTGATGCTAAACGTGTTGAAACGGCTTTCCGTATTATCTTAAAAGATCCTAACGTAAAAGCTATCTTAATCAATATTTTTGGTGGAATTGTTCGTTGTGACCGTGTGGCACAAGGTGTAGTTGATGCTTACAAAAATATGGGTGATGCAATTAAAGTGCCAATCATTGTTCGTTTACAAGGTACTAATGCTGCCATTGCAAAAGAATTAATTGATAATTCAGGAATGCCAATCTTATCTGCTGTTGAATTCCAAGAAGCAGCTGACCAAGTTCAAGCGGCACTTTCTTAATTAGAAAACCGAATTGATATAAAAAATCCTGAGTGAAAGCTCAGGATTTTTTTGTTTTAAGATTTTTTATTCTTTCCGTTTTTGAATTGTACTTTCTCGACTACTTGTACTTTTGGAGTTGCTTTCTTTGATTTTGAATTGAAAGCGGGTTTCTTTTTTAAATCAGTCTTAGGTTTTGGACTAAATGCAGGTTTGTTTTTTACTCCTTCCTTTACAGGAATTTCAGCTTTGTGTTTGGCTAAAACCTCATTGGGATTTTTAGGATTTTCTTTAGTGCCTCTTAAATGAATCACTAAGCCGTTCAAGAAATTGCGCAACACTTGGTCGCCACATTCCATATAATTAGGATGTTTTTCATCTCTAAAGAAAGCACCTAATTCGGATTTAGAAATTCTAAAATCAACTAATTCTAAAATTTCAACTATTTGGTCATCACGCAGCATCAAGGCTACACGCAATTTTTTAAAGATATCGTTATTGGTCATCGTTTTATTTTTTACAAAGGTACATTTAAAAAGTATTTAATTTAGAATAAATGTACCCCAGTTCCGTTACCTTCGGCATAATTAATTTTTCCGAAATACATGGTAATGCCACTTGCAATATCTTCACTCAATAATAAAGGACCGTCCATATCGACATAATCCAATTCAGGTAATAGGTGGGCAATGGCAGAAATACCCACGGTAGATTCGGTCATACAGCCTGCCATGGTTCGTAAACCCAATCGTTTGGCTTCTTGAATCATGCGTCTTCCAGGAGTGAGTCCGCCACATTTGGCTAATTTGATATTGACTCCGTGAAAATGCTGATAACATTTCGCTACGTCTTCTTCTTTGATACAACTTTCATCTGCGATTATGGGCAGGGCAGAATGGTTGTACACTTCTTTATGTCCTTCCCAATCGTCAGCGACTAAAGGTTGTTCTAAAAATTCTACGCCAAGCTTTTTCAGCTCTATTGAATTGCGGATTGTTTCATCGACTCCCCAACCACAATTGGCATCAATTCTAAAAATAGCGTTGCTGTGTTGACGAAGCGCTTTCACAATGGCAATGTCTTCTTGTGTTCCTAATTTAATTTTATAAATAGGCCAAGGTAGTTCTTCCATTTTGGCTACCATTTTATCAATGGAGTCAATCCCAATAGTATAATCAGTTAGTGGATTATTGGCTATAGAATACTCCCATAATTCATATAACTTCTTTCCTTTTTTACGCGCGTACAAATCATTGTATGCATTGTCTAAAGCGCACAAAGCAAATAAGTTGTCTTTCAAATACGGATACATTTTGGACCAAAAAATCTCAGGAGTTTCCGTTCCTGAAGTTTCAATAATAGGTCTGATTTTTTCTAAATCAGCTATCATCATGGGAACTGTGATATTGTAATACGGATTGGAAGAAGCTTCGCCAAAACCGGATAATTCACCATCTATTAAAATTACAATTAGACAAGGTTGAATATCAATTGATTTCCTAGAAATGGTAAACGTATGCTTTAATTTGAGGTCGTAGGCCTTTAGAATTAGTTCCATCGGAAATATAATTAGTTGGCTTGTTCTTGTAATTTTTTGATTTCGTCACGCAATTTTGCGGCTTGCATAAAGTCCAATTCTTTAGCCGCTTTTTCCATTGATTTGCGTTTTTCTCGAATTAATTTATCAATTTCTGATTTAGATAAATAAGCTGTTTCAGGTTCGGCAGCAACGTTTAAAGTATGTCCTAATTCGTATTCGACCAAAGGATTTTTGGTAAATGCCGAATCTATTTTTTTATTTAAAGCTTGAGGAACCAAGTTGTTTTCTGTGTTGAAATTAATCTGTTTTGTTCTTCGGTAATTGGTTTCATCAATCGTTTTTTGCATGCTGTCGGTAATTTTATCCGCATACATAATGGCTTTTCCATTCAAGTTTCGGGCAGCACGTCCAATAGTTTGTGTTAACGAACGATGACTTCTCAAAAAACCTTCTTTGTCGGCATCTAAAATAGCTACCAAAGATACTTCAGGTAAGTCCAAACCTTCACGCAATAAGTTGACCCCAATTAACACATCAAAGAGTCCTTTTCGTAAATCTTGCATGATTTCGATACGTTCTAAAGTATCTACTTCAGAGTGAATATAACGGCAACGAATGGATACTTTGGTTAAATATTTGGCTAATTCTTCCGCCATTCGTTTAGTCAAAGTAGTTACTAAAACACGTTCATCTAATTCACAGCGTTGTTGAATTTCTTCAATTAAATCGTCAATTTGATTCAAACTTGGACGTACTTCAATAATGGGGTCTAGTAGTCCTGTTGGTCTAATAATTTGCTCAACGTAAACACCATCTGTTTTTTGTAATTCATAATCAGCAGGAGTTGCCGAAACATAGATAACTTGATTTTGTAGTGCTTCAAATTCTTCAAATTTCAACGGACGGTTGTCCATAGCAGCAGGCAATCGAAATCCATATTCTACCAAGTTTTCTTTCCGACTTCGATCACCACCATACATGGCATGAACCTGTGAAATAGTAACGTGACTTTCGTCCACCACCATCAAGTAATCTTTAGGAAAATAATCCAATAAACAGAACGGACGTGTGCCAGCTTCACGTCGGTCAAGGTAACGCGAATAGTTTTCAATACCTGAACAATAGCCTAATTCCCGAATCATTTCCAAGTCGAAATTGGTGCGTTCTTCGAGACGCTTGGCTTCCAAATGTTTGCCAATTTCTTTAAAATAATCGACTTGTTTGACTAAATCCTGTTGGATTTCCCAAATGGCATTTTGCAATACATCGGGCGAGGTCACAAACATATTGGCAGGGTAGATAGTCAATTTATCAAACTTTTCTAAAACTTGAGCGTTTTTAACATCGAAACTTTCAATTTCTTCGATTTCGTCACCAAAAAAATGAATGCGAAAAGCGTCATCGGCATAACTTGGAAAAACTTCTACTGTATCGCCTTTAATTCGGAAGGTTCCTGGAGTAAAATCCGCTTCGGTACGAGCGTATAAACTTTGTACTAAACTATGTAATAATTTGGTTCTAGAGATGACTTGGTCACGTTCTAGAGCAATCACGTTTTTTTGAAATTCTACAGGATTTCCAATACCATATAAGCAAGAAACAGAAGCTACTACCAAAATATCTCTTCGACCCGAAAGTAGGGAAGAAGTAGTGCTTAAACGCATTTTTTCCAACTCTTCATTGATAGATAAATCTTTTTCAATAAAAACTCCTGTAACCGGCATATAAGCTTCTGGCTGGTAGTAATCGTAGTAGGAAACAAAATATTCTACCGCATTGTTTGGAAAAAATTGTTTGAACTCTGAGTACAATTGGGCGGCCAAGGTCTTATTGTGAGCCAAAACCAAAGTAGGCCGTTGTACTTTCTGAATTACATTGGCCACCGTAAATGTTTTTCCCGATCCCGTTACTCCCAATAAAGTTTGGAATTTTTCGCCATCAATAACTCCCTGAGCTAATTTTTCAATAGCCTGTGGTTGGTCGCCTTTAGGATGGTATTCGGATACAACTTTGAAATTCATTTGGTAAAGATACTTAATTCAAATCAAGAGACAAAAGCTTATGAAATTAAGGAAAATTGTAATTAAGAAGAATTTATAATAATGTACTTTTGCCACAAATTGAAACCGCATGGCGCATCAGCATTTTATTATTCATAAACCGTATGGCTATTTGAGTCAGTTTGTTTACGAATTAAAAAGAAAGAAACGACTTTTGGGAGAGCTGTACCCATTTCCCGAAGGAACAATGGCTATTGGTCGGTTAGACGAAGATTCCGAAGGTTTGTTATTATTAACTACTGACGGTATGATGAGCGAACTCGTTCGTAGTAAAAAAGTGGAGAAAGAATATTATGTACAAGTTGATGGTGTTATCCATCAAGAAGCGGTAGAGCAATTACAAAAAGGAGTCGAAATAGGTTTTAATGGTAAAAAATACATCACTAAGCCTTGCAAAGCTTTTTTGATTCATGAAGTTCCTGCTTTTGGAGCAAGAGGGAAGAAGATTCGAGATGAGCGCCACGGACCCACTTCTTGGCTTTCCATCACCATCAACGAAGGGAAGTTCAGACAGGTTCGTAAAATGACGGCGTATGTAGGTTTTCCCACTTTGCGTTTGGTACGGGTTCGAGTAGGAAATGTACATTTGAATAATTTACAGGCAGGCGAAGTAGTTGAAGTAGCTGATTTTCAAATAGAAAACAAATAAAATATGTTAAACATCGTATTGGTAGAACCAGAAATACCCAATAATACAGGCAATATTGGTCGTCTTTGTGTGGGGACAGAAAGTAAATTGCATTTGATTCATCCCTTTGGATTTGTAATCAATGACAAGAATTTGAAACGTTCGGGTTTGGATTATTGGGTGCATTTGGATGTGACTGAATATCAAAATGTAGACGAATGGCTGAATCAAATTCCAGATCGTTCACGCGTTTTTTTGATGAGTTCTCACGCTACAAAATCGTATTTGGATGCCGAATTTCAAGATGGAGATTGGTTAGTGTTTGGTAAAGAAAGTGTGGGTTTAAGTCCTGAAGTTTTGGCGCTGTTTGACAATCATTTAACCATTCCAATGTCGTCCTTGATTCGAAGTTTTAACATTGCTAATTCGGTTGCTTTTGTTGTTGGCGAAGCCAAAAGACAAATTGGATTGAAGTCTTAGTTTTTACTATCCTTTGATGACGAATTTTCCTTTTTCGGCATCAAAAAAAATGTGTTCGTCTTGAAACAAAGTGTTGAAATTCCCTTTCATAATTAAATTACAAGGTTGGTCTTGTACCACTGATTCAGGTGTCATAATGATCATTTCGTCACTCAATTGGATAGCCATATCAATATCGTGTGTCGAAAATAAGATGGACTTTCCTGTTTCCTGAGTCAGTTTTTTCAAGAGTTTTAAGAGCGTTACTTTATGTAATAAATCCAAGTGAGTAGTGGGTTCGTCTAAAACAATAAGTGGGGTGTCTTGTGCCAATGCTCTTGCTATAAGTACAATTTGCAATTGCCCATCGCTAATTTCATCATGCTTTTTGTCAGCAAGATGAGTTATCTGTGTCAGTTCCAAAGCTTCATTCACTTTAGCAATATCGTCTTCCGTTAGTTTGCCAATCCAATTCGTATAGGGTTGTCTACCTAGGGCAATGAGTTCAAAAACGGTTAGATTACTTGGTGGTAATTTATCGGTTAACACGACACTTAAGTGTTGTGCTAAAGTCAAATTATCTAAGGAATGAATGTCTTTTTCTTTTAGGAATACTTTTCCCGAAAGAGGCGACTGAATTCCAATTAAGGTTCGTAAAAGGGTTGATTTTCCAATCCCGTTAGCGCCAATCAAAGCAGTCAGTTTTCCTTTTTCTAAAGAAATAGTAACTTGTGATGCTACGACAGTAGTTTCCTTTTTATTGGAATACCCGATGCTAATGTCTGTTGCTTGTAAAACAATAGTCTTCTCCATTAGTTCATAATTTTACGTTTACGAATGAGTAACCAAATTACAATTGGCGCACCCAAAATAGAAGTAATGGCATTGATAGGAATTACAATTGCCAAATTAGGTAATTGAGCAATACTGTCGCAAATCAACATAATCATGGCACCAAATAATAATGTACTCCAAAATAAAATCAAGTGATTGCTCGTTTGAAAAACTAATTTAGCAATATGTGGCACAGCCAAACCCACAAATGCAATGGGTCCAGCAAAAGCAGTGATACTTCCTGCTAAAATACTAGTGGCCAAGATGATTATAAAACGGGCTTTAGCATAATTCAGTCCCAAACTCTTGGCATAATTTTCTCCTAAAAGCAGGGTGTTTAAAGGTTTAATACTTACCAAACTCAATACCAACCCAATCAAAACGCAAACAGACAAAATGGCTATCGAAGTCCACGATAAGTTACCTAAAGTACCTAAAGACCAAAAAGTAAATTTTTGCAATTGCTCAGCAGTACTAAAATAAGTGAGTGTACCCACCAAAGCATTGGTTAAACTGCCAAACATTAAACCGACAATTAGAATTGCCATAGTGTCTCGCAAACGTTGGGCAACAGCCAAAACAGCTAATAAAACTGCAAAACTTCCTAAACTTGATGCGATAACTATTCCGTAGGAAGAGAGAACGAATTCGCTCAAAAAATGAGGCAAAAATGCCGACCCTAAAATGACTAAAGCTACACCTAAACTCGCCCCCGAACTTAGTCCGAGAACATAAGGCCCCGCTAACGGATTGCGAAACAAAGTTTGCATTAAGAGTCCGCTAATCGCTAATCCCATACCTACAATAATAGCTACAATCGCTTTGGGTAAACGGTAATCCATAATGATGTACTCCCAAGAAGATTTGCTTGCACCAGAACCGATTAAGCTGTTGAATACCTCTTTTAAAGGGATAGCAACGGCACCTAAACTAATATCAATTAGAAATAGAAAAACCAATCCTATGCTTAGGAAAAGGAAGAGTAACGTATTTCGGTTGGTTGTATTCAAATTAATTTAATTTCTCAAAAAAATAGGGACGATGTTGTGGTACTAATTCGGGATGAAAAATGGCAATCAAATCTTTAAGTACCCAATCAGGGCGAGTGGAAGACCATTCAAAAAATAAAATTCCACCTTTGGCGCCTTTATGTAATGCGTACGAATATACTTTTTTATTTTTAAATGCGTCAAATTTTGCATAATGCGGATTGTTGTTGTTCATCTCTTTTAGAGAAGTAAAATCACCTGGAGCAATCCAAAATTCGGCTTTTTGTGCTTTTTCGAGAATTGTTTCAAAAGGCAAAGACAAACTTCCTGTTCCAGTAGTTTGAGACCATAAATAATTGGATTGTGCTTCTTTTAAAAATAAAGCCATCCAGCTTTCTCCTTGGGGAACAAACCATTGGTCTTGGTACATAGCTCCACTTAAAACACTCGGTTTTTGTTTTGCTTTTTGGGCTAAAGCCAAAGTAGTTTGGAATTCTTTTTCTATAGTGGAAAAAATCGTTTTTGCTTTGGCATCCAAGCCATACAAAGCACCAAAAAACTTAATCCACTCTGCTTTTCCAAGGGGAGATTGCTCGTTCCAGTCGCCATTTAAAAGGACTTTTAATCCGCTCTTTTGTAAATTATCCAAAGTAGGATTGCTATTGTTTAAACCAAAACTCACAATGACATCCGGAGCCATATCAATCAGTATTTCGGTGTTGAGAGTTTCATTGGTTCCTACTTCTTTCACTTGTCCAGAATCAATTCGTTTTCTGGTTTTTGGAGACGAAATAAAATCAGTATTGGGAAAACCTACCAAGGTATTTTCAACGCCTAATAATTCTAATGTCGGAATGTGTGTAGTAGAAGTTACCACTACGGATTGAATGGGAACTGAAATTCGAGTATACTGTTGTAAACTATCAGGAATGATTCCGTTTTTTTCTTGTAAAATATAAGTAAATGGTGTTTTGGCATCAGGCCAAGGATGTGTAATCTTAAGAACAGAATATCCTTGATAGTGGTATATTTCTAATCCTTTGGCGTATTGAATTTCATTTTTGGTAGTACTTTTTGAAACTACTGAATTGGCGCTATTTTGTTTGCATCCGCCAAGTAGCAGTACCGTAAAAAAGAAAATAAATTTTAAAATAAATGATTTCATCGCTTTGATTACAAGAAATGCAAAGGTAGGTGTAAACACTTTTAAAAATCAAATTTAATTTTTTATCCCAATCTTAGTGGTATATTTGCATCCGTATTGAGGTTGCTTTTTTGTTTTTCAAAATAGCATTAAAAGGGAAGTGAGTGATTGAAGATCATTGATTAACGATTTTAGATTTTAGATTGGCACAACACCATCTGAAATAGAGAATTCTACAATCAAAATTCAAAAATCTTACGCTGTACCCGCAACTGTAAGCTAAAAAGCTTGTTGTTATCTACAAAACCATTGTTCGCCTTGCGAATGAGAAGGTAAACAACAAGACGCAAGCCAGGAGACCTGCCCAGTATATTGAGTATCAAACTTTCGGGAAAAAAGGTTTGAGTATGGGTAATTCTATGCTTTTCTCCCATTATTAGTAAAGTAACAGTACAGCTGTTGCAAAATGTTTAATTTAAATGAACAAAAAAATCGTTCGCATTAGCGCATTGTTTGTGCTAGTAGCTACTTGTGCTTTTGCGCAAGAAAATGAAAATGTAGCTTCTAAACGGGAGCTAGAAGAAGTAGTGGTATCCGATTCTAAATTTGCTTTGGCAAAAGAAAAATCAGGAAAAGTAATTGCAAAAATTACCGCCGAAGAGTTAAAGAATAGACCAGGGCAAAGTATTGCAGCTATTTTAAACACCGTGGCAGGAGTTGAAATCAATGGCAATCAAAGTGCTGCGGGTAAAAACTTAGGCTATTACATTCGAGGAGGTAAAAACAATCAAGTTCTCATCTTGATTGACGGAATTCCAGTTAATGATGCATCGGGAATTAGTATGGAATACGATTTGCGTTTGCTTCCGGCTGAACAAGTAGAAAGTATTGAAATTATGAAAGGAGCGGCCAGTACCTTATATGGAACGGGTGCTGCAACAGGAGTAATTAATATCAAACTAAAAAAATCTGGTAAAAAATCGGTGTCAGGAAATGGATATTGTAGTATTGGTACCAATGCTACCGCAACCCAACAAAATCAAAAGGCTTCCGATTTTAATCAAGGTTTTTCTGTTAATGGAAGAACAACTAAACTAAGCTATTTTGCGGCTTTGAATAGCACAGAAACCAAAGGAATTTCTCAAATTGCCCCGCCTAATTTCAATGTACATTATGAGGAAGATCCCTTTTCTCGCTTGAATTATTTGGCTAAAATTGGCTATAAAGTGACAAACAAATTGACATTGGATTTCTTTGGAAATTATGATCAAATTAAAAACGCCTATGATGGTGGTTTTGATAATACCGGGACTAGCGATACCAATTTAAATACAACAAGTTCGAAACAGTTTCGTCTCGGATTTTCTCCTAAATTTAAATACGATAAAGGCGAATTCGTTTTAAGTTCGAGTTTTAATAAGCTCGTTCGTTCTTATGACGAGTTGGATACTTATTCGAATTCGGTAGGTTTTTCTCAGTATGAATCAAGAAGTGTCAACGTGGATGGCTTTAATAAATATGAAGTAGCTCCTTCTTTCTTTTTAGTTTCGGGGGTGCAATACCAATTTCACGATGCTAATAGTGTTACTCCTTATGGAAATATTGACAAAGAAAGCACTAAATTTAATATGATTGATCCGTATGTAACAGGGGTGTATACCTCTAATGTGGGTTTCAATTTGAATGCAGGTGCAAGATGGAATAGCCATAGTGCGTATGGTAATCAATTGGTCTATAATATCAATCCATCGTTTGATTTTCAATCACTTCCATTAAAAATAATAAGCTCGTACAGTACTGCTTTTGTTACACCAAGTTTGTACCAATTGTATTCTCAATATGGTAATTCAAAATTGACTCCAGAAAAAAACAGTACGGCTGAGGTGGGTTTTGAAACACAATTAGGGAACAAAAAAATACGATGGAATGTAGTCGGTTTTTACCGAGAACAAACCAATTTCATTGGGTTCTATTACAACCCAACTACCTATGCCTCCAATTATGTCAATATTGATGGTTTGAATAAAGCTAAAGGAATTGAAACAGAAATCCAATTTGCCTTGAGCGACAAACTAAAATGGAATTCCAATTATACTTTTACTCAAGTTGACGAAGCGTTGAACCGACTGATTCCAAAACATAAAATCAATTCTTTATTGGATTATAAAGTCTCTGACAGCTTTTTTTGGAATGTTAATTATCAATACATAGACGCTAGAAAAGATGCTTTTTTTGACGGAAATACCTATGCCACTACACAAGTGAAATTGGGGTCGTATCAAGTACTAAATACCTTGGTTCGATACGAAATTACTAAAAACAAGTTAACTGTTTTTGGTTCTGTACATAATATTTTTAATGTAGATTTTGTAGAGAATATTGGATATAGCACCTTGGGGCGCAACTTTAAATTGGGGTTGACTATTAATTTGTAATGCTGTTATAATTATATATCAGCTATTTTTTACCACATAGATATATAGACTTTATTTAATAAAAAGAGTTAGATAGACGTTTTACTATTCACATAGCTATGTGAAAAATAGGACTATTGCTATCTTTCTTATTTGATTGTATTTAAATCTATGTTTCTATGTGGTTAATAACAAAAAAGGCTTTCTAATTTAGAAAGCCTTTTTGATTTAGTCAAGTGCTTTTTGAAGCCCTTCTGGTGCTTTTTCAAGATACATTTGATTACGAAATCCAGTGATTGATTTTGAATCTCTAAAATAATCAAATTGTTTGCCTGCGCTTTGCTGAACCGCTTTTGCAGTACCTGTTATTTTTCCTATTGCTAATTTGAGTAAGGGTTCATTAACATCACCTAAAACTCCGAAAGTACTAATGGTTTCTTTTAGTTCGTGTGTAGGAGTCAATCCGTTGAAATAATCACCAAAATCAGCTGAGTTTACAATTTTTAGCACGATAGGTTGCATTGCATATTTATGTTTCGGATTTCGATTAGTTGCGGTAAAATCAGGAGAATCGTATAATGTAACAGAGCCTACATTCTTTCCGGTTGTAATATCTCCTATTTGTACTACATCAATATGAGGTTTTAAACCATTAATAACAAGCTCACTTGCAGAAGCAGTACTTTTAGTAGTTAAGATGTATACTTTAGTCATGTTTAAACTATTGATTGGAGTGGTGCCAATTTTATCGGTAAAAAAGTTGCGCAATCCATTCGGATTATTCGCTTCAAAATAAGCGTTAATCTTAGAATTCCATTGTTGTTTGGCAAATACTCTTCCTGTAAATTGTCCTGTGATCATACTGGCTAAATAAGTTGCAGTTCGCACAGAACCACCACTGTTGTAACGAAGATCTAGTACAAAGTCAGTAACTCCTTGTGATTTTAATTCACCGAAAGCATTATTCAATTGTGTGTCAAAATCAGCATAAAATCCATTGTACATTAAGTAACCAATTTTTTTAGTGCCTACAGTAATTACTTTATTAATGAGAATTGGATTTTCTGTAAGTAATGTTTTGGTCAGCGCAACGGTTTTTCCATTAGATACGACGGTTGTTCCGTTGTAATCCGCCATGTTTAAAGTAAAATTGTCATTGGTTCCAAATAATAAATTCTGATAATTACTTACAGTAAGTTGTGTTCCATTTACAGCAGTAAATAATTCTCCTCGGCGGATGTCTTTATTGGCTGCATCTGATCCAGGAATTATGTAACGAACGTATCCAAAAATATCAGTAGTACTATTAGGTTTATAGCTTAATCCAAATTCGACACCGTTATTTTTGGTAGTACCTTGAAGCGATTGTTCTAATGTTACATAATCGTCTACCATCCAACTGAATCGGTCAATAGTAGAGCTTACTCGCAATGCATCAAAAAGATTTTGTGGAACGGTATAATTAACTAGAAAAGCATCTAGGGCAGTTTGATTAGCAAATCGATTGTCAGCTAAATTAGGAACATCAGTTTGCCATAGATAATATTGGTTCAAACCTTTCCAAATAAAATTTTGTACTTCAAGATTGGTAGTCGGATTTATAACGGCATCATCATTATCCTTTTGGCAACTTTGAAATGTAAATAGACTAATGAGTAGTACTGTAGTAAGGTGGATAATTTTTTTCATAATTTGATTAGATTTTGGGTTAAAGTGTAAAAATACAAACTTTTAATATAAATAAATCTATAAAATAGGTGCAAGTAAATTTTTTAATTACAAAACAAAAGAAATAGAATAGTTCTAAATCATTATTTTTTGTAAATCATATATATGCTTATATAGTAAAACCATATAAGGAATATAAGGATATATGATTTCGGCTTTAAAAAATGGTACATTTTCAAATTGACAAATTAATACATTTCATATCGTAAATCTTGCATCGCACATCGTACCTCGTAAATCAAAAAAATGGCATTATATTTGAAAAACTGAAACTATTATCAATATATTTATCGAACGAAATTAAAATAGTACTCCATATGAAAAAAAACATAATCACCCTTATGCTATTAGTGGTCTCAGGTCCTTTCTTTGCTCAATCTGTTTTTGATCAGTTTGAAGGGATAGCAGGAGTAAATACTGTAATTGTTGATAAAAAGATGTTTGATTTAATGAGTAAGGTTAAGTTAGATACATCTGACAAAGAAACGCAACAATATATGCATTTGATAAAAAATATAGATAATTTGAAAGTCTATACTACTCAAAATAGTCGTATTGCTTTACAAATGCGATTAACTACAGAAAAATATGTAAAATCAATTGGATTGAATGAATTGCTAACTGCGACAGAGGGAGTTAAAAGAATTCAGATTTATGCTAAACAAGGTGTTAATGAAACTCAGTTGAAAGAATTAGTGTTGTTTATTGAAGGCGCTAAGGCAGAAGATACCGTTTTGATGTCGATAACGGGTGAATTTGATTTGAACGAAGTTCCTGCTCTAACCGATAAAATGAAAATTCCGGGAAGTGCTGAATTAAGGAAAATAGGGAAGAAGTAATTTGGTATTAGAATAAGGATTGACTTCGTCTTTCCCAACAAAGCTCCGCTTTGAAAAAAGAAACGCTTACAAAATAATTTCAAGCAAGCTTGATTATTTTGTAAGCGTTTCTTTTTATTCGTGACCACGGTGGGAATAAATTAATACATATTATTACATTAAAAAATCATATAAAAATCATTTTTTATAGAAAAATATGTATATTTGCCTTTCTAAATATGTGTTTAAAATGCAATTAAGCGCATATTAATGGGGAAATAGTGGGGAAAAACTAAAAACACATAAGGTATGGCAACAATTAATTTCAGGGTTAAATCTAACTCAAATCCAAGCCCAATTTATTTAAGATTCAAAGACAAGAAAATTTTCGACATAGAAACAAAAACAGGATTAATTATTAATCCTATATTTTGGGATATTCCAAAACAAAAAATAAGAAATGTTATTGATGTTCCTAATCGAAACGAAATAAACGAGAAACTTACATTATTGCCAATACATCTAATTAACATGTATAATCAATCTTATTCTTCTGGAGAAGTAATTTCAAAAAATTGGGTAGATAAGGTTATTGGTGATTTTTTTAATCGTCCAAAATTAACAGAAGAAGGTGTTATAGATGAAACAAAAATTTATTTTACTTCTTATGCTCAAGACTGGCTTGATAACAAAGCAAAAAAATTCAAAGTATCTGCCAATAAATATATGGATGATACTACTATCGCTCATTATCAACAAGTATTAAATAATTTTAAAGATTTTGAAGGTAAAAACAAGGTAAAATTAACCGATTTAAGCAACGATTTCTTGGATAGGTTCTCTATATACCTATCTGACGTAAAATCATACGCAGAGAAAACAACAAAACGAAAAATAGGTAGAATCAAGTTCTTTTGTCAACGAGCCGAATCAGAAAATATTTCTATTAATAAAAACTACAAAGAAAGAATTTTTGTAAAAGAAGAAGAATTAGAATACAAGCAACCTTATCTTAATGAAGCTGAAATTAATAAAATTTTCAAATTTGATTTCTCACATGACAAATTAATGGAAAACGTTAGAGATAATTTCATAATCGGGTTATGGACTGGATTACGTGTTTCTGATTTCTTAACCAGATTAGATGTTTCAAATATAGACGATGGTTTTATCAACATTAAAACGATGAAGACTAAAACTAAAGTAACCATTCCAATACATTCGCAAGTTGCCGAAATATTGAAAAAGCGAAACGGAAACTTGCCAAGTAAAATTTCAGAGCAAAAATTCAACGACAAAATTAAAATTATCGCCCAGCTTTGTGATATAGATGAAGAAATGATTGGCGGAGTTGTAAAAGTTGATAAAAAAACAAAAATCAAAAGAAAAGTAATTGGAACCTATAAGAAATGGGAGTTGGTTACAAGTCATATTTGCAGAAGATCATTTGCTACCAACTTATTCGGAAAAGTTCCAAACAAGACGCTTTTAGACGTGTGTGGTTGGGCTAACGAAGAAATGCTTTTCAATTACAACAAGCAAACAAAAATGGAATCGGCCTTGGTTCTTAAAAAGCATTGGGAAGCTAATTCATAATTATAAAAGCACATTTATATCATATTTTTACATATTATGTTTGTAAATATGATTTTAATGTGTAAATTTGCTACAATCATTTACGGTGTGGTAATCGGATTTGATTGTCCGATTTTCTATACATAACGTACTTGATAAAAAAGACAACCCTTAATTTAGTCATGCCACACCGACTATTTTAAGGGGTTTTTGTTTTTATACCTCACGTAACAATCAATTTAAGTGTAATCTAAATAAAATTAAAATGGACTTAAAACAGTTAAAAATAGCATCAAAGCTACTAGAAAAACTAGAGGTTATTGATAAAGAAATTATTGAAATTGATAAAATTGCTTTGTCGATTTTAAACAACGAAACTAAAATCAATTTTGATTTGAAAGTTGAAAATCTATCTAAAAATAAAGACTCGGAAGAAACAAAAGATTCTTCAAATCCTTTAAAAGAATTAGAAAAAAGAATGATAATGGCGATTCAGATTCCAACTTGGGCACTTAGTCAACCAGAAACACTAAAAAATCAAAACACTCTTTCTATTTCAAATAAAATCGATGACAAATTAGCATTGCAAATTTTGGGAGTTATTTTATGTGAAAAAAATAAAGAAAGAGATGTTTTGATTGAAAAAATCAACTCAAGTTTAATTGATAAACAATAAAAATGGAAAAATTTAAAGGAACACCAGGACCGTGGAGAGTAGACGTAAATATAGGACATCAAGAAATAGAGACTATAAATATTATACAGATAAATGGAGGTATAACTCCAGCAAAGATAACTAGGTTTTCTCCTTATGAGATTCCTAGAGAGGTTAGACATGCAAATGCCCAACTAATCGCGGCAGCTCCAGAATTGTTGGAGGCACTTATTTTAGTTCTTGATACTTGGGGGGAGGATTACAAAGACAAAAATAATCCTGAAGGTGGGGGAAGTCCACTTTGGGAAAAAATTAATAGTGTAATCAAAAAAGCAACTGAGTTATGAAAGCAATAATTTCTAATTAAAAACAAACGTAATGAAAACGATATAAACGAAAATAAGGCATTGAATAAAACCGATGTTAGCCGTTCGTTCTTTTTCGTTCACAAATTAATAATTATTAAAAATTTAAAATATGTATTACAGAGCTTTAAATAAACACACAAATAAATGGTTTTATGGTGGCATTTATCCAGACGGAAGTTTCTTTGGATTTGCTAACCCTCGTATTGACGAAAATACAAAATGTCAGTTCACAACAAAAAAAGACTTAAAAGGTATTGATATTTACACGAACGATATTGTAAAAGTAAAAGTTGAGGAAGGTCTATTTGTTAAAGATTTTATTGGAATTATTGAGTTTTTTGAAGGAACATTTTATATCAAAAAAGAAGATAAACCATTTGGTCAAAGTAGAACTCCTTTATTTTCAAAGTCGCACAACATTGAAATTATTGGAAATATTTTTCAAAATGAAAATTTATTAAAGCCTGTCGTTTCAGAATGACGGCTAACGTTTCTCGTGTATGCGTAGTTGCGGATTATTAACTAATATAATATTATGAACACATTTGAAAAATACATAAACAAAAACGAAAATCAAGACTTAAAGAATTTTACAAAGTATCTTGATGCTCATGAATTAGCAATGTTAGAGATGCATTTTCTAAGTTTTGCAAAAGAGCAATTACGCATACACGATGTTGTAGGGCGAAGCGAACAGTTAAAGGCTTTTGCCGAAATGGTTTCAAAAGATGACTTTGCTTATTTAAAAAATGCTGAAACTTTATTAAAGGAATTTGAAAGCCTAAAAATGAGTAGTATGGATAAGTTATTCGAATTAGAGCCAAAGGAACCAGACAAAGTAGAAAACACTTGTAATAATTGCGAACACAGACAACGTTGGGAATGCAACTCAAAAGTATTTCAATATTGTGGGGTAAGAAAATCAAACAGAACTAGTAACGGACTTTTGAAGATAAAATGTAAAGATGCAGCTTGTCTTCAATTTAAAAAATCAACAAAATAATTATGAAAGCAATAGTAAAAATAGAAAAAGAAGTTGAACTGAAAACTTTAGTAGTAAAAGCCGGTGTGCGATATTACGAAGATGGAACTGTTAATGGCATTGAAGATATCGATGGTGATTTAATACCTTGTAAGCATGGTGAATTATGGTGTCCGATTATTGATATTGATAGCGGAGTAATTTCCAATTGGAAACAAGGTGTAAAAGCCGAAGTACATTATAAAGTTTGCGATGCAGGTAGTTATTATTTACAAGATGCAGAAGGTAATACCATGTTATCAATTGAACAGGATTATGTCCCTAAAATGATGTGTCCAAAAGAAAACGGTTATGGAGATTATATCATTATGGATATTGACGAAAATGGGCAAATTGCTAACTGGAAAATAACCCTTGATGGATTTATTGATGAAGATTAAAGCAATTTTAACTTAAAACCCAAAACTTATGAAAAGAGAAATTAAATTTAGAGGTATTTCACAAGACAAAAAATTTATTTATGGTGATTTAGTTCAAGATTCTGAAAACAAAAGATATGCAATAACGCCACAAATAGGCAAAGAACATGATTACAATCAATTTGAAGTTTTAGAAATCACAATAGGTCAATACACAGGCCTCAAAGACAAAAACGGAGTTGAAATCTACGAGGGGGATATTTTGGCATACGAGAACACGTTGAATTTTAAAACTGTACTACAAAACCATTTTGAAATTAAATGGGAAGATTACGGAAGTGGAATGGTTGGGTTTACGCAATTTTCTCCAAGAAACAAATTCGTTGTTTGTGGCAACATCTACGAGAATCCAGAACTTTTATAATGAAACCACAAACTAAATTACTCTCGGCAGTTGAAAGTATCTCCAATGCAGTCGTTGGAATACTAATGAGCTTTTTCGTTCAAATGTGGATATTTCCTTATTTCGGAATCAATGTCTCACCAACTACAAACATGCAAATCACACTTATTTTCTTCCTGATTTCCTTTTGTAGAAGCTATTTTTTAAGACGATTTTTTAACGCAATACGATAGACTATGAAATTAGAATTAAAACACCTAGCTCCTTATTTGCCTTATGGGTTGAATCTAAAAATTAACACGCCTTTTGGAGCTACTGACAGAAAGTTTGAAATAGATTGCGGTCACGATTTTAATTTGCACTTATCAGAATGCAATATAAAACCAATCCTACGGCCACTTTCAGACCTCACAAAAGAAATTGAAGTGAATGGAGAAAAGTTTGTGCCTTATGAAATGTTAAATTATAAACCAACAATAAAACACGTTGCTGACTATCCATTTTCATTTATTGATTTACAGTATATATCGTATTATTCTTTTGATTGTTTACTTGAATGGCACTTTGACGTATTCGGACTAATTGAAAACGGACTTGCAATTGATATTAACACTTTAAAAGAGTAGACTATGAAACTTATACCAATGACCGACTTTGTGTTGGAACAAAAATTAATGTTAAACATTCAAGGATATGAGAAAAAATTCATTTCCAATGTATCTAATTACGCTAAATTCTTAAAACGTCCGCTTGAACTAGGAATGTTTGTGCCTGTAGATGAAGAAGGAAATGTTTATGTAGACTATAAGGCGTTTAATTATGCCGAAGGTACAACATGTGTTCCTTACGAGGGATTATTTGAAATAAAAGCAAATGAGAAATGCAAAGGTTGGAAGTATTTAAATGAACATCAAGAACATAAGGAAGACCAAAGGTATTATGATTCAATTTCCTATAAGAAAGCAGCGTTAGAATACCAAAAAGCCAAAGAAAATGTTTTGTTTGAGGGGTTTGAGATTAAAGATAAAGGAAATTTTTATTTTATAGAACAAAAACGATCGTGCTTGTATTATAGAGTTTTAAAAAATAATTCTAAAGCGACAATCGAGAAATTATTACTATTTAATGAAGTTACACTAACCGAATCAGCAATCAAAAAACTGGGGCTATGAAAAACATACACGTATTACCAACAGACAAACCAAGTAGGTTACTAAAAGATTTAGTTGATGGAACTTATCAATTTAAAAAAGAAGTGTCATATGGAAACAGATTTGAATTACCGTTAAACACCTACATCACTTGTGATGAACAAATTAAAGACAATGACTATATTACAGATGGATATTTAGTTTGGAAATGGAAAGATGATTCAAGTCTTTTAGGTAGAAAAAAAATAATCCTAACAACAGACCAAGACTTAATCAAAGATGATGTACAAGCTATTGATGATGAATTTTTAGAATGGTTTGTTAAGAATCCAAGTTGTGAGGAGGTTGAAACCCTTAAAGTTTGGTGGAGTGATAATACCTATTCTTATGATATAATTGTTCCAAAAGAAGAAGATTGTTCTTGTATGGATGAATGTCTTGGGTATTTGACAAAAAGTTGTAAAATAATTGAAGAGCCTAAACAAGTTGGAGAATATTATCAAGAATTATTCAATTATTTACACGATTTTGGTGTTATTGCTTTAGAATCAGAATTGCAAGAAATTGAAAGAATGGTTTTAAAAATGCAACAAGACAAGAAAATGTATAGTGAGGAAGAAGTTATTGAATTAAATTTAAGGTACTTACAAGAGTTAGGTAAGCAACAATCAGAGAATGGTCATTGGATTAATTTTAAAGAATGGTTTGAACAAATTTAAAAACAAATAAGATATGACAGCAGTAGATTTTTTACATTCAGAATACAAACGAATACTTGGAGATGTTTTAGTAAAACCAAGTCAAGGAATTGAAATCGCAGATGCTTTAGCACAAGCCAAAGAAATGTTTGAGCAACAGATTATTGACGCTTGGAGCGATGGTTATGATTTAAATAACTCATTGGTTAATTATACGCCAGAACAATATTACACCGAAACTTTTGTAAAATAATTTCATTAACTTGCACACGGAAAAATTTACGTAAAATGGAAAAACTAAAAGACGATGAAATTTTAAGGAATGTTATTGATGCGCTTGGCGTTAAAGTTCCTGAATTTAGAACACAACTAAAATATAGTTCTAATACAACCATATATAACGTATTCAAGGGAGTTCATAAAATATCTAGCGATATGATTAATAGAATTCTACATGCGTATCCGGAAGTAAGTTACCTTTACCTTAAAAGAGGACAAGGTACACCGTTAAAAGTTGGTCCAGCCGTGACAAACCAAAAGAATATTTTAGGAATCACAGACCAAGCTGAAGAAATTACAATGAAGGACATCATGTTACTTCCTATAAAGTTCATGGAGCTTGAAGAAGAAGTAAGGCAACTTCGCAAAGAGATAGAAAAATATAAAAGCGGTAAGAAGTAATCTTACCGCTTTTTTTGTTTAAACCCTAATTATGGTTGCGTCTTACCGTTCCTAGAATTAAATATAGCCTAGTTATATCATCAATAAAAATATCAAACGGCTCATAAATTGACCTTCCTTTCATTGAACCACTCTCCCAAACTTCTTCATTAGTACTACAAGCTAGAATACACCCCTTTACTTCACTTTTTTGCAAGCGCTTCAATACTCTATATTCACTTGTTTCTACCATATAATCTTCCCCCGGCAATATTAAAGCCTTATTTTTCACCTCTTTCATTACCACAATACTGCCAGATGTGTAATTTGGCGACATACTATCCCCATACACTCGCATAGCGCAATCTCCGTCCTTAAACCAATCTCCAGCATTAATCATCTCAATAGGTTGGCTTGTAGGATCCATCGTATTTCCTACTAAAGAAGCAGTAACAACCCCTCCATACAAAGGAATCAATCGCGTTTCTTCTTCAATTTTTTCAGACTTCGTTTCCTTCAACATATTTCCTTTTCCAGTTAATAGCCATAAAGGGTTTATTTCTGGATAAGTTCGTAAAATACTCTCAAGTCTATCTGAGCCAATTGTGGTGTTATTCTTAATAGTTTTATTAAAATAACTATTAGAAGCACCTACTGAGTCACTAAATTTATTAACGCTAAGTCTCTTATAGTCAATAAATTGCTTAATTCTTTCGGAAATGTTCGTATTTTTTTCCATTTTAATTTGTATTGTTCGTAAAATAATCTATACATTTGTATTGTTACAAAATAACAAATAGCTCTTTGACATTCTGGATAACGCCACAATGGGCGTTAAAAAAATACACGTTACTAAAAACTAAAAGTATATAAACATCTGTATGCCTCATCGAGGAAGCGCAAGCACTGCTCTACGCCTCGCTAAAAACATCTCCCTGTCCTAAAATAGTAGCGACTTAGCATTGGCATACAGAATGTTTATTTAATGAAGCGGAAAGGGGTTGTAATTACTTGTCCTAAAGTAAAAGCCAACACGTATTCCTGCTTATTTCTTAAACCACTTCGTTATTGTTTGACGACCGTTCCGAAGTGGTTTTTATTATTAACTCAAATATACGAAATAGTTGTATCAGTTGTATCAATTGTATCAATTGTTTTTATAAAAAATCATGGAAAAAACAATAATTAACCAAAATAAAATGACCAGCATAGAAATTGCTGAGTTAACCGGGAAGTTGCATAAAAACATAATGCAATCCATACGTGAAATGGAGCCTGCTTGGGAAAAAGTTAACGGGCTGAAATTTCAGCTCGTTGAATATAAAGATTCGAAAGGTCAAAAAAGACCTATGTATGAGCTATCTAAATCTGAAAGTTTATACATCGCTACAAAATTTAATGACGAGTCTCGCGCTAAGTTAATTATTAGATGGGAATCACTTGAATTAAATAGATCTTATCCTGCAAATAATTTTCTTTCAAGAAAGGAACTTGCGATGATGGTGATACAGCAAGAAGAAGAAAATGAACGGTTACTACTTGAAAATGAAAAAATGCGTCCTCGTTCTGAATTTGTAGACAAGGTATTTAATACTGAAGGACTAGTATCAATTGGCGAAGTTGCTAAAATACTAGGGCTTCCTTACGGAAGGAACAGATTGTTCAATACTCTTAAAGCAAAAGGAATTTTTTTTAAAAACAAAAATGAACCTTACCAAAAATTTGTAGCCAAGGGTTACTTTAAATTAAAAGAAAAATTTCAGCAAAGAAATAATCACCCACCTATATTAATCATCCAAACTTTTGCGACACAAAAAGGACTTGGATTTATCGCTAAAGAATTAGGTGTTGTTACAAGTAACGTTTCAAGGGTAAAAACAATTGCCTCATGAATATTAAATACGACCTGAGAAAAATTAGTCAAAGGCAAAGAATAATTCGCTTATTACTACTTTCTCATGCTTATCGACTTTATTCTAAGATCTCTATAAACCACTCCTTATTAAGAAGTTCAAATAATTATCAAAACGCTGAAAAAATGTCTGATTTTGTGAATTTTATTTTTAATGTACAAAAATCAATACCGTCTGATTTTATTTATAATAAAAATGAGCTAACAAATGAAATTATAGATGATCATAAAGAATTTTCTGAATTGGTTAAAGGATGGGAAAAAGTCGACAATAATGTTTCAAAAAATCTAATCGAAGCGTTTTGTAAGGCTATAGAACATGGTAATAAATGCATTGCTTTAAAAATATCTCCCTTCGCTATTTATCAATTTCAAGCATTGTTTTCGTATTCAATATCTGAAATGTCAAAAAAATCTTTACTAGAAGAACTATGCGAATATTCATTATTTACCAATAATATATTACCAATCAATGGTAAAAAAATAAGGTATACAATTAATGAAATTGAGAGGTTATACAATGAAATTTCAGATAAACAAAAGCAAAGAAGTATAGCAAAAAAATATAATTGAACTATCATATAAATATGGAACCAGAAAAATTAAAAGTAGTAACCACCAATAAAGCATGTGAGCTATTGGAGTGTTCAAGAAACCATTTTCACAGAAAGTACAGGAGTAAATTAAAGGTATATAAGTCCGAAAATGGATTTAACACATATTATTCTCTGTATCAAATTGAAAAATTAATTGAACAAGAGAAAATAAAAAAAAATAATGTGGTTTTAAAAGACGAAATAGAAATCATTGGCTAAATGGATTCTACAATAGCTAAACCCTATAAAATTACGGTGTGGTACCGATATGCTACCAAAACAGAGATCGAAAAAGATTTTGATGTACTTACCATAATTGAAAAGTCCGCACAAGATGCGGTTAATAAATCTGCAAACCACTTCAAGTCATTAAAGGCAATTCCTTTTTCATTTGAATGTGATGGAAAAAAATATACTCCAAACAATTTCAACAAATCAAAAATTACAAAATGGCTAAAGAGCAAATAATCAAAATAGACAACTTCAACGTAAATGCGCTGGAAGAAATCAAAGGAAAAGAAGTTTTAATTGAAACGGTTGTAAAAGAAAACCCATTCATTAAAATTACCGACAACAAAACTTATGAAGAAGGTAAGAAATCAAGAACAGCATTAAGAACATGCCGAACTGATTTAGAAAAAGAAGAAAAAGCCTTAATAAGTGCTGTCAAGTCTAAAATTACCGACCCGATAAAAAACATCTATTCTGGGTTCAAAAACAGTATCACTCCATTTGAAGACAAACAACAAGAGGAGGTAAAGAACTGGGAAGATATTAAAGAAAAAGAACGATTAGTAAAACTTCGTCTCGAAGAGGAAAGAAAACAAAAACATAGAGATAACATCGATTTGTTTTTTAATCACAATAAAGAAATCATCGAGAACCTATCGTTTGAAAAATTACCTCACGGCATAGTCTATAAAATAGGAGAGCAAGAATTCTCAAAAGAAACTTTTGAAGAATTTGCCGATGTTTTTGAAGCCAAAATAGAAGTGCTAGAATTTCAACTTGCCGATAAGACTAAAATTCTTCAAGAAAAAGAGGATATACGTTTAGAAAATGAAAGGCTTGAAAATGAACGTAAAGAAAACGAGCGTAAGGAAAAAATCAAAATCAATATTGATTACCTATACACGACTTGGATCGATTTAATTTCTACAATGAATTTTTCAGACATTGAATTTATTACTGAAAAATTTAACTCAGAAGAACAGCCTGAATGCGATGAATTTAAAGAAGTTTACGATACCAAAAGAGTTGTTCTTGCTAGAATGTTAGAATCTAAATCAAACTTGCTTACATCAATTGAAAATCAACGATTAGAACAAGAACGAATTGACAAGGAAAAAGCTGATTTAGAAATTTCTGCTAAGGAATTGGAAGTTGAAAAAGAAAGGTTTAATAAGGTTAAAATCCCAGAACCTACATTCAAAGGTATTATTATTGAAGAAAAAAGTCCATACGAAATAAAAGTAAATACAAGAATTGAACAACTTGTTAGTCTTGGATTGAATTTTGATTTCGATTCTTCTTACATAGGATTTAATTTCATTATTGATGTTTTAGATATAAAAACATACGACGATACTAAATGGGATAAATTAATTACTCAAATAGAAGAAATAAAATCAAAACAAATTATTTCAGAACCACAAGTAAACGAAATGGAGGTAGTTGCTTCCGAAATTGTTTCTGGCAATACGGAAGAAGTTGTTGTTATTCATGAAGTAGAATTTGAAGAAACCATTGAGCTAACATTTGTAGAAAAAAGACAAAAATTAATCGATTGGGCTAGTAGCGCTACAGAAGAACAGTTGGATAATTTACTTAAACAAATTCTATAAATGAGCCTCCCTAGACTTCATCCAGACGACCTTCAGGAATTAGTCAATAGCGTTTCTCAAAACGTTGTTGGAAAATTAGAAGAATTGTTTCTTAAAAAAGAGAATGTTTCTGAAATGCAAACCTTTACAATTAAAGATGCTGCTAAGATTTTAAACAAGCACGAAACAACAGTTCTTCGTTACATAAAGCACAATCTTATAAAGGCTCACAAGCCCGGAAAAGAATGGATAATCACTCAAGAATCATTAACAAATTATATCGATGGAAAATAAATATTGCACGATTAAAAAGAATAAGCACAATAGTAACTTTCTGAAAGACAATGGTTTTAAAAAATTAAAATCAGCTATTTACAACTCAAAATCAGAAACTGTTTTACTGATTAATAGAGAAAAAAGAGAGTACTGGGAAACGTGCACAGATGGAATAATAGACGCTTCAAGAGTAGTCTTAGAATCCGAAAATCAAAAAATACAAACCTTAAAATCAATAGAATCATGTCTGAATTAACTATTACAGAAAATCAATCATTAGTATCAAGAGAATTGAATGGTCAAATATTGGCTGTATTAAACAATAAAGTAGAAGGTTTTGAAAAGGCTTTTGTAATGTCGTCTGCAATAATGGTATTAAAAGAGAAATTGACACCAGAATATATGAAGCCAATAATGTATTTGCAAGGTTCTAATCTTGGCTTCAAAACCGATAAGGATAAAAATGGCGGATACTTACCTGAAGAGGTAAAAGCATGTTTAATTGACGCAGTACTGCTTGGATTGCAACCTACAGGTAACGAATTCAATATTATAGCTGGTAACATGTACCCAACTCGACAAGGCTTCGGCTCGCTTTTAGAAAAAGTTCCAGGGTTAAAATATAGCATCGTATATTCTAATCCTATTTTTTCTAACGACAAAACTTCGGCAACATGTAAATGTTTAGTTAAATGGGAATTAAATGGCGAAAAGTCGGAACAAGAAATAGAATTTCCAATCAAGTCAAATAATTACGCTACGGCTGATGCAATTCTCGGAAAAGCCGAAAGAAAAGCCCGTAGATGGTTATTTAATAAAGTAAAAGGAACAGACATTCCAGACGGGGACGTTACCGACATTCCGCATGTTGAAGTAAAAACAACTATCAACCCAACAGCTATGGCAAATGATAAAGAAAACGAACGAATTCTAAATCATATAGAAGTCTCTAAAACCATAAAAGAGCTTACTTCTTGCAAACAAAAGATTTCAGTAGAAAATCAAGTTACGTTTGAGCCTTATATAGCTAAATACATTGAGCTTGCCGAAACACTAGAGCAGCTAACAAGTATTGAGAGCTACATTCCAATGGAAAACTTAGAATTGATTGTAATGTGTGACGATAAAAAACGTCAATTCAATGCAAAGGCATAAAGAAAAAAAATGCGAATGTGGCTCGTACTTTACCCAGTACAATAGTTTAAGAAAGTATTGTTCTTGGGCTTGTGAGAAAAAGTACAAGCCACGACCGCAAATTTCTACCAAGAAATATACCATTCCAAAGGTTAGCAAAAAACAAGCTGAACTAAATAAAATCTATTCAAAACTTCGAATAGAATTTCTTTCACGACCCGAAAATCAAATTTGTTTTATTGAAGGCTGTTCAAAAAAAGCAAATTCAATAGAACATCGTGCTGGGCGTTGGGGAAGTAATTTTTTAGATACAACTACTTGGGCTGGATGCTGTATAGAGCACAACCTTGAATTAGAAAAAAATACTGAACTATCTAAAAAATATCAATTATCAAAAATAACTGGGAAACCTAAAAACTAAAAATTATGATAAATTTATTTAATGCTCAAATTGAGACACTGTCTCTACATAAAATAGGGAATAAGAGCAGAAATGAAAGCATGGTGCTTTCCGATTCTCCTTACAAACTAAATGACGAAATTACTCCGTTGTTAAAAGAATTTTTTCTTAAACCATTCCGTGAAAAAGAAGAAAATTATTTTCAATTCGCTCACGAAGTTGATTTAGAGTACAATACTTTATTTTCATTAATAAATGATTGTTTTCACTACAAAGGAAACCCAGAAGCCTTACACTTAGTTTCTAAAAGAATCACAGAACACCTATTCGAGCAATCAAACCACCCACACATTAAAAATGGTGAAGTTTATGTAGTGTACTTTACTAATGTTTCAATAGATAATATCATTACGGACGCGGTTGGAATTTTTAAGTCTGAAATTAAAAAAGACTTCATTCAAATTCAAGAAAACGGTAGTCACTTAGAAATGTTATTGGAACAAGGGATTCTACTTGAAAAAATCGACAAGGGAGCGCTTATTTTTAATCATAAGAAAGAAGACGGGTACAAAGTGCTAACAATTGATTCTAATCGATATGACGCAAGATATTGGCTTGAGCACTTCTTGTCAGTTGATGCGTTCCATGATGAAAATTTCAACACTAAAAAATACTTGAAATTTTGCCAAGATTTTGCCAGAGAAGTAGTCCTTCCGGCCGAAGATAAAAAAGAAGAGGTAATGTTTATGAATAAAGCAGTAAACCACTTCGCTAAAAACGACCAATTTGAAGAAAGCAACTTCTTTAACGAAGTAATCGACAACCCTGATTTAATTGCTGAATTTAAAAATTTCAAAGTAGATAAAGGTGCCAAATATAGCATTGAAGATTTAAGTACGTTTCCTATCTCAAACTCAGCAGTTTCAGACGCAAGAAGAAAGATTAAATCAGTAATTAATCTTGACACTAATGTACAGATCAGAATCAACATTACCAACCCAGAAGTTGCGGAAAAAGTAATTGAGAAAGGCTATGATGAAGAAAAAGGAATGTACTATTATCTTGTTTATTTTCATAAAGAAACGAAGTAGTTATGAATTTTACAGAAGCACAACAGGCTATTAATGATGCTAAAAACACATTAAATAAAGCAGATGAAATGGTAAGACAATTAGGTTCTTTAATGATTGGTAGATTAAAACAAATGAGGCCTTATGATCTTGCAAAACTAAAAAAAGAATTAGACGCGTTTAATGCCAAAACTAAAGAATGGAAGTAGTCATGAAAGAAACACATCAACTACAACAAGATGAAATCCGGCACGAGATTCCGGCACAACATCAAAAAAAGCCACAATTTTTATCAAGTAAATCTTTAAAAGGAAATCAATCTCTTTTTGAATTTAATTTTAGAGAAAACACAATAAAAAAACTTGTGCTTGAAGATCCAAAAACTATTTATGTAGGAAATAGCAAGCCTAATAAAAAAGTAATCATCAAACAAGACTGTCTTTACATCCCTGCATTAAATGCAAAAAATGCAATCAGACACATTCACAACAAGATCTCCCCGGAGTATAACCCTAAAATTATTGAGTAATGCAAGTAAAAACAATAAACAAAGTAGTTTCAAGCAAATTAAATGAATGGCTTGAAACAATTATAGATTTAAAACTAAGAGAAGATGTTAAAAAAAACCTACTTGTTTCTGGCGGATGTATTACTTCAATGTTTTTAAATGATACGGTTAATGATTTTGATATTTATATTAAAGACATAAATGTTTTGTTAAAATTAGCAAATTATTATGTTCCAAATAGGGTTCTTGATGGAAGACTAAGAGAACAATATCTAAGAGAATATTTTGCTGAATTTGAAGATACTGACAGGAATATTGATCAAATGATGTCAAGCCTTGATGATAATCAATCAGAAATGGTTGTTAGATATAAAAATCTAAAACCAGACCAGGTAAAGTTAAACATATCAAGTTTTGGTGAAAGATTCAAATTAGATGAAAGTGACGAAAAATATAGAGTTGTTTTCTTATCTCAAAATGCCATATCGCTAACAGATGATGTTCAAATTGTTTTAAGATTTAGCGGAACAGCAGAAGAAATTCATAAAAACTTTGATTTCATTCACGCAACAAACTACTTCACTTTTGAAGATGGGTTAGTTACCAATATAAAAGCATTGGAATCTACACTCACAAAAGAATTAAAATACCAAGGAAGTCTTTATCCGTTAACCTCAATTATTAGAATGAAAAAATTCTTATTAAGAGGCTGGAAAATCCATGCGGGTGAAATTCTTAAAATAATGTTTCAGATTTCAGAATTAAACCTAAGAAACCCAGAAGTTTTAGAAGAACAATTAATAGGCGTTGACATCGCTTATTTTTCTAAAATTATCGAAATTTTAAGAGGTGCTCCAGAAGAAAAAATTAATTCAAAATATCTAAATACAATTATTGACAAGGTATTTAATGAGTTTGAAGAAGAAGATGAACAAATTAAAAAATAACAACATGAAATCACTATTTGAAAACTGGAAGCCAAGAGCTTCCCAAATAGGTCATTTAATGACCGGCTTGCCTGAAAAATTCACTAAAGAAGACGAAACTAAACTTGCTGAATTACTTGAAGAAAAACAAACAGGTAAAAATGCTAATGGTAGAGCAACAAAGTGGACCGATACAAAGCAATCTTCTGTCGACGAACTAAATCGCAAGAAAAAAGGAATTGACGAATTGCCAACCGGAGCAATTACAAAACTAGAAGAAATATTCAATCATGTTTTTTGGGGGCGTAGAAAACTAATTTTCAATAAATACCTTGAAAAAGGTAATATAAATGAGGAAGATTCTTTGGATTTATATTCAAAAGTAGACGGAACTTCTTATTGGAAGAATGATGAATATTTCGACAATGGTTTTGTACATGGCACGCCGGATAATATTACAGATGAATTGCTTCGCGACATTAAAAGTAATTTTGAATATGATACGTTCAAAAAAGCAGAATTAACCTCTTTGTATTCTTGGCAAATAAAGGCTTATTTATGGTTAACAGGAAAAACAAATGGAGAGTTATGTTATGCTTTAGTCAATTCTCCAGCGCATCGTATTGATGCTGAAAAGAAATCACTTTGGTATAGTGTGGGAATGCCAGACGAAACCGAAGACAGATGGATTGAAGCGGCTAGTCAATTAGAACGTAACCACATATTCGATATGGCAAAATTTAAACAAGATGCACCCGGGTATGATTTAGTAACTCCAATATGGAGTTTTGATATACCAAGTCACATGCGAGCAAAACGCTTTCCTGTAACGTTGGAAGATTCAGATATTGAACACATGAAAAGACGTTCTATAATGGCTAAAGAATGGTTGCTAAAACGAGAACAAGAAGAATTGAATTTAATTAATAAAAAGTAATGATGAAAACATTAAAAGAATTAGAACCATTAATTATTCAGTGGGCAACAGAAAAAAACATTCACTTACCAGAATGCGCTTCAAAACAAAAATTAAAATTAATTGAAGAATGTGGGGAGTTAGCTAGTGCAATTCTGAAAAAAGATGTAGAGCTTCAAAAAGATGCTATCGGAGATATTTTTGTGGTATTAGTTATTTTAAATAAACAAATGGAATCAGAATTAGAGTTTGATTTTAATGAAATAGAAACCACTATTGTTGATCATTATGATTATTTAAATAACA
Organism: Flavobacterium keumense; assembly: GCF_029866485.1. NCBI lineage: Bacteria > Pseudomonadati > Bacteroidota > Flavobacteriia > Flavobacteriales > Flavobacteriaceae > Flavobacterium > Flavobacterium keumense. The sequence continues at coordinate 1,500,474 of NZ_CP092332.1, forward strand.
TTTCATGTTTGACTGACTTTTTATATTGTGAATTATCGGTTTTAAATGATTTATCTATAAAATTAAATCACGACTTAACAGAGTGCGCAAACATCGCTTGGAATGAAATCAAAGATAGAACAGGTAAAACTGTAGACGGAACATTCATTAAAAACTAATAAAAAATACCATGGAAATCACAGGAGTAATAAAATTAATCAAGCCAACGCAACAAGTATCGGCTAATTTTGTAAAAAGAGAGTTCGTAATTGAAACTAACGATCAATATCCACAGTCAATACTACTTGAACTACATCAAGATAGAGTTGACATTATTGATAGTTTCACAGAAGGACAAGAGGTAACATGTAGTCTGAACTTACGAGGCAGAATGTGGACGAGCCCGCAAGGTGAGGAAAAGTATTTTAACACAATTATTTGTTGGAAAATTATGGTTCCAAATAATGAAAGTGTAAACAACACGCAAACCCAAGCCAATCCGCAAGAATACCCACAAGCTCCAAAAGATAGTCCGTTTGGTTTAAATCCATCATTACCGAGTAATACTTCGGTTGCTGAATTTAACGAGCTTGAAAAAGATGATTTACCTTTTTAGCATATCGCTTTTTTGTACTTGATAATATGTGTTTTATGTGATTAAAACACATATAAAACACATATTATTTTTAATTTTATAATCTAAAATACTTATCACGCATGAATAAATTATTAAAAGAACTGTATGATTGGTTAGATAGTCCAAAGCAAATGACACGTCAGTTAATAAAAGATAAAATACTCGAGATTAACACCAGAGAAGAAGCTAAAAAGACAAAAGCACCAAGAGTTGTATTTACACCTCCAACTATAACCGAAATTAAAGAATACTGCTTAATAAGAGAAAATAATGTAGATGCGGAAAGATTTTATGACTTCTACCAATCTAAAGGCTGGTTAATTGGAAAGACAAAAATGAAAGACTGGAAAGCGGCGGTTCGAACTTGGGAAAAAACATCAAATAGTAACTTAAATCAAAACAAAGATGGAAGACAACAACCATTACTCGGCAGACAAAGCGCAGATACAGTCAAATCTAATGCAACTGGCTGGGGAAACCTTGAATGATATTGTAAAATCAACAGAATCTCCAGTAGTTGGATTTTTACAGTCTGCATATAATTTTAAGAAAATACGCAACCGTATCACAGAAATAAACTTTGCCAATGTAGTAGGGTTGATGGTTACTAAAATAGCGGCATTAGCAGGAATAAATGGAGAAATTGACATGGCAACCAAGTACGATTTATTGCGATATGTTAAGACTAGATGCTCAGATATTTCTTTAGAAGAAATATACAAAGCATTTGAATTAGAAAGGTATAATGAATACCCTACTAAATCAAACCACTATCAACTATTTGGCACGGAATATTTTTCAGAAGTAATTAAAAAATATCGGGTTTGGAAAGCAGAAAATAAAACATACCATAATATTTCAGAAAATCGTAATGCACCGCAATTAATGGCAATTTCCGAATCTCAAAAAAATGAAATCATCCACAATGGTATAAAACGTGTTTTTATCGAGTATAAGCAAACAAAAAATATCACGGAGCCATGTGCTCATATTTTTGACGAACTATTGGATATGGGCTTGATTATCGGCGCAAACACTCCGAAATTAGAATTATACTACAATAGTAAGAAAGAACAAGCTAAAAAAGAACTTGAGCAAGAATTAGAGATTAAAAAAGCATCATCCAATTTTATTCAAAGAAAAAATATCGCAAGAGATATTGAACAGGTGCTTCAAGGTAATTCTAGCAAAATAATTGTTAGGACAAAAAAAATAGTCCTTAAAGAGTACTTCGACAAATTAATTTCAACCAGTATTGATATTGAGTTTGAATTAAAAAAAATAACGAAATAGTGAAGGCAATATCTCAACGAAACAGAATAGAAAAGCAAATAAATGACTTAGTCAATTTTATGCCCTATTGTCCTTCTAAAAGTGTTGTAAAGCTATCATACGAACTTGTAAAGCTAAACAATCGATTAGAAGAAATTAAAAAGATGGATTTAAACCAACTCAATCAAGAAGTTGTTTTTCACTTCGAAACAAAACAATCTCAACTTAATAAAATCGAATTCTAATGAACGTAACAAATAAAATCACTCACGCTATCATAGCTAATCAGATCGCTTTAAATCATAACGAAGCAATAAAACATACGCCTTATTACAAAAGAGGCTTAAAACATAGAATTAATCAATTGCTTCCAGAGCTTATAAAAACTGAAAAAGATTATGATGAGTTCTTTAACAAAATTGAAGATAGTACTTCTGAAGTTTATGCTGTTTATGATAACTTTTTAAAAGCAATCGCATCCGTGCCAATTTGGGAATGTAAAAACCTAACAATGGTGATTGAAGCCTACAATAAAAACCCAAAAGCAATTGAAAAAACTATTAATACAATACTGAAATGATAAAAGTAGGTTCTGATTTTAGCGGTGTAGGAGCTTTTAATCAAGCATTGCGAAGACTAAAAATACCATACGATGAATTATTTGCTTGTGATATGGATAAATACGCAAGGCAAACATTTGAATTAAATTATGGAGCTCCAAAGGATTTTCCAACTGACGTTTATGATCGTGAAATTCCTAAACAAAGCCTCGATATTTATATGACTTCCCCGCCTTGTCAATCATTCTCTTTAGCCGGCAAACGTTTAGGAAAAGAAGATAAACGAGGTATTTTGTTCTTTAATTCATTAGAATTTATTCAACAAAATAAACCTAGATATTTCATTTTTGAGAATGTAAAAGGGCTTTTATCGCACGATAAAGTCGATCCAAAAGCAGCTTATGGTAGAACATTTCAGGAATGGATTAATTATCTAGGGGGGGGGTCGGTCAATGGAGTCCATACGTTCTTTCCAATTGAAGATTCAGTTCCTTATCACATTTACTTTCAAGTTTTAAATGCAAAAAATTACGGAATACCTCAAAACAGAGAACGTATTTTTATTATTGGTATTCGCGATGATGAAGATAACAACTTTCAGTTCCCGAAACCAATTCCATTAGAAAAAAGATTGAAAGATGTGCTTGAAAGTGAGGTTGACAAAAAGTATTTTTTAGGAGAAAAAACATTAGATTATTTTCAAAAACATTTAGAGTATCATAAAGGACAAGGTAATGGATTTGGATTTAAGCCACAATCAGAAGAAGATACTCACGCTAATTCATTAACAACAAAATATGGTTCAAGGCAAAGTGACACTTATTTAAAAATAGGTACATGGAGAACCCACGAAGACGGAAAAGGATTTAGAGCAACTGAAGACAATAATTGTCCAACTATACCTGCACGAGCAAGAGAAGATGGTAGTGGACAGCCTGTTATAAAAGTAAATGAACTAAGTATTTTAGGCTACACTCGTGATGCAAAGGGAAAAGTAATAAGTCGCCATGAAAAAGATATTTCTGGAACAATTACGACATCCTCTGTCGGTGGTGGAAATACAGACCAATTTGTAAAAATAGGAGCAAATACTTCAAAAGGCTTTGATGAAGCAGAAGAAGAAGATTCTATAAATTTCAGCGTTCCGAGTTCAAAAACTAGACGAGGTCGAGTTGGTAAAAAAGTAAGTCAAACTTTAGATACGCAGTGTAATCAAGGAATTTTTACTCAACAAAGAATACGACGATTAACCCCACTTGAGTGTTTTCGTTTGATGGACTTTAACGAAGATTTCAAATGGAACGTTTCAGATTCGCAGGCCTATAAACAAGCAGGAAATTCCATTTGTGTTGGAGTGTTAGCGGCAATTATTTCAAAACTTAAATTATAACAATAAAAGCGGAACCTGAAAAGCTAATAGAGTAGGGGCAGAATTAAATATTTACATTATGAATTTAGTAGAACAACTAGAGGCTTTAGTAGCCGAAGCAAGAACAAACGGAAATGATTTTTATCTGAAAGGAAATAAATCAGCCGGGACACGCCTAAGAAAGAATGCGCAAGACATTAAAAACATTGCACAGGAAATTAGAAAAGACGTTTCTGAAAAGAAAAATGGATAAATAATCTAAAAATTATTTATTATCTTTGAAAGTAAGATTTGGGATCTTAACGGCGGTTTGCAATTTATTGGGGGCAATAAATACAATTTAGTTAATGCAAACCGCCATTTTTTAATTCTAATACAAAAAAGCCACTAATTACTAGTGGCTTTTTCTTTTTGTATTTGTTTCTCCGCTTCTAGATTTTTCCTTAATTCCCTAGCATATAAATAAATGTCTTTTGATATTTCCTTTCTCTTTGCGGTATCATCTTCATTATAAAAATTCTCAATTTTTGCTCTCAATATTTTTACTCTTTTATCTTGCCATTTACCTAATTCTGCAGTTAGCTTATAAACTGAATTTACAGAAACAGAATTACTGATTGGTATATCTCTTGCAAAACCAGTCTTTTTAATATCAAATTTATACTTACTATCTTCTCTTCCTAAATCACTAATACTTAACGCTAAGTCACCAAAATAAGTACCATAACTTTTGATAATATGATCTACATTTCTAGGATCTACTTCTAAGCCTCCTTTTTTCAATCCTTCCTGTATGGCTATACCTAACCTAGAAGCATCTTTAGCTCCTTTTCTAAGCTCTATCATTTTTCCAGCTTCAAACTGAGGAATGATTGGCCTATCAGTAAACATATTATAATTGGTGCTTACTTCAAAAATAGGCTTTAGTCCACCCAAAATTTGACTTTCCTCAACAGGTATTAATAATTTAGATAAAGTACCTCCAAACCCTTCAAAAGCAGTGTCGTAACCTTTGTATTTGCTTATGCTTCTATCTACTCCAGCAGATATAATACCTTGTTCAAAGGATTTAGGAATACTTATCCAATAATTAGAATTTGGTAATTTAAAGTTGTAAAACAAATCTCTTTGGTAGGCAGGTAGCTCTTCATATTCGTCATCATCTCCCATTGCGCTAACAAATAGTCTGAAGGCAATAGTAGGTAATACGGTATAAATAGCCGTTCTGTACATAAATCCAGAAGGGTCTTCTGTAGCTGATTTTTTAGTTCTAACCAAACCTTGTATTCCTGCATTTAAGAAAGGGATAAATTTATTAAGCGTTCTAATAGTGTGCCCGGCTACTGCAAAATCCATTAAGTCTCTTGCTTGATATGCCGCATACAATCCAGCATCGTAATCGTCTAAACCTTCTTTTTTCGCTTTTTTATAAGCCGACTTAAACTCTGCAATTCTGTTTAAGTTTTCTCCTTTTTCTAGTGCTTTTTTATAGTTGGTTCGTAAATTTCTAGGGTCCAACACAAGACCTCCGTTTGCTGTTATTTCTTTTACAGTACTTCTTAGTTTTTCTTTATAAGAATTCTTGTTAATTAAATAATACCCAGCCTGACTACCCCCGTAAATTTCAAACAGTTCTTTATCTTCGGCATTATGAATTAAGTCTTTAAACGTTCCATTAGTTCTACTTACTATTAATCTTGATTGAGTATCTCTAACGGAATTTCTAAGAGCAAAAACAGGGAAATTAGTAACTGTAAATCGGATAATATTAGCAGGTATGGATAACCACCAAACAAGTGACCAAGCAAGCGTGTTATCTGATAAAGATTCTAAACTGGTCAAACTATCAAATACATCCTGAGAGAATTGCCATTTTTGAGCTTCTCCATTAATGTATATTGTTTTGGAATTTTTATCACCCGCCTTAGAAGGCCTTGCAATTTGAGAAAAATCGATAGGAGTTCCATCTCCCATCTCTCTTAAATTGATCATAGGCTCAACAAAGGAACGCAATACTTCATTTCTATCACTTTCTTTGATGATATTTACAGTATTTTGCAATAAAGACAAGTAAGGATTTTGGATAAATTTAGTTCCTCCTTTTGCTTTTTTGATGATGTCCTTAACCGAAGCAATACCGCCAGCCATTTCGTTAAAAATAGGCACCTCTTCTTCCATTGGAGCATTTTCATTTACTCGCGCTAAAGAAACATAGTATTGGTTGTTTTGCTTTATTGTTTCGTACGATTCTTTTGATATTCTGCCTTTATCTACCGCATATTTCAATCCTGCATCAGCATAATCACGGTATCGTTTTGAAGCCTCTTTTATTCTTGAATACTTTTCTTTGTTGGTTTGTTTTAAAGATTCAAAGTCGTTTAAAAATCCTTGAGCCACATCAATATCCGAATTAACACCGGCGCCAATTCCTGTAAGATTATCTAATCTTCCAAATTTATTAGCATATTCAATAGTTCTTTCAGCAACAAGCAACTTTATAACGTCATCCATGTCTTCTTTAATTGTTTTTTCAGAAGTGCTATCTAAGCCTTCTAATAGCCAATCAATAGTCATTGGATTTCCATTTTTGTCTTTTAAGACGTTATTCTTTCCATCGGTAAGCCCATTGGATAGTATCGCATTTGTTTTTCCGTTTATTCCAGCAAATACTCTATGCAATATTTCAAAATTGTTTTTTGGAGATATGTTTTTAATGTCAGCTTTGTCTAATACAAACCTAAATGCTTTTTCCGCATTAACCATGGAATTAAACATGTGAGAATTTAATCTATCAAATGGCGTTAACGAAAACTGTCCGTCTTCTTTCTTAAATGAATTAAGCCATTCTTTAAAGCCATTTTTATCAGGTAGGTCACTATCTTCAATATTTGCAATAATTTGTTCTCCATACGAAGCGTTTGAGTAGTCTAAATAATCATCAGAAAGTTGTTTAATTACAGCTAAGGCATCTTTAGGAACAGTATTTTCAAAATGTTCAAATAATTTTGGAGCCATTAACTTTGCTTGATTTGAATTTACAATGTAAGCTCTTGTAAATTCAGCTAAACCTTCTCTTTCTAAATATATTTTCTTTCTATCACTAGACAAACGACTTGGTGGATTTGAACCTCCTCTGTCGTAAAACCATCTCAATTCATTTTTTGTAGCAGCAATATCCGTAGACGGAATAGTTCCAAGCAAGTTAAATTTATCGTCTATGAAATGACCTAATTCATGAGAAACGGTATCAATATCTCCTGCTCTTGTTATTCTCGTTAGGGCATTTGTAGAGTTGTAAGTTCCTAAAGATCTTGCGCGGGAAGATTTACCATAAATTAAAGTTGCCTTTAAGCCTTTTGCAGCATCTTTAATTATTTGCGGTAGTTTTTTTGGAGTGTTTTTAGATTGTTTTTTTTCAGGCTTTATTCTTTCGGTAATAAGAGTAGATTTTCTATCTTGAGTAGAAGCCTGTTCTGTGTTTATTTCTTCTCCTTGTCGCTCTTTTCCTCTTGTTGTTTCTTTTTCTCCAGAACGTTCTTGAACGCTATTGCTTTCAATCGTTCCGCTCGGCTCATTGGTTTTTGATTGTCCTCGTTTTTCATAATATTCTTCTGTTTTTGATTCGTATTCTTTTTCAAAATACGCCATAGCTTCCTCATCGGTTAATTCACTTATATAATCATCTTCTGCTTTTATAGCTTCATATTGCGCAAATTCTTTTTCGGTTAATGAACCTAAGAAAACACGCATTTCTTCTTCTTGCAGCTTTATTTTATTTTCATTACCAATGTTAATTACTGCCTGCTGAACTTCTTTAGTGCTTCCAAATGAATTAATAATATCAATCAATTGGTTTCTAATCTCTTGTTGGTCTAATTCTGTTTCAGAACTTTGCCAAATTTGTTCAGAGAGTTTTTCAACTGATGGCAATGTTTCTTTAGCTGATTGATTAGTAGCCCATTTGCTATCTGTATTTCCAGCTTCTGATGATAATGATTCATAAGAAATTTTAGATCCTGTAGCTAGCGCATGTAATGCCGCTTCATATTCATTACTAGGAGTAAAGTTAGTTAATATTTCTTTATTCTTTTTGTTTACTTCATTTTCGGTTTCTAAACCAAGTGCTTCTGATTCAATTGATGCCCAGTTACCGTTTTTTCGAAGTTTTGTTTTAGTAATAATTTTTCCGGTTTTTTTGTCTTTACTTTTATAAGTAGCTTCTACAAATTCCTCAATCGGCTTACCGGTTTTTGAGTTGCGAATACCTGTTACAATTCCATTCTCTATATCAACATCAAAGGCAGTGGATTCTCCTGTTTTTGGATTTTTTACTTTTGAAGAAGTTATGGTTTTAGTTTGAATATTACTTTTGTCCGGAATATTTTGGCTCGCTTCCGCTTCATTAGGCTTGTTCTTTTTAACAATATCGTCAATTACATAAATGGTGCCATTAGCATCTTTTAAAACATTTCTAGGCCTTAAATCGGATACAGTGTATTGTTCATTTTTAAATGTATGATCATTTACTTTCTCAAAGCCAATAGAAGCCATGTGGTTATCAATATCTTCCTGTGTAGCTTGATCTGCGTTTAAAACAAAGTCTTGTTTTAAAATAGGCTCAATATACGGTGTCTTATCTTTGCCTTTATCAATTCCTGTAAATCCAACTAATTCGTATTGTGTTTCTGGAAATATAGAGTTATGTCCCTCTAGTCCTTCAAAGAATGACGAAAGAGTATTTTGATGGTTCGATAAATTATTTGATTTGTATAGTGTTTGCTCCTTTTTATTGTAAACAATTGTATTTTCATTTCCTCCGATATTTGTCGGAGTTCCAAGAGAGTAAAAATCTTTAACCCATAAATCTTTTTCTTTAGCAAACTTTAAGGCTTCTTCTTTTTGAAGATCTTCTATTTCAAATCGGGTGAGGGGTCTTTGGAGTTTTTCTTCATCCGCTCTAGTTCTTTCTCCCAATCTATTGAGCGCTTCTTGCTCTCGGCTATATATTTCATTGCCGCTTCCGAGTTCTTCTGGTGTGCCGGAGTTAGATATTTTGGTTTGTTGCTCATCACTTACAAATTTAGGATTATTTTCATTATTTACAACTTTTTCTTCTTTAAAAATAGCAACTGCTTCTTTACTAATTTGCTCATCATTTAATGAAATATTTTTAGTCCCGTCAGGATTTAGTTCTTTCATTAATTTACGTTGTGCCAAATCTTTTAAACGGATTTGTTCTTCTGGGGCTAGTCGCCCAATTTCTGCCGATGCGCCTCGTTGTAATAAATCTATTCTTCTCTGTTCGGTAGTATCAAATTCTGTCTTTAGGTTGGCTATAATTTGATTCTTCAAATCATCTTCTAAATTATCGTCAAATTTGATTTTTTCAGCTTTACTTTTAATTTCAGCTTGTGTTTTTTCTATACTTACAATTTCTTTAAATTGATCATTAGATAGAACAGAAATATCCTTAACTGATTTTTTAATTAACGATTCTACTTCGGTTTTTGCCTTGTCTAAATTCTCCTGGATAATCAATTTTGTATCAGAATCTAATTTCGGATTATCTAATTGGGCTTGTAGTTTTAATGCCTTAGCGCTTGCTTCTTGAATTTTATTATCTGTTGTAAATGGTTTGATTGTTTGCTTATAATTAGCAGCAATAAATGGAATAATAAATCCCATAGCCCCACCGGCAGCACCAGCATCAATCATTCCTTCAGTAAAAGGCTTTCCATCAATTATGTTTTCAATACCCTGTGTTCCTGTTTCATCTAAAGTCTCAGTTACCCCGCCTTCAATTGAAGCTCCAAGATAGTTCTTTGCTCTATTCCACATTCCTTTTGCTATCTCTCTTCTTTCTAAATCAGTAGCACTTGAAATAACCCTTCCAGCATTTTTAAGTACCATTAAATCTACGGCCGCACTTGCTGTTTCTGCTAATCCATATCCAAGAGGATGAAGTAACATTTCGGTAGTTGAATATTTTTTTTCTCCTCTTTGAACCTCGCCACGCATATCTTCAAATTTCGATCCTAATGCGGTCGCTCCGATACCTGCAATTCCAGCAGTTCCAGTTGAAATTAACGCTAAAATTGGTATTTGTTTGGCCCCAACATCATTCATTAACCAATCGCCAAAGTCAGAAAGGCTATTAATGTTTTCTACAGAAATTGGTTTTTCTATTTCGGAAGCAATTTTTTCAGACAACATTTTCGTGTCTTTAGAAGCGTCTTCAAATAAACCTCCTGACTTTAAACCAGTTGCTTTACTAATTGCTTTAGCGCCATAATCTAACGCGCCAAATGCGCCGCTAATCAAATCAGTACTTGCTACGGCTATGTTTCCAGAAAGGTTTCCCCACAGGCTGTAGTTTCTTTTAAAAATATCAAGGTTATCCGTTACGTTTCCAATGTTATTTCGGTTGTTTACGTATTCGTTTATGGTCTGTAATCCTTCTGATTCAACTTGTTTTAACAGCGCTACTTTCTCGTTAAATGATTGTTTTAATTCATCTGTAACACCTATTTTTTTAGCTTGCTCTTGGAGATTTTCTATTTCTGTTTGTAATCTAGTATGAGTTACCTCTTGTACTGCTTGTTTGTTTAAAAGAATTTTTTCTTTCTCATCAATAGAAGCCAATTTACCTTTTTCAAAATCAGCAAATTTACTTTGTAAAACTCCTCCATCAATATCATCTTGTTCTTGTAGATAGTCTTTTTGTCTTGAAGCTAGATAAGAATCAGTTTTTTCCTTAATAAAGAACTCCTTTGCTTTTTCTAAACGGTCTTCTTGAGTTACTTTAGGAATAGATTTATTATTCTTAATTGCGTCCTTTTTTAATCGTAAGAAATATTCGTCAGCTTGTTTTAGGTTCTTTTCAAGTGGTTTTTTCGCTTCAATTAATGGAATTGTAGGTAGATCTCCGCCTAAAGAATTAATAAATTTCATTGGGGTATTAGCAAAATCGACAACATTGTTTACTGCTTTTTTCGCGCCTTCTCTCAACACGTCGGTCCATTCGTTGTTGTCAATCTCACTATTTAGTTCATCTTTTGCTCTTAAAACATCATCATCCGTAACAGTTGATGTTTTGCTCATAAAGTCTTGATACTTACTTAAAAAGTTAGGGTCTTTTTGTAAATCTTCTTGCTTTTTAATGGCAATAGCATTTTGAGTTTGTTTTTTTTGTAACGCTGAAATTTCATTAGTAGCAGCGTTAATTTCGTCCATATTTTCTGGAGTAACTTTTGTATTTAAAAGTTTGTTTTTTAGCTGTAATATTTTTACAGGTTTCTTTTCTGAATATTTTGGTTCGTTTGAAGAAATATTTAAATCATAGCCTTTTTTAAGGGTAGCCATACCATTATTTTCGTTTGTACCCAAAGAACCATTTCCTGGTGCCAAATCCCCATTTTCTTTTTGAGAAGTAGAAACGGAATCGTCTTTTTTTTTTACTGTATCTTGTGTTCCAAATTTTTCTATAAAAGCGTCTTTCATCGCAATTATATCCTCCTTGCTACTTCCTGATTCTGCCATTTTCATAGCATTTTCATTCAGTTTTTTTAACATATTTGGCTGTAACATATTTTTTTTTTTTTATTCTATTATATTGCCATATTGGTCAAATTGAATCTGAGAAGATGAAGAAGACTGTTTTATGTTTACTCTATTCAGTAATGCTTTCTTAAATGCTTTTGGGCTTTTAAAAGGATTTCCATTATCATCAGTCATTAACATCATGTATTTACCTATTTTATTTTGGTCTTTATTTGAGCTTATTGTAATTTGTTTTTCTTTCTTTGCTCCCATATCATCAGTATAATACTTAGTTCCCGACATGACAACTTCTTTTGTTTTTGGATTGACATAAATATCTGTAATAACCTCATTAACAGTTTTAGAAGGTGAAAAATTTACACCCCCATCAGGAATATTATAGACTAAACTTCCATCCGAAGCACCATTAAATTTTGCATCTTTCCCGCCTTTAATAATCCCAGTATTTATTATTTCGCCTATTGAAACTCCTTTTTTAATTTTACTTTTTTCAAAATTTAATCTTCTATTAAATTGATTATTCCTTTGAGCTCTATCTAAGTCTGAATTTTCATCTTGATAGTTTTTAGTTGAAAAGTCTTTAGTGTCATAAGAATTTAACAATTTATCTTTTAGTTTATTTTTTAAATCATTAAAAGTAGTTTCATTAAATCTTTTAGGGTCTAGCTTTAACGTATCTGCTATATACGACTTAGCGGCATCTGTCATTGTAGAGTAGTTTTCTCCTAATAAATCATTTATTTCATTAGATAAACTTGGTATTTTTTTGGGATCAAAGCCATTTGTTTCAACCGTAATATATGTTCCGTCTGGATTGTATTTCTTTTCTAATTTTCCGTATCTAGATTTAGTAGATGTTAGCCATGCATTCTCGTTAAATGTTTTTTTGAAGCTCCCTATTTTTTCAGGATTATTTAAATCTTCTAAGCTAAATTCATCGGGTATTCCATCACCATCTCTATCAAATGAGCCTCCGTTAAATCTAACTTTTACATTTCCACTATCGTCAAGCACATAATCGTATTTAATTTCTCCAATCAGCTTATTATAATCTTGGGCATACGTGCCATTTAAATAGGGACTTAAAGTTCCGTCTTGAAGTCCTTTGGCTAATTCAGCTCCTTTGGCAATAACCCCTTGTCTTAAATAATTTATTCTTTCGATTGATTTTTTAATGTTATTTTGTTTAACTTTTAAGCTAACGTCGCTCGGGTTTGCTTGCATCTGCTTATCTAACTCCATTACTTGTTCGGCTAATCCCCCTGGCCCATCTACAAAAGCAATTAATGGCTCGTCATGATTAGAATATCCAGTTAAGGAGTAACTAAGTTTAGATTCTTTAAATCTTCTTTCGAGGTCTGCTTGTTCTTTATCTTTTCTGGCCTGATCTAAAGCATCAATTTGTCTTTGCTCTTCACGATAGGCAAAATCCATCTTCTCAATTCCTTGAATTGTTTCTCCAATATTTGCTTTTATTGGGCTTATTGTTGCGTATGCGTTACTTGCGTTTGCCATTACCGATATTTATTAAAATCTAGGGGTTTTAAATTCCCAATCAATACCTTTTTCTGGAGTCCAGCTTGGAGAAACCCATCCTTTTCCTTTCCCTTTATCTTGTATTTTTTCAAGCCCTCTGCCCAAATATGCAGCAGAAGATAAAGCAGAGCTAAATCCATTCCACATATCTTGTCTTCCTGTCTCAACTTGAGAAGATAATCCGGCTATGTTGGCAATATCTCTATTTTCTGTAATTCCTTCAATCCTAGCGTTATCTTGAGCTATAGCATAATCTCTTTTTTGAACTTGACCGTCAAGCATTTGGGCTGCTTGCTGGTTTATTTGATTTGTGGTACCTACAATTTTAGGAATCCCCCCAATAACCCCTCTAATTCCGCCTAATTGTGTAGCGTCAATTAAATTAGCCGATGTACGCGCGTTTTCTTCACGTAACAAGTCAGAACCCATTGTACTTATTTGAATATCTTTGTAAGCATTATCAAGAGTTTGTCTCTCATAATCGCTTAACTCGTTTTTAGCCTTTCTAGATCTATTAGCCCCATCAATCGCTTGATAAGCACTTAATCCTACTCCAATCCCTCCAATAATTGCCGATGTTACTGCTGCCATAATAAAAATCTATTTATAATTACAAATATAATAGAAAAAATTTATAGTTTAATCATTAACTCTTTAGTATTTTCACTTCCAATAACATACCCACATTCTTTAAACCTATTTATAAGGTTTTGATTCTTCACAGATGTAAAAATTATTTCGAAACCTTTTGACTTGGCAATATAATTTAGCTCGTTAATTAAAAAGCAAATAGCCTCTTTACGGTCTTTTTCTTTGTATTCTGGATTAGAAACTATAAACTCCATCCAGGCCATTTTAGAATTGGTAAAGAATAAATATCCAGCACAAATATTAATACCGTCTTTATATACCATTATACCTCCGCGACCTTCGTCAGGTAAGTACTCTTTTTTTGGTGCCGGAAAGCGCCAAAACTTCCAATACTCAACAAGAGTAGGGTAGTCTTCGTCAGTTAATAGCCTAATTTTAAACATAGTTTTATTATGTTATTTGTAATGATTGAACAATATTTGAAGAAATGGCAAACAACTCTCCATTTGTTGAATCTTCATTTTCAAGAGTTACTTCCATGTAATAACCTCGCATTTCTTCTCCTTCTATTCTTGAGTTTTTAAGAGAGTAGGAGTATAGCCCAGGCACCGGAACGGAAATTATTTGATTAAGGGTTACGGTATTATTAACTCTGTCTATACTTACTATCGCCCCGATTAATTCTTGATTGCTTACGTTAATTTGATAAAGTTGATCTCCAATATTTATTAAGTCAGGAATCATTGCAAAAGAAATAACTAATCCCGTATAGCTTACTATAACACCAATCCCTTGTGCTGAATTTCCAGACAAACTACCTTGAGTTTGATCGCCTCGGATAAAAGAAAACTGTCGGCTTTCCCTTGTGTTAAACTCGTCTTTCTTTATTTCTCCTTGAGTTAGGTTGGTTTTCAGAGTAGCTTTCCATTTCTCATTAGATTCCAGTGCTAAAGTTTTGAAAATCTTGTCATCAGCACTCGCTTCATTAAATACAGTTTTGATACTAGTTTTATCTTGTATTCCGTAAAAATTATTTCTGACCGGATTCTCAATATCATTTTGGAGCCATAGTTGGCCGTTCTTGATTGTCAAAAACTTATTGTTTAAATTTAAAAAACCATCAGGGATGTATCTCCAAAACGAAGTCCATCCTTTATTGTTTTCGCTATGTGTTATGGTATGCATATTTTTTAATTTAATACAATATCTAATCCAGCACTTCCGCTTCCGCCTAATCCATTTCCTGAAACATTAATTGAATAAGAATATGTTCCGGGTGGTAAATCAACATAATTCCCAGACTTTGTAGTTCCTGTCGAATTATTTCTTTCTGCATACATCGAAACTCCATTTACAGTAGCATTTACCCATACATTAGTTGAGTTATTTGTATAAACACTAGCTGAAGCTTTAATTCGATAAGTACCGCCAATAACAGTTATAGTTCCAGAAGCGGTACCGCCACCTCCCGGACCTCCATTAAATGGCGATACACTAAAAGATATTACGTCTGAAACATTAATAGAAGGGCCTTGCGGAACCGTACAAGAAACAACTGATTGTAATAATCCGTTGACTTGTTGTCTATAATTTGTCGTGTCAGAATAATATCCGTCTGGAGCTTTTGTGGTTAGCGCAGCGTCTGTCCAAACAGCTGTAGCTGTTGAAAAACTTGCAGTATCAATATAATAATTTGAATTTGAAGCCATAATTGTTTAGGTTAAAGGGTTAAAGTCACAAGCGCTTTGTGAGTCTGCCATATCATAATTTAAGTTAATAGATTGTCCTACCACTGTCGTGCAAGATCTTGTTTCTGAAAGCACAGGACATGCCGTTCCTCCATTTGAAGCAGGAGTGATTACTGTCCTTGTTCTGCTTTGACTTCCATTAGAACATTCAGACCAATCCGACCAATCTGAAACAACGCAGTTTACAGGATTACAAGCTATACAAGAAGTAGCCCCGTTAGAAGCGTCATAACAAAGTGATATTTGAGTTGAATTAACATCTCTGTAATCCCAAATCAAGTATAGTTTTTGAGCATTAGACGATCTTGAAAACACAAAATTTCCAGCAAATGTATTTTGATTAACGCCTTGCGTAGTTTCTGTAAGAGTTAAAAAATTAGCGCTTTGAATTAGTTGGTTCAATGTAGCTTCTGTATAATCAATAGTTGATATTACATAGCCAATGCGATTTTGTTTTAATGGTAAAAACTCCCCCGTACTTGTTGTTTCTTTTAGCGATTCTATTGTAACTAAATCGTTTTGTTTTGGAAAAGAATTTTTTCCTTCGTACCCAAATGTTCTCTCAAATTTTGTAATTGGAAAAGCCGAAAATATATCTTCATTCTGTATTGAAGTATTTGATCCTGCCTTGAATTTATTTGTAATGGTTTTATTTAAATCGCTTTCGTCATTTAACACTACGTAAACAATTTCCAACGGAATACCTATCGGGCAATTATTTGCTATTGAAAAGCTAACTAATCCACCAACTGGAGTAATAGTAATATTAGCAAACTCAGCATTTAGGTTGCTTCTGTTTATAACCATATTCCCACTTCCGCTAAGTCCAGACATTACAGATGTAACTCCATCGTGAACAACTTCAATTGTGGCGCTGCCTTCAGAAATTACGTAGTTTAATGTTAGTTGCCCTGTAAACGAGTTTAATTCTAAAATATAACTAAAAGGCTCTTGAAGTTTATTTTTTACAATTTCGGTACCGCAATTATAAGTAGGAGTTTCGACTATGTTTTCTCCGATGGTAAAAGTTGTTAAGTCAAGGAACGGATCATAACCAGAAATTATCTTCCCTTTTGTTCTATTAGTGAATAAATCTCTAAAGAAATTTCTTAATCCGTATGTTATTTCTTCAATACCATCATTTGATAATCGGATAATACTTCCATTTCTAATAGAAGCATATTTTATTCTTCCATTTCCATCTACCGAAAAGCTATCTGGGTTAATTCCAATACCATTATTGCCAGCATAAGGAATATACTGCCCTAAAATACCACCGCCAGTAGTGATTGCAGAATTTCCGTCTGCTGTGTAAATAGCTTGTTTATTAAACAATACTTTTCCGGACTTATTTTCTTGCAGTACTACAATATCATTTTCTCGGCTATGTAGTAATTGAATACTTCCGTTTTGCTTATCAATATCGTCTTTAAAGTTAGCCATTGATAAATTGAAAACATTTAAACCATTGATTGAAGAACTCTCCACATAAGGTTCGCTATAAGTTAAGTCTGCAAATCGTCTAACTGATTTATATTCCTCAATAGAAACTGCCGAAGGACGAAGGTCTATGTTTAAATACGGCTTATTGAAACCGTCTTTTACAATGTAACTTTCTACGCCATTCTTCATACTGTAACAGTTGAAAAAATCTAAATCAATTTCTGCTGGTAATAAACTTGTTTGGTTTTGCAAGTTGCCTTGGTGTAGTCCGTTAATAATATCAAAAGTCTGTTCAGTTTCGAAATAAATATCTTGCTCGTCTGACTTTTTTTCTTCTGTTTCAAATATCAAAACCCCGTTTGCAGCTCTAATGGTAACGGTTGCGTTTAAGTATGATGGGTGTTGTCCGTTACCATTTAGCTCGTTATGTATTCGAAGGTATAAAGCGCCGTTTGGGTCGTTTACAAATCCTCCTAGCACAGAGTCTTCTCCTCTAACAACTCCATTGGTTGGGAAGCTAAAATCTCCCGTATTATTATTTACTTCGGCATTGTACCACGCTTGAAAGTTGCTATAATCTGCGCTAACATAAAAGGTTTTGATAAACTCTTTGCTACCTCCGTTACTCCCATATTTTTTATTAGTAATTTCTATATCAATCCTTGAACCTTGTTTTATGGGAATATCAACATAAGCATTTTCTACTTTATTGCTAAATTGACCAATGTACATATCAAAACTATCTCCTTTACTTGCCTTGGCGCCAATTCTCGTGACTATTCCTTCTTTAATGTAGTCCATTGAAATACCTGCCGGGGTTTTAATCTTCATATAAATCCCAGGTAATTCTTTAATGATATTCCCGTCTAAATCAACATTCCCTTCGATAAACTCTTTTTCTTTAGTTTCAATTTCTAAAACTTTTACTCTAGTTAAATTCTCAACAAATCCATTTGTATCTGACTTGAAAATAAGAGTATCTCCGACCTTTACCTTGTCTTTATTTTCTCCTTCAAGTTTTATCCATCGAAACAACCCATCTACATAAAATGTAGTAGCGTAAATAGCTTGGTATGATAGTTTTTTTTGTTTAACTACTATTTTATATCGATCGGCAAATTTTGGCGGTTTATGGGAAATGGCAACCTTAATTTTATTTTTAGACAGCGCTAATTCATGTGGTATAAATAGAGTGTTTTTAAACTGTGTCAATACGGTTGTAGACCTATTAAATTCATCCATATAAACAAATCCAACCTCATAACTTCTGTTGGTTTTAAGAGTAGATACATCTCCGTCCTCATAAAATAAAACACTGGAAACATTTGTAAACTTCCAGTTTATTATTTGATTAGAACCTCCAGAAACAGTGTAATTTAATGATATTGATTCTATAGTTATAGAGGTGGCTGTAGCGTCATGTATTGTAAACGTAGTATTTGAATCTAAATCTGAATTAGGTATTTCTGTAATAGTGTAATTTGACAAAAATAAATTTGTCATGTATTGTGTGATAAAAAATACAAAATCTTCATCAACTGCGAGTTCTGTGGCATTTTTAAAGTCCTTTGTAAGCAAGTATGAAACCGTATTATTATAGCTAATAGGAGGAGACTGATTATTTTCTAAGTTAATAAACAAGGTTATTTCGCTACCAGACTTTAATTTGCTAGACCCAAAATCAATAACTAATAAATCATTTTGGAATTGATTGGTCCCAATTGAGTAGCCTAAATTATTGCCTTCAAAATTTTTAGAATTTAAACTTAAATTATAATCTAGTTTAAATTTATTTCCGTCGGCTAATGCTAAATCGAAACCCTCTTCAAAGTTTCCAAAAACCCCAATATTACCTATTAAAGTTAATGCTTTTGCTTTGATTGGGACATTATCAAATGATCGGTATAGTTCTCTTTCAGGTAAGGCAGAGTACAGTTTGTTATTTGAAAAAACAAATGATTTGCTTTGGCTGTCCCCCCATTTTTGAGTTTCCTTATTGAACGTTTCGACTAAATATAAAGCATTTGAGTTACTCTCTTTCGCAATAATTTGAACATCTGTAACTCTTTTGTCTCCCGTGTTTATTGTAACGTGTATAGCGTTAAAATAGTTCGCCATTCCTACGTTTTCTAAAGAGCCATAATCTAATTTAAAACTATTTGGATAAAAGTTATAGTTTGAGAAAGAAGAAAGGGCAGAGTATTCTCCATCTAAATATTTGTATCTATAAGAAAATGATAAGAACTTTTCTTCTAAATTATTTCCTGCGTTGTCAATAAATGTCGGTATGGTTGTCGGTGCGTAACGTGGTGGTTTTTTAATTAAATAAATATCTTCTTTTTCAAATCCGTTTTCGGCCCATGTTTTTGCTCTTTCGATATTGAAGCACAAGGGTTGCATATTGTCTTCGGTCATCAAAAACAATTCTTTGTTTACGCCTTCGGTGCTTAAAATCTGTATTCCGGTACAAAAATAATCGGCTTTTAGATTAAATACTCTAGTACTTAAAGGTCTTGTGTCTTTTAAAACAAATGTGGCTATGTTATTGGTAAAATCATATTCAATTAGAAAGCAGCCAGAATCCGACAACACAAGCCAATACACTCTATTTCTTGAAGGATGCGAATACCCTCCCATGTAGATTGGGTTTGTACCTATATTTAAGTTGGTTAGTTTTTTATTACTGTATGACTTTTTTACAGAACCCTCTTCCAAAGATTCGTTATTAAAAACAATTGCGTTATACGCTTCTCGATATTCGCCATCTGGTAATAGCCTGTTATCAACATCGAGCTGCATTCTTCCTTGATTGTATGTTCTTCTAGTTATAGGCATTATATCGTCATTGAACGGGAGCGAAGTACTCTCGATATTTGTAATAAATTGAAGTCGGCACGTGCTATTTTTGCTTGATGTAGTGTCGTTCTATATCTTTGTAGCGCACGTTGTTTTTCATTGGCTGGAACGTTTCTTTTTCTCTCAATACATGAAAAGTATATCCAGTTTTCAATAGTCTCTCTTAGGTATTTATGAACGGTAATTTCTTCTTCTAAAAGTTCTGCTTGTAATCCGTCTGAAGTATATTCAATTACTACTTCTCGATCTGACAAATCAGAACTAAACAAAATTGTTCCTCTTCTTTCATCAATAGTAAACTCTCCGTATTTGCTTAATTTTGATGTATTAAGTGTAGGTTGGTATTCATCACTAAATACGTATGTTTTAAAAGGTTTAGCATAGCCATTAGAACTATCTGCTGTTAGTGTATTTCCGTTACTATCAAATAATAATTCAGCATTATTATCTTGTAAATAACCAGTAGCTACACTTATGTTTCGATTTACATCTAACGGGTATAGTTTAAAACTACCATCACTTGCATCTTGAATTACAACCGATATTCTAACATAGTTTACATAGTCTTGCGGTAAAACCCAAGATAGGTGAGTGGGCACCGTAACCTCAATTGCTAAGACGTCATTTGCGGCTTGCCTGTTAACAGTTCTAATCGCTTGCTTGGCATAGTTGATAATTCTAGACCGCTTTACGTTCTTAATGTATGAATCGTCGTCCTCAGCTTCTAAAAGCATGTTATCAACGATTGTTTTTAAAGAAGTGAATTGATAGCCTCCGTGAAGGCTTTCATTATCATAGTATTCTTTTTGTTCTTGCCATCCCATAATTAAGAAGCGTTATCTTGGTTAAAGTCTAGTGTTTCCTTTGCAGCCGCTAATTGTGTTAAATCTGCTTCTTTAAGGTTTATTCCGAAGCGTTTTAAAGTACCTAAAACAACTTTATTTTCTTCGCTTGGGTGTAAGTCTATATCTTGGAAATCTCCAGCAGAAGGGTTAAATAATTCAGTTCCACTAACAAATGTGTAAGTCCAGTTAGGAACTTTAGGATTTCGTAAATACGAAATTTTCAAATTGCTTCTTATAGAAGTTGGAGCAATTCTTAATTTGTTCCCTACCCTAAGACCTATTGGGTTTTCTACTGTTGGAGTTGCGTCCTCGTATCTAAGTAATAATTTAAATTCTCTATTGTGTTTACAGAATTCAACTTCATTGTAGTTTAAATAATGAACGCTGTCTATGTAGCGTAAGTTTGCTGGTAATTCAAAATATGGAGCAGTATAGTTTAAACAAACGTCTTCCTCTAAAAAGTAAAGTATTTTTTCTCTGATTCGGTCGGGTAAGTTTTCGAATCCACCATTAATAAGCCCTCTATTTTCTCTGTTTAGCATTCTATTGACTTCGTAGAAATATTCTTCTACAATCTCATTAACAACATCATATATCGCTAATCTTAAATCTGTTGGTTTAACATTCCCTCTAATGTCTGAATTAGATAATGTTAATACCGTTTTGTATATTCTATCGATTGAGATCACTTGTCAGTTATTTTAATTTTATGTAAAAATAAAAAAAAATATGTAACAAATGTGTATTTAATATGATATTTTTATGTAATTTTGTGATGCTAGTTTGTTAATATGAAATTACAAATAAATACCCGATTACTCACATTGCCTTCTGTCAGTACTTGACAAACGGACTAGCCTTTGTTTGTAGTCGGGATTTGTTGTTATGGAAAATCAAATAGAAATTTGGAAAGATATTCCTGGTTATGAGGGCTTATATCAAGTAAGTAGTTTAGGTGATGTTAAGAGCTGTTCTAGAGTTAGAAAAGGAGGAAGGCACGATTGCGTAAGGACTTATAAGGAAAAACAGCTTAAAACTACTAAAAATCCTTATGGGTATATTTACGTACAATTATATGGTGAAAATCACACTAAAAAATATTTCACACACAGATTGGTTGCTTTAGCTTTTATTTTAAATCCAGAAAATAAACCTTCTGTGAATCACGTTAACGGAATAAAACACGATAACCGTGTTGAAAATCTTGAATGGGTAACACATTCGGAAAACACAAAGCATGCTTTTAACTCAAATTTAATGAAAATTAAATACGGTGAAGATTCTAATAATTCTAAATTAACAGAAAAACAAGTCTTAGAGATTAGAAAATATCAAGGTATTGTTTCGCAAGCTAAATTAGGTAAAATTTATGGCGTGGGTCAAGATACCATTTGCAAGATAATGACTAGACGTAATTGGAAACATATCTAATAATAAAAAATGCCTGCCGTTAAGCAGGCATTTTCATCTGGAAAAAGTCACTAAAAAACTAAAAATAGTGGTTATCTTTATTCGGCTAGCTTTTTAGCTAACCAAACTTCATCGTTTTTATATCTAACCGGAACCTCTGTTTTGAATTTATTTACATAATCCTCTTGAAGTTGTTCCAGTGTAGATTTTTCATCAAAACCTTTCGATTCTTCTGATTCTTCTGATTCATCATTTTGACTTGTAGAAGAATGTGAAACGGTAGTTTTCGGACTATTTGAAGCCTCTAATTGTTTTTTTAATTCAGCAATCTCGGCATCTTTCTCGCTTAGTAATTTTTCAGCATCTAAATTCTTAGCTGCTTTTTTCTCTTTACTTACTAATCTTGTATTAAACTCTTGAAGTAATACTTGCGCTTCTTTTGTTTCATTAGTAAGGTAGCTAGTTAGCTTGTCTAATCCGTTTTCGCCTTGAGCTACATGCAAAATTAATCCGTCATTGTCTGACCATACAATTGCGGTATGTGTTGGGTTTAATTTGATAATTCCAGAAACAAATGCCAATCCGGCAACGTATTTGGTTTCATAATTCTCAGCACTCATAGCATCGATAATTACGCTTGGAGTTTTAATTGCAACTGCTTTTAATTCAGAAGCGCATTGAGTGTATGATTTACCAAATGAGCTTAATCCAAAAATAGCCATTGATATTGCTTTAACTTTGATTTCGTCAGATTCTTTAATAAGCTCCAATGCTTTTTCAATATTGTCAAATCCTGATAGTTTTTCAGCAGCTTCTCCTTCTTCAGAATAAATGAAATACTTTTTACCAAACCAAGGATGTGTTTTTAAGTAGTTAATTAAAGCTACATTTGATTCATCCACAGATAAATCCGTTTCTCCAGTACTAGGATCAAATTCAAATAAAGGAACGTCAGCTTGTTTTAAATCTTTGTTTTTAGCATGTACGTCCTCCACAAAACAAGAATCTTCTCCTGGGAAATACCCAATGAATTTATTTCCTTTGTCTTCTTTTGGAGCCATAACGCTGTTTTGCGGAATTGACCACGTAGATGGTTTTTTTTCTTGTAAGTCTAGTCTAAAAATAACTTTTGCCATTATGTATTTTTTTTTAAATTAATAATAAGCCCGAAAGAATAAATCCTTTCGGGCTATGTTTTTATTTATGCGTAAAACAACCCTTTTCTTCCAACGAAGTAAGAGTTTGCTCCTACAACTTGGTTAGTCATTTCACTCAATATTTCTACAGAAGATTTATCTTCACGTACTTGTTGTCCTAATACTCCGAAGAATTTAACTTGTCTTCTACGGTTAGTAATGTTATTGCTTCTGTATCTCATTGTTAAATAAGGACGAGCAACAACATTTCCTTCTTCAGTAACATTCATTGTTCCTGTTGGAACCATTAAGTATGCTAATGAAGTGGCGTCAAAACCGTTAGCATCTAATAATGTTGGGTCGTCAAGTAAAGCCCATGATGTAAAGTGGAACGTAACTCCATCAATAAAAATCGATACAAAATTTAAACTAAGTGCCATTTCGGTACTGTTATTAAATGCTCCATAGTTTGATCCATTTAGGAAACTTGCGTTTACTCCGGCAGCCAACTCTCTAAAATAGCGCATTTGCATATGATTAGAATAAACTGTAAACTCACGACAAGTTCCTTGACGTTTAGCTCTTAATGCCAAATTAGACAAGCCTACGGTTGTAGTAATATAATCGTTTGAAATATTACCTCTTTCTTCAACTTGTTGCACAACACCTTTCATACCTTGAGTAAATCCAGCTAATGTTGATGGAGCATTATCTAAGGCACGATTGTGCAAAACAGCGGTTAATTCAGCTTTGTTATCAAACAAAGTACTATTTCTCTCCATTTCTAAGTTAAACCATTTAGGTCCTTCTGGAGTTTCAATCCACGTTTTATGTGCTAAATCAGAATCAGAAACTTCATAATACTCCTTAACAATATGCGGATAATTTTTGTAGATTTTTGGAGACCATTTTTTACCTTTATCAAAAGCAGAATCGCCTTTAGCGTGTCTGTTTGAGAAATCACATAATACAGTTACGCTACTAGCGCTAAATGTAAACGCGGCACCATCAGATAATGCTGTAAATACTAGTGGCGAAGTAATAGCGCTAACAATAGCTTGATACTCTCTTGAACCGTCAGAAATTTTCACAACATCTTTTACTCTTAATTGATGAGCTTTTGTACAAGTAAACACGTTCCCTGTGGCAGTTGCTGTTAAGGTATTGTGAAGTCTATTTATTTCAGAATGCTGAATAGAATCAGATTCAAATGTTCCTTCTTTACCCATTGTTGTTGCACGGATAAATCCTAATATACTTCCTTTTCCATTTGCAAACATCATTTCAGGGATTAATTCCGGTTGAAACTGTTGCGCGTAGTCGTAAAGATTTACGAAGTTTTCTGGAGTAGCTCTAAGAGCGCTATCTGGCTCTGTAATAATAGCTAATCCGCTTAAATTGTTGGTTTTTAAATCAAAAGCCATGGTGAATAATTTTAATATTAATAATTTCCTTTTATAGCATCTATTACAGATACCATTTTCACCCCTTCTTTAGTTTGTTTTTGTAAAGGATCTTGAGAGAAGTTTACATTTCCTCTTTCCTTTAATAACCCTTCTGTTCTATCGGCAATTGCTTTATGCAACAAAGAAGCTATTGCTTTTTCCCTGAATTTTGGATCAGACCATTGCATATCTTCAGCGAAGTTTTTATGGTTAAATCCGTTTTCGGAACCGTATCGAGATTGAATTACGCCGTCAATATCAGAAACTAATGACACCATGCTCTGCCTGTCTTCTTCTGAGTATTCATAAGTAAAATTCAATTCTTTCTGAGTTCCCTTGTCGTCAATAGTAATTTTAAAATCAGAATCAGTAACACTGTTCACCGATTCTTTAGCTTTTAAAATTTCTTGTTGACGAGTATTAGTTAATTTTTCATACTCTGATTTTAACATCACCGCGCCATTATCTAGCTTCACCCATTCTTGCTCAGTATTTTCTTCTTTACTTTCTGGTTGAGCCGCTTCAACTGGCTTGCGGTATTTTTCTTGTTCTGCTTTCTTTTCGTCTAAAATCGACTTTGTGAATGATGCTAATTTTATTTTATCAGAAACACTCATGTCTTCTAAATCAATTCCTAACGATTCGGAGATGTATTCATCAACTTCTTCGTCTGAAAAGTTTAATCCCGTTTCTTTTCTAACTTTTTCACGAGCCAAATCAATTTTTGGTAAATTATCTAAGTCATAATTTAACGCTTCAAATTCTTTTCTAGACCTTCCGGTTTCTTTTTTAAAGTTTAAATAAGCCTTATCGTCATCATCTAATAAATCTTCGTAAGGATTTACTTCTACTTTTTCAACAACTTTTTCTGGTTGCTTTTTCAAGTCTTCAATAGAACTTACTTCAATACCGTTTTCTCTTAAATACGCAAGGGCAAGTTCCGAGTTATCTACAGGATCATTATTCAAATCAGTGTCCTTATTTTCGTTGTTTTCAATATTATTTTGATCTTGTAAATCTGCGTTAGGATTTTGATCTTGATCTTCGATAGTTTCTTTATTTAAATTCGATTCCATAGTTTTTAGTTATTTACCGTTACAAATATATAGAAATTATTTATAGTTTAACAAAATGCAATAGATTTTTTCTATCATACAGTTTCAAACCACCTGTCTTCTGATTCAAAATCTATTGGGTCTTTGTCTTTGCTTCGTTGGTCAACTATCTTACTTTGTTGTGTGGCTTGTATTTTTGTTCTCTCATTTTTGCTATCTTCCTTAAATTCCTCTTTAGATAAAGAAGCCATAGATTCTATTTTTTTAAGGTATACATCCTGTTCAAATTCTTTATCGGAATAAGGCACTTCAATTTCTTTCATAGCTTTATGTTTCATTATTTCAATCTGAGCTAATTGACTTTCGTACTGTAAATCAACTTGCTTCTTGCCTTGATAAGCCATCGCTTCTGCTTGAATTTTTGTCTGTGCTGCTGCAGAATCATTTTGACTTTTGTTTTGAGCCAGCATCATTTGTTCTTCTTGGCGTTGCTTAATTCGCTTGCGTCTGTGGTACATTAGGTATTCTATAGCTTTCTTAATGTTTACTTTAGCTAATTGACGTGTTTGGAATACAATTTCTACATCAATATTTTGCTCTTGTATTGCCAAGTTTAAAATATCATTGAAGTTTTTAATTTCTTCTGCTGTCGGCATCATTTCAAAAGTGAATCCAAATTCATGAAGATTTCTGTCTTTTAAAACCTCCATGGCATCAAGCATTTGTTTCCCGACTACATTCTCATATACTTCACGAATTTTTTTAGCTTCTTTATAGCTAAAAATTGTATGTAGTCTAGTTGAAATTACCTCTGATATTTTTTTCTTAAATGATACGGAAGTTTCTACAATGTTTCTGGTTACGGTATTACTTGCTAATTGAGCCATTTGATTAATACCTACTAGGGCATCGGCAGGCATAGAGCCGTCACGAGCCGGATTAACGCCTGTATTTTCTCTAATAAGATTATAGTAGTGAGCCCAAACATTTAGAAGTATTGTTAATGCCGAACCTTGTTGAGAAGGCATTGGTCTAGCAGCATGGCTATCTTTGATGCCATCCTCGCCCATGTTTATCCTTTTCTTGAAAATAACTCCTTTTGTGCCCATAAGTGTTAAAGCAGTCTCCCAAGTTTCTCTTTTTACACCACCTTTACCATCGTCTAATTCGGCAAGTTGATCTAAGTCTATTTCTTTAAGGTCTGGGGTTAATTCATTAACTAAGTGCTGTATTTTTAAGGATATTTTTTGAAGCTGTCTAGCTGGTGCCTTAATGTTTTCAGCAAAAGAGCGTAGTCTATTTTCGTAAATATCAAATGCCATTGTTACAAAAGGAGACATTGCCTTATTCATTATATCGTCATAGTTATTCTCACATTCTTTATACCCGTAAATGAAATTTGTTCCAACTATGTAATTACCTTCAAGCCAAGTATCAAATACACCAATTTCAGAACCTACGTCTTTTCTTTGAGGAGCAATATAGTTGTCGTCTTTACGGCTTACTTTAATTGTTTCTCCATTACGAATTTTCTTTTTATAAACAATTCTTTTACTTGTTTTGTAAGCAAATCTCAAAACGTCAATTCTATAATCTAGAATATCATCTAACCCACAAGCGTCATAATCTTTAATTGCTTTTGTTGCATTAACACTAGAGTAGGACTTGGCAATTTTTCTTAATGTTTCATCATCAAAATTGCTTTCTCTTCTTATGTCGGACAATGTAATTGTGTCGACATAACCTTCATAATATTTATCAGCAAAATCATTTCGCGTCACTTTACTATGGATATAATTTTCTGGATCAACATAAGCGAGCTTTACACCGTCATTTTTGTCGGTATAAATTCTTCCTATGATTAATCCTACATCAACTAAATCTTTGTTATATTGTCCTGATAAAAATTGCCATTCATTTGTGTTTAAAACATAGTCAATTAGTATTTCTTCTGCGATTTCAATCTTTGGACGGTCTTTGATTTCCATATACAATTTCATTTCCTCTTCATCTTCAGGAATGAAAGTTTTTGGCATTAAATCAATTCCAAGCACCTCTTTTGCTTTTTCGAGCATCGGTCTTGATTTCATGTATTTTAAGTAATAATCTTGCTTTTCTGTTTTTTTCAAAGCGGCAATTTTATCGGTCGCTCTAACGTCTAGTTTATAGTTTCCGTCATCAAGCCCATTGGAAACAATTCTACAAAACTTCTCTGCCCAGTTAATGTTAGTCCAATCTAAGTTTATATAGTCAAGGTCATTATCCCCTTTAGCCATTTGATTTTTAAAGTAATCTAAATCATGTTCTCCACGCACAAATAGTCGTTGTTTTCTAACGTAATCTCTACGCGAAAGAAATTCACATCCGCTTTTAATAAGCCCTCCGTTAAACCAATCTGCCGAAATCATTTCGGCCACAGCTAATCCGTATTCTGGAGATGTTTTTTCTTCTATTGAAGCTAGCGGGTCTGGTAGTTTTACTAAATTTTTTCTTTGTGTTTCCATGGTTTAAACTGCTTTTGATATAGAGCCTTTGTTATCGTATTTTTTAAATGGTACGCGCATTGGTTTTGGTTTTTCAACTTCTTGGATAATTCTATTTTGATTTCCAAGTATTGATAAACTAGAGCTGATGTAAGCATCATACTTTGTTCTCTTTTGTGGGTCAACCTCTTTCCATTGAATTAAGGTTCTATTGAAATACATTTCTCCCATTTGTCCAATTGGTCTATTTGATGTATCTCTAGCCACTCCAACATGGTCGGCTATGTAGGCTTCCACGGCATAGTATTGTTGATCTCCAATTTTAGCATCTTGCGGCGGTACTCCTCCAAATGTTTTTTCTGAATCGCTCATGTCGTCCCATTTTTTAAATGGATTGTTTTTAACGAAGTGTCGATACTTTCTATCAATTAAGTATTGAGAAAATTTTTCAGAAGATAATTCGGGTAGGATAGGCATTGATAAATAAACCATTGCCATAATTACGTCTTCGTAAAATAATTCTACTTTTGATGGTCTATCAATGTATTCTAAAATGAAAGCATTATTTGGGAATGGTCCTGTATTGTATTTTGTTGAAAAATGTATTGAACCTTGGGATCCGCGATTATCGACTGTTTTGCTCCTATTGTATGGGTCAACACCTCCGCAACCAATATGTTCATTCTTTGGCGCCCATGCTAAAACACCTCGAATCATTTTCATTTCTTTTTGATTTCGATATTCAAGTGGTGGGTGAGCGTCTTTACGAATCCAAAAACGACCTTTTTCTAGATTAGGTCTCCATATTACTTCTGTATCTTGAATACCGTCTTTCCATTCAAAATTACCTCGCTCAACTAAATTATTTCCATATTCTGAATCTTCTAATTCAAATTCATTGTGGTCTATTTGCTCAAGTAATTTCATTAAATCAAATGCGCATTCATCAGCCGATTCACGAAACGCATCACGCTCGGTGTCTGGAAACTGACGTAACTGTTCATTATATTTTGCAGGGTCATCTTTTAATGCGTCTAATTCTGCTTTTAAGTATGAAGCCGATCCTTGCTTAATTGTATCTCCAATATCTGATTTTACCGGTTCCGTTGGTTCATCAACAATTGAAAATCCATATTCATCATAAAACCCTTCTAATCCATATTTTGCAGGAATAAATATTCGATATAATCCCGACTTTGTTTGTCCATTATCATTTCGCTTACTAATATCAGATTGATCCCAAACAGTTTTATATTCGCGCCCTCCTTTGTCTAAATCATTAACTGTTGAAATAACAAATGATTTTCCTGTAATTCTTCGTCCAACTCTATGAGAGGTTTTTACGATATACCAATAATCATCAAAAGGAACTTCTTTTGGGTATTTGGCTGATTCGTCCAAAATAGATCGGAAAATTTTATCACCGTCCATTGCATTAATTTCTGTATTATGCCAAACGATTTCAGTTTCAAGAGCTTCTTCTTCTTTTAAAGTTTCTCCTTTTTTACGTTTACGACTTGGCTTTGCAAAAATTAATTCTGTTTTTGGTGTAGTATTACCATCGGTTTCCGGAATAAAGAAAGGTGGCATTCTTTTAAATGCACGCACCAAACGATTGAAAATTTTCTTAGCATCCTTACCTTTTTTAGAAACTATACCAAGCAGCTTATTTGATGTAATTGTGCCTGATTCAAGTAATTCAAATATTCCAAGCATAGTAGCGCCAAAACGTCTGTTTTTAACGTATTGCATACCATAACATCTATCATCGGCTTTACATGCTTCCCAGAATATCATTAATTCATTTTGAATGATACGAAACTTTGGGTATTGATGTTCTTCACGAATCCATTGTAATCCATAATAGTACGTTCCTGGAATATAAACCGGAATGCCTTTTATGTAAACCCAAACTCCTTCATATCTTCTTTTGTGGCATTCATCAATGTAGTTTTCAAATTTCGCATAGTGCCAGTTATGCTCTCCTAAATCATTCGGAATTTCTTCTCTTTTCCATTTTTGATTTATGGTAGTTTTATCCCAGTTTAATATTTGTTTATGGTCTGGCTGTTCAGGGAAACCAATATTTAATCCGCAAACATTATAGATTCTACCTAATGTTCCATCGCGAGAAATTATAACCGTATCAATTTGCTCGTTATAGCCATATTTCCATTGATTAGTTTTGTTACGCATTTTGCGAACATTTTCATCAACTTGATTTTCGATAATATTTCCGAGATAAAATATCACTAGTCTTTTCTAATATGTTTGTTATTTGGATTTGTAGAAGATTCTTCTTCTGGCTGTCCATTATTTTCTTGAACCCCTTTTTCAATATCAATTAGGTTTTTCTCTAGCTTTTCTATTTTATCAAGTAAACTATCTACTTCGTCTAATGATGTTTTTCTTTTTTTAATAGCGTTAAGAAGCGCTTCTTCTTTTTGCTTTTCATCATATTCTGCAGCATCAATCACTTCTTGAAGCAAATCAACATTTGTAACTTCAAAAGTTTTAGCAATCAAGTCCTTATACTTTTCAATTAACTTAATAGTAATTTCTTTTCTATAATCTCTTGTAGCTTTACTATCACTCATATTATTGAATTTTAGCTAATACGTGTCGGTTCTTAATCCAGTTATACTCAATTCCTTCAATCCAAAAAGGAACGCCATATCCTTGTTCTACCAAAACCAAATCATTATCATTTATTCCTTGTTCTTTCATCAGTTCAGTAGCGTGTAAAATTTTAGCTCGATCTTTTGAGATGGTTGTAGTTTTAGCTTCTAATACAATCAAGCCCGATTTTATTTCTTCCGAATCTTCTTTTTCAAATTGTATCAATATATTTTCAGAATTGGCTTTCCATTGTGCTAGATCATCTTCTCTATACAATACAATCATTCCGTCTTCGATTCTATACAAGCCTTTGTTTTTATCAATTGTGTATGGTGTTTCTTGAACTCCTGTTACAACAAACTCAGCTTCGTAAAAAATTGTTGGGTCAATCATTACTTGAAACCCTTTTTTAATCGGTGTTTTATCTTCTAATGCAAAAGGGATTTCTTCAACTACCGCGATTCGGTTTGATAACCTATCTTGAGAAAACCTAGAATCAGCGTGTAGTTCTAATCCACTTTCTGTTTTAAATGTTTTTGAGTAGACAAAATCTACCTTAACTATAAAGTCGTTATATCCTTTCATATAAAAATCATATTATCGCATAAAAGTACATAAAAAACACATATTTTGAAACAAAAAAACTCACCTCTTAAAATTAAATATTGAAAAATTATATCCAGCCCATACAGTTCCATTGGTGTCTAGAGATCCCGACCAAATGTTTCCCTTGCGATTTTGTAGCATTATGTTAGCTTTTAAAGGAAGTGGAATATTTGAATTTGTTGGAAGACCTAATTCGGCTCCAGCGAGTAATCGTAAGAATGTTTCTTTTGCTTTGACAGGAGCTTCAATAGTTTTAGGTTTAATTTTATAACTAGGCGTGATTTCTTTCACTTCGCCTTGAACCACTCCTTCGATATGCAATTCTAAATTATCGTCATCAAAATCAGTAGAGAAATTATTAAGCTGCGCTACTTTTTCAAATAGCAATTGCTTTTTCAATGAATCTCGTTCTTGAACATAAGCAACCATCAATTTTTTACTTTCTTCCACGTATTGATTTAGCCTTTTATTTTCGGCTTCCAACTCTTTATTAACAGGATTTTCTACTTTGACAATTTTGGACTTGTCATTTGTTGGCAACTTTAGTGGTTCCTGAACTGGCTTTTTAGCTTCCAATTTTCCTTCTACTGCCGGAACAGTCACATCGACTAATTGAGGTGTTTGCGAAGCCCCACAACCACGAAGCCATAGAATAGCAAATGTAATAGCCAATATTAAAAATGTGGTTTTGTACCAATCAATATTTTTTGTTTGTATCATGGTTTTGATTTTTGATTAATTAAAAAATTGAACTTTTCCTGTTGTGAATTGCGTAGCTTCTGATCTTCTTCTAGCTACTAATCCTCTCAGTGGTTTTTTACTACCTTGCCCTGTAACGTAGTGGCTACACCACCAATCAAAAAGCGCTGGAGACTTTGTATTTATTAATCGATACAAGGTTGAACTACCGCCAGTGTTATAAATAAAAGAAGCTAGGGCTTCTGTTTGTGACTCATTCAATGTAACAGTGATTTTTCTTCTTATAATCAAAAGAGTAGATCTAATATCTACAAGAAACAAAGCATCAGCCTGTTCGATAGTTTTAACTTTTGCAAGTTTGAAAGCAGTTGCCTTGTTTGCCGCTCCTTTTAAAAACTTACCATTAAGCCCTATCATTGCGCTTCCCCAGCCTTCAGTCCATACACCGGCAGGACACATTTTTGGCTGTAAGCCTATTTGCTTCAAATCGCCATCATGAAGCCCTTCGTAATGTTTGATGATTTGAAATTTCATATCTATTAATTTTCTTTTTCTTTTTTAATCTTTATCAAATGCAGGCGAATTTGTAATGAAAGCAAAACCAAAGCACCGATGAATAAAATAAAGCTCTTAATATCTCCAAACGTAACAGCTATGCCGCTAAAGGTAAAACCGTAGGTAATAAAATTGTAAAGTCTATCGCTTATGTGTGACATAGTCGTAACGTATTAATGTGATTAAACAAATTGTAAATGGGATCATTGAATAATAGCTTTCGATTTTAAGAACTAAGAAATATTTTAAAACTATGAATATCAAAATTGATACACTAAGCGAAATCCCTCCTATTCTAATGATTTTAGATTTATGATCTTTGAATAGCATAAATTGTGTAGCATAATTCACAATAAAGAATAAACCACTCCAAATTTCATTATCGGGATCTCCAATCGCTAAATACACCAACATAAATAGCATCAATACAACTAATGGAATTTCGCTATACTTCATCTTACAAGCCTTTACTTGGCACAATAGCTCCTTTACCTTTTTTAGAGGCAGCCGATGGGGAGAATGTAGGTTTTTTATCATTGGTTGGATTCCAAAAATATCCCACAATTATAACACCTATACCTTTGATTAAATCTACTTCAACTAAGGTTAATCCTGAATTTTTAAGAATATCAAACGAATGATCAACTATAAAAGCTACAATCAAACCTATCAATGCCCAGTGTTTTTTTAATAATTTTTTCATGATTTTTTTGTTTTTAAAATTTATAGTATTGCTTCAAAATCTGTTAAATAATACCCTGCGTCATTTATAAAATCAGTATATGTTATAGTACCTGCACTACCAGCAGTAATGGTTTGCATTCCTACTTTTGTAATAGATAATACTCTAGTTGTTGTATTGTATGCAACTTGAATATTATATCTTCTAAATTGAGTAGCTGAATCAATTGTACCTGAAGTAGGGCATTCTAATGTGTAAAAAGAATTGGAATTTCTTAAATCAATGAGCATCCAAGCTGTGGCAAATCCTCCAAATCTAGCTCTAACTCTAAGGAAATTATATTTGCTGTCTAATACTGGTATTGTTTGGCTTGTAGCACCTGTTACGTTACTTAAAGATATCAAAAGCGGTTGGCAATATGCAGCAATTGCTGCGTTTAAGTCTTGCCAACTCTTATCTCCTCTGTAGTACTGCGAAGTTGTTCCAGATGAAATGTTGTTCTCTTTACCGTTTAAAGCATTTTGCGTAGCGGTTGAAATTGGTTTGCTCGCATCCGAAGTATTATCCACACTACCTAATCCAACCATAGCTTTTGTTATTCCTGATACCGTACCTGTAAAAGTTGGCGAAGCTAAATTGGCTTTTAAATTCAAAGCCGTTTGCGTGGCATTGGACACTGGCTTATTTGCATCCGATGTATTATCCACGCTCCCCAAGCCCACAACTGTTTTATCCAATGTTTGCCACGATTTATCCCCACGCCAGTATTGAGTAGTACTTCCTGCTGAAATAGTAGGCTCTTTCGTATTTAAAGAACTTTGAGTAGCCGTAGAAATAGGCTTATTAGCATCGGAGGTGTTATCAACATTACCAAGTCCAACCATAGCTTTTGTTATCCCCGATACCGTTCCTGTAAATGTAGGCGAGGCTAAACTTGCTTTTGTAGCCAGCTTAGTAGTAGTGTCTTGATACAAATCACGAACAGTTGTAATTATATCTCTTGGAGGATTAGTTATACCTCCGTCAAAAGTAATTGAAGTGATTACAGTTTCTGCCTCCTGAGTCCCTGTGTGATTCGCTCTGTTTCTATCAGATGTAGAGGCTGTGTTAATTGCCGTTTGTGTGGCAGTTGATACTGGTTTGTTAGTGTCTGAGGTGTTATCTACATTACTTAAACCAATATCTGATTTTGATAAATCTATGTTTCCAGAACCTAACAAAGCCTGACCTTCAATAGTTTTAATATTTGCCCCTGAGACAAGTGTTGCCTGTTTTGAATCTAAGGCTATTTGTGTAGCTGTGGAAACCGGCTTGTTTACATCAGAGGTGTTGTCTACGTTATTTAAGCCTACTTTAGACTTATCTATTCCTGTAGCTACTTTAGCATTAGTCACTGCTCCATTAGCTATCGTTGGGGAATCAGCAGTACCAGTTAAGTCTCCTGATAATTTTATGGTCCCTTTTGAAGTAGTAGTCGCTGGAGAATTGACAATAACTGCCTTCCCATTGCGATCAGATAAAGTTGTTTGCGCTAGTAATGAACTACTAGTAACTAATAAAAAAAAGAAAATTATTTTTTTCATGTGAAAATATTTAAAAATTAAAAATCAAAAATGACAACATCGTTGGCCTCCAAAACATAACCTCCATTATTTACAGGATTATAGGTTATTTGTTGAGCAGATACTGATATAGAACTAGAACTCACACGAGTTCCATTAATCGAAATTGCCACATCTCCAATAGGCAAGCCTGCCAAATTAAATACCGTCTGGCCAGCAGTAGCTGTGAATTCCTCCACAGTAGCTTTGAGTTGGTTAAGTTTGCTATTGATCTGAATTAGCAAGTTTTTAACCGACTGCAATGTTTCTTCTTTTCCTAAACCTTTTTCTGCCGCAGAACTAAATAATGGATAACCTAGATTAGCTAATTTTTTAGTAAAATCATCCATGTCTGTAACTACCAAAGGCGTAGTACTATCAATATCATATAATTCAATTCTACCTAAATAGAAATCTCTATTGAAAGTG
The DNA here is from genome assembly GCF_029866485.1 of Flavobacterium keumense. NCBI lineage: Bacteria > Pseudomonadati > Bacteroidota > Flavobacteriia > Flavobacteriales > Flavobacteriaceae > Flavobacterium > Flavobacterium keumense. The sequence goes on from NZ_CP092332.1 coordinate 1,535,590, forward strand.
CCTGAATTAATCGATATTGTACCATTGTCAATACTCAGCTTGACATAAGTTGTTGAATAGAAGGATTGTTCGTCTACATTATTAATAGTATGCTTGAACAACCCTTCTTGTAATTTTATAATTTTAAGTGTATCCATTTGTTTATTTTTTTAAATTTTGAATTTCCGATTCAAGAGAACTTACCTTAAGGCTCAACTCTTTAATAGCGTTGACTAGGACAGGCAATAGATTTGATTCTGTATATTTCAAATGCTCTGGATCTTTCGCGTCAATTATAACTGGATTAGAGCCTTCTAATGCTAAGATATCTTGCGCTTTGAAACCATATTTAAGATCTCCTACAGCTGTTTCTGAATTTCTATTTTGTCTAAATCGATAAGAAACAGGTTTAAGTTTTGATATAAAATCCAAGCCATGAGGAATGATTCCAAAATCTATTTTATCTCTTGCGTCCGACGTCACAGTCCAACCTATTTTAATGTAGGCATTTTGTGAAAGCTCATTGCCTATGACTATCTGATTGCTTTCTGTTGTTATATTTTTAACCGAATCTGTTCCAGAATTAGCGCCAATACCAATATTGTTTACCCCTTTAGAAAAATATAAGGCTCTATATCCTGCAGCAGTATTATCATTTCCCGTCAAATTATTATATAAAGAATAAATACCAAAAGAGGTATTATTGTTAGCTGTGGTGTTAGAATAAGATGCGCCATATCCTATAGCCAGATTAGAGTTTCCTTGCGTATTATTCCTAAGAGAACTACCACCTAGAGCTACATTAATCTCACCCGTTGTATTACTTAACATTGCATCCTTACCTATTGCTAGATTATATGAAGCTGTAGTGTTATTCATTAAAGACGAATTTCCTATTGCTAAATTGTACACACCTGTGGTATTGTATCGTAAAGATGTTTTACCCAGCGCTAGGTTATCATTTCCTGTTGTGTTTGAAGAAAGTGCGGTTGCCCCAAATGCCACATTATTTGATCCTGTAGTATTCATTTGCAAAGAAGTATTCCCAAAGGCTGAATTATTTGAACCTGTAGTATTATATTCTAAAGACGCTTGACCAAATGAAGTATTAGTGGCAATATTACCACCGCCACTATTATATACAGTAGGACTATTAATGCCAAATTGCAGAGAACCTGTAGTAGGAAGTGTTTGCCATGTCTTGTCACCTCGCCAATATTGTGCTGTGGTTCCGGCACTAATAGTATTTTCTTTAGTTGAAAGACTATTATTTACAAACGTTTCTGTGGCTAATCCTAAAACACTTGGTATTGTTGGTTTATTTAAAATCTGAGCATCACCTGAAGTGGCATTCCAATCTGCATTGACATTTACTTCGGCGCCCGATGCTATTCCAGACAGCTTTGTTTTTTCTGCTGTGGTGTAGTCTTCTGTAGACAAACCTTTTCCGGCTACTTTATCAACTTTACCCGAAATATCGGTTTGAATTGAGGATTTAGCGACATACCCAACGTCTCCATTAGTTTCTTGAACTAATACACGTGGAGCAGTAGTTTTTTCAGGATTAGAAGCTATTTTTAGCTTGTTTACTCCTGTGGTTTGACCTTGTAATGTAATTGCTGTTAATAGCAATAAGTAAAATATTTTTTTCATTTGTAGTTATTTATTATTTAAAAATCAATAGTTTCTATAGGTGTGTAATTTGCTCGATCACTTCTATTGCCTCCGTTATAAATCGCTCTTTTCCAATAAACTCCAGAGTTTGTGTTTGAATCCCATGTTCCCCAACCCTCTACAATATCTCCAGCTAAGTCGTTGCCCGTGTTGTTATTTGGTCCTCTCGCTATAATTCGAAGTTCCATTGGTTTTATAGGAATTGGGTTTTTATCTTGAGAATAATATTCTAGGGATAATAAATAAGTAGAATTAGGAATAAAATTGCCTGAGTTTAAATAAGTAAGCACGGTTATATCGATACTGAAAGTAAGCGTAGTATTATCTATTAAAAAATTGCTTGGAGTAAGAAATATAAAGTTATTTCTATCCTCAAAATTTGTAAGTCTAAATGCAAAACTTTCGCTACTAACTATTTTTTGGAAAAAATCTAAAACAATATCTCCGTATAAATCTGTACGGCTAAATACTATTTTTTTTGTGTTGGAAAAAAGTTTAGTTATTTGATTATTTACATCGTAACAATAAAAATACCCTTTAGTTCCTTTTGGGTATTCAATTAGATCTTCTGCAAAAACAAAAACATTGTACCCAAGAAATCTATTAAACAAAGCAAATACACTTCCTAAATCAAAATTCTTGGTCATTTTACTACCAGAATTGCCGTCAGTACCAATCAAATAGTCCTTCATTGAAGGATTAGGGTCCTGATTGTAGACGTTTTTATTATTGATTTTAGCCATGATATTCTATTTGTTTACAAATATAATAGATTTTATTTATTACTTTTGTATATGTAATAAAAAAAACTTATAGTGAAGTATTGGAACAATAGAAAAAATGCTAATAAAGCTACTAATAAGATACCGTTGTATACATTAGAAATGCTACACGAGATGGGTATTTATGTAAAACCACAATATGCAAAAAAGCCTAAATACGCTTTCTGCAATCAAGGATATGATTTGCTTGAGAATTTTTTTGTGGTTAGGCATTACGTTTGTACAAAAAATAAAATATCGCTAAGGACTTTAGAAATTCTTTTAAAACTTTACCCGATGAATTATTTCACCTATCACGATTACTACGAGTTACCTAAAAACTTTCAACTGGTTCGTGCTGATTATTTAATTAAACGTGGATTTATGCAAGAAATAAAAGAAAAGCATAAAGACAGGCCTGAGAGTATTTTTAAATTAACTACAATTGCTGGGAATATTGTTAAGGATTTTTATAGATACTTATCTGGAGAAAAACCTATTCCGGAACATCCGGATAAAAACCACATGGCTAAAAAAGGCGCTAGCGAAATAGATAAGCTCCGTTTTGAGTTCATTAAGAAAATGAATCGAACGGAGCCTTCTGATTCTAAAAAAGAATTGTTTAAGTAGTTTTAATTTACTGTTTCCCAGTCTTCTGCTAACATGTCTGTTTGAGACGCAAGCCAAGGAACTACAGAACCATCAGCAGTTTTCATATCAATATGCGGACAATATTTTATTTCCGTTCCCTCTTCGTAAATACCTAAAAGAGGCGGTCTATTTACTTTAAAAGTACTTCCAGGTACTAAAAATAAAAACATTCCTTTTCCATTCCAGCCTTGTCTAGCTACTTTTTTTCCATTCTTTAACCAATTTAATGCTTGGCCAAAATCTTTAATTCCTTCCATAGTTTTTATAGCACTTATCCTTGCAATTGGGGTTTAAAAATTTAATTTAGTATTCCTAATCTTTCGCTATACCTAGCTATTTCAAAATCATAAAGAGTGTATATTCCATTGTATCCTCTAACTTGGTACATTATTCCTTGGCAATCAATAACAATTGCAATGACAATATGTAGCAATTTATCTGGATCAGCTTTTCGAATTACCTCTTCTTTAATTTTGAAGTTTGTGGTTATGGTTAGCTTTTCCATTCTAAATATTCAAATCAAGCTCGCTGCCTTCTCTTAACAAAAGACACATTTTACCGTTATATTCAATTGGAGTTCCTGGAACATATTTCATTTTTTGAACTATATCTCTGATTTTAGTGTGCCGTACCTTTGGCCCAATTAAAACAACTCTAAATTGATTATCATTTTTTGGTTTATTACTTAGAATGATTCCTGAATCAGTTTTGTTTTCTTCTTTTTCTATTCTCTCTACAAGTATTCTATCGGATAGTAGTTTCATTAGTTTTTGTTTTCATTACACTTTTTACAATCTTTGCATTCTTCAGATTCACATTTTGTTTTTATAATTGGGGCAAATCCGTCTTTTTCATTCCAAACCGTAACAACACCTCCAAGAACAGTATATGATTTTTCCTCTTCGTTGTATTGAAACTTAGTCACGTAAGCAATACTTACATTGATGCCTAATTTTAGGCAGGTAATTTCTTTAGCTTTTGAAAAGTAAGTAGTTACTTTTTTAATACTCGGAACTCTCATTGTTAGGCTGTTTTAATAGTAAATTCTACTCTTGGGTTTTCTTTATCGATAAATTTTCTAGCACATATTAGCGAGCAATTGTTATCGTTCTTAATTACTTTAGCCTTTTGCAAACAATCCAATATTACTTTGAAAGAATTGTCAATATCAGATCGTTTAGAAGGATAAAAAACATCAACGTGAAACTCAAACGGAACGTCAATCATTTTATCTCTGGCCGGGCCAATTTGCCAAAAAAAAGATTCCTCATATTTTTTTAGCGCCTGGGTTTTAGCTAAAGATCTGTGTCCATTCAAAGTAATTATCCTATAGCAATTACTCTTTGATGGTACCGTGCCTATTATTTTACATTTAATCTCGCTCATTAGTAAGTCCTTTTTTCAAACGTAAAACCTCTTCTGTTTTTAAAAATATCGTCAATTTCGATATTATACCAATAAAGCAAGTACCTTGGCTTTTCTACCCCATTCTTGTAAACAATATAACCTCTTAGCGGTCTACAATACTCTAAAAATGATTGTCTTTGCAACATATTTATTAAATTAAATTCCTAAATCATTACCCCATTTATAAAACCACTTTATGTCTTCGGTTCTATATCCCCAGCTACCTTTTGCTATGAATTTGAAAGGAAGAACTAAGAATAGTAAAAACCACACAATCGGGTAAAAGATGATTGATAGTCTAATCCAAATACTTGATATTCGTTCTCTTTTTTTATAAAATGCAAAACGAGAAAATTTAATTACCTCAAATACATTGGCTTTTTGTTCATTACTCAAATTCAAAACTTTTGAATCACGTAACCAGTTAGCAACTTCATATTCAGAAGCCTCTTCGTAATTGTGTAAATTCATAACACTGTATTTTAATTTTTGATTTATTAAAAAAGCAATTCACATTTGGTTTTTTATAAGAATTGAATTAGAATAACGTCAACTGTCTTCAACTCTAACGCTAAACGATCCAAATTGTCTATGCGCCACACTTTCAATCCGCATATCACCGAATGATTTAATGAGTTAAATGCCAACCCAGAAAGTTCGATGTTCCGACTTATCGGTATAAATTGCTTTTGCGTTTTTAAAAACTTAAGCCAATGGATATGTCAATTCATTTCTTTTAAAACTTTTGCCTCTAGTGCAAATTAGTCATTGGCTTAAGTAATGGCCGGCTTGTAAAACAGCTCTCAGGCTATTAGTTTTACAAATCACTTTCAATTTGTGATTGAGGCAGGAATCGAACCTGCTCGAACTTTTTTCTCATTGTACAGTAACTTAATCTGACACTTCCGTTTCGCTACTATCGGAATTTTTTAGCGTCTACCAATTCCGCCACTCAATCAATAAAAACTCCGGAAAACATAATAAAACAACCGAAGAAAAAAGTACTAAACCCAGTTTAAAAAGTTTTAGTAGATAAGAACTTGACTATGTTTTTTTAAAGCTACCCTCATGCAGCTTAGTTGCGAGAGTAGGATTCGAACCTACGACCTTCGAGTTATGAGCCCGACGAGCTAACCACTGCTCTATCTCGCTGTTTATTTTTAAGACCTTTCAGATCAAAAATTCTGTCCTTAGACCTATCAAATTTTATATCCTGTCTTTTTTATATTCATTTTTGAAGTATTTCCCACAATTCATTTGAAGTCTTACAATCTCCAATTTTCCCAAACTCACATTCCCAACAATAATGCTCAATAGCACAAAAACCTTCTTCATTTCTAGGAAACCAAATCTGTAACATCAATAAAACAGAATTAATCAACCTACTGTTGTCATACATTGAAAATCCATAAGTACCATACAACGAAGTCAAATCATCTACATGTTTCTTATCCTCCAAATACTGCTGATGCAAATTCTCTATAACCTCAATAAATTGTTCCTTGCTTATCATATTTCAGTTTTTTAATTTGTCCTTCCTTTTACAAACCTAACAAATATTTTTTACACAATATGCTTTTTTTATGATTTTTTTTGAAAAATTATTTCAAAGCCAAATAAAGCCTTAGAATCAATCAAAATCAAATAGACAAAGAAATACTAGTGAAATAACTTATCTTTTGATAAAGCCAATGAAAATCATAAAAAACACATATCATAATACAAATAACACTTTGCAGTTTTTATTTTATACCAAGATTTTAGTAGTAATAGGTTTTTTAAAATGTGATATATGGTACAGTGTGGGGGAGGGTATAGGGGTTTTGAGCGCGAGACGGACCGAAAGAAAACGCAAAATTCAGAGGTATAGGGGTCGATTTTGTTTTCATCCCTTCAAAACTTTTGGCTTTTCCCTTTCGTTATTCAGCTAATTTTTTTAGCTATTATCTTGTGTGTGTTCCTCTTATGGTCACATTTATTCTTGTTGGTGTACTGGTTTTATTGGGTTAATTCAATTTATACTATAAATTTTCCCCATTATTTCCCCGTTGTGCCCTCTGTAGAATTGAATATTTGAAAACAAAACGCACAATGATCCAGAATATGGAATTTATTTGAATCCATTCTTTCGCTTCATGTTGTTATTTTTTGTTTGGCCTTTTAGTTTCTTTTTAGCAATTACAACCCATAAATTAATAAAGCCGTCTAAATCTTCCAATACATCGAGATACTTCTCCGCTGTGTTTGTTGGTTTTATTTTGGTTCTGGACTCTGTTAATTCTTCGCTTAACGCCTGAAAATTGATTAATTTTTTATACTTCATAATATTTGTATTTGTTCGTTTTTCCCTCAGCAAAACAAACATATTTCGCCGATTTAGTACACAAAATTAACACATATAAGCACACATTTTATTTTTCACGTTGATTTTATTTGATAAAACGGCTAAAATACCAGTATTTATAAGGGTTTAACGTGCGTAAGTTTGATGCTGGGACTGTCACTTCAAAACTTCTAAAAAATTATAAACTTTTAATTTTCGTTAATTTAATTTATAAAGTACTGATTTTAAAGTGTTTATGATTTAATTTATAGATTTTATTTATAGCAAATACATTGAATAATAGAAAAATAGAATTGAAATATATGTACAAATATGTGTTTTATATGTGTTTTTGATGTACATTTGTACAACAAGATTGAAACAACGATATATTTTTTTTTGTTGTTCTCTCTCTTAGTGTTTGGGTTCTGGTTGTTGGGTGAGGGCTTTGCCCTTATCACGTAGCCAAGCCGAAAAAAAACGAGACCACAGTTTTAAAAAGTGGCGGAAGTCGAGAAGACTATAAAGCGGGTTTGGCTTACTCTGGATGAAACCGAAAGCCCACGTTAACCAAATAGGAATTAAGGTGTAAAGTTGTCGGGCGATGTGTGTCGCTCCTGATGATGATTGAAAACAATCGAAACAGCTATTATTTAATTTAATCTTATCACGCTATGAAACTAATAATCAGTACAACCGATCAAACTCACGAGAATATTCTTAATCAAAACATCCACCTTTATAAAAAAGGCGATAAAGTAGAAGTAAGAAATAATTTTTGTAAAAAAACACTAATTGTAAAATAAAAACTAATCTAATCAAATTATGAAAACAATCTTATCACACACGGAAAAAACAAAAATAACTAATTCATTAAGAGGTTGGGAGGGTAGAACTTCAACCGCTGAAACAGGCGAAGGCTGGGAAATTGTAACAATGAAAAGGGCAAGCGGTTTTATTACTTCAACGGCGCAGAAAGTTACATTTTTACCAAATGGTTGTATGACTTACTCGCTATTTTCTGATAAAAGAATTAATCTATTAAGCGAAAAAGCAAAAGCCACAGAAAGTAAAATAAAAGAGTTACACGCTAAGGCTTTGATTTTGTTTGATGCTCACCCCGAAGCGGTAGAGGTTAACGAAGCCGAGCCGTATAAAATTGAGATCGGGCAACGTGTTTTTCTTGATGGTTACGAAAAAGGGCAACGAGACGGGAACGCAATAATATATCGAATTGACTCGACAGACTGGGGAATTAATTATTTGACGGTCGATATTGATACTCTGAAACTTTCAACTGTTAGCCACATTAGAAACTACAAACAAAAATTTGGAATTGGAACGTATTACACCGAAGGCGACAAGTTCAAGGGATCAATTGACGAATTAAATAATTTTGTTATTGAAGCTAAAGAAAAAGAAGCTAAAGAAAACGAAAGGCTACAATCTAGCAAAATGTTAGAAGCTCAATTAAGAGCGGGGAAAATTGAAGAGGGTAAAAAATTGGTGACAATCCCAGCAGACGCAAAAACTGTTATTGTAGCCGATATGTACCAAGACAATAGCGACAGCCAAACGGACTATTTTAATACTTCGGTTGCGTTCTTTGTGGTACTTGCTTTTAGTTCAAACGATCGTAACAACATGCAGGAATTAAGAAAAGCCTGTTTAAATTACGAAGAAACAAAAGTTTTCGCCAATAATTCAGAATTTGAACACACTGGCGGACATAGTTATTTACCTAATTACTACATAGGTTCTTCTGATTGGAGCGGTTGGAAAGTAAACAAAAATAAATATACTATTAATTTAGAAACAGAAGCAGGGCGAGAGCTTGTTTATCTAGCAGCAGCAGAAGGGCGTTACTTCGTTCCCAACGTAGCCGAGCCAACAAAAAAACCTATTGGAAGCCTTAAAATTGGCGCTATTGAAATAGTTGACTATTCAGAAAAAGCAATCGCAGTAATAGGAGACACAAAACCAATAAAAGACCAATTAAAAGAACTGGGCGGGCGCTTTAATTTCCGCCTAAGTTGTGGGGCTGGTTGGGTGTTCCAAAAATCAAAACAAACAGAAATCGAAAAACTAATAGAGGGGCTTAAATAGTCCCTTAAATTTTAATATTATAGCAAATCACTGTTATAAACGGAAGCATTAAATTTTATACAATGCACAAAGGCTATTTAATTCAAAAGTCTTATTTCGGCTACACACGAGCCGAAGCAAAAAAAATATTTATTCAAGAACTTAAAACAATATAGTTATGAAAACAATAACACTACAAGGCGAATTTCAAAAATTTGAGAACCTTAACCAAGCAACGAGCAAATTTGACAAAAATAGACTCCCTTACGAAGTAGAAACGCGAATTTATGTGTTAGACACAGCAGATTTTGGAGAACAAGAAAAACATTATTCCGATTTAACAAATGAAGAATTCCAGTCTTTAGCCGAAGAACAAGGAAGAGTTTATACGTTAGAGGGTTTTCAAGAAGCGTTTAATTTAGGTGAGATTAACTCTTCTATTGATTTTATCCGATTTATTAACGTAAAAATTTAAAACTATGTTCACACTCGGATTATTGTCCAATTTCAAAGGCACAAAAAAAAGATTTCATTAAAGCTCTTGCTATTTGTTTAGTATTAGATGCTTGTATTGTGTTGGCGGTTCTCGCCTAACGTACCCGACCGAAAAAATTATTATATTTACAACTAATATTAATCTCAAAATCTTATCACAAATGAAAACATTTATCGTTCAAAAAGAAGTTGAAACAGGAAAAACCACAGAACAATACGATTCTGTTTATTTTGACAATTTAAAAGATGCGGAAATTTATTTTAACACAGAGTTGTCAAATCAAGAAAATTTAGCTGGAGAATATAATATAGGTGAATTTTCAGAGTATTACAAAGAAAGTTTAGTTATTACAGTTGTAGACGGGGAAGATATCGAAGATTTAAAATCTATTTCTGTTTATGAGGAAGGAATGAAAGATAAAAATAACTATAGAGGAAACTATGCTAATTGGTATTACTACACCGCAAAATTTAATGGCGCCGAGTTAGTTTACAATTTCTATGACAATAGGAAAGATTTGAATATTGAGTATTCAAACATAAAAAAAAGCGAATTAAACAAGTGGTTTAATTATTAAATCCACGTTCGGGCGTGTATAAATAGAAGATTAAGCCCGAAGCGTCCGCCCTTATTGTGGCGGGGTTCTGAACCTTTTAACGTGCCCGATTGAAAAAAAATACACAAAAAAATCATATTATGTTTGGTAATGTGTGTTTTTTATGTATTTTTGTTGCGAATTAAAACGATGCGGAAACTCGGATTAATTCCAAGTTTCTTAAAACGGTTTAATTTTCTTGACATAAAACCCCTAAGAAACCCTGATAGCTTCCGCATCGCTTGAAGGGTTTTTTTTATTGCCTTTATTTTAATTCAAGCTATATACTGAAGGGATTAAAAGTTTTGAAGCGGTATATTTCTAAGCGTTACTTCGGGGGTAATTAAACAAAGCGCAACTGTGACATAAAGGAAAGAGCAGTATGTTTAATAGGCAAGGTAATTTGTCTTAAAATAGATTCCACGCTTAACCACATTACTGATGAGTTAAGTAGTTCGATGGTCTGACGAAAACTTAGAGCAATTTAAACCAAGAACTAGATGCAACTGAAATAGTGATATTTTAGGGTATCTAATCACATCTAGTTCTTAAATCCTCCTCCTCCTTTAGCAATTTAAATTTCAATAAAAAAACCTCCAAAAAGGAGGTTTAATTTTTAAATGTTTAATTTTTAAAATTCAATAATGTCGTAAGTAGTTTTCATAATTTAGGTTTTTTTGATTACAATGCTAAAATAGTTAAAAAAAACAAATTGAGTGACTGTTATGATTAAAAATTATGTACTTTTGTTCGTACTTAAACATACAGATCATTTATTGTTTTATTAAAAATCAGCCCCATGTTTGACATTTTTGAAAATGCGTTAAAATCTCCTGCTGGAAGTTTTGCTTTTATTATATCAATTCTAGCTGTTTGCTTTATTGCTATTTGGAAAGTATCTCATTTTACAACAAAATTTAAGTCAGTAGAAAAACTTGAAGACTCTATTGATGGTATAAAAGAGAATATGCACTATGTAAAAGCATCGTTAAAAATGATTATAGATTCAAATAATCCGCTCGCTCAAAGAAATAGCCCTGTATCTATGACCAGAATAGGGGAGACTGTGGCCGAAGAGATTAGCCTTAACAATTTAATCATTAATCATTGGGATAATATTTACGCCCAGCTAACGAAAGTTTTAAGCAAAGAGTGTAATTCTTACGATATACAAGTTGAGAGCTTTAAAATAGGCGAGAAATACCAAGAATTTTTAAATAAAGATGAATTGAAAGAAGTAAAAAACCACGCCTTTAAGTCTGGATTCAATTTAGAAGTATATAACCTGCTATTTGGTATAGCAATAAGAGATAAGTATTTATCTATTAAAGGAATTGACAAGTCCGATATTGATCTTTACGACCCGATTAGCAAGTCTAATAAATAAAAAAACCCCGCTTTAATGTGGGGTTTTTTATTCTATCTTTCTTCAAATAATTCTATATAAGTAGAAATTGGATTGTCAGAAACTCTCTCCCAATTGTTAATTATAAATAAAATTCCAGGAGTTACCCTTCTGTCTTTAAAGAATCTATCCGCTGTAAAATACCCATAAAAATTTCCTTTAGCATCAACTAATTTTGGAGGGTATTTAGAGAATTTGTTAAATGGAGAATATTTTCCATATTCTCCGCCATACTCTCCGTGCTTATTTGTGATTGAGTTTTTACTAAACGGAGAGCCATAAGGGCTAGTGTAATCCCAAATAGATTCTTTATCAAATTTATCACAGTTAATACAACCTAGATAAACACTATAATCCTCGCCACCGTATATTAATATACGTTCTCCGTCAGTATGATAGGTTTTTCTGCGTTTTTTTCTTTCTCTATAGCTTTCGACTTCTCTAGCTTCTTCTCGGTATCTAAAGTCGTTTCGTTCTATTTGATTTATAGTTTCGCCAATATTAGCTTGAATTGGCCTCATTGTCGCTACTGCACTATTGCTATTCTGACAAAAAATAAGGGTGCTATAAAGTAAGCACGTAGATAAAATTATATTTCTCATTGTAGATTTAGGTTTAGACTGTTTTTAAATTTATTTAACAACTCTTACATCTATTGGTCCGCCATGAAATACGTGTCCGTCTCCAATTTCAGAAATATTTACATCTAATTCATCACTGGTGGATATACTAGAAATATTTACATCAATTGTCCCATCAGGATTAACAGGAACTAGTCCGTAATTTTTAGGAGGTGTTAAAGGAAGATTGTTGTTTTTTGAATCATTCGCGTAAGCTTTTGGAATAATTTCAAAATCTTTTAATGTATTAATAACTAAGCAAAAAGCAATAACAGTCAATACACTTTTTAAATAAATGTCTGGTTTCATAGGGTTATTTTTTATGATTACGTGGCTAAAATAATAAAAAAACAATAAAAACATTTTGCACAATTGGTTTTTTTGTATATTTGCCATGCAAGAATTACCAAAACGTATTGTTTTCAATACAAATTTATCGAAAAAAGAACGCTTTAATAAAGGCGTAGTTTAATCTCTCAATTCTTACCGTAGCAATACGTTAGGTGGTTCTTGCAGACCGAGAGGCGGCTACGCCCTCTTTTTATTTATTTAGTTAAATTTTTACAAATGCAAGAACCTGTAGAAACAACAACTAAAGCGGTACCAGGTACTGTTTCCGTTGCGGATGCTTCACGAAACGAAGCTATTGAAAGATTGAACAATTACTTTAATCAATCAATCACTACCCAAGAATTTGCGAAATACATACGCAAAGCTGTCTTTTCAATCCAAGAACTTCAATCATTAACTAAAAACGACCCTTGCACGTACGAAGACGACTTGCCAAGCGTGGTTTATTTTCTTAATGATTTTGTTGAAGTTTTAGACCCTTACTTGACCGAAGTTAAATTCTAACGCTATGGAGAATTTAATTAACATTACCACAAATGAACAAGGTTTAAGTGTGGTTAGTGCAAGAGAACTGCATTCTTTTTTGGACGTAAAAACTGAATTTAAAGATTGGATGCCAAGAATGTTAGAGTATGGCTTTGAGGAAGATAAAGACTTTAGCTCATTTTTGAGCAAAAGTACTGGAGGTCGTCCATCTAAAGAATTTGCCCTTACTATCGACACGGCTAAAGAAATAGCAATGATTCAACGCTCCGAAAAAGGCAAACAAGCCCGAACTTATTTTATCGAGTGCGAAAAAATAGCTAAATCAAAAGTAAAACCACTTACACAGGCTGAACAGCTTTATGAAAATGCTAAATTGTTATTAGAAATCGATCGTAAACAAAAAGAAACCGATAGACGTATAGACCTTTTAGAAGCAAAAACTCAAACACTTCATAACTATTTTACTATCGTTGGGTTTGCTAACTTAAACAACATCAATTGTGGCTTACAGCTAGCGTCAAAACTTGGAAGAATATGTAAAGCAGAAGCAAGAAGAGAGGGGTATATGCTCGAAACAATGCCCGACCCACGTTTCGGGGTCGTGAATTTGTACCCAGTTAAATTGCTTATCAAGATTTTTACTGAACAAAATCTTATTTCAAACTAATATCTAACCCTCGGGGCTGTCAATATTTTGGTAGCCCCTTTTTTTAATCCTATCACAAAATGGAAGAATTACTAATCCCGCTTATAGATGCGGAAATCCTGCATGATATTATACAGGAAGAAAAAAACGCTTTGCAAAAAGCAACGACCCCCGAACGTAAGAAAGCGCTAAAAAAACGCATTCACGAAGCCAGAGAAATGAATAAAAAATATCTAACCTTTTTAAACTAAGAATTATGGAAAAGACAATCGACTTTTATTATTGGTTCAAACACTTAGGCGGAGCAATTTGTCACATAGAAGTAACCGAAGTAAACCAAAGGCTAAACAACCCAGATTTTAAAGTTTCTACTTTAAAACAAAGAGCTGAAGAAATCAAAGAGAAATACAATTACAAATTTAATTAACCACCTATAAAAAAATCACATTATGAAAATCGAAAAAGGAATACTAGTATCAATTGAAGAAAAAGACATTAAAGACGGAGTGTTAACGCTTCCAAAAAAAGTAAAACAAATAGGCGATGAGTGTATCGTTAGATTTGAATCACTGGTTAAAGTAGTTGGGCATTCTGTCACTGCTATTGGAAACGACAATTTCTACGACTGCAACGCATTAACATCGGTGGAGTTCCCACTTGTCACTGCTATTGGAAACTACAATTTCCGCTACTGCAACGCATTAACATCGGTGGAGTTCCCACTTGTCACTACTATTGGAAACTACAATTTCTACGACTGCAACGCATTAACATCGGTGGAGTTCCCACTTGTCACTGCTATTGGAAACTACAATTTCCGCTACTGCAACGCATTAACATCGGTGGAGTTCCCACTTGTCACTACTATTGGAAACTACAATTTCTACGACTGCAACGCATTAACATCGGTGGAGTTCCCACTTGTCACTACTATTGGAAACTACAATTTCTACGACTGCAACGCATTAACATCGGTGGAGTTCCCACTTGTCACTACTATTGGAAACTACAATTTCTATGACTGCAACGCATTAACATCGGTGGAGTTCCCACTTGTCACTGCTATTGGAAACGACAATTTCTACGACTGCAACGCATTAACATCGGTGGAGTTCCCACTTGTCACTGCTATTGGAAACGACAATTTCTACGACTGCAACGCATTAACATCGGTGGAGTTCCCACTTGTCACTGCTATTGGAAACGACAATTTCTACGACTGCAACGCATTAACATCGGTGGAGTTCCCACTTGTCACTGCTATTGGAAACTACAATTTCCGCTACTGCAACGCATTAACATCGGTGGAGTTCCCACTTGTCACTGCTATTGGAAACTACAATTTCCGCTACTGCAACGCATTAACATCGGTGGAGTTCCCACTTGTCACTGCTATTGGAAACTACAATTTCCGCTACTGCAACGCATTAACATCGGTGGAGTTCCCACTTGTCACTGCTATTGGAAACTACAATTTCCGCTACTGCAACGCATTAACATCGGTGGAGTTTAAAAACAAAAAATTAAACGTTAAATCAGTTGATGGTTATTTATTTGTAGTTGAAAAATCAAAAACAACAAAAGGCATTCATATTCATACCGGATACAATCTATATTCTTTCGATAAAACCACAATAGAAAAGAAAGATTGTTTTTTAGCTGAAAAAGAAGGCTTTTTTGCCCATGGAGATACGATTAAAAAAGCTATCTCGGACGTTCAATTTAAATTGGTTGTTGAAAAAATAAAAAACGAGCCAATACTTCCAGATACTATTATTACAGTTATGTACTATCGAACAGTAACAGGAGCTTGTGAATTAGGTTGTAAAGATTTCATCGAGCGAAACTCCCTTGAAAAAGAAGAATACAGAGCGGATGAGCTATTGCCTATTTTAGAAAAAAACAATGCTTACGGATTAGATAGGTTTAAATCATTAATTAATTGGTAAAAAAAGACCCCGAAAGAATTTCTTCAATCGGGGTTTTTCTAATCTAACCCTATTACTAGGACTATCTTATCACGTAGCAAATGTATAAAAATAATATTAAATCCTAACATCATGAAACCTAAAAAAAACATACCGCCCCAAGAAACCATTTTCGAAATGGAGCATAGACTAAAAGAAGAAGCTAAAATATTAGCTAAAAAATTCAAAGATAAAAAACCAACTAAATTCGATTTGAAATGAAAAAAATCAAAAAAGTAATATTTGACGATAATACTGAGCTTGAGGTAGACGACCTAAAGCCACGTTCCGAATTTGAATCAGACGCAAAATATATGCGCCAATTTGAAGATATTGAAGAAACTTTGTTAGACTATATTTCTGACTTCAGAATTGAGCATTATGCAGAGTGGTTCTTAAATATGGTAAATGAAGATGATTGCGAATGTGATTGCGATCATAGCGATACAATTGATGATATTAACGATGATATTGTTGTTAGAGAAGCTATAGTTAGAATAACTGGAGCCAAATCACTTGATATTATTTCTGAAAGTTTAATAAAAAGATTTATAAAAATTGTTTTTATAGGCAATAAAGAAAAAATAGAAAAATACATCAGTCAGAAGGAAAAAGAATTAAAATTAAATTTCTAATAAAAAAAATAACATGAAAAACATACACGTATTATCAACGGACAAACCGAGTAGGTTACAATTACAAATGAATGGAAATTTTCATATAGAAAATGGACAAACTATTGCATTAAGAAATTATATTAACATCTACATTACTTCTAATAAAGAAATTAAAGAGGGAGATTATGGTTTAGTAGTAAATGAAATACTAAGTTATAACAAAATGATTGAATTATGGGGCGTAACACAAGGTTGGAAAATCATCCTAACAACAGACCAAGACTTAATCAAAGATGATGTACAAGCTATTGATGATGAGTTTTTAGAATGGTTTGTTAAGAATCCAAGTTGTGAGGGGATTGAGGTTAAACTTTTATTGTCTAATAACGGTAGAGCTTTTTATGGGTACAGAATAATTATTCCAAAAGAAGAACCTAAACAAGAAACGCTTGAAGAATACGATGCCGAATCTTATTTAGCAGGCATTAAATCTGATTTAGCTCAAGACTATTGGTGTAAACAACAAGAAAGAAGGTATAGTGAGGAGGATATGAATGAGTATGCAGATTACGTTCTTATGTGTTCTGCTGAAAAGACGTTTAAATTACCATTACCTCCTAAAGAATGGTTTAAACAATTTAAAAACAAATAAGATATGGAAAAAGAATTTATACCTTACGAACAAGCATTAGCTTTAAAAGAATTAGGATTTAATGAATATTGTTTGGGTAATTATAGATTACCGACTAATAGATTAATAACTGAATGGGAAATTAGAAATACACCTGAAAGTTGCTTAGGTATTTCCGCACCAACATTCTCACAAGCATTTAGATGGTTTAGAGATAAACATAGCTTATTTACTCAAGACTTTATAGATTTAGATAATAAATTTACTAAGAACATAGTTAAAGTTCTTAAAAATGGTCAAGATTTCTTTTATTTAGACTACTATAAAACCTACGAAGAAGCAGAACTTGAATGTTTAAAGAAACTAATAGAAATTGTAAAGAGCAAATAACAATGGCAAAAAGAACAACTATAATGCTTCAGTTTTCAAAATTCATGTTTAGGAAACGCATGGCAATGGGATTAACCCAGCGAGGTATCTCTAAAATTATATTTGGAACCGAAGCAAGGTGCGATTATATTTCGAGAATTGAAACAGGCAAAAAAGACATTAGCCTTAAAAGTATGGATGCTATTTTAGAAGCATTAAATTCTAATATAGAATTTATTGAATAACTTACTTTTATTAACAATTATTAACGATTTAATGCAAAGTAATGGGGAAATAGCGGGGAAAATTATTTACTTTTAACATATAAACCGCTATAAATAAGCGGTTTATGTTTTAAAAAAGTGACCACGGTGGGATTTGAACCCACACGCCCTTGCGAGCACCACCCCCTCAAGATGGCGAGTCTACCGTTTCTCCACGTGGCCTTAAAAAAGAAAAGGTCATTCGTATTACGAATAACCTTTTGTGACCCGACTGGGGCTCGAACCCAGGACCCCATCATTAAAAGTGATGTGCTCTACCAACTGAGCTATCGAGTCAATGATTCAAGAAATGAATAATTAATAATTTTGTGACCCGACTGGGGCTCGAACCCAGGACCCCATCATTAAAAGTGATGTGCTCTACCAACTGAGCTATCGAGTCATTTCATTTCTTGAATGCGGGTGCAAATATAAGGCCTTATTTTTAATATTTCAAAGGTATTTTATTATAAATTTGTCTTTTTTAATTAAAAGCCCTTAATCCCTTAATTTGTAAGGTTTTATTTCAATGAGAAAAATAATATTATTAGGATATATGGGCTGTGGCAAATCAACCATAGCCGAAAAACTTTCTAGTTTACTCCAAATTCCTTTCGTGGATTTAGATAGAGTTATTGAAATCGAAGCGAATATGACAATCAGTCAAATTTTCGAATCGTTTGGAGAAGTCTATTTCCGAAAATTAGAACACGATGTTTTTGTTGAATTGTTAGCTTCGTCTGATAAACAAATCATCGGTTTAGGAGGAGGTACTCCATGTTATGCTAATAATCATGAATTGTTAAAAGGGGAGGGGATTACGTCTATTTATTTGAAGGCTTCGGTGGCAACGCTTTTTAATAGATTGGCACACAATAAAAGCAAGCGTCCTATTGTAGCTAATAAATCAGACGAAGAATTACAAGAGTTTATCGCTAAGCATTTATTTGATCGCAGTTATTACTACAATCAAGCAGAATATAAAGTAATTGTCGATGGTAAAACAATTGATGAAACAGTTGCGGATATTATTTCAATATTAACTTAAATAAGCTAAACTTTGTCCGTTTTCGTCAAAAACAACACTCACGTGTTCTAACAGAGAAGTTGAGAGTGAAATGCCTTTAAAGTCAGCTTTAACTGGGTATTTCTTGTGATTACGATCGACTAAAACGGCCGTTTTAAATTTAGTTAAAGGAACATCCAAAAAATGACGAACCGCATAAATTAGCGTAGTTCCTGAATTCAATACATCGTCTACTAAAATTAATCCTTTGTTAGCATAGTCTTTTTGGGATAATGACGTTTGAATAACCGCTTCAGGATGTTGTTTGTTGATATTTACTTCGCATAGAGCAATTTTCAGTGCGGCAATTTCGTCTAAAGCAGTAGCTATTTTTTGAGCAAAAATGAATCCGTTGTGCGCAATTCCTGCAATTACAATTTCTTCTTCATCCACAAAAGTTTCATAGATTTGATAAGCAATACGTTTGATTTTATGCTCAATTTCTTGATGGGTTAAGATGATATTTTGGCTCATATTTTTTTTGTGAAAGGTACAATCTTTTTTTATTCGTTTTAATCCTGAAGTCTCAATTTTTACAAAAAGTCTTCTTCAAAGTCTTCTGGTATTTCATTGCCATACTCGTCAATATCTCTTCGGTCTTTTTTAGTAGGTCGTCCCGTTCCAGTTTTTCTGTAATAGTCTTTAGATAGTTTTAGTAACTCTAAATGTGCATAGGCTTCGGCAGGCGTGTCGTTTCGACGATAGATATCTACCAATTTAGCACCAACTCTGCTTTCAGGAATGTCTAACACGGTAATAATTTGTGTGATTTGGTCTTTTCTAAACGTAATTTTATCCGTTGGGAAAACCTCTCTGGACGGTTTGGCTATTTGTCCGTTTACGGTTACATGGTTCTTTTTGCAAGCCTCAGTAACCATGTTTCGTGTCTTATAATATCTTACACACCATAAATATTTGTCTATTCGCATAAATTTTCTAAAATCGAAGTTAAATAGTTTACAAAAATAAATCAATATTGTATCTTGCGCACTTAAAATTCGCCATAATGAACAAATTTAAATATTATTTTATTGTACTAGTTACAGTCCTTTCATTTTTTTCATGTTCTAAAAATAATACGGCTACTGTTGAGCCACTTAGAGATTATTCTGTCCAGTATACGGCTGATTTAGCTACTATTGAAGAATATCTAAAGACCTATTATATCACGGTTACTAATCATCCTGGATTTACAGACGATCAAGATATTGTATTTACTAAAATTCCATCTGGAGGTACGCAAGCTTCTGTTTGGTCTTATTTGAATAGTGCTACTTTTCCAAAATTATTAAGTAGAGATGTTAATTTTCATGGAATTACATATAAAATTTATTATTTAGTTTTACGAGAAGGTACAGGTGAAAAACCAACTAATGTAGATGCAGTTTTAGCTTCTTATAGAGGTGATTATTTAAATCAAGTTGCGGCTACTTCTACTGCTGCAGCCTATTTGGGTGTGACTAAATTTGAAGAATCAAAATATCCACAAAGTTTTTTTGGTCTTACTTCAACAATTACAGGTTGGTCAGAGATTTTTCCTTTGTTTAGAAAAGGAACTTATACTGCTAATGCAGATGGCACAGTTACATATACTAACTTTGGAGCAGGTGTAATGTTTATTCCTTCAGGTTTAGGTTATTATGCTTCAGGATCAGGTTCTATACCGGCTTATTGTCCTTTGGTTTTTAGTTTTAAATTATATGAAATTCAACGAACTGATTTAGATGAAGATGGTATTCCATCGTATTTAGAAGATTTGAATGGAGATGGATATATGTATGATTTTAGAAATACTATAAATTATCCAGTAACGCCTACCTCTAATCCGGATGATAGTGATGGTGATGGTATTCCTAATTTTTATGATGTTGATGATGATGGGGATAATTATACTACTAAGTTAGAGATAAAAGATGCTAATGGAGTATTGATACCTTTTGCTAGTATTCCTGATTGTAGTGGTAATACAACCAGTACAACAAGAGTTAAAAAGTATTTAGATAAAAACTGTCACTAATACAAAAGACTGTAAATAAAAAATCCCGATTTCAAAGAAATCGGGATTTTTTTATAGTGGAATACAAGTATTATTTTCTTTTGATTACTCTTTCTGCAGCGGCAACAATCGCTTGATTGTTTAGCTTGTATTTCTCCATTAATTGCTCAGGTGTTCCTGATTCTCCAAAACTATCGTTTACTGCAACAAATTCTTGTGGAGAAGGGTGGTGCAATGCTAATACTCTAGAAACACTTTCTCCTAAACCTCCTAAGATGTTGTGTTCTTCAGCAGTAACAATACATTTTGTTTTTGCCAATGATTTTAAAATCGCTTCTTCGTCCAATGGTTTAATCGTGTGAATGTTGATTACTTCGGCAGAAATACCTTTAGCTTCTAAAGCCTCAGCAGCAATCAAAGCTTCCCAAACTAAGTGTCCAGTTGCTACAATAGTAACATCAGTACCTTCATTTAATAGAATGGCTTTGCCAATAACAAATGGTTCGTCAGCTGGAGTAAAGTTAGGTACTACTGGTCGTCCAAAACGCAAGTAAGCTGGTCCGTGGTGATCAGCTAAAGCAATAGTAGCCGCTTTGGTTTGATTGTAATCACAAGTATTGATAACGGTCATTCCTGGTAACATTTTCATTAATCCAATGTCTTCTAGGATTTGGTGTGTAGCACCGTCTTCTCCAAGAGTCAATCCCGCGTGCGAAGCACAGATTTTAACATTTTTATCAGAATAAGCTACCGATTGACGGATTTGATCATAAACACGTCCTGTAGAAAAGTTAGCAAAAGTTCCTGTAAACGGAATTTTACCTCCAATAGTTAATCCTGCTGCAATTCCAATCATGTTAGCTTCAGCAATTCCAATTTGGAAAAAACGCTCTGGGTGATTTTTTTTGAATTCGTCAAATTTTAATGAGCCAATTAAGTCGGCACAAAGTGCTACTACATTTTCATTTTTTTGACCTAATTCAGTCATTCCCGCTCCGAAACCTGAACGAGTATCTTTACTTCCTGTATTTATATATTTTTTCATCTGTTGTATCGTGTTATTAGTAGTCTGCTAGCGTTGAAATATTTTGTGATAAAGCTTGTTCCAATTGTGAGTCATTTGGCGCTTTACCGTGCCAAGCATGACTGTACATCATGAAATCTACTCCATTACCCATTTCGGTATGCAATAACACACAAACTGGTTTTCCTTTTCCTGTTCTTGATTTTGCTTCGCTCATTCCTGCAAGGATGGCGTCGATGTTGTTTCCTTCTTTGATTTCTAAAACATCCCAATCAAATGCTTCAAACTTAGCTTTCAAGCTTCCCATACACAACACTTCGTCAGTAGTACCGTCAATTTGTTTTCCGTTAAGGTCAACAGTAGCAATAAGGTTGTCTATTTTTTTGGCAGAAGCATACATAATTGCTTCCCAGTTTTGACCTTCTTGCAATTCTCCGTCACCATGTAAAGTATAAACAAGATGATTGTCTTTATTTAATTTTTTAGCTTCGGCAGCTCCTATTGCAACAGATAAACCTTGTCCAAGAGAACCAGATGCCATACGCACTCCAGGTAATCCATCATGTGTAGTTGGGTGTCCTTGAAGTCTAGTGTTAATCAAGCGGAAGGTAGCCAATTCGGCTACTGGAAAATAACCACTTCTTGCTAATACACTATAAAAAACAGGCGAGATGTGTCCGTTTGAAAGGAAGAAAAGATCTTCTCCAATTCCGTCCATATCAAAACCTTCTTTGCGTTCCATGATTTTTTGGTAAAGGGCTACTAAAAATTCAGTACAGCCCAAAGAACCTCCAGGATGACCTGAGTTGACAGCGTGTACCATTCGAAGAATATCTCTTCTAACTTGGATAGTTAAATCGTTTAATTGTTGTGTGTTAGGCATTATTTGATGTTTGAAAGTTAAACAAATGCAAATGTAATTTTTATTTGGGGTTACTACAAACGTTTTTTGAATATTTCCTTTTGATTTATTAAGAAATAAGGGAAATTATCAACAAAAAAATAAATTCATTAAAAAAACAAAAAAGCCTTCTGGTAAGGAAGGCTATTTATGATGAGTTTTAGATGCGCTATAATTTGTTTTGAAGGCTTAACCATCCACCGCCATTATATACATTTTGATACCCGTTTGATTGTAAAATGCTTTTGGCAGAGGCACTTCTCATACCTGATGCACAACAGGTAATTATGGGTTTGTTTTTGTCTTTGAGTTGGCTAAGATGTGAACTCAAAACGTTTACGGGAATATTGATAGCCCCTTTGATGTGTCCTCCAGTAAACTCTGCTTTTGAACGTACGTCTAATATAATAGCATCTTGCTGTGCTAATTCAGAATAATTAACGCTTGGTCCAAAACCAAAAATCTTTTTTAAAGTAGTTATCATGAAATTTATTTTGATTGATAGTAATTTACGTCTAGCCAAGAACCACCATTGTAGCAATCAACTCCATGTTGTGAAAGAAAATGTTGCGCTTGTCCGCTTCTATTTCCCGAAGCACAACAAAGTACTAAAGGCATTGTTAATTCTTTTAACTCTTTTATTCTTTCTGGAATGGTTTGCAATGGGATGTTGATGGAATTAGCCACATGACTACCCATAAACTCTTCATAAGAGCGCACGTCTACAATGGTGCATTTATTTTCTTTAATAATGTTTTCTAAATTCATGTTTGTGTATTATAAATTATTGATTTTACCAATCATACAACTAGAATAACTTTTAAGTTTTAAAAGCAGACCGTTTTTTTCGGTAGCTTCAGGATATCCAAGGTCGTGTAATCGTTGTGTTATTGCTTCTCTAATTCCTTCTTTGTACATTACGGTTACAGAATCATTGTCGTTATCTACTTTTACTTCTTTAACACCGTCTAATTCAAAAAGCTCTTTTTTTATAGTGGTGGCACAGCCTCCACATTTAAGATTCGCGATTTTAATTTCTTCTGTTTTCATGGTATATGAATTTTATTCTGCAAATTTACAACAGCTACAATCGGTTTACAGTAACTTTTGTTACATAAGACTTTTATATACGACAAAAGGCAAGTTTTGCCTTGCCTTTTGATATGAATTACTTTTTGAGTGTCTTATGGATTACTTTTTCTAAAAGACTTTCCATGACTTGATACCCTTTTAAGTTGGGGTGTACGCCGTCATCAGCAAATTCTTTTGGCAAACCATTTTTGGCATCAGCCATAGCAGTATGATAATCAACATAAGGAATATGATGTTGATTGGCATACGAATGAATTAACTGATTCAATTGGATTATAGTTTCAGCAGCTTTATCATTGGGTCTCCAATAGAAATTACTGGCAGGCAAAACCGAACATAAAATTACTTTTATTTTGTTGGCTTTTGCCAATTCGACCATAGAAATGATATTTCCTAGAATTTTTTCATTTGTTGTGGGTCCTGTGTTTCCGGCAATGTCATTCACGCCTGCTAAAATAACCACTACATCGGGCTGTAAATTGATCACATCAGGTCTGAAACGAATGAGCATTTGAGGGGTAGTTTGACCGCTTATTCCTCGATCTATGTATGGTTTGTCTTTGAAGAACTCGGGATGGATTTGTAGCCAAAATTCGGTAATGGAATCTCCCATTAGAACTATTCTTTTTTCGCCAGATTTTTTAGTCGTAAATAAGGCGTTTTCATTTTCGTATTTAGCCAAATTAGCCCAGTCTTGAGCGATAGATTGTTCGGACATACCTAATAATAAAAAGAATGATATATAGAGAAGTGTTTTCATACAATTCTAGTTTTAGACAAGTAAAGATATGAAAATAGTGCTATTTTTAATCAAATAAATCAGAAGATAAATAACGATCTCCACGATCACAGATGATTGCTACAACTACTCCTGATTCTAATTGGTTGGCTATCTTTACAGCCGTAGCCACAGATCCTCCACTGCTCATTCCTGCAAAAATTCCTTCTTCTTTAGCTAGGCGTTTTGTCATTTCTCGGGCTTCTTGTTCGCTAACTTCCATAATAGTGTCCACTTTTGAAGCGTCAAAAATTTTAGGAAGGTATTCTTGAGGCCATTTTCGAATTCCTGGAATTTGAGAGCCGTCACTTGGTTGAGCGCCAATAATTTGAATATTTTTATTTTGTTCTTTTAAATAAGTTGAAGTACCAATGATCGTTCCTGTTGTTCCCATCGCCGAAACAAAATGAGTTACAGTTCCCTTAGTATCGTTCCAGATTTCTGGTCCTGTTGTTTTGTAATGCGCTTTCCAATTGTCTTCATTGGCAAATTGATTTAGCATGACATAACCTCCTTCGGCTATTTTTTGATCGGCATAATCACGTGAGCCAATGATTCCTGAACTGGCAGGAGTTTGGGTTACTTTGGCACCATAAGCAAGCATTGTTTGAGTGCGTTCTTTTGTCGAATCTGCAGGTAAAACCAATTCAATTTCGATGTCAAATAATTGGGCAATCATGGCCAAAGCTATTCCAGTGTTGCCACTAGTAGCTTCAATTAACTTGTCTCCTTTTTTGATATCTCCCCGCTCTATGGCAGAAGCAATCATATTATAAGCAGCGCGGTCTTTAACACTTCCTCCTGGATTGTTTCCTTCAAGTTTTAATAACAGTTTTACGTTAGGATTTTGAACTAAATTACGGCTAATTACTAAAGGCGTATTGCCAATTAATTCAATTAATTTTTTAGGTTCCATGTTATTTCTTCTCTTTTACTTTAACTTCGGTTGTAGTATTGGTTACTATAGAATTGGCTGGAATGGATTTGGTAACCCATGAATTCCCTCCAATAATACTATTTTTTCCAATGGTTGTTGTGCCTCCTAAAATGGTTGCATTGGCATAGATGCATACTTCCTCTTCCACTGTAGGATGCCTTTTAGAGTTTTTCATCTCTTTGGTAATGCTTAAGGCTCCAAGAGTAACGCCTTGGTATATTTTTACGTTTTTTTCAATAACAGTAGTCTCGCCAATTACAATTCCTGTGGCGTGATCAATAAAGAAAGGCGATGCAATTGTGGCGCCTGCATGAATATCTGTACCGGTAATACGATGAGCGTATTCACTCATTAAACGTGAAAATAGCAATAAATCTAAAAGATACAATTCGTGGCTCAAACGATAAATAGCTATGGCATAAAAGCCTGGGTAAGCCAAATACACTTCTTCAATGCTGTTGGATGCAGGGTCATTTTCTAAAATATAAGCTGCGTCTTTGTTTAATTTTTCTAATACTGAAGGAAGTTTCTCTAAAAAATTATCCCAAATGGAATCGCATAATTTGGTTGTTTTTTTACAAGCTATAGCTGAAATTTCTTTGAAGAGTACTTCAAGTTCGTCAATACTCTCGTCGAGCGATGCGCTTCCGTCAAACAAAGTATAGAATAGCTTTTCAGTAAAGGCTTCTGTTTTTGTTTTGATGCTATAATGTATTGAAAAATCACTTTTCAACACATTGATATTTTGGATAATCTGATTTTTTGTCACGATTATGAAATTGTTCGGTTAAATAAGTTGTAAAAGTAGGTGTTTTTTAGAAAATCGGCGAATAATTTTTTGGCGTTTGCGTGCTAATTTGTGAATTTATCGAAACTGTTTAAGTCTTGCATTTGGATATGATTTTAAATGCTTAAATTAGCTTGTCAATTAATTGAATTTAGAATGAACACAAAAACTAAAGTAATCAATAAACTCAATCGTTTTTGGAAACTTCTTGGCCCTGGTTTGATAACAGGGGCTAGTGACGATGATCCCTCTGGAATAGCTACTTATTCTCAGGCAGGAGCAGCTTACGGGTTGTCAACTTTATGGACAGGACTTTTGGCTTTTCCATTGATGGCAGCTATTCAGCAAATGTGTGCCAAAATAGGGTTAGTCACCTCTTTGGGATTGACAGGGGCATTGAAGAAAAATTATCCACGACCTGTTCTGTATTTGATGTTGCTGTTTAGTTTTCCTGCTATTGTGATGAATATTGGAGCTGATATTGCAGGAATGGGAGCAGTTGGAAATTTGTTGTTTCCGTCCATTGATGCAACTTTTTTTAGTGTGTTCTTTACGGTAGCATTGCTTGTTTTAATTATTTATCTACCGTATTTAAAGATAGCAGCTACTTTAAAATACTTATGTGTTGTATTGTTAGTGTATTTGGTAGTTCCCTTTTTGTATCATCAAGATTGGGGGCTAATTTTAAAGAATACATTTGTTCCGAATTTAGAATTTAATAAAGAGTTTATTGGGATTTTAGTAGGTATTTTAGGAACTACAATCTCCCCGTATCTTTTCTTTTGGCAGGCTACAATGGAGGTGGAAGAGATGAAACACAAAAAAAATCATTTGGTGGTCGATAAAAAAATCATTCATGATATGAGGCAGGATGTTGATTTTGGAATGACTTTTTCAGGTTTGGTAATGTATTTTATTATTTTAACCACAGGTACGGTTTTATATAATGGAGGGATTTATCAAATAGATACGGTGGAGCAAGCTGCTATAGCGTTACGACCTTTGGCAGGAGATTTGGCCTATTTGCTTTTTGCGATAGGGATTATTGGTACGGGTTTGTTGGCTATTCCTGTTTTAAGTGGTTCGTTGTCGTATATTATAACCGAAACGTTTGGTTGGGAACAAGGGTTGGATAAGAAGTTTCACGAAGCCAAAGCATTTTATGCAGTAATTGCGGTTTCTTTAGTTTTAGGTTTGTCGTTGAATTATGTTGGAATTTCTCCAGTTAAGGCATTGATTTACACAGCAATTTTATATGGACTAACTGCTCCAGTACTGATTGCTATTATTCTGCATATTTGTAATAATAAGGACGTGATGGGGCAATTTACAAATAGTAAACGGTCAAATGTTCTTGGCTTTTCAGCTTTGATACTAATGACAGCTGCAGCGGTAGCGTTGTTGTATCTTCAATTTGTGGCTTAATTGATTATAAAAAATGTTTGTAGTAATAACTTACAATCATAATACTGCCATTTAGAATAGCCAAAACAAGTAGTGCTTTTTTGTAATCTCTTTTTGAATCTGCAAAATGTAGTCCAATAAAAAGTATAAAAATAAGGCAAGAATAAATAGCAGGATACATCTTAAAAGCGGCTTCAAAATTGCCTTCTAAAACCAATAGAAAAGCACGTTGAAAACCACAGCCCAAACACTCTATTCCGAATAGTGTTTTGCTGATGCATGGGAGCATGTATTTTTCTAAATTCAAAGCAGTTTTGTTTTTACAATTTTACGAAAAAATACCAAACCTTTTTAAGAATAAATTTGATGCTA
This sequence comes from Flavobacterium keumense, assembly GCF_029866485.1. Lineage (NCBI taxonomy): Bacteria > Pseudomonadati > Bacteroidota > Flavobacteriia > Flavobacteriales > Flavobacteriaceae > Flavobacterium > Flavobacterium keumense. The sequence goes on from NZ_CP092332.1 coordinate 1,563,273, forward strand.
TTTTAAATTGTTTACTTTTGAAAAACCAAATTTACAATGATGAAAAAAATTATGATTCCGATGATGCTTGTCGCTTTTTTGATTGCTTTTTACGAGCAGCAAAAAACGAATAGTAATGTCTATATCACGGTAGGAGCAATTGCAGTTTTTATGTATGGAATGATGCGATTGAGTGCTAAAACGCCAAGTAAAAATCAAGATAAAAACGAAGATGATGTTCAGTAAAGGAGATGAAGTTTCTGTTTTAGACGAAGCTGTAAATGGCGTGGTTTTATCTGTCAATGGTGAGCAGGTTACGATTGAATCTACAGATGGATTTGTGATGACATTTTTTGTCAATGAATTAATTAAGATAAACGAATCCAGTAACTTAATGAATTCTATTAAAAGTTTTAATTCAGGTGAAATAAAAAAAGAAAAAGAGATTCCAAAACCAAGAAGTTTTGTCAAAGAGCGTAAAGAAAAACGCGAAGTTGGCGTTCCGGAATTTGATTTGCACATCGAAAAATTGGTTCCTAATAAACGCGGAATGTCTAATTTTGATATTTTAACTTTGCAATCGGAAACGGCAAAAAGACATCTTGATTTTGCCATCCGAAATCGGATACCAAAGATCGTTTTTATCCATGGAGTTGGTGAAGGAGTTTTGAAAGCCGAGTTGGATTTTTTGTTAGGACGTTATGATAATATTTCGTTTCAAGATGCCAATTATCAAAAATACGGTTTGGGTGCAACCGAAGTTTATATTAAACAAAATAGCAAGTAAAAATCATTTATTTAAGGGGTGATTTTGAATAAAAAAAACGTCAGTATTTCGATTGAAAAATACTGACGTTTTTATGTTTTTTTAGTAGCTGAAAATCTGCTACAAAAAGGGTTTAATTCGTAGTGATTAAATCACCTAAAACATAGCTGTCTCCTAGAGTGAAATTATTGTTACCTTTGGCAAAAGTTACCTTCTTTAAAACAATATGGTGGGTATAGGTATTGAGTACATTTGTTGTGGTAACTTCAATAATCCCTTTCGTATTGGCAACGCCTGCATCTGCAATCCACTCTTGACTGATAGCAGGTACCGTTGGGGTAGTCGTGTTGCAAAAATAATTAGGTGTTATAACTCCATTAGTAAACAAACGGTAAACAAGTTTGTTAGTTGTAGTACCTAGTAATGCTGTTCTAGGTGTGTTTAGAGGTGTGATTTGATTCTGGATTAAGTTAGCATCAATATTGTCAAGCGTTACAGCCTCGCTACTATTATAATTATAAATTTGTTTTGATGTAGGGCATTGTTCTAAAGTTTCGTCAAAACCAAATACTAGAGGAGTTATATTTTGAATATAATCTCCAAAAGTGAAAGTTTCATATACTTGAGTGCCATTTTGTTTGGCAAAAGTAATGTTTTTAAATACTATATTGTAGTTGTAACCTGTAATTGAAGTGCGTCCCGTACTAGCATTTGTTGTTTTAATAGCTGTTGTGGTAATTTGAATTTTACCAGCAGTAGCAATCCATTCATCAGTAACGGTAGGAGAAGAAGGTGGAATGGTTTCACAAAACATACTGCTTGATATCGTTCCATTGTAAAAACGATACACTACACGATTAGTACTATTGATATCAATACTTATTGGGCTCCCGACAGGAGTTGGTTCATTAGTAAATGAACTGGCAGGAATTTGTAGCAGTAAAGCCTCTTGGCCTTTGATTTTGTAGATAACATTGTTAGAACTGCAACTTTGGGTAGTCACCGTATCAAAACTAATCACTTCTTGGGTTAAATTTCCGTCGTCACAGCTATTGAATATTAATGCTATAATTAGGCCGTATAATGCTCTTTTCATTATTCTTATATTTGGCTCAAAAATAATCAAAAAATCGATAATTAATTAGTAGTATTGGACTATTTGTGAAGATATTTCATAAATTTGCACTTATGAAAAAAGTATATTTAGACAACGCATCTACTACGGCAATCCGTCCAGAAGTGATTCAAGAAATTACTCGATTAATGACAGAAGATTATGGAAATCCTTCCTCAACGCATAGCTTCGGTCGAAACGCCAAAAATGTTTTGGAACTTTCAAGAAAATCAATTGCTAAGCAGTTGAATGTGGTGGGGTCTGAAATCTTTTTTACTTCTTCGGGGACTGAGGCTAACAACTGGATTTTACGTTCAGCAGTTCGAGATTTAGGAGTGAAGCGAATTATCACTACTAAAGTAGAACACCATGCAGTATTGTATCCTGCTTTGGCTTTACAAAAAGAATTTGGTGTCCAAGTTGATTTTGTAAATATAAAATCAGATGGTAGTCTTGATGTAACGCATTTCGTTGAATTATTATCGCAAGAGGTAACCACCTTAGTGAGTTTGATGCATGTAAATAATGAAGTAGGAGTGGTTTTGGATTTAGAACGAATAGCAACTATTTGCAAAGAATACAATGCTCTTTTTCATTCTGATACCGTGCAATCTGTTGGGAAGACCGAAATTGATTTGAAGGCATTGCCAATTGATTTTATCTCGGCAAGTGCTCATAAATTTCATGGCCCAAAAGGAATTGGTTTTGCTTTCATTCGTAAAAATTCGGGCTTACAACCTTTATTATTAGGTGGAGAACAAGAAAAAGGAATGCGAGGTGGTACTGAGCCCATCTATCAAGTTGCTGGAATGGCAAAAGCGTTAGAAATGGCTTATGCTAATCTAGATTCGGAAAGAGCTTATATTTCCGATTTAAAAAAATACTGCATTGGTCAATTGACTCAAGTATTTCCAGATTCAAAAGTTGTGGGTTCTGAAAATGCATTTTATAATATTATTAATGTTATTCTTCCTCTCTCAGACGAAAAAGCAGGAATGTTGTTATTTCATTTAGATATCAAAGGCATTGCGGTTTCTCGCGGTAGCGCGTGTCAATCTGGCAGCAGTAATCCATCTCACGTTTTGGCTGAGATTCTTTCTCCAGAAGAGTTGACTAAACCAAGTTTGCGTATTTCTTTCAGCCATTACAATACAAAAGAAGACATCGATTATTTAATTGAAGCTTTAAAAACGGCTTAGCTCTTCTTTTAAAATTGGAAAATTATTCATCAAATTATATTCGGAGTATTTTTCCATAATTAATCGGGCTTTGAAAAAACACAAAGTAGATTCAGCACCTTGGTTGATATTTACGTGTGTATCTTCTAGTCCGTCGTAAGATGCGCCATTTTCTGGATTGTACATAATTTGCTTTAAATGGTTGTTGCCTAAAAACCAAACAAAAGCCAATTGGAGTTGATCTTTATACTTTTTATTTTGTGTGATTTCGTAAAATAAATCCAAAGCAATAATGGTAGTGGCTACTTCAATAGGTTGTTCTCCATAGAAAAATCGTTCATTTTCTTTTTTAAACCAACCTCGGTTAGAAATTACCTTCAACTGTCCTTTCATAAAATAGTGGGATAATAAAAAGTCAAAGGTAATTAATGCGATTTTTTTGTACTTTGAATTTCCAGTTATCAGATAGCTATACATCATAGCTTCAGGAAGTACATTGTTAGCATAAGTCATATAATCTTCATACCAACACCAGTTTTCTTCGGAATGAATGTCGTAATGGTGTAGCAATTCATCTGCTAATTTTTCTATTTGAAGTTTACTGTTTTCATTTTTATAGGTTAGATAATAGTGATACAGTCCTTTTATGGCATAAGCAATTGCTCTGGGTGATTTGATGTTGTCAATTCGTTGAATAGCCTTGTCCCAACATTGAACTGCTCTACAAATCATTTCAAGTGGTAGAGTGTCTCGATGTGCGATTACCGTTCCTAAACTCCAAAGGGCTCTCCCGTTAGCATCCTCAAGATTAACTTCTCCGTTTTGCGGTGTCAATCGGCCTTCAAAATCTTTATAATTATTAAACCATCCATCTTCTTTTTGGATTCCTTCAACAAAATTGAGATAGGTATTGGCCAATTCTAAACAATTTTCATTAGGATACACTTTATTGTATAAAACCATATTGATTAAGGCTCTTGCGTTATCGTCTAGAGTATATCCTGAATCAGGATCGGGTTGGCTGAATTTTGAAAATTGTAGAATTCCATAATCGGTAGTTAATTTCTCAATGTGGTCTAATTTTATTGGAGGAAAAATAAATTTCAAATCGTCTTCTCGATTAGTCAATTGGTCAAATAGCAAACGATATTGAATGGCGATATTTTTCCAAGAGGTTGCACTAGAAGTTGCAAAAGCATTTTTGCCCATTGCAATACGCGTTTCGCTATCTTTTATCAATCGAAATATGGCATCTTGAAATTCGTTTGATTGATCAAATCCATTTAGTAGAATTCCGTTCTCGTGATGCAGTGCTTCTTTAGCATGTGGAATAGGAGTGGAAATTACGGCACAACCACAGCTCATGGCGTAAGCAAATGTTCCGCTGACGGCTTGGTTTGGGTCTTTAGACGAAAATAAATAAATCTCTGATAAAGTCAAATAGTCGAGTAATTCTTTCAGATCTAGGTATTCATTAACAAAGATTACATTGTTTTCTAGATTTTGTCTTTTGACGATTTCGATAAGAGAATCACGGTATTTTTCTCCTTCTCGACGAAGAATTTCGGGATGTGTTTTGCCAATAACTAAATACACCACTTCGGGATAACAGCTAACAATCTCAGGGAGGGCATATAAAACGGTTTCAATTCCTTTATTTTGACTAATGAGACCAAAGGTGGACATGACAATTCTATCTGAAAAATTGAATTTTTCTTTTAGTTTTTCTTTTTGTTCCCAGAGTACAGTATGATTTCCATGTGGAATGACCACTGTTTTAGAAGGAATTATGTCGTAATCACAAATCAATATGTTTTGTGAGTTTTTAGTAAGTACCACTATTCTGTCAGACAAATCACCAATGGCATGCACTACTTTTTTTCTTTTTTCATCAGGATAAGGTAAAACGGTATGAAATACAGTCACAATGGGCTTGTTTAATGCTAAAATAAATGACAAGATATGATCGCCGTATTCCCCGCTAAATAGCCCAAACTCATGTTGTATGCACACTAATCCAATGTCATTTCTAGCATTTATTTTTTCGGCTACCAATCGGTAATTGTCAACATTTGAAGTTGATAGGGTGTATTTTACTTCTTCGCTGTAGTCAAAATGCTGTCCTTCATTTTCTAATGCACACACTTCAATGGGTAGGGTGTCCCCAAAAACATTGATAACCGCCTCTACAATATCGTTCGAAAAAGTCGCTAATCCACACTCGCGAGACGGGTAAGAACTCACAAGTAACATTTTTATTCCAGTGTTCAGTTTCATAATTAGTTCGTTTTAGGATTGTTTTCTTAATTCGGTAAGTAGTTCTTCGAGATTGATTCGGACTACCGCAACATGTCGGTCAGCAACTCCATAATATACATACAAATCATTACCAAATAGTGCGTGGCCAGTAGGAAAAACAACGTTGTTTACAACCCCAGTCATTTCCCATTCTTTATTGGGTGAAAATAAAGGATAGGGGAGTCTTGCTAATTCGATTTCTGGTTTGTCTAATTGAAGTAAAGCGGCTTTAGCATGGTATATTTTGCCCGTTACGGTTTCTTCTACACCATGATAAATGAGTAGCCATCCATATTCAGTTTCAATAGGAGGACCACCAGCACCTAGATAATCGACTTCAAATGCATCTTTAGGATCTAGCACAATATAATTGATAAGGTTTTTAAGGTAATCTTCCCAAAATGCTTCAGTAAGTTCTTCCCATTTTTCAAATTGTACGATTTGAATTCCTGGCCAAATACGATGTAACAGCACGAATTTTCCGTTGATTTTTCTGGGAAATAGTACAATGTCTTTATCTCTTAAAAGCCGATGTTCATCGTCAACTAATCCTATTTGAGCAAAAAGATTGTAATATTGATGGTATTTTGGATTGAGTTTTTTACCACCACAGCAATTGACATAGTCTTCATATTCTTGATAATTCACATGAGGAGTTATGATGCCGTGTTTTTCAAAATGAATTAAATCTTTAGAAGTTGCTAATGCACCCATAGCATTTACTCCATCATAGGCTGTATAAGTAATGTAATAGGTGTCTTCAATTTTCACTATTCGAGGGTCTTCGACACCGTGTTTTTCATATTCAAAATCACGTGAAATCAGGGGTTTTTCGTTTCGTTTAACTATTGTAAAAGGTCCTTTGGATTTGGCATAGCCAATGGTGGAAAAATTACCATGTTCCACAGCGCGATACAGAATATGAACGGTGTCTCCTTCTTGATAAATGCCAGCATTGAAAACACCATTATTTTCAAAATCAAGATCGGTAGGGCTTAGTATAATGCCTAATTTTTCTATTGTTATCATGTTGTTTCAGTATTTTTTGTCCATTTCAGTTGATGTCTCTTGTGGTTTTGTTTTTTGTGCTTTTAGTTTTGCTCTTTCTTGTTTTTTAAAATAACCTCGAAAAAAGAAATTACATTTTAGCGCTTCTAAATCTTCATTTAAATTGAAACTAGCATGGTTTAAATTAGTCATCGTTGAGTCTATTTTTTGAACTAATTTTGGGTTGTTTGATAAGTAGTTAATAACCCCTTTTCCTTCGTTTATGTTCAGTAAAGTAGCGTCCAAATGTTGGGCTATAGTATTTGTTTTAGTGGCTAATTGATTAATGTTGATAATGGTATGTTTAATTTTATGCGCTACTACAGTATCCCTTAAAATACCAATCAGATTATTTTTTTGATCCAAATCCATTAGAATTTGGTTTACTTTGTGGATTAATTTATCGGTTCCTTTACTGGTTTGTTTTAAGTTGGATATCGTTGTTTTTATTTCATTGGCAACAATAGAATCTTTAATTAAAAGACCAATTGTTCCTTTGCCTTTGTTAATTTGGTTCGTGATTTTTAGTAAATCAATCGTCAGTAGCGCCGCGTTTTTATTTGTGATATCTAAAGTGTTTAACATATCATCGGGATTAATTTTTTTAATTGATCTGATTTCGTCTCCAGCTTGAACTGAAGGAGAATCTTCCTTTTCGGGCATAATATTGATAATCCGATTGCCTACTAGTCCATCCGAGCCGATTGCAGCTACAGCGTTATTTTTGATGTAACTAAAAATAGTTTTATCAATAAGCATTACTACTTTTATAGTAGTATCATTTATCATCTCAATGTCGCGTACAGTACCCACATTTACTCCAGAATAGCGGACATTATTTCCTAATTGTAATCCATTTACATTGGTAAAAACAGCAGTCAAGTGAGAGGTCTTTCCAAACATTTTTTGCTTATCGCCAATGAAATATACTGCCAACACAAAAAGTAATAAGCCAATAATGACGAATAGTCCTAACTGTATTTTTTGTCCAGTTGTTTTTTCCATTTTTAGTTTTATTTAAAAAAGGCTTGGATTTTTGTGTCGGTTGAATCTGATAATTCTTCAAAAGTTCCTTCAGCATAATTAATTCCATCAACTAATAATATCATCCTATTTGAAATCACTCTAGCACAATCTACATCGTGTGTGATGATAATCGCCGAAGTGTTGTATTTTTTTTGAATCGACTTCATCAATAGTAAAATTTCTTTAGCCGTAATAGGATCTAATCCTGTTGTAGGTTCGTCATAAAGAATAATTTTGGGTTGCAGAATCAATGTTCTTGCTAATGCAACTCTCCGTTTCATTCCTCCTGACAATTCCTCAGGCATTAAATCTACAGCATGTACTAGCCCCACATTGTTTAATGCCTCCATTACTAAAGGACTGGTGTCTTTGATGTGGCCAAATTTTTTAGTATGGCGCCTTAAGGGAAATTCTAAATTTTCTCTAACGGTCATTGAATCATACAAAGCACTTCCTTGAAAAAGAAAACCAACTTCTGTTCTTAGCTCATCTAACTTTTCTTGATTGAGTTGATTAATCTCTTGCCCCATTATAGTTATTGTGCCACTATCGGCTTCTTCTAGTCCTATTAGGCATTTTATCATTACGGATTTTCCTGAACCCGATTTTCCCATTATTACTAAATTTTCGCCTTCGTTTAAAATCATAGTAAAACCATTCAATACGCAATTAGAGCCATAACTTTTTCGTAAGTTTTCAATTTTGATGATAGCGTTGTTATTGGTCATAATTTATAGGTCATAAAAAATATCAGTAATAAAAACCGCTATAAAATCAATTACAAATAATAACATAGAGGTAAATACAACAGCAGAATTAGCAGCAATACCTACCCCAGCAGTTCCTTTTTTACAATAATATCCTTTAAAACATCCCACCAATCCAATGGCAAAACCAAAGAAGAACGTTTTGATTGTAGCAGGAATCAAATCGCCAAACTCTAACGAATTAAAAACCTGATTGTAATACAATAAAAAAGAAACATTTCCTTTTATGTTTTCAACTAAATAGGAGCCATAAATGGCAATTGCATCTCCAAAAACTACTAGAATAGGCAACATAATCGTAGTAGCCATAATTCTCGTAACTACTAGATATTTGAAAGGGTTAGTCCCTGAAACTTCCATCGCATCAATTTGTTCAGTTACACGCATAGAGCCTAACTCGGCGCCAATCCCAGATCCAATTCGGCCAGCACAAATTAATGCTGTAATGATGGGCCCAATTTCTCTAATAATTGAAATACTCACCATGGATGGCATCCAAGAGACCGCTCCAAATTCTTGTAATGTTGGCCTCGATTGTAAAGTAAAAACTAAACCAATAATAAAGCCAGTTACTCCAACAAGAAGCAAAGAACGATTGCCCATATTAAAACATTGTTTTATGAATTCTTTAAATTCAAAAGGGCGTTTGACACTTTCTTTAAAAAAACGCCATCCAAAAAAAGATAACTCACCTACTTCCATTAATAAAATAGTGATAAGATCGATTATTTTAGGAATGGTGTTCATGCGAATCAACAAATTGTTTTAGTAAGAAATGACTTCTCAAATATACAATTATTAACTATTGATTATCAGTGATTTAATGTGTTTTGTATCGGATTTTTCGGTAGTTTGTCGAAAAATATAATACTTAAGAATGATTGAACCTTTTGTAAGGAAGATAGGTTACAATAATTTCAATACCTCTTGTTATGTAATAAGAAAAGGCAGTCGTGATTTTAGAGATAAAGTTGTTTCTCGTTTGAAATGATTCAGGGGTTATTTTTTGGCATTGTAAAAGAATCTGTTGCAATTCTTCTTCAAAAAGGGTAGCAAAAGCAGGAGATTCAATACCCACATTCATTTCGATGCTAGCATAAGAACTTAAATTATTGAGATTGAAAGAACCAATTGTAGTCCAAGAACCATCAACTACCATCGCTTTTCCGTGTAAGACTGATTGATTCCATTCGTACAATTCAATGTTGTGCTTCAATAATTTGGAGTACAAATAACAACTCGCCCTATGGGTCATTGGCAAATCAGAAACTCCAGAAAGAATTAATTGTATTTTTACTTTGGTTTTTGAAGCTTCCAATAAAGCATTAGTTAATTTCCGACCAGGTAGAAAATAACTTCCTACAATAATAACTTTTTCTTTAGCATTACGAATAGATTTGATATAGGCTTTTGAAATTTCACTTTTCCGATTCAACCAATCGTTTTGAAGAATTTGTATCATTACTTTTTCTTCAGCGTCAAAGATTGGAGAGATTGTTTTGCGCAAAGCGCTTTTCTTTTTGCTATAATTCGCCTTGCAATGGGATTGAATATCTTTTGCAATCGGGCTATTGATTTCAATGGCAAAATCCAACCAGGGTTTTGTGTTTGGAGTTCCGCGATATCGGTTAGCAATATTAATTCCGCCAATTAGAGCTACTTTGCCATCGGCAACAACTACTTTTTTATGCAGCCTTCTTCCAATGTAAAAAGAGCTAGCCGAAAATAAGGGAGAAAAAAAACGGATATGTCCTCCGGCTTGTCGCAATTCCTTGCTAATTTCATTTGGAAAAGAAAGGGAGCCAAAGCCATCCAATAAAAGGTATACTTTAACTTGACGCTTTAGTGCCTCTTTTATAGCCAAAAGAATGCGTTTGCCTGTTGCGTCATTGTCAAAAATATACGTCTGGATATGGATTTCGGTGACGGCATCATTAATGATTCGTTCTAATCTAGAAAAATAATCTTCCCCACTATGTACGAGTTGGACCGACTTGAAAGGAAGATTATTTTTTTTGGATTCAAACATGCATTTGGATTGACAGTTATAAAACTTAAAATTACATAATTTTATTGAGCCACAAAACCACCATCAATAACCATTGGATGTCCTGTTACAAATGAAGCTTCGTCTGAACACATCCAAATTACTGCATTGGCAATTTCGTCTGCTGAACCGAATCTCCCTACAGGTTCCATTTTTGCAAATTGTTTTTCTATTTCCTTGTCTTTTTTTGTAATTCTATCAATCATTGGGGTATCAATAACTCCAGGACAGACGGCATTTATTCTAATGCCTTCTTTGGCATATTCTAAAGCAGCCGTTTTGGTTAAGCCAATTACACCGTGTTTAGAAGCTACATAAGCAGGAGAGCCATAAAACCCCACTAATCCAGCGACAGAAGCACAATTAATAATTACTCCTTTATGGTGTTTCAGCATTTCGGGAATTTCGTATTTCATGCAAAGCCAAATTCCTTTTAAGTTGGTATTTAATGTATTATCCCAGTTTTCTTCAGAACAATCAGTGGTAATAGCTACTCGACCTTCGATACCCGCATTATTGAAGGCATAATCCAGTCGTCCAAATGTGGCAATTGTTTTTTCAATCATTAATTTGACTTCTGTCGAATTGGATACATCGCATTGAATAAATAGCATTTTTTCTGCTATTTTTTTAATGGAAGAAAGAGCTTCCGAATCTTCATTTTTGTCTACAACAACCACTTTTGCCCCTTTTTTTGCAAAAGCAATTGCCGTTGCTTTACCAATTCCAGAAGTTCCGCCTGTGATAAGTGCTACTTTGTTTTTGAATGGTGTTTCCATAATTCAGATAGTTTTAGATGTGATTTTTTTTAATTTTTTCTCTGCTTCCAAAATATTTTCAATGCCTTTTAGTAATGCGTCTGGAGTAAATGAAATACTATCAATACCTTCAGCCACCAAAAATTGAGCAAAGTGGGGGAGGTCACTCGGTGCTTGACCACATAAACCCACTTTTATTTCAAATCGCTTAGCTACCCGAATCGTTTCTTTGATTAACGATTGTACTGCGGGTTTTCTTCATCAAATAAATAACTCACTAGCGAAGAGTCTCGGTCTAGTCCTAAAGTGAGTTGCGTTAGATCGTTGGAACCAATTGAAAATCCATCAAAGAGTTTCGCAAATTCATCTGCCAAAAGGACATTGCTGGGTATTTCAATCATGACGTATACTTCTAATCCATTGACGCCTTGAACTAATCCATTTTTAGCCATTTCAGTAAGGACATTTTCTCCTTCTTCAACAGTTCGGCAAAACGGAATCATTAATTTTACATTAGTAAGCCCCATTTTATCCCGTACTTTTTTCATGGCTTGGCTTTCTAATGCAAAACCTTTTCGGTAAAAATTACTGTAATACCGTGAAGCTCCTCTAAAGCCAATCATCGGATTTTCTTCGTCAGGCTCAAAATAGCTGCCCCCGATGAGGTTGGCATATTCATTACTTTTAAAATCACTCATTCGTACAATCACCTCCTTTGGATAAAAGGCACAGGCTACAGTAGCTACCGCTTCGGCTAGTTGTGTTACAAAATAATCTTTTGGATCAGCGTAGCCTTTGGTTAGTGCTGCTATTTGAGCAATCGTATCTTGATTAGTAATTTTTTCTGGTTCGCATAAAGCCAACGGATGTATCTTTATGGTGTTCGAAATAATAAACTCCATTCGCATCAAACCCACACCTTGGTTCGGATAACGGCTTAATCTAAAGGCTTTTTCAGGATCTGCTAGAATGAGCATGGGTGCTGTTTCAGGTAATTTCAACCGACTAAAGTCTTGTTCCGTCGTTTTCCAACGCAATGTGCCGTTATAAATGACTCCTTCTTTTCCTTCGGCACAGGATACGGTGATTTCTTGTCCGTTTTTTATTGTAGTTGTGGCATCTCCACAACCTACAACGGCTACTGTGTCTAATTCTCTTGCGACAATTGCGGCATGACTGGTGCGTCCTCCTTTATTGGTCACAATAGCAGCTGCTTTTTTCATAATTGGATCCCAATCGGGATTGGTCAAATCAGTTACAATGATTTCTCCTTCTTGTACCAAGTGGCCTTCTTGAGCATTGTTTACAATACGCGCCTTACCCGATGTAATTTTATCTCCTAAAGCAATTCCTTTGCATAAAACACTCCCTTTTTCAACTAAGGTGTACATTTTTCTAACCGCTGAATTGGGTTTGTTATGGATTGTCTCTGGCCGTGCTTGTACAATATAGAGTTGGTTGTTGGTGCCGTCTTTTGCCCACTCAATGTCCATCGCTTTTTTGTAATGCTTCTCAATTGTGTAGCACCAACGGGCTAGCTGAATCACTTCGGTATCGCTCAATGAAAACCGATTTTGATTTTCTAAAGAGGTGGTTGTGTTGACAATAGTACTGGTGGTTGCAATTCCTTTTTCTATTTCATTATACATCATAGTAAACTCTTTTTTACCACAATGTTTTTTTAAGATAGGGTTCCATTTTTCGTTTTCCAATGTAGGTTTGAAAACCATCCACTCGTCTGGTGTAACAGTGCCTTGAACAATGTTTTCGCCGAGTCCCCAAATTCCGTTTATAATAATTGTATTCTCAAACCCAGTATCAGGATCAATAGTAAAGGCAACTCCTGAAGCCGATTGGTCGCTTCGTACCATTTGTTGTACTCCCACAGAAATGGCAATATCCAAACCCTGAAAGCCCATATCGTATCGGTATTTAATAGCACGATCTGTAAACAAAGACACAAAACAATGCTGCACGGCATTAATCAATTGATCTTCTCCAGAAATATTCAAAAAAGATTGCATTTGTCCTGCAAAACTAGCTGAGGGTAAATCTTCCGATGTAGCACTACTCCTCACAGCCACACTAAGCGAAGTAAATCCGCATTGTTCACTTAAAGCGTGATACGCTTTCTTAATTTCGGATTCAATAATTTTAGGCATTCGGGCAGAAAGAATATGTTCTCGTGCAGTTGCTCCTATATAGGACAAGTTAGAAAAATGCTCCTTATCTAAAGATTGAAATAAATCATTCAGTACATTTTCTAACTGATTTTCTTTTCGAAATAGCCGATACCCTTCGGCAGTAATCGCAAATCCATTCGGAATTTGAATCCCAATAGGATTGAGTTGGTTGTACATTTCACCAAGCGAAGCATTTTTTCCGCCCACTTCACTAATAGCGCTTATTCCGATTTCATTAAAGAATAGAATGTATTTGTAATTCCCCATGATATCTATATTTAAATTAGAATACATACTTTAGACACAAAGTGTCTTTCGGTTTGGGGAATATAAAAGAGAGTAGGAGTCTCTTGAGAATTAGGTTAGTATAAATGTACAAAATAAATACCTGATTTACAATATTTTATATTAAAAAATAAAAATTATTTAAGATTCTGGGCGTTCCCTGTTGGCTTCGTTGCCTTGCCATACAGGTCGGGCTATCCGCTGTATCTTTTTAAAAGTGGACTTTGAGTTCCTCAGCCTCCTTTTAAAAAGGATGCCGCTACTATCCCTAACGCGGGTTGAACTTCAAGAACAATAACAATTTAAAAATTCACAAAATCTTATTTTTCTTATATTCCTTATATGGTTAAAAAAAACTAATCCTATTTAGTATCTACCCTATTTAAAAAATCTGCGAATCTGCGGTAAATTTTAACAAAAAGCCTTTTCAGCTATCCTTGTACTAAAAAAACTTTATGATTTACAAAACGGGTAATCAGCGAGTTAAGAAAAAGAAAAAAAATAAGGTTAAAAAAATCTTGGAAAAGCGGAATTAGGTTGTACTTTTGCACCCGCAATAACGGCGAGGTTCTTAATTAATTATTGAAAGGCAAGGCAATGAAGATAAAAGAAATTTTACTTTAAAAAATTTGCTAGAGATAAAAAAGTAATTATCTTTGCCCTCCCGAAAAGGGGACAAGTTCTTGAATGTATTGAATGAGTAAAACGAAAGTAAATTTTCTTTAAAAAAACTTTTGAATATACTTGTGAGATAAAAAAGAAGTTGTACTTTTGCACCCGCTTTGAGAGATAAGCGAATAAAAAAGAAGATACGTTCCTAGACATATTGAATTGACAGCCGTTTTGAGATTAATTTCAAAACACAATAAAGAGTAATAGATTCGAGAGATTCTAAAAAATGCTAGATAGTCGTTAATTATAATATAAATAATATACGATGAAGAGTTTGATCCTGGCTCAGGATGAACGCTAGCGGCAGGCTTAACACATGCAAGTCGAGGGGTATAGTTCTTCGGAACTAGAGACCGGCGCACGGGTGCGTAACGCGTATGCAATCTACCTTTTACAGGGGGATAGCCCAGAGAAATTTGGATTAATACCCCATAGTATGTTAAAGTGGCATCATTTTAACATTAAAGTTCCAACGGTAAAAGATGAGCATGCGTCCCATTAGCTAGATGGTAAGGTAACGGCTTACCATGGCGACGATGGGTAGGGGTCCTGAGAGGGAGATCCCCCACACTGGTACTGAGACACGGACCAGACTCCTACGGGAGGCAGCAGTGAGGAATATTGGACAATGGGCGCAAGCCTGATCCAGCCATGCCGCGTGCAGGAAGACGGTCCTATGGATTGTAAACTGCTTTTGTACAGGAAGAAACACTCCCTCGTGAGGGAGCTTGACGGTACTGTAAGAATAAGGATCGGCTAACTCCGTGCCAGCAGCCGCGGTAATACGGAGGATCCAAGCGTTATCCGGAATCATTGGGTTTAAAGGGTCCGTAGGCGGCTTTATAAGTCAGTGGTGAAAGCCCATCGCTCAACGATGGAACGGCCATTGATACTGTAGAGCTTGAATTATTAGGAAGTAACTAGAATATGTAGTGTAGCGGTGAAATGCTTAGAGATTACATGGAATACCAATTGCGAAGGCAGGTTACTACTAATGGATTGACGCTGATGGACGAAAGCGTGGGGAGCGAACAGGATTAGATACCCTGGTAGTCCACGCCGTAAACGATGGATACTAGCTGTTGGGGGCAACTTCAGTGGCTAAGCGAAAGTGATAAGTATCCCACCTGGGGAGTACGTTCGCAAGAATGAAACTCAAAGGAATTGACGGGGGCCCGCACAAGCGGTGGAGCATGTGGTTTAATTCGATGATACGCGAGGAACCTTACCAAGGCTTAAATGTAGATTGACAGATTTGGAAACAGATTTTTCTTCGGACAATTTACAAGGTGCTGCATGGTTGTCGTCAGCTCGTGCCGTGAGGTGTCAGGTTAAGTCCTATAACGAGCGCAACCCCTGTTGTTAGTTGCCAGCGAGTGATGTCGGGAACTCTAACAAGACTGCCAGTGTAAACTGTGAGGAAGGTGGGGATGACGTCAAATCATCACGGCCCTTACGCCTTGGGCTACACACGTGCTACAATGGCCGGTACAGAGAGCAGCCACTACGCGAGTAGGAGCGAATCTATAAAGCCGGTCACAGTTCGGATCGGAGTCTGCAACTCGACTCCGTGAAGCTGGAATCGCTAGTAATCGGATATCAGCCATGATCCGGTGAATACGTTCCCGGGCCTTGTACACACCGCCCGTCAAGCCATGGAAGCTGGGGGTGCCTGAAGTCGGTGACCGCAAGGAGCTGCCTAGGGTAAAACTAGTAACTAGGGCTAAGTCGTAACAAGGTAGCCGTACCGGAAGGTGCGGCTGGAACACCTCCTTTCTAGAGCTTAATTGTTAGTTGCTTAGGCAACACGATTAAGAAAAAAACGTACTATTTAGAGTTAAGAATAGTTTGATAATATTACTCTTGCTGTTGGTTCAAATAATACAATTAAGAACAAAACAGAGTCTCGTAGCTCAGCTGGTTAGAGTACTACACTGATAATGTAGGGGTCGGCAGTTCGAGTCTGCCCGGGACTACTTTTTTAGACTTAAGGAAATTTTAGAGGTTGAGTAACCGTTTGAAGTACTGTTAACTGATAACTGTTAACTGCCAACTAAAAGACGGGGGATTAGCTCAGCTGGCTAGAGCGCCTGCCTTGCACGCAGGAGGTCATCGGTTCGACTCCGATATTCTCCACTATTCTGGTGAATAGTAAAGAGTAAATAGTAATTAGCCTTGTGCTAATCACTAATTACTAGTAACTAATTACTAAGAAAAAAGTTCATTGACATATTGAGATAAGAAAATAATAAAGTAGAAAACATTTTTACTTGTTTATCATTAGGCAAGTAAAAGAAACGGCCTATTTTAATTAATAGGTTGGTACAATAAGCAAAATAAGGGCGTATGGGGGATGCCTAGGCTCTCAGAGGCGAAGAAAGGCGTGATAAGCTGCGAAAAGTTACGGGGATTGGCACACACGAATTGATCCGTAAATACCTGAATGGGGCAACCCACTATGTTGAAGACATAGTACACCGATAGGTGGGCAAACCCGCTGAACTGAAACATCTAAGTAGGCGGAGGAGAAGAAAACAAAAGTGATTCCGTAAGTAGTGGCGAGCGAACGCGGATTAGCCCAAACCAGAGTTGTTACGGCAATTTTGGGGTTGTAGGACCACGACATTTCTTGCACAAGGAACTAGAATCTACTGGAAAGTAGGACCCTAGAGAGTGATAGTCTCGTATAGGTAACAAGTGTAAAGGATAGTGGTATCCTGAGTAGGGCGGGGCACGTGAAACCCTGTCTGAATTTGGCGGGACCATCCGCTAAGGCTAAATACTCCTGAGAGACCGATAGTGAACCAGTACCGTGAGGGAAAGGTGAAAAGAACCGTGAATAACGGAGTGAAATAGATCCTGAAACCATACGCTTACAAGCGGTCGGAGCCCTTTCGTGGGGTGACGGCGTGCCTTTTGCATAATGAGCCTACGAGTTAACGTTGCTGGCAAGGATAAGTGGTTAAGCCATGGATCCGTAGCGAAAGCGAGTCTGAATAGGGCGCTTTAGTCAGTAGTGTTAGACGCGAAACCGTGTGATCTACCCATGGGCAGGTTGAAGCTGTGGTAACACACAGTGGAGGACCGAACCGGTTGACGTTGAAAAGTCTTCGGATGACCTGTGGGTAGGGGTGAAAGGCCAATCAAACTCGGAAATAGCTCGTACTCCCCGAAATGCATTTAGGTGCAGCGCTGGATTTAAGTTATATAGAGGTAGAGCTACTGATTGGATGCGGGGGCTTCACCGCCTACCAATTCCTGACAAACTCCGAATGCTATATAATGTTTACCAGCAGTGAGGGCTTGGGTGCTAAGGTCCAAGTCCGAGAGGGAAAGAACCCAGACCATCAGCTAAGGTCCCCAAATGTATGCTAAGTTGAAAGAACGAGGTTTGTCTGCCCAGACAGCTAGGATGTTGGCTTGGAAGCAGCCATTCATTTAAAGAGTGCGTAACAGCTCACTAGTCGAGCGGACGAGCATGGATAATAATCGGGCATAAGCATACTACCGAAGCTATGGATTTGTATTATATACAAGTGGTAGGGGAGCATTCCAGCAGGGTTGAAGGTGTATCGTAAGGTATGCTGGACTGGCTGGAAAAGAAAATGTAGGCATAAGTAACGATAAGCGGTGCGAGAAACACCGCCACCGAAAGACTAAGGTTTCCACAGCTATGCTAATCAGCTGTGGGTTAGTCGGGACCTAAGGCGAACCCGAAAGGGACAGTCGATGGCCAACGGGTTAATATTCCCGTACTACTTATTACTGTGATGGGGTGACGGAGTGATGAAAGCGTCGCGAACTGACGGAATAGTTCGTTGAAGTACCTACCTATAAGAAGCGCAGGCAAATCCACGCTTTTTGGGGAAATACGATAGTACTCGGAGACTTCGGTCAAAGAGATAGTACGCCTAAGGGCTTCCAAGAAAAACCTCTAAACTTCAGGTAATAAGTACCCGTACCGTAAACCGACACAGGTAGTCGAGGAGAGAATCCTAAGGTGCTCGAGAGATTCATGGCTAAGGAATTAGGCAAAATAGACCTGTAACTTCGGGAGAAAGGTCGCCAGCGCAAGCTGGCCGCAGTGAAGAGGTCCAGGCGACTGTTTATCAAAAACACAGGGCTCTGCAAAATCGTAAGATGAAGTATAGGGCCTGACACCTGCCCGGTGCTGGAAGGTTAAGAGGAGATGTTATCCTTGCGAGAAGCATTGAATTGAAGCCCCAGTAAACGGCGGCCGTAACTATAACGGTCCTAAGGTAGCGAAATTCCTTGTCGGGTAAGTTCCGACCTGCACGAATGGTGTAACGATCTGGACACTGTCTCAGCCATGAGCTCGGTGAAATTGTAGTAACGGTGAAGATGCCGTTTACCCGCAGTGGGACGAAAAGACCCTGTGCACCTTTACTATAGCTTAGTATTGACCTTGGATAAATGATGTGTAGGATAGGTTGGAGACTGTGAAGTGGCGTCGCCAGGCGTTGTGGAGTCATTGTTGAAATACAACCCTTTGTTTATCTGAGGCCTAACCCCGCTTAAGCGGGGGACATTGCTTGGTGGGTAGTTTGACTGGGGTGGTCGCCTCCAAAAGAGTAACGGAGGCTTCTAAAGGTTCCCTCAGTACGCTTGGTAACCGTGCGTAGAGTGCAATGGCATAAGGGAGCTTGACTGAGAGACATACAGGTCGATCAGGTACGAAAGTAGAGCATAGTGATCCGGTGGTTCCGCATGGAAGGGCCATCGCTCAAAGGATAAAAGGTACGCCGGGGATAACAGGCTGATCTCCCCCAAGAGCTCATATCGACGGGGGGGTTTGGCACCTCGATGTCGGCTCGTCACATCCTGGGGC
The DNA here is from genome assembly GCF_029866485.1 of Flavobacterium keumense. NCBI lineage: Bacteria > Pseudomonadati > Bacteroidota > Flavobacteriia > Flavobacteriales > Flavobacteriaceae > Flavobacterium > Flavobacterium keumense. The sequence continues at coordinate 1,582,242 of NZ_CP092332.1, forward strand.
TGGAGAAGGTCCCAAGGGTTGGGCTGTTCGCCCATTAAAGTGGCACGCGAGCTGGGTTCAGAACGTCGTGAGACAGTTCGGTCTCTATCTACTGTGGGCGTTAGAAATTTGAGTGGATCTGATTCTAGTACGAGAGGACCGAATTGGACAAACCTCTAGTGTATCTGTTGTCCCGCCAGGGGCACTGCAGAGTAGCTACGTTTGGAAGGGATAAGCGCTGAAAGCATATAAGCGCGAAACCCACCACAAGATGAGATTTCTTTTAAGGGTCGTGGAAGATGACCACGTTGATAGGCTATAGATGTAAAGGCAGTAATGTCATAGTCGAGTAGTACTAATAACCCGTAAGCTTATGTACGCTTTTCCTGCCCCGCAAGGGGCAGAGAGAAACTTTCTTAATTTTTTTCTTTATCTCAGTATGTTAAGATATTTGCAGCGAAGCTGCAGTTGATAGTTGATGGTTGGTAGTTGATGGCAACACCAACAACCAAAAACCAACAACCGCCAACAAAAACCTTAAGGTGGTTATTGCGGCGGGGCTCACCTCTTCCCATCCCGAACAGAGAAGTTAAGCCCGCCTGCGCAGATGGTACTGCAGTTATGTGGGAGAGTATGTCGTCGCCTTTCTTTTGAAAACCCTTCATCATTGATGAAGGGTTTTTTGTTTTGTACCTCAAGCCCACTGGGCTTCCTCCTCTTAATCTCAAATCTACGGGATTGAAAAGAGGATTACTATTTAGTAATCCTCTTTTAATTTTTAATTTACTCCGCTAGGAGTTGAATTTTGGTAAAATATCAATGAATGATATAGAGAAAGTCCCGTAGGGATGAGATTATAGCTGGAAACTAAATAAAACGAGTTCAATACCACGAGAATGGATTTGTGTGGTAGCGAGGTAACGAACGGCCATTTTTCAAACTGCGTTTATCGTTTATGTGTTCAGCTTTTTGTATTATAATGTTTTGTAGTATTCTTTAATTTTTTGAGCCATTAATTTCCTTCTTAAATTTAAAAAGTCTTGATAGTCATCGATGCTCATATCCATAATTTTTGTAGGTACACAATTCATTTTTAAATTGTCCAAAAGTTCTTGTTCGCTCGAAAGTCCACTTACTAATTTATTATTATCAAGTATTTGAGTTTTGATAAGCTCAAAATAGTCTTTTGGAGGTTTGTTTCCAACTTTAATATTTACTTCTGATTGCATATAGACATAGTTTGCAATTTGATTGTATTTGCTTCTGTCAAGTCCATTTTTACTTAAATAATCTTTTGGGAACAAATGATGAATGTCACCACGTAATGAGATTAAGTCACTTACCAAAACATCTTTTGATAAAAATCCCCTATCGTTTGCTTTTACTTGTGAAGCTAAAAATACGTGGAAATATGGACTACTTGCAACAGAAGTATCTAAGCTTTGAGGTAATGATGCATTCCAAAATGCATCAGAAAGTTCTCCATCTTCTTTTTCTTTTAAATATTCATTAAATGGTTTTTGAGAAATTTGTTTGATGTCATAATCAAACATACTTTCAGGTGAACCAGAATATCGTCCAGTTAAAATAGAATATACTAGCCACTTTCTTACATAACTTTCAATAACGACAGAATTTACGCCGAGTTCTTTAAGCTTTAAGTAAACGATATATGCAAAATTTAATGCGTTTTGAGAACGTATAAGTTTTGGGGAAATAAATCCTGCGGATTTTACAATCATTAAAAACCTTTTGAAATTCGTTTCGTTTATAAAGTTGTAAACGCCTGTTTTCAATCTCAAAAATGATTTTTCGGAAATTTCTCTTTCATAGCTTCTTGTTTCAAAATTTCTTCCTGAAAGTAAACTTACCAAATCAGAAAGTCGTCCTCTGTTAAATTGTGATGTAAATGCAACTCGAATTAAATCGTTGTAACTTGGGTCGTATAAATCTTCATTTTCTGTTTTGAGCCACATCATTTTTTGAAAAAAATCTGTTTTTGCAAAATCTGTATCATTATCTACAATTTGTTTGTAAAAATCTGGGGCTATTGCTAAATGACAAAAATAATCAATGGCTTTTCGGAGTTCATTTCCACCATTTTCTGTATCGGAAGCAATCTTACTCATTGCGAAATCTGCCTGACTTAAAACTACACCTTTTGAGTTTATTCTTATAAATATTTCTGTCACAGTTTCAATGTCCAATTCAGGGGCAAGCTCAATCATACCGATTGGTTTTTTTACGATACTGATCAATCTTGAAAATGAATTTTCAATTAAATCTTCGTCTATATCGGGATTTAGAGCTAAATAATCTCGCACTAATTTTAGCAAACTTATTTTTCCCGAAAAAGCATCTGTAATGTCGTGTAGCCAAACTTTGTCTTTTAAAATCGCAGGGTTTTGAACTTCAAATCTTTCTTCGATTGGGTTAAAGGCTATTTTGATTTTTACACGTTGATAATTTTTGTTGATGACGTATTGTCCAAGAATTGCAGCAGTTAAAGCCGTTACCCGTTGCTGTCCGTCAATCAAAACTTTTTTGCCTTCACTTAAACTTCCGTCTTTTAGTTTTACATTAGGGTTTCTCCAAGCGATTACGTATCCGATTGGGTAACCTTGATACAAACTGTCCATTAAGTCACGAACTTTTGAACTGTCCCAAACAAAAGGTCTTTGTATTTCTGGAATTGCGATTTCACCAGAATTTACCCAAGCTAAAATTGTCTCAATTAAATGTTGGTTTACTGAATATTTTTGCATTTCATTTTTGTTTTTATTTTGAGTTGTTGTAATAAGTTGTATATTTTTCTATTTATCTGTGTACTTGTAAGGAAAAACGATTTGGGTAGAATGAAGTTATAGGGTTTTTTCAAATGTAGGAAAATTTGTTTAAAATACAAATTTTGATTGGGGAATAGAAGTGTATTCTAGCCCCGATAGTAGCGGCATCCTTTTGAGGCTTCCAGCCTTTTAAAGGCTGGAAGCCTCAAAAGATAGAGCGGATAGCGGGACAAGTCTTGTTCAGGGAGTACAATGGGTGCTGCCAAAATAACACACAAAAAAAAGAGTGTCTAAAAAGTTATTTATAGATTCCGAAATAAATTCGGAATGACAAATAAGAACTTTTTAGACACCCAGTATTTTATAGCCTAGTGTAACTATTAGTCATTCACAATGACCCATTGACCTGAAGAGACTAAGCTTTCGGCTTTTTTGTACTTCATGGTTTCTGTTTTTCCAGTAGCTACTTCCTGAATCGTTACGGTATCGTTACGATTGATTTTAGGCATGTCTCTCACGATGGTTTCGGTTACTTGACGTTGTTGTGTTTGACTTGCTTCGTGGTTTAGGTTTTCACTGTTTGGCAATTCGTCTTTGCTTAATTTATAGTTTTCTTTTTGACGAACCTGTTTTGCTTCTTCAATCTTAGGCGCATTTTGTTGTGCCGGTAAATCGCCTTTGAATAAAAACGAAATCACGTCTTTATTCACATTGTCAAGCATGGCTCTGAACAAGTTGAAGGCTTCTAATTTGTAAATTAGCAACGGATCTTTTTGTTCGTGAACGGCCAATTGTACCGATTGTTTCAATTCGTCCATTTTACGCAAGTGTTTTTTCCAAGCTTCATCCACAATAGATAAAGTGATGTTCTTTTCAAAATCGGCCACTAATTGCGCTCCTTGGGTTTCGTAGGCTTTCTTTAAGTCAGTCACTACATTCAATGTTTTGATTCCGTCAGTAAATGGCACTACGATACGCTCAAAATGATTGTTTTGGTCTTCATAAACTCCTTTAATGATAGGAAAGGCTTCTCTAGCACTTCGTTCTGTTTTTTCGGTATAGAATTCTAAAGTCGCTTTGTAGATTTTACCCGTCAATTCCATTTCGGATAATTTTGCAAACTCGCCTTCGGTTACTGGTGAAGTGATCGAGAAATAACGAATTAATTCGAATTCAAAGTTTTTGAAATCGTTCATTCCTTTATTATTCGATACAATCAACTCACAGGTATCGTACAACATGTTTGCAATATCTAATTTTAGACGCTCTCCAAACAAAGCATGACGGCGACGTTTGTACACCACTTCACGTTGTGCGTTCATTACATCATCATATTCTAACAAACGTTTACGCACTCCAAAGTTGTTTTCTTCTACTTTTTTCTGTGCACGTTCAATAGATTTGGTCATCATGGAATGTTGAATTACTTCTCCTTCTTGTAATCCCATTCTGTCCATAACTTTGGCTACTCTTTCTGAACCAAACAAACGCATCAAGTTGTCTTCTAACGAAACGTAGAATTGAGAACTTCCAGGGTCTCCTTGACGTCCAGCACGACCTCGTAACTGACGGTCAACACGACGTGAATCGTGACGTTCAGTACCAATAATTGCTAAACCTCCAGCTGCTTTTACTTCGGGAGTTAATTTGATATCGGTACCACGACCTGCCATATTAGTAGCAATAGTAACGACTCCCGCTTTTCCAGCTTCTTCTACAATTTGTGCCTCTTGTTTGTGCATTTTGGCATTCAACACATTGTGCGTGATGCCTCTCATTTTCAACATTCGGCTTAATAATTCCGAGATTTCAACCGAGGTGGTTCCAATAAGAACGGGTCTTCCTGCGTTGGACAATTCGGTTACGTCTTCGATAACAGCATTGAATTTTTCACGAGTTGTTTTGTAAATCAAATCGTCTTTGTCAATTCTTGCAATTCCTCTATTGGTCGGGATTTCGACTACGTCTAATTTATAAATTTGCCAAAGTTCTCCTGCTTCAGTAACGGCTGTTCCGGTCATTCCGCCCAGCTTGTTGTACATTCTGAAGTAGTTTTGCAACGTAATTGTAGCAAAGGTTTGTGTTGCAGCTTCAATTTTTACATTTTCTTTGGCTTCAATGGCTTGGTGCAATCCGTCAGAATAACGACGACCATCCATAATACGTCCTGTTTGCTCATCGACAATCAGGATTTTGTTATCCATAATCACATACTCTACATCTTTTTCGAATAAAGTGTAGGCTTTTAAAAGTTGGGTTAGCGTATGGATACGCTCACTTTTTACTCCAAAATCTTGGAACAAACGTTCTTTAGCTTCAGCTTCTGCATCAGCATCTAGTTTTTGTTTTTCAATAGCGGCAATCTCGGTTCCAATGTCTGGTAATATGAAGAAATCAGCATCGGTATCTCCAGATAAGAATTGGATTCCGTTATCGGTCAATTCTACTTGGTTGTTTTTTTCTTCAATCACAAAGTACAAGGCTTCGTCCACCAAATGCATTTCGCGTTTGTTGTCTTGCATGTATTGGTTTTCGGTTTTTTGCAGCAATTGTTTTACTCCTTCTTCCGAAAGGAATTTAATTAATGCTTTGTTCTTTGGTAAACTTCTGTAGGCTCTTAACAATTGGAATCCACCATCTTTGGTGTTACCCTCTTTGATTAATTTTTTGGCTTCTGCCAAGAAACCATTCGCTAATTGACGTTGTAAATTAACTAAGTTTTCAATTTTTGGTTTTAACTCATTAAATTCGTGACGATCTCCTTGCGGAACCGGTCCAGAAATAATCAACGGTGTTCTGGCATCATCAATCAAAACCGAATCCACCTCGTCGACAATGGCATAGTTGTGTTTGCGTTGTACTAAATCTTCTGGCGAATGTGCCATATTATCTCTTAGGTAGTCAAAACCAAACTCATTATTGGTTCCATAAGTGATATCAGCGTCATAGGCTCTTTTTCTTTCTTCAGAACTTGGTTGGTAATTATCAATACACTCCACTGTCATACCATGGAATTCAAACAAAGGTGCTTTCCAAGTACTGTCACGTTTAGCCAAGTAATCATTTACGGTTACTAAATGCACACCATTTCCAGTTAAGGCATTTAAGTAAATAGGTAGGGTAGCTACCAAGGTTTTTCCTTCTCCAGTTTGCATTTCGGCTACTTTTCCTTCGTGCAATACCATTCCACCAATTAACTGAACGTCATAGTGAATCATGTCCCAAGTTATCTGTTTACCAGCAGCATTCCATGAATTAGCCCAAATGGCTTTATCTCCCTCTAATGTAACGTAGGATTTGGTAGCAGAGAATTCTCTATCTTTTGGAGTGGCAGTCACTTCAATTTGAGTGTTTTCTTTGAAACGTCTGGCTGTTTCTTTTACTACTGCGAAAGCTTCCGGTAAAATTTCCATCAAAGTTTTTTCAGAAATCTCATAAGCCTCTTTTTCCAAAGCATCAATAGCGAGGTAAATATCTTCTCTTTTGTCGATGTCTTCTATAGATTCCACTTCTAATTTTAAAGCCGCTATTTTGGCGTCTTTTTCAGCGCGATCTTGTTTGATTTTTTCTTTGAAGAAAGCGGTGCGTGCTCTCAATTCGTCATTAGACAATGCCATTAAGCTACTTTCAAATCCTTTGATTTTAGTAAGGTAAGGTTGTAATGCTTTTACGTCATTGTGTGATTTATCACCAACAAAGATTTTGATAATGCTATTTATGAAACTCATAATTGTATGTGTATTACTGTATTTTGTGTAAATGTGTAATTTAACCAAAAAAAAAGCCTCTTTTGAGACTTTTTCTTTGGTTTATTTTTTAATATTCATCCTCGTTCCAAAGGTAATCTTCGTCTGTAGGATAATCTGGCCAAATTTCTTCCATTGATTCATATATCTCACCTTCGTCTTCAATTGATTGAAGGTTTTCTACTACTTCTAAAGGAGCACCAGCTCTAATAGCGTAGTCAATAAGTTCGTCTTTGTTAGCAGGCCACGGCGCATCACTTAAATACGATGCTAATTCTAATGTCCAATACATCTTTCTTTCGATTTAGTTTAGTGCAAAAATAATTTTTTTACCGAAAAAGGCAAGTAAAAAATGATTTATTTTTAGTAAAAGTTAAGAACGTTTTTTTGTTTGTTTTTGAGTCTTCATTTCCTTTTAAAAATAGCGGTATAAAAAATCTCTATTTTCTAGGAATCCATTGAATTTCCTCAGCGTTTAAATCTTGAGACAACTTTCGTGCCAATACAAAAAGATAGTCAGAAAGACGGTTTAAATAACGTATTGCAATTTCTGAAACGGGTTCGTTATGGCTTAGATGTACTGTAAGACGCTCTGCTCTACGGCAAATACATCTTGCAATATGACAATGTGACACAGTGGGATGTCCGCCAGGCAAAATAAAATGAGTCATTGGCGGAAGCGATTCTTGCATACTGTCAATTTCGTTTTCTAAAAATTCAATATCCGAATCAATTATGCCCAATTTTTGTAAACGTAGTTCTCCATTTTTGAGCACTTCTTTTTCTGGTGGAGTAGCTAAGATAGCACCTACAGTAAATAGTCGGTCTTGTACTTCGATAAGAATGTTTTTGTAATGCGGATTAATGTCTTGGTCTCTAATTAAACCAATGTAGGAGTTTAATTCGTCAACCGTTCCGTAGCTTTCAATTCTATCGTGGTCTTTTGGAACTTTTTTTCCTCCAAAAAGAGCTGTAATCCCTCCATCTCCTGTTTTAGTGTATATCTTCATCGAATTATTGCAGTTTATTTAGAGGTGTCACTTTCAATCAATCCGTCTCTCAAGCGAATAACACGATTAGCATACGCAGCGATTTCTTCTTCGTGTGTTACTAATATAACGGTATTTCCACTGGCGTGAATGTCGCCAAACAGCTTCATAATTTCGACCGATGTTTTACTATCTAAATTTCCGGTTGGCTCATCGGCTAAAATGATTGAGGGCTTGTTAACCAAAGCTCTTGCTACAGCTACACGTTGGCGTTGTCCTCCCGAAAGTTGGTTGGGTTGGTGATCCATTCGGTTTTCGAGATTCACTTGTTTCAAGACTTCAGTAGCTCTTTCATTTCTTTCAGATTTAGAATATCCTGCATAAATCATCGGTAAAGCTACGTTGTCTAAAGCGGTAGTTCTTGGTAAAAGGTTGAATGTTTGAAAAACAAAACCGATTTCTTTGTTGCGAATTTCGGCCAATTCATCGTCTTTCATTTGGCTCACATCTTTTCCGTTCAAAATGTAGGTCCCAGAAGTAGGAGTGTCCAAGCATCCTAAGATATTCATTAATGTTGATTTTCCTGAGCCTGAAGGCCCCATTAATGCAACATATTCTCCTTTTTTGATTTCTAAATTAATACCTTTTAGGACATAAACTATTTCGTTCCCTAGAACAAAATCACGTTTGATATCCGTTATTTTTATTAATGGTTTTGCCATTGCTTTTTTTGGAATTAAAATTCGTTGAATTAGGATTTAAAAGTACGAAAGACTTTTGAATAAATCCATAAGTAGTGTGAAAATGAATTTTGTTACAAAAAATATTGATTAAGTCCGAATGGTGAAATGTTCTTTTTCCTGTTCTCTTCTTATGAATGCAATTCCAAATAAATAGGTGTCAATTGTTACCGTAAATCGAGGGTGGCCGATGATTTTTTTCCAAGCTAATGCTGTTACTGGATTGCGGTAGATATTGTTGAAAATAAAACAAGTATCGTTATGAGTTTTTGAAAATAAAGATTCAATAAAAGGGTCTATATTTTCTACAGAATCAATAGTTGTATAGATTAAGTCGGCTTCCAGGATTGTGTTGTCGATAGCTATTTCTGGCGTATAAAAAACACAATTTTTGAATTTGAAATAATGGTACATTTTATTCAATAAGCGTTCTTTTTTTGGGCTTAATTTTAAATCAAAAGAGTGATGTGCTAGACTTGCTTTTTTGTAAAAACATTTTGTGAGTAGGCTATAGACAAAAGGGGAGTGGACTCCATGTTCGTTTTTGGAGAGCCAAAGGAATTGTAAATAGGACTGGATGCAGAATATCATTTTTTGTGATTATTACGATTCTATTTTGGCAGAAAGTTCAAACCAACGTTCTTCTTTTGTTTCTATTTTTTGAATGATTTCTTCTAATTCTTTGGCTTTTTTCTCAATGGCATCATCAGTAACTTTTCCATCAGAAAATAACTGTTCGATAGCCGCTTTTTGAATTTCTAACTCTTTAATTTCTTTCTCGATTTTTTGATATTCTTTTTGCTCGTTAAAGCTCAAATTACCAGTTGGATTATTTTGTTTCCAATCTTTCTTCTCGGCTTTGTTTTCTTCTTTTTGAGCTACATCAGCACTGTCTTCATAGGCTCTAAAATCAGAATAATTACCCGGAAAATCCTCTATTAAACCATTGCCTCTAAAAACAAATAAATGGTCTACGATTTTATCCATAAAATATCTGTCGTGAGACACAACCATCAAACAACCAGGATAGCTTAAAAGGAAATTTTCCAAGACATTTAGAGTAACAATATCCAAGTCGTTGGTAGGTTCGTCCAAAATCAAAAAGTTCGGATTTTGAATTAAAACGGTACATAAATACAAACGTTTTAGTTCGCCACCACTCAATTTTTCTACGTAATCGTGCTGTTTTTTACGGTCAAAAAGGAAGCGTTCTAATAATTGTCCTGCCGAAATAATTTTCCCTTTAGCTAGCGGAATGTATTCGCCGTATTCTTTGATGATGTCAATTACTTTTTGCCCTGGTTTAGGATTAATACCGCTTTGGGTATAATAGCCTATTTTGATGGTGTCGCCTTTAATTACTTTCCCACTGTCCAAAGGCAAAGTGCCTGTCAATAGATTTAGAAAAGTGGATTTCCCAGTTCCGTTTTTACCAATGATTCCGATACGTTCGCCACGTTGAAAATCAAAACTAAAATTATCTAAAATGACATGATCTTTGAATTTTTTAGAAATCTTATGCAGTTCAATGATTTTACTACCCATGCGCTCCATATTGATTTCAAGCTCTACCTTGTTTTCACGTCTTCTGCTTTGGGCTTTTTCTTTGATGATATAAAAATCGTCTTGGCGTGATTTGGATTTGGTAGTTCTTGCTTTTGGTTGACGGCGCATCCATTCTAGTTCTTTTACAAATAGATTTTGGGCTTTGTCTACGCTGGCATTTTCAGAAGCAATACGTTCTTCTTTTTTTTCTAAATAATAGGAGTAATTGCCTTTGTATTGGTACAATTTTCCATTATCTAATTCAATAATTTCGTTACAAACACGTTCTAAAAAGAAACGGTCGTGTGTCACCATAAATAAGGTAATGTTTTCTTTGGCAAAATAGCTTTCTAACCATTCAATCATTTCTAAATCCAAATGGTTGGTTGGCTCGTCTAGAATCAATAAATCGGGCCGATTAATTAGAATGATAGCTAATGATAAACGCTTTTTCTGCCCTCCCGAAAGATTTTTTACTTTCAGTTTGAAGTCTTCTAATTTTAGTTTGAAAAGAATTTGTTTGTATTGGGTTTCAAAATCCCAAGCGTTAAATAGATCCATTTTATCAAACGCTTTTTGGTAGGCTTCTTCGTCTTCTGGATGTTCTAAGGCTTTTTCGTATTGCTCAATTACTTTCAAAATTTCGTTATCCGAAGCAAAAATACTTTCCTCAATGGTCAATTCGTCTTGCAAATTATGGTCTTGTGATAAAAACGCCATTTTGATTTCTTTTCGAACAACTACTTGTCCAGAATCGGGTTCGTCTTCGCCATTGATTATTTTCATAATACAGGTTTTTCCAGAACCGTTTTTGGCAATGAAGGCAATTTTTTGGTCTTTGTTGATACCAAAAGAAATGTTTTCAAAAAGGGTGCGTTCTCCAAAAGATTTAGAGATATTTTCGACTGATAAATAGTTCACAAGTGTAATTTTTTTGCAAAAATACTCTTTTGAAATGAAACAATGATTTTTGATTTGTTGTTCGCTACAATAACGACTGTTTTTAAAAGTGTGTTTATTTGATTTAATCGTATCTTAAACTAAAAATATTTCCTAATTTTGCAATCAGAAAATCAAAATCACCTTTTACGTTAAGATTATGGCAAGATTTGAATTGAAACTTCCAAAAATGGGAGAAAGTGTGGCCGAGGCAACAATTACCAATTGGTTAAAACAAGTTGGTGACAAAATTGAAGCTGATGATGCTGTGCTTGAAATTGCTACAGATAAAGTAGATAGCGAAGTGCCAAGTGAAGTTTCGGGTGTTTTGGTAGAACAATTATTTGCTAAAGATGATTTGGTTCAAGTAGGGCAAACCATCGCCATTATTGAAACCGATGCGACTGCTGAGTCTACTCCTGCACCTGTAGAAAGCGTGACAATTCCTGTGGCTGTTGCTGAAATCGAAAAATCGGTAGAAGTAGCTCAAGCTATTGTGACTCCAGCGGTAGATTTTAAAGGGACAGAAAAATTCCTTTCTCCATTGGTAAAAAATATTGCGAAAGAAGAAGGTGTTTCTGTAGCCGAATTAGAAAGTATTCAAGGTTCTGGAAAAGAAGGTCGAGTGACCAAAGAAGATATTTTATCCTATGTAGCTGGAAGACAAAAATCACCAGTTGCTAATTCGTCTGTTTCAACTCCAACCATCGTTCCAAATACGCAAGCGGTACCTGTATCGGTTAATGGTGAAGATGAAATTGTAGAGATGGACAGAATGCGCAAGTTGATTTCGGGGTATATGACAGCTTCCTTGCAAACTTCGGCACACGTGCAGTCTTTCGTAGAAGTAGATGTGACTCATATTGTAAAATGGAGAGATAAAGTAAAATCGACTTTCGAAAAGAGAGAAGGAGAGAAATTGACTTTTACACCTATTTTTATGCAAGCAGTGGCGAAGGCTTTGAAAGATTTTCCAGGAATGAATATTTCGGTAGATGGAAATTTCATCATTAAAAAGAAAAATATCAATTTAGGAATGGCCACGGCTTTGCCTAATGGGAATTTAATTGTTCCTGTGATTAAAAATGCAGACCAGTTGAACTTGGTAGGTATGGCAAAAGCGGTAAATGATTTAGGTAATCGCGCTAAAAACGGAAAATTAAAACCAGACGATACACAAGGTGGTACCTATACGGTAACTAATATAGGTTCTTTTGGTAGTGTTTTTGGTACGCCAATTATCAATCAACCCGAAGTAGGAATTTTAGCTTTAGGAGCAATTCGCAAAGTGCCTGCGGTAATTGAAACTCCTGAAGGCGATTTTATTGGCATTCGCCAAAAAATGTTTTTAACTCATAGCTATGATCATCGAGTAGTGGATGGCGCTTTAGGCGGAATGTTTGTAAAACGTGTTGCTGATTATTTAGAATCCTTTGATGTAGATACAGATATTTAATTAGTACAACATATTATAAAACAACCCTTTCTGAGCAGGACTTTGAAAGGGTTTTCTTTTTTAAAATACATTCGCCACAAATTGATATATTTGTAAACTTATAAAATTATTAGATGGAACTTAAACTCAATAGACCAATTTGTTTTTTCGATTTAGAAACCACCGGAATTGACATTGGAAAAGATAGAATTGTAGAAATTTCAATTTTCAAAGTCTTTCCGAATGGGAATAAAGAAAGTAAAACATGGTTGGTGAATCCTACAATTCCAATTCCACCACAATCTACAGCAGTTCACGGGATTGATGATGCTAAAGTAGCTAACGAGCCTACCTTTGCGCAATTAGCCAGCCAAATTCACAATATGATTAAAGATAGTGATTTGGCAGGGTACAATTCAGATCGTTTTGATATTCCTTTGTTGGCCGAAGAAATGTTGCGTGTTGGAGTTGATTTTGATATGAAAAACAGGGTGTCAGTTGATGTGCAAACCGTTTTTCATAAGATGGAAGAACGTACCTTGAGTGCAGCACTCAAGTTTTATTGTGGTAAAAGTCTTGACAATGCTCATTCTGCTGAAGCAGACACGATGGCAACTTACGAGATATTAAAAGCACAATTGGATCGTTATCCTGAATTGGAAAATGATATAAAAACGCTTTCTGAATTTACTACTCGAAAAAAGATTGCCGATTTTGCAGGAATGATTGCTTTTGATTCGGATGGTGAAGAAATTTTCACTTTTGGAAAACACAAAGGAGCGAAAGTAGAAAAGGTATTGGAAACAGAACCAGGTTATTTCAGTTGGATTCAAAATGCTGATTTTCCTTTGTATACTAAAAAAGTATTGACTGCTATCAAATTGAGAAAATTAAATACTAAATAGAGTGATTGGTGAAAAGTAATTAGTGAATAGTCTATGTTTGCTAATTACTGTTCACTATTTACTAATTACTTAAAGGATATGAAAATAATTTGTATCGGTAGAAATTATACCAATCATATAGCCGAATTGCAGAACGAGCGCCCTTCGGAACCAGTGATTTTTATGAAACCGGATTCGGCAGTGGTGTTAAAACAACATCCGTTTGTGCTTCCGGAATTTTCAAATGAGGTACATCACGAAATTGAATTAGTGGTAAAAATCAATAAAGTAGGGAAGTATATCGAACCCAAATTTGCACATAAATATTATGACGAAATTAGTGTTGGGATTGATTTTACTGCTCGTGATGTACAAGACCAATTGAAAGCCAAAGGATTGCCTTGGGAAAAAGCCAAAGCCTTTGATGGTTCAGCGGTAATAGGTGAATTTGTTTCTAAAGAACAATTTACTTCTTTAGACGATGTCAATTTTGAATTACTTAAAAATGGCCAAGTGGCTCAAAAAGGGAATTCGAGTTTGATGTTGTGGAAAATAGACGAGTTAATCGCTTATGTGTCACAGTTTTTTACTTTGAAAATAGGTGATATTATTTTTACAGGTACACCAGAAGGTGTTGCACCAGTTCATCCCAATGATATTTTGGAAGGGTATTTAGAAGGGCAACAATTATTTAGAATACAAGTAAAATAATGGCACTACACTACAATCTTTCGAAAGTATACGCGCTATCCGATAACGATACTGAATTTGTAAATCAAATATTGGTTTTATTTGTCAATGAAGTTCCGAAAGATTTATTGGAAATCAAAGCTGGAATCAAGTCGAAATCACACAAGCAAGTGTATGCTTATGCACACAAAATAAAACCTACTCTTGATTTAATGGGAATGCATATTGCTTTTGAAGAGTTGGTCTTGATTGAGGCTTGGGCAAAAGCCGAAGGAAAAACAAAGAGCATTAAAGAAACCTACAAAAGTGTGAAATCGCAGGTCAAGGATGCTATTAAGGAGATTAAGAAAGATTTTAATTTGTAAATCAATTCAAAAATGAAAGCAGCAATAGTTACTATTGGAGATGAGATTTTAATCGGTCAAATCGTTGATACGAATTCAGGATTTATAGCCAAATCGTTGGATAAAATTGGAATTGAAACTCATGAAATGCTTTCTATTTCAGATGATAGGCAACATATTTTAGATACATTTGCTTTACTTCAAAATAAAGTAGAAGTGGTGGTTATTACAGGAGGGTTAGGTCCAACAAAAGACGATATTACCAAACATACCTTTTGCGAATATTTTGAAGATACTTTAGTTCGAAATGCTGAAGTTGAAAATCATGTAATTGATTTGATAGAACGTGCTTTAGGTCGAGTAGCTTCTCAAATTAATAAAGACCAAGCTTTAGTTCCTTCAAAATGTACGGTGTTGTATAACCAAGTTGGTACAGCGCCAGGAATGTGGATTAAGAAAGAGAATACGGTTTTTATTTCCTTACCGGGCGTACCTTATGAAATGAAATATTTGATAGAAAATCAAGTCATTCCTAAATTGGTTCGCGAATACCAACGTCCTTATATAGTACATAAAACGATTTTGACGTATGGTCAAGGTGAAAGTCATGTGGCAGAACGAATCGAAGATTGGGAAAATCAATTACCCCAATGCATTAAGTTGGCCTATTTGCCAAGTCCGGGGCGAGTGCGTTTGCGTTTGACAGCTAGAGGAGAAGATAAAGAACAATTAGAAGAAGCAATTGCTACAAACGTGAAATCACTGGATGCCATTATTCATGATATAATTGTAGGATTTGAAGAAGATGCGACTATAGAAGTTGTTTTGGGTAAAATGTTAAAAGAGAATGGCAAAACTATAGCCACGGCAGAAAGCTGTACAGGCGGAAAAATAGCTCAACTAGTTGCTTCTGTTCCGGGTGCTTCAGCATATTTTAAAGGAAGTGTAGTGGCATATGCTACCGAGGTGAAGTCAAAAGTGCTAGGGATTTCAGATGCATTTATAGCGGAACATTCGGTGGTGAGTAAAGAAGTTGCTTCAGCAATGGCTTTGAGTGTGCAGAAAATGATGCAAACGGATTATGCTATCGCAACGACAGGAAATGCGGGGCCAACAAAAGGAGATGGTGATGCCGAAGTGGGAACTGTGTGTATTGCTTTGGCAACTCCAAATAGTGTGCTTGTTGAAGAATTTAATTTTGGTCAACCCCGTGAAAAAGTGATAGATAGAGCAGTGATTAAGAGTTTGGAAATGCTGCAAAAAGAAATTTTAAAAAATCTGTCTTAATTTTTTTGTTTGATCCGTTTATTTTTCTTTTCTTTGCACCCTGATTTTGAATAACGATAAAAGATAAAGAATAATGTCAAGAGTTTGTGACCTTACAGGTAAAAGAGCGATGGTAGGAAATAACGTTTCTCACGCTATGAACAAAACTAAGAGAAAGTTTTCTGTGAACTTAGTTAAAAAGCGTTTTTATCTTCCAGAAGAAGATAGATGGATTACTCTTAGAGTAGCAGCATCTACGATAAAAACAATTAATAAAAATGGAATTGCTGCTGTTTTGAAAAAAGCACAAGCAGAAGGGTTTATTAAATAATCTTTTCCTAAATAAATATAGAGCAAGATGGCAAAGAAAGGTAACAGAATCCAAGTAATTTTAGAATGTACTGAGCATAAAGCAACAGGTATTGCAGGTACTTCAAGATATATTACAACTAAGAACAAAAAAAACACTCCAGATAGATTAGAGATTAAAAAATTCAATCCAATCTTGAAAAGAGTAACAGTTCATAAAGAAATTAAATAATAATTAGCGATTAGATACAATCTGTAGATAGTATTAATTTCAAATAACATTTGAATCATGGCAAAGAAAACCGTAGCATCGTTACAAACAGCTTCTAAGAGATTATCAAAAGCCATCAAAATGGTAAAATCTCCAAAAACTGGTGCATATACATTCGTTGAATCTATTATGGCTCCTGAAGCAGTTGATGAATTCTTGAAAAAGAAATAATTTACATTAACAGTATATAGAAAAGCTACTTTCAGTCGGAAGTAGCTTTTTTATTTTCTATATTTACCCTTCGAATAATAAAATCTATTTTTGATCCTAAATCATTTATAAATAATACTTTTACAGCATGAGTTTTTTCAAAAGAATATTTTCTTCCGAGAAAAAGGACGAAAGTCTTAACGAACAGGAGAAGCAATCCTTAGACAAAGGTCTTGAAAAGTCAAAAACTACTTTTTTTTCCAAGTTATCCAAAGCGGTAGCGGGTAAATCAAAAGTAGATGATGAAGTTTTAGATAATTTAGAAGATATCCTTATTTCTTCTGATGTGGGTGTGAATACTACGTTAAAAGTAATACAACGTATCGAAGCTCGTGTGGCTTCAGATAAGTATTTGGGTGTGGGCGAATTGAATCAAATTCTTCGTGAAGAAATAGCAGGTTTGCTTTCTGAAACGAATTCAGCTGAGGCTACAGAATTTGTTACTCCAATACCAACTAAGCCTTATGTTTTAATGGTAGTGGGTGTGAATGGAGTAGGGAAAACGACTACCATTGGAAAATTAGCTTACCAATTCAAAAAAGCAGGTCATAAGGTAGTGTTAGGTGCAGCAGATACTTTTCGTGCCGCAGCCATTGACCAATTGCAAATTTGGGCTGATCGAGTTGGGGTGCCAATTGTAAGACAAAATATGGGAAGTGACCCCGCTTCGGTAGCATTTGATACGTTGCAGTCAGCAGTGGCACAAGATGCAGATGTCGTTATAATTGATACAGCAGGACGTTTGCATAATAAAGTGAATTTGATGAACGAATTGACCAAAGTAAAACGTGTTATGCAAAAAGTAGTAGGAGATGCTCCACACGATGTTTTATTAGTTTTGGACGGTTCTACAGGTCAGAATGCTTTTGAACAAGCCAAACAATTCACAGCTGCTACTGAAGTAACTTCTCTAGCAGTAACCAAATTAGACGGAACAGCCAAAGGTGGTGTTGTTATTGGAATCTCTGATCAATTTCAAATTCCAGTAAAATATATTGGAGTAGGAGAAGGAATCGAAGATTTACAAGTGTTCAATAAATTCGAGTTTGTAGATAGTTTTTTTAAATAATATACGATGAGTTTTTTTGGAAAATTAAGCCCAATGGCTTTTTACTTTATAAGTGTAATTTCCTTTGTTTTGGCCAATGTGATTCGGGAACAAAGCATTCCTGTGTATTATTTGTCCTTAGTAGTAGGCTTGGTGTTTTTCTTCCTGGGTTTGTATAAAAGAGTGAATACTAAAAAATAGCAGTATGAAGAATTTAGTTAAAGTAATATTGTTTTCATTTCTTTTGGTGAGCTGTAAGCAGCAAATACAATCTACGGATATTCCTAAAATTAACGGCTATTGGGAAATTGAAAAAGTAGTTTTTTATCAAGGCGAAGACAAAGAATATGGTGCCAATCAAAATTATGATTATTTCCAAATAGATAAAAATAATCAAGGAATCCGAAAAAAAGTAGCTCCTCAATTAGATGGCACTTTTTTAGTAGATGATACCTATGAAAAAGTTAGCGTTCGTTTTAAAGACGACAAAGCTTATTTGGATTATGTAACACCTTATATGAAATATACCGAAGAGATTGTTGCTTTGACAGCAGATGAATTGGTGGTGTTGAATTCACAAAAAAAAGAATACCATTACAAGAAAGCAACGGCTATAAATATTTTGGGTGATGGCAAAAAGGCTAAGTAATCAAAGTACAGTTGGTGATGTTTTAAAGCAAATTATTCAAGTGAATAAATTGCAGTCTGGAATGGATCAGATGGATGTCAAAGGGGCGTGGCAAAACCTAATGGGGAATGGCGTTAATAGTTACACTAAAAATATTGCCTTGCGAGGCAGTACTTTGTACGTTGAGTTAACTTCCTCAGTTTTACGTGAAGAATTAAGTCATGGCAAATCTAAAATTATTGCGATGATAAATGAGGAATTGCAACGAGAAGTGATTAAGGATGTAGTGTTACGATAGATTACTTAGATTTCTAGATTTTTAGAAAGTTAGAAAGTTAGATATATAAGAAAACCCATTTCTATTGAAATGGGTTTCTATTTTTATAAAATCTAAGAAGTCTAATTTTCTAATAACCTAACGGTCTAGATTAAAATTGCTCTCTTCCAGCAAAGTGAAAAGCGCTTTCAATAGCAGCATTTTCATCACTATCAGAACCGTGAACCGCATTTTCTCCCATAGAGGTAGCATACAATTTACGGATAGTTCCTTCGGCAGCTTCGGCAGGGTTAGTAGCTCCAATTAAGGTTCTGAAATCACTTACGGCATTTTCTTTCTCTAAAATAGCGGCAACAATTGGTCCGCTTGACATGAACTCTACCAATTCTTCGTAAAAAGGACGTTCGCTGTGTACTGCATAAAATGCTTGAGCATCTGCTACGGTTAATTGTGTTAATTTTAGAGAAACAATTTTGAATCCGGCATTGGTAATCATTGCCAATATGTTTCCAATATGCCCATTTTTAACCGCATCGGGTTTAATCATGGTAAAAGTTCTATTTGTTGCCATTTTTTATATAATTATTAATTTGGAATTCAAAAATACTAATTTTTTGTTATTTATGTAACAAAATTAACTAAAAAATAAATTTTTATAAATAATTAGAATTATAGAATCAGTACTTCAAAACGTTGTTCCAAAGGTTTAAGTTTCTTAATTAAAGCGGGAATCAATAGTTCTCCATTTTCCAAATAAAACTCTGAAAAATTAGTTTGGCGTTCTTGTAAACTTTGGTTGGGGAATAATTCATTTTGCAATTGAGTAATTCGGTTTAATACGTCTGCCAATTTTCTTTTTTGCGCTTTGAGTAATCTTTTTTCTAAGTGTTCGATTCCTTTGATTTGTTTGGTTTCTTGTGCTTTTAGTGCGCCAAGGAAAGAATCGTCAGTTTGTTTTGCAATGCTATACAATGCTTCAAATTGTTTTTTTAGCTGTTCTTTTACATCTGATAAATCCAAGTCAATTTCAGAAAGGACTTTAGTTTTTTTTGTGACTAAATCATTCTGCTGACTAAATAAATCAGCCCAAGAAAGGTGTAAATCGTCTGCTTTTTTGATTTGCTTTTCAGTCGCTAATACAACAGAGTTACGAACCAACAAGATGGGGAAACTTACATTTACAGCATTGAAAAAAGTTTGTAATTCTAACCAATAGGCAATCTCGCCTCCTCCGCCAATATAGCATAAATTCGGTAAAAGAACTTCTTGGTACAAAGGACGCAAGATAACATTCGGACTGAATTTTTCTGGATGGGTTTCTACCAATTCAAATAGCGCTTCTTTGGAAAAAGATAAATTAGTATGGTTGATTTTATAACTGCCATTTTCTAAAATAATTCGCTCCCTCAAGTTGTTTTCAATGTAAAATAAGTTGATTTCACGAGGGTTGACTTGAATGGAATATTCGTTTAGTTTTTCAATGGTTGCAGTTACCTCTTGGAACGACGTTTGATTTTCTACTTCTTCTTTTATGTACGGAATTAAAACGCGTTTCAAGTTGGCGTCATCTGCGTCGATAATTACTAAGCCATAGTCGTTAAAAAGTTCATTGGCCAGAAATCGAGTGGCTTCAGCCAAATTAGTGTGTTCTAAATACGATTTTTGAAAGAGTTCTTTGATTTTTTGTGCATTGGAATTTGAACCTAACTCTTGTGCAAAAACTTCAAAAACGGCATCCAATCCTTCAGTTGATAATCGGCCAACAGGTCCAGAACTTTCTTTGTTCCAATGGAATTTTTTGCCTTTGAAATTGAAATAGTTGATTTCTTCAAAATCATGGTCTTCGGTTGCCATCCAATAGATGGGTACAAAATTCGACTGGGGATATTTTGATTTTAGTTCGGAAGCCAAATTGATAGTGGAAATGATTTTGTATAAAAAATACAAGGGACCACTAAACAAATTCAATTGATGCCCCGTAGTGATAGTAAACGTATTGGATTGACCTAAAGCTGCAATGTTTTTTTGAATAGCTTTAGATATTGCGATGTTTTGATATTGTTTTTGTAAAACACTAACCAATAATTTTCGATTGTCATGGTTGTAGTTCGCCTCTTTTTCAGCGATTTGTGCTTCAAAGTTTTCTATTGTTGGAAACCGATTGTATAGCAAATTTAGACTGGATTTTTGATCTAAATAGTCGTTGATCAAAGAAGAAAAATAGCCTGAATTTTGATAGGTTATACAGTCAGTTGGCATGTTGGATTTTGTTTGGAGTAAAAATACTAAAAAAATATTGGAACTAAATAGTTGTGCCTTTGGAAAAATAGTAGCATTTTTATACTCGTTTGAAAACATATTAATACCCCAAAATAAATGAACACAACACCACAATCTGAGAATTCCTTACAACACGTACTCTTCGGGAGCTTAATTGGAACTACGATTGAGTTTTTTGATTTTTATATTTATGCTAATGCAGCAGTATTAGTGTTTCCACAACTTTTCTTTCCTGGAACGGATAAAACGACTTCGGTTTTACAATCGTTAGCGACTTTTTCGATTGCTTTTTTTGCTCGTCCTATTGGGTCTGCTGTTTTTGGGCATTACGGAGATAAAATTGGTCGCAAAACAACCTTGGTAGTTGCTTTGTTAACTATGGGATTCTCTACAGTTTGTATTGGATTTTTGCCAAGTTATGCAAGTGTTGGAATTATTGCTCCTATATTATTAATGATGTGTCGTTTTGGACAAGGTGTCGGACTTGGAGGCGAGTGGGGCGGAGCGGTGTTGTTAGCGATCGAAAATGCACCAGCTCATAAGCGCGCCTGGTTCGGGATGTTTCCGCAATTGGGTGCACCAATAGGGTTGTTGCTTTCAGGAGGTACATTTTTGATTTTAACTAATTCACTAAATCCTGAAGATTTTATGGGATATGGATGGAGAATTCCATTTATAGCAAGTTCTTTATTGGTTTTGGTTGGATTTTATATTCGTTTAAAAATTACAGAAACCACTGCTTTTGAAAATGCAAAACAAGAGCAGAAAGAAGTTAAAATACCTTTTGTGACTTTATTGAAATCATATCGAAAAGAATTATTATTTGGAACTTTTGCGGCTGTAACTACTTTTGTGGTTTTTTATTTAATGACAGTATTTATGCTAAATTGGAATACAAAAGAATTGAAATTCTCTAACAAAGAAGCCCTTTTAATGCAATTGTTTTCAGTATTGTTTTTTGCGGCATTTATTCCAATTTCGGCAGTAATTGCAGATAAAATTGGACGTAGAAAAATGTTGATTTACGCTTCGTTAGCTATTGCTATTTTTGGTTTGTTCTTTTCTGCATTTTTGAACTCTGGAAGCACTATTTTAGTGACGTTCTTTTTGTGTTTGGGAATGGCATTAATGGGATTCACATACGGTCCAATAGGTACTTTTCTTTCCGAATTGTTTCCTACAACGGTTCGTTATTCGGGAGCTTCATTAACATTCAATTTGGCAGGAATTATAGGCGCAGCATTTGCTCCAATGATTGCTATTTGGATTGCTGCTAATTATGGTTTAACCTTTGTGGGTTATTATCTTTCAGCAGCCGCTTTGATTTCGGTAATTTCTCTTTTGGTGATCAGCAAAAAAGAACATCAGTTTTAAATTTTTATCTTTTCAAACTAAAATGGCCTTTATATTCTGAATTTGTACTAGGGCGAATTACTGTAAACCAATAATCATCAGCAGGGAGTTGATTTCCTATATAAGTTCCGTCCCAAGAATTATTTTGACTCAATTCTTTGATCAGTTTACCATAACGGTCAAATATCTTTATAATAATATCATTTTCATTATCTGAAAATTTAATTTTCCAAGTATCATTGAATCCATCTCCGTTTGGAGTGAAAAATTTGGGATACATCAATAGGTAAACTTCATCGGTAACTGTTCCACAGCCGTTTTTGTCTCTTACAGATACCGTATATTTTCCATTAACTAAATTAAAAAATTCATTGTTGTTTTGATATTGAATTCCATCTAACGAATACTCATAATCACCTGTGCCTGTTGTGTAAACGATAATGTTATTATTACTATCTGTCCAATCTTTAGTTTCAATAGAAGTAATTTTAGCTATAGTTGATTTTTTTACACTAAAATTTTTAGTAGCTGAACAAGAAATAGTGCTATAATCTTTAGAAACTAAAACACTATAATCTCCAGGATTGGCTATTATAACAGAAGGAGAAGTAGCACCAGTTGACCAAAGGTAGTTGGTGAAATTAGTTCCTGCATTGATAGTGATTGAACTATTTTCACATATAGGCACCAAGTCATTAATCAAGATGTTAGGTTTTGAAAAAAGAGATAATTTTAGTTCCGCAATTGCATAGCAGGGTGTGTTTGAATTGATACGAACATAAATTTTATTTTCACCAAGTGTTATGGTGTAATTATTAGGGTTGGTTATTCTCGCAGTAGATAATTCATTTTCTGCTCCTGACAAAGTAGTATAATAATTGAAACTATAGTCGTTTGGATTGACAATTAGATTGGAATTATAGTCATTAAGATTAATAAGTTCAGTAGTATCATTTGAGTTGTCACAAAATGAATTTTCAAAATCTGTTGCCAAAAACGGGTTAATAATAAAAATAGAAATAGGGAGCTTTGAATTACTTTCACAATTATTAATGGTTTGTGTTGCATAATACAATTGGTTGTTTTGTAAAGGAGTAGAATTAATTAAATTATTTCCATTTATATCATACCATTTTATACTTGTACCAAAGATTGAAATTGAAGATAAAGTAGCATTTTGACTGGCACAAAAATTTTGATTTGAATCTGCAGAAGGAGTAGCAGTAGTTTGAATATTGATTCGCACAGGTATTCTGTCACTTTCGCATCCATTAATGGTTTGTGAGGCGTAATAGGTTGTCTCGTTTTGCAATAAAGTGGTGTTGTTTAAATAATTTCCATTAGTCAAGGCATCATACCATTTTATATTTTGACCAGTAATACTGATATTATTTAAAGTAGCATTTTGTTGAATACAGAAATTTTGAGGGGATGAAACTGAGGTAATAGATTGGTTTGAAATATTTACTATTTGGTTTTGAGTCGCACTGTTATTATTAGAGTCAGTGTATTTCCATACAATTGTATGTGTTCCTTGAGAAAGATTAGTGATTGAATTAGAAGTAGTAGCTGTAATTAAGCCATCACAAGAATCTGTTGCAAAAGGAATTGGTATTGTAGTGCTACAATCACCATTTATAGTTGGTAATGTTGTGATGTTGGGCACGGGTGGAGTAGTATCACCTATAACAACATCTGTGGTTAGTGTGCCATTACAATCTCCAGTTCCTGTTATAGCACAACTGTATTGACCACTATTAGCTATAGATGTATTAGGAATTACAGGGTTTTGAAGTGTAGAACTAAAACCATTGGGTCCAGTCCAATTGTAATTAGTTCCTCCGCTGGCTTTGAGTTCAAGGGTGTTTCTACTGCATAAAGGAGAGTTGCTTGAAATTGTTAAATTTTGATCACATTTGCCAATTTTAACTATCCAAAAATCACGTTGTCCATTTGTGTCTACAGTTTTATTACCTGAAATTCCTGATTGTGACCAACCTGAAACAACAATTGCACCGGAATTGTCTTCTAAAATGGCATGAATTTGATCTATATTATTCCCTCCGATAGTTTTGTCCCATTCAAAATTTCCTAATTCGTTAAGTTTAACGACCCAATAATCGCTATCTCCAAATCCGTTTTCAGTTTTGTTTCCTGAAATATTAGAATATGATACTAAAGCAATTAAGTAACCACCATTTTTAGTTTGTCTGATAGCTGATAATGTATCAGTGTCATTTCCTCCAATGTCTTTTTGCCAAATAATGGCACCATTTGCACTTATCTTAATAATCCATCCATCAACTACAGCAGCGTTTTCGGTTTTTTCTCCAGAAATACCAGAACCCGAAGTAGCTCCTAGAATATAATTATTATCAAGTGTTGCTTTTATGCACGATAAATTATCTCCATTGTTTCCTCCTATTGTTTTTTGCCAAATGATACTACCAGAATCATTAATTTTTAATATCCATAAATCCTGAGCACCTCTTGAATTTTCTGATTTGTCACCAGATATATTAGAATCTGAACTGCCTGCTAAAACATATCCTCCATCAATTCCTTTAATGACATTTGTTAATTCATCCGATCCATTTCCTCCATAAGTTCTATTCCATTCTATAGTTCCAGAACTATTGATTTTGATTATCCAAAAATCTTTAGATCCTTTTGAGTTTTCCGTTTTTTCACCTGAAATGTTAGATTCTGATGTGCCTCCCAAAAGATACCCCCCATCGTCTGTTACAATTATGCTGTTTAATCTGTCACTACTATTTCCACCATATGTTTTTTGCCAAACAATATTTCTGTTAGAATCAAGTTTGATGACCCAATAATCATCATAACCTCTAGAGGCTTCAGTTTTATCTCCATTATTCCCAGAAGAACTATATCCGGCTACAATATACCCTCCATCTGAAGTTTGTTGTGTAGAAGTTAAATGATCAAAATCATTACCTCCAAAAGATTTTTCCCAAATAATACTTCCATTAGATTTGTCAATTTTGATAATCCAATAGTCTCCATCACCTTTAGAATTAGTAGATTTATCACCTGAAATGTTAGATTCAGAGTATCCTCCTAATAAGTAGTTGTCATCATTTGTTAATTCTATTACATCATTCCACTCTACTTTACTTCCGCCAAGAGATTTTTGCCATTGAATAGTTTGTGATTGAATCGTATTGATGTATAAATTAAATACTACAGCGAATAGTAAAAAGAAATGTTTTTTTAGCATTAATTCTTGTTGGATTTAGGATTTCTAAATTCAAATCTAATAAAATATAATTGAATATGTTAATATAGATTTAATAATAAATAACTCTTACTTTTGTTTTCAAAATCAAATAATTTTTGAAAACAAAACTATTCCTTGTTACGCCACCGTTTACACAACTGAATACTCCGTATCCAGCAACGGCTTATATTAAAGGTTTTTTGAATACCAAAAATATAGCGTCAGAACAAGCCGATTTAGGGATAGAAGTCATTTTGGCTTTGTTTTCTAAAAAAGGATTACAAGATTTGTTTCAAGTCTCCAGTTCTAAATTTCAAGAGGAAATTTTTTCTGAAAATGCACAACGTATTTTTGCGCTTCAAGACGAATATATTAAAACGATTGATTCGGTTATTGCTTTTTTACAAGGAAAGAATCCTACCTTGGCTTTGTCAATTTGTCAAGAAGATTTTTTGCCAGAGGCGTCTCGATTTGAGCAATTGGAAGAATTGGATTGGGCTTTCGGTACTATGGGGACACATGATAAAGCAAAGCATTTGGCTACCTTGTATCTTGAAGATATTTCGGATTTTATTGTAGAATGTGTTGATCCTAATTTTGGATTTAGTCGTTACGCCGAACGTTTAGGTAGAAGCGCTAATTCATTTGATGAATTGTACGAAGCCTTACAAAATCAACCTACTTATATTGATAACATTTTGCTTTCGATTTTGAAAGTAAAATTAGAAACCATCCAACCTACGGTATTTTTAGTTTCAGTTCCTTTTCCAGGGAATTTGTATGCCGCTTTTCGTACTGCTCAATGGGTTAAAGAAAATTATCCTAAAATTAAAATTTTGATGGGTGGTGGTTTTGCCAATACCGAATTGCGTTCCCTTTCAGACGAACGAGTTTTTGAGTTTTTTGACTTTATTTCCTTAGATGACGGCGAATTGCCGATTGAATTGATTCTAGAAAATTTAGAATCCAGAACGAATACCGAATTCAAACGCACTTTTTTGTTGGAAAATGGCAAAGTGGTGTATAAAAATAATTCCCCTCGACACGATTACAAACAATCACAAGTAGGAACACCTGATTATTCAGATTTACTGTTGGATAAATACATTTCGGTAATTGAAATCGTGAATCCGATGCATCGCATGTGGAGTGATGGACGTTGGAATAAATTGACCATGGCACACGGTTGTTATTGGGGAAAATGCACTTTTTGCGACATCTCTTTGGACTATATTAAAGTGTACGAACCTATCGCCGCCGGAATTTTGTGTGACCGAATGGAAGAAATGATGGCTCAAACAGGCCAAACAGGCTTTCATTTTGTAGACGAAGCTGCTCCTCCAGCCTTAATGCGTGAACTAGCATTAGAAATCTTGCGCCGTAAATTAGCAGTGACTTGGTGGACGAATATTCGTTTTGAGAAAAGCTTTACCAAGGATTTGTGTTTGTTGCTAAAAGCTTCGGGTTGTATTGCCGTTTCAGGAGGACTCGAAGTGGCTTCCGACAGATTGTTGCAATTAATTGATAAAGGTGTAACAGTGGAACAAGTCGCGAAAGTAACGCGCAATTTTACCGAAGCGGGAGTAATGGTTCATGCTTATTTAATGTATGGCTATCCCACACAAACCATTCAGGAAACGGTGGATAGTTTAGAAATGGTCCGCCAATTATTTGAAGCTGGCGTATTACAATCGGGATTTTGGCACCAATTTGCTATGACAGCTCACAGTCCGGTAGGGATGTATCCAGAAAAATTTGGTGTTACTAAGGACTCAAACACAGTTGGGACTTTTGCTAACAACGATCTTGCTTACAATGATAGTACAGGTATAGATCATGAACAATTTAGTTTCGGCTTAAAAAAATCATTATTCAATTTTATGCATGGTATCTGTTTGGATTACGATTTGCAAGATTGGTTTGACTTTAAAATTCCTAAAACTACCATTCGACCTGATTTTATTTATGATGCTTTAGAAGAAGAAACTAATTTCTATAGTAAGCCCAATGCTAAAATAGTTTGGTTAGGTGGAAAACCGACTGTAAGTAGTTTTACAAAAACTAAAAAAGGAAACTCTTGGGAAATAATGCAATTAACATTTCACGATAAAAAAGAAAAGTTTACTATTCAAATCAACCAAAAAGAGGGAGAATGGTTTGTGAAAATCTTAGATGTGATTTCAGTTTCCAATTCAAAAACGACTCCAATGCAAGAACTTAAAGCTGATTATGAAAAAGAATTCAATGATTTTGAATTGTTTTGGTTTTCAAAACCGATATGTTCTTTAAAAGCATTAGGATTGTTAGTCTTGTAGTATTTTTACTTTTTTTATAAAAACTATATTAATTTAGCAAAGATACTTGAAAGAATCTAAATAAAATTTAGATAAATAAATACATTTACAACCAATAAAAAAATATACCTATGAGTATTGGTTATAAAGTAAATGTAAACGACACTTTCCATTTTGATATGGATTCTAAAAGTGTTTCACAATTCGATGCGGTAAGTGTGGGATCGAATCAATTTCACATTTTAAATGAAAACACTTCTTATAAAGCTTCTGTTGTTGAAGCTGATTTTCATCAAAAAAGATATACCGTTTTGGTTAATGGGAATAGTTACACTGTTGCTATTTCAAATCCTTTGGATATTTTAATTAAAGAAATGGGATTTGAAACGGGACAGACTAAACAAGTCAATGCTATCAAAGCGCCAATGCCAGGATTGATTCTTGAAATTAGCGTTTCGATAGGGCAAGAAGTGAAAGAAAATGATAATTTGATTATTCTTGGTGCCATGAAAATGGAAAACAGTTTTCTTTCACCACGCGATGGTGTGATTAAAACTATTTCGGTGGCTGTTGGCGATGCTGTGGATAAAGGACAATTATTAATTGAATTCGAGTAAATTATGAAGAAAATAGTAGTTGCCAATAGAGGTGAAATAGCCATTCGAGTAATGAAAACAGCTCGAAAAATGGGAATAAAAACAGTAGCGGTGTATTCAACAATTGATAGAAATGCCCCTCATGTAAAATTTGCAGATGAAGCAGTTTGTATAGGAGAAGCACCTTCAAGCCAGTCCTATTTACAAGGAAGTAAAATAATAGAGGTTGCAAAATCGTTAGGAGCAGATGCGATTCATCCAGGATATGGTTTCTTGAGTGAAAACGCTGATTTTGCCGAAGAAGCTGAAAAAAATAATATCATTTTCATTGGTCCAAAATCCAAAGCCATTAAAATAATGGGAAGTAAGTTAGCGGCTAAAGACGCAGTGAAACAATACAATATTCCCATGGTTCCTGGTTATGATGAAGCGATTACTGATATTGAAAAAGCAAAAGAAGTGGCTACTTCAATTGGTTTTCCAATTTTAATTAAAGCTTCGGCTGGAGGTGGAGGAAAAGGAATGCGTGTGGTAGAGAAAGAAGCTGATTTTGAATCGCAAATGGACAGAGCAATTAGTGAAGCCGTTGCGGCTTTTGGAGATGGTTCTGTTTTTATTGAAAAATACGTAGCTTCTCCAAGACATATAGAAATTCAAGTAATGGCCGATAGTCA
Organism: Flavobacterium keumense; assembly: GCF_029866485.1. Classification (NCBI taxonomy): domain Bacteria; kingdom Pseudomonadati; phylum Bacteroidota; class Flavobacteriia; order Flavobacteriales; family Flavobacteriaceae; genus Flavobacterium; species Flavobacterium keumense. The sequence continues at coordinate 1,610,766 of NZ_CP092332.1, forward strand.
CGGGAATATTCTTTATCTTTTTGAAAGAGAGTGTAGTGTTCAAAGACGTCATCAGAAAGTAATAGAAGAAGCGCCTTCCTCAGTACTAACACCTGAATTGCGTAAGCAAATGGGAGAAGCGGCTGTATTAGTAGCTAAATCATGTGATTATTTAGGAGCAGGAACCGTTGAGTTTTTATTAGACGAAAATAATAATTTCTATTTCTTAGAAATGAATACTCGTTTACAAGTAGAACATCCTGTAACTGAAATTATTTCAGGTGTAGACTTGGTTGAAATGCAAATTCAAGTGGCTCGTGGTGAAGTATTATCTATTAAACAAGAAGATTTAAAAATAAAAGGTCATGCTGTTGAATTACGTGTATATGCCGAAGACCCTTTGAATGATTTCTTACCAAGCGTGGGGCATTTGGATGTATATCAGCTGCCGGTTGGAGAAGGAATTCGAGTTGATAATGGTTTTGAGCAAGGAATGGATATTCCAATTTATTACGATCCGATGTTGTCTAAATTGATTGCTTATGGGGCAACACGTGAAGAAGCAATTCAAACCATGATTCAGGCAATTGATAATTATAAGGTAGAAGGTGTTTCAACCACTTTGCCTTTTGGAAAATTTGTTTTTGAACATGAGGCATTTCGTTCAGGAAACTTCGATACGCATTTTGTAAAAAAATATTACAGCGTTGAAAAGCTAAAAGAGCAAACCCTAAAAGAAGCTCAAATCGCTGCTATGGTAGCGTTACAACAGTATTTTAAAGATCAAAAAATCGTACGCTTACCAATTCAATAAAGTATGGAATCAAAAATAAAAATAGTACAAGATAAAATTGCTGAAGCTCATTTGGGTGGAGGAAAGAATAGAATTGCAAAACAACATTCGAATAAAAAGTTAACTGCTAGAGAACGTATTGATTATTTGTTGGACGAAGGTACGTTTGAAGAAATCGGGATGTTGGTTACACATAGAACAACCGATTTTGGTATCGAAAATGAAGTGTATTTGGGAGATGGAGTTGTTACGGGTTATGGGAATATTAATGGGAGATTAGTCTATGTTTTTGCACAAGATTTTACCGTTTTTGGGGGGTCATTGTCTGAAACTCATGCAGAGAAAATATGTAAAGTAATGGACATGGCACTAAAAGTAGGTGCCCCAATGATTGGGTTGAATGATTCAGGAGGTGCTCGTATTCAAGAAGGAGTTCGTTCTCTTGGAGGCTATGCTGATATCTTTTATAGAAACGTTCAAGCTTCGGGAGTAATTCCGCAAATATCAGCTATTATGGGGCCTTGTGCCGGAGGAGCGGTGTATTCACCAGCTATGACCGATTTTACGATGATGGTGGAAGATACGAGCTATATGTTTGTTACCGGGCCTAATGTGGTTAAAACAGTAACTAATGAAACCGTAACTTCCGAAGAATTAGGAGGAGCAAGTACTCATTCTACTAAGTCAGGAGTGGCTCATTGCACTTCGGCTAATGATGTGGAATGTTTGGAAGATATAAAGCGTTTGTTGAGCTATTTGCCCCAATCCAATAAAGAAAAGCCTAAAAATTTGTCTTACATACTTAATGATGAAATAAGAGAGAAATTAGGGGCTATAATTCCAGATAATCCTAACAAGCCGTACGATATGCACGAAGTGATTTCAGGTATTATTGACGAAGATTCATTTTTTGAAATCCATAAGAATTACGCAGAAAACATTATTGTAGGTTTTTCAAGAATAGGTGGGCGTAGTGTTGGTATTATTGCTAATCAGCCTATGATTTTAGCGGGTGTATTGGATGTAAATTCATCGATCAAGGCAGCACGATTCACGCGTTTTTGCGATTGTTTTAACATTCCGTTACTAGTAGTGGTTGATGTGCCAGGTTTTTTGCCAGGAACAGACCAAGAATGGAATGGAATCATTGTGCATGGGGCTAAATTGTTGTACGCTTTAAGTGAGGCTACGGTACCAAGAGTAACCGTAATTACACGAAAAGCCTATGGAGGTGCTTATGATGTGATGAACTCTAAACACATTGGTGCCGATATGAATTTTGCATGGCCATCTGCCGAAATTGCAGTTATGGGTGCAAAAGGAGCGAGTGAAATTATCTTTAAAAAAGAAATTAGTGAAGCTCCGGATCCTGCTGCCAAATTATTAGAAAAAGAAGCTGAATATGCCGATTTGTTTGCAAATCCATATACAGCTGCACAACGTGGGTTTGTAGATGAGGTAATCTTACCACAAGATACTCGTAAAAAAATCATCAAAGCATTTAGCATGTTAGAAAACAAAGCGAGCATAACTCCAAATCGTAAACACGGTAATATTCCTTTATAAATAGTTATTATTATAAATTTTAAAACCACTTTTAATGAGGTGGTTTTTTTGTAGTGGTATGATTTAAATAATTACATACCCCAAAAAAATAGGGGGTAATTGTATTATTATGTTATAATATTGGTTTAAAATACTTGTTTTTTTGTTGTAAAAATATAATTAAGTAAAAAAAATAGGGGGTTGTCGTTATTTTTTAATTATAAACACCTTAATTTAATAGTGTTTTAAATTGTAAATTTATATTTTTTGCGAATTTTATTTTGAATTTGATAAAAATGCTTATACTGTTGAATATAATTTATCATTTTATCTTTTTAATTGATAAAAGTTGATAGTTTTGCTTCAGAAACAAAAAATAATTCAGTTGTTATTTGAGAGAGATAAATTATATGATTTCGATACACTGAATAATTTCAATTTCTTAAAATAAACTAATAGTAAATTAAAATTAATTCGACATGAAAAAAGTAATTACCATCTTCGCTTTGGTACTATCAAGTACATTTGCCTTTGCTCAAGACACCCCGTTAGAAATTTCAGGATCTGCTGATGCGTATTGGAAATACGATTTTGCAAAAACAGCTAATATTCCAACAAGTTTTGCTACAGATCAAAATTCATTATCCTTAGGTATGATTGATGTAGTCTTAAAGAAAAAAACTGGAAAGACTTCATTTGTTGGTGAAGTGTCTTTTGGGCCTAGAGGAGCAGGACAATCTATTCCTGATGTAAATGGTCAATCATTTCATATTCAAAATTTGTATGCAACTTATGCCGCATCGGATAAATTAAGTTTAACAGCAGGATATATGGGAACATTTATAGGATATGAAGTAATTTCACCTCTCGGAAACTTCCATTATTCAACGTCTTATTTGTTTACTAATGGGCCATTTCAAAATGCTGGGATAAAAGCTAATTATGTTGTATCTAGTAAAGTAAGTTTGATGGCGGGATTATTTAATGATCAATGGAACACATATCAAGCTACTCCTAAATTTGGTTTAAATGCTTTTGGAGCTCAATTAGCAGTTACTCCAGCCGAAGGATTTACAGCGTACATTAATTTACTAACAGGCTCTGAAAGTGGAACAATTGTCGATTTAACTACTGCGTATCAAGTATCTCCTAAATTTAAATTAGGGTTAAATGCAGCTGATTTTTCTGGTGTAACAAGCGGAACTGGTTATACAGGTGTAGCAATTTATCCATCTGTTGCTATATCTGATTCTTTTGGATTGGGATTACGTGCAGAATCGTTTAAATCTAAGACTACAGACATTTCGGTTTCAGCCTTTACGTTGTCAGCTAATTTGAAATCAGGAGGATTAACATTTATTCCAGAAATACGATTGGATAATGCATCGGAAGATAGTTTCTATACTTCTAATGGTAATCCAACAAAATCAGCTTCTCAATTTGCATTGGCAATGGTGTACGGTTTTTAATTACTAAGTTGTGTTGTGTTGTTTCTGACTTATTTCAAGAGACAATGGTGTTTTAAATAGTAGGAGAACTGCTCAAAGGCTATGGTAATAGTTTTTGGGCAGTTTTTTTATATATAGTTATAGAATAAGTTATTGTTTTTTATAGATGCAGTAAATTGTGTTTATTGTTTTAGGATCTAATATATCGTTCACTTCTGTTTGGATATAGTGAAGTTTAAATGCTTTGATAGCAGAAGAAAGGTTTCGGGTATCGTATCCAATAATACGTAAACCTTGTTCAATATTAAAATCTTGTGGCGCTTCTTTTATTTCATTATCTGACCAAACTCCAAATCCTGAATCGGCTAAGAGTTTCCAGGGGAATAAAACACTTGGGTCTGATTTTCTTGTAGGAGCAATATCTGAATGAGCAATTATATTTTGAGTTGGTATGTTGTATTCTTTTTTTAATCTGGAAAGAAGAGCTAGTAAGCTGTTAATTTGGTTGTCTGAAAAAGGTTCAGTACCGTTATTATCTAGTTCTATTCCGATGGAAGTTGAATTAATATCTGTGTTTTTTCCCCAACTTGCATTTCCTCCATGCCAAGCTCTTAAATAATCATTTAGCATTTGAACCACTTTTCCATCATCACTAATTACGTAATGAGCACTTACCTGCGTTTTTGGTAATGTGAATGTTCTAATGGTTTGTTGAAGTGAATCCTGTGCTGTATGATGAATAATGATAAAGTTGGGTTTGCGAAGATTAAAATTAACAGTACTAATCCATTCAGGATTAATTCCGTTTTCTAGCGGGGTCGTTTTTTTTGAGGAAAGCTTCTTTTGAAAACCCCGTAATTGACTTTTGTATGATTTTTCACTTGATCGAAACGGATGGGTACCGCATGAAGAAATAATTGTAATTACAAAAAAATATAGCAAATATTTTTTCATGGCTTTTTTTGAACTTAATTGGAATCAGTAGTTGCGTCTTTCTTTTTTTTCTTTGATTTTTTTGGATTTTTTGCATCCTCTTGCATAGCCTTATACTTCTCTTTTTGAGTTTGGGTTAGCAGTTGTTTAATTTTAGAATCAGTAAGTTCTGATAGTGTTTGAATTTCTTTAATTTTATCATCTTGACTAATTTCTTGTTTCATTATTGCACCTTGAGACTTAATACTTTCAGTAAGTATATTTGCAACAGCAATTTCTTGTAGAGCATCTAATTGTAGTTCGGGTTTTAATTGTTCCATGATTTTACTAACAGTAACTTCAACAGGAATTTCTTTTGGTTTATCAGGATGTTGATTCATTCCGCCCATTCCGCCCATGGCACCCATTCTGCTGCCATAGCCTCCGTATCCTCCATAACCGCCATATCCTCCATATCCTCCATAACCACCATATTGAGCAAAAATTGAAGTGCAGCTAAAAAATAAAGCTATTATTAGAATGAGGGTGAATTTATTTTTCATAAAAAATTAATTTTGAATCAAATTTAACAAAAGAATTTAAACTTTATATGGGTTCACCATACAAATCAAATTCGGTTGCTTCGATGATTTTGATAGTGACAAACTCTCCTGTTTTTAGATAGTGTTGAGTAGCGTCAATTAGGACTTCATTGTCAACATCAGGGCTATCATATTCAGTACGACCAACAAAGTGTCCACCTTCTTTTCGGTCAATGATGCATTTGAAAGTTTGACCTACTTTTTCTTGGTTCAAATCCCAAGAAATTTGCGATTGCAATTCCATAATTTCATTCGCGCGTTCTTGTTTTACAGTATCTGGAACATCATCTTCCAATAGATAGGCCGAAGTATTTTCTTCATGTGAATAGGCAAAACATCCCATTCTGTCAAATTTCATTTCCTGAACAAATTCTTTTAAGATTTCAAAATCTTCTTTAGTTTCTCCAGGATAGCCAACAATCAAAGTAGTTCTGATAGCTATACCAGGAACTGCTGCTCTAAAATCTTTCAACAACTGAGTTGTTTTGGCTTGAGTCGTTCCCCGTTTCATAGATTTTAAAATAGAATCAGAAATGTGTTGCAACGGAATATCGATATAATTACAAATCTTTGGTTCACGCTTCATTACCTCTAAAACATCCATTGGAAATCCAGTAGGAAAGGCATAATGCAAACGAATCCATTCAATTCCTTCCACTTTTACTAGAGCTTCTAATAACTCGGCTAGATTTCTTTTTTTGTAAATGTCAAGGCCATAATATGTTAAGTCTTGGGCAATTAAAATCAATTCTTTCACTCCGTCTTTAGCTAAACCTTCGGCTTCTTTAACCAATTTTTCAATAGGTTGTGAAACGTGTTTTCCTCTCATTAACGGAATAGCACAAAAACTACAAGGTCTATCACAACCCTCAGCTATTTTTAAATAAGCATAATTTTTTGGCGTGGTAGTTAAACGTTCACCTAATAATTCATGCTTATAATCTGCCCCTAAAGCTTTTAAAAGTTGCGGTAATTCGGTGGTGCCAAAAAACTGATCTACATTCGGAATCTCTTTTTCTAAATCGGGTCTGTAACGTTCCGATAAACATCCGGTTACAAAAACTTTATCTACTAATCCACGTTCTTTTTTATCAGCATATTCTAAAATCATATTCACTGATTCCGCTTTTGCATTATCAATAAAACCACAGGTGTTAATTACAATAATGTTGCCTTCTTCAGCTTCAGGTGCTTCGTGTTCTACTTCTTTGCCGCTGGCACGAAGTTGCCCCATTAAAACTTCACTATCGTAGATGTTTTTAGAACATCCTAGGGTAATTACATTGATTTTATTTTTCTTTAAAGACTTCGTTCTCATAATAGTAGACTTTCAATAGTTGGAAAGGTGGGCAAAATTACATTTTTTATTTTTAGGAGCGCCAATATTTTCTTATTTATGGGGTTTTCTCCTTTTGTTCGTTATAATTTCCTCAGGATCGATCAGTAGGATTTTCACTACCATCGGGGATAAAAAAAACATCTTGTTTTTCAATACAAGATGTCTTTAATTTTAGTTTTATATTTTTATAGCTCAAACAAAAGTGTCAAAGTAACTGTACTTTTTTTGGTATTGATAGCTGCGCCATCAGTAAGTCCTTGCTCAAAGAAACCTTGTTTCGAATCTCTTTTGAAAGCAGCGTAAGACAAATCCAATTTGGTACCACCAAAATTATAGCCAATTCCTGTTGAAAAGCCTTTTAAGTCTCCAATTGTAGTCTTATTTTTGTATGGACTTTGTTCATAACGGTAACCACCTCTCAAACTCCACGCTTCAATTTTATACTCAGCTCCAATTCGCAATTCTTCTGCGTTAATTAGTAAACCGTTTAAGCTGTTGTTTAGGTCTCTAAAATAAGCGTCATTTGCTGGCTTAAATTGGGTGTTGTTGTAATCTTTTAAAGTGTAATCAATGCTAATTAATCCTTTTTTGCCAAAAATATAAGCCATACTTCCAGTCCATTTGCTTGGGGTTTGCAATTTGTATGGGTCGTAATAATTGGTGATGTTTGGATTGACTACATCAGGTGCTAATTCTCCGGTTGTGTTGGCACTAACAGCGATAAGCTTCTGAGTAAATTCATCACTTAAACGATACCAAGTAGGAGATTCGTATGCTAAGCCTAATCGTAATGAATTGGTAATTTTAGCGATGGCACCTAATTGAAAAGATAATCCAGTTCCGTAAGTATATAACTCGTTGTCAAATTGAATTCTTGAAATCGTATAATTTGAGGTTAGGGGCGCATTGTTGTCTTCATAAAATCTTGCGAACTGTCTGAAGTCAACAAAATGAGTGTTTAAATTAAATCCTAAGTATATTTTATCTCTAAACGATGAAGATAAATTAAAAGATAATTTGCCATTGTAACCTTTGTTGTTAATAGTACTTTCATGATAATAGTTTCCGTTGTCAGCTACATTTGAAACATAGCTAGTATTGTTTGGAGTAGTACTACTAGGATTAAATACATAAGCCTGATATCCCAAAAAAGCTTGTTGAGCACCATGTCCAAGATCTCCATAATTAGAATTTTCTAATACACTTAAAGGAATGCCATTAGCATATGATAAGAAGTAACGATCAATAGAATGTGTTGGATTGGTTCCTGCAGAGAAAATAGAATTATTTAGATTATTAGTATTTTCATAGTTAATACCTATTGAGATTTTTTTCCAATCATTAGATGTTTGTTGGTTTTTAAAAACAAATACACCTCCCGCCTGATTGAGGTCTATAGAATGGTTTGTTTCTTTTGTTTTTTCTCCAAAATAATCAGAATTATTGGTGGTACCGTTTGAATTTAAAGTAAAACCTAGTTGATTGTTTGAGAAAATAGCGTAACCTGCGGGGTTAATATTGATAGAAGATAAATCTCCTCCTAAAGCTCCAAAAGCACCACTCAAAGCATTGAAACGGGCAGTTCCGTTGATATTACTTTGCGCATAACGTAAAGCGTCTCTAATTTCTTGTGCATGAAGATGGTAAAACGAAAGACTAACTAGTATAAGTAAGATATTTTTTTTCATAATCTATTCTAAGGTTTGAGATTTTTGATTTTTAAGTAAGGTGTGTTGCTAAAGATTTATCGGTTGCCTCTTCTTCCTCCTCCATAAGATCCACCTCCTCCATAAGATCCACCGCTAGAACGGCTATAATCTGAATCAGATGATCTTGAAGGAGTGTAGCTGTCACTACTGCTTGGGCTGTAAGATCTTGAAGGGGTATACGAATCGTTCTTACGATTTGGATTATAATTCCTGGCTGGGTTAGTATTACTATCGGATGATCTTGTTCTGTTAATGTTGTTATATAAAAAATTTGGGTTTTGAGTGTTGTTTGAGTTACTGCTAAATGAAGGTGTCGATCTTGTTGAGCGATAACTACCTCTATTTGAGTAATTTGCTGGGTTTTGAATAACTGTTCTTCCTATATAATTTCCTGAATAATTTGTGTTATTAGTATAATTAGAACCTCTTCTACTATTGTTGTAAGAGTAATTTGTTCCTCGGTACGAATGATGATATATTGGGTAATTCCAATATGTTGGAGAGTAATAGTATCCAAAATAATTAGGATAAACCCAACCGTAATATGAATAGTCCCAATAATTATATGGATAACCCCAATTAGAATAAGGATTTCTCCAACCATATCCGTAAAAAGGATATCCGAATGACATACCCCAATTGTTAAGGTAATAATTGATGGTTACATTTTTAGAATTACTACCCCAACTGGCGTAATTGGAATTATTTTGACGATTAATAGTGTCGTTATAGCTTGTATAACTATCAATGTCTGTGAAGATTGCAGTAGTATCATTACTGTCTTGTAATGAATTAAAATAATTTTGATACGCTGTTGCGGATTCATTAGAAATTATTCTTCTCTGAATTTTAGAATCAGTAGAGCCATAAATGCCATCTGTGTCATAATAAGAGCTATTTTGATACGAACTACAAGAAGTTATTACAAAAATGCTTAAAAAACCAATTATGGAATAAAGAGAGGGCTTTGGGAAAGAAATAAAATTAGTTTTCATATCTGTAGGTTTTTTTATTGTTGCACATTACAAAAATAGTTAGTTTTGCCAAACTATTTAGTTAATGTAAACGAAAACAAAATTTGTGCCAAAACAATAAATATGAGTAAGAACCTTACTACACGATCAGAAGATTATTCAAAATGGTATAATGAGCTGGTTGTAAAAGCAGATTTAGCAGAAAATTCAGGAGTTAGAGGTTGTATGGTAATAAAACCATATGGTTATGCTATTTGGGAAAAAATGCAAGGAGAGTTGGATCGAATGTTTAAAGAGACAGGACATCAAAATGCTTATTTTCCTTTATTCGTACCCAAAAGTATGTTTGAGGCAGAGGAAACTAATGCAGAAGGCTTTGCTAAAGAGTGTGCTATTGTTACTCACTATAGATTGAAAACAGATGAAGGTCGCCCCGGAAAATTAATGGTGGATCCTAATGCTAAATTAGAAGAAGAATTAATTGTTCGTCCTACAAGTGAGGCAATTATTTGGTCAACTTATAAAGGTTGGGTACAATCCTATCGCGATTTACCATTATTAATTAATCAATGGGCCAATGTAGTACGTTGGGAAATGAGAACGCGTTTGTTTTTAAGAACTGCCGAATTTTTATGGCAAGAAGGGCATACTGCACATGCTACACGTCAAGAAGCTATTGAAGAGTCAGAAAAAATGATGAATGTGTACGCTGATTTCGTTCAAAATTTTATGGCGATTCCAGTTGTAAAAGGATTAAAAACAGAAACCGAACGTTTTGCAGGTGCTGATGAGACGTATTGTATTGAAGCTTTAATGCAAGATGGAAAAGCATTGCAAGCGGGAACTTCTCACTTTTTAGGGCAAAATTTTGCTAAAGCCTTTGATGTTAAGTTTGCTAATGCCGAAGGAAAACAAGAGCATGTTTGGGGAACTTCTTGGGGAGTTTCTACACGATTGATGGGAGCCTTGGTAATGACGCATTCGGATGATAACGGTTTAGTTTTGCCTCCAAATTTAGCTCCAATTCAAGTCGTAATTGTTCCTATATATAAGTCAGATGAAGAGCTAGAGAAAATTACTTCTGTAGTGAATGATTTGATGGCTCAATTCAAAAAACTTAATATCTCAGTTAAGTTTGATAGTAGAACCACTCAAAAACCAGGCTTCAAATTTGCTGAATGGGAATTAAAAGGAGTGCCTGTTCGTATTGCTGTGGGGCCAAAAGATTTAGAAAATGGTACGTTTGAAGTGGCGAGAAGAGATACATTGAGTAAAGAAGTAGTTTCAAATGATGGAATTGTAAATTACATCAATGATTTGTTAGAAATCATTCAAAATGATTTATTCCAAAAAGCATTGGATTATAGACAAAATCATATTACAGAAGTAAATTCTTTTGAAGAATTTAAAGAAGTATTAGAGAATAAAGGTGGATTTATTTCGGCACATTGGGATGGAACTCCTGAGACAGAAGAAAAAATTAAAGATTTAACCAAAGCAACTATCCGTTGTATTCCTTTAGATCGAGTAGAAGAGCAAGGGAAATGTATTTTTACAGGATTGGAATCTGCTGGTAGAGTGTTATTTGCAAAAGCCTATTAAAAAAAAATATTTTTTTTCGCGTCTACTCTTGTGCGTCTAAAAAATAGTTGTATTTTTGCATCCGCATTACAGAAATGAGGTCCGTTCGTCTATCGGTTAGGACGCCAGGTTTTCATCCTGGTAAGGGGGGTTCGATTCCCCCACGGACTACAAAATCTGTTTGATGTATTAGTCATCCTGAACTTAGAAGGAAATTGGTCCGTTCGTCTATCGGTTAGGACGCCAGGTTTTCATCCTGGTAAGGGGGGTTCGATTCCCCCACGGACTACAAATTAGTTTTGAAATGGTTTTATGAAGCAAGTGGTAGTGTCTCTCTTCTTGTTTTATTAGTTAAAACTGAAGTGATTAGTTAAAAAAAAAAATTAATTGTGGGAGGTTTTTCTAATTTTATTTCTAATAATCAATTAGTTATTTACATTTTAAAATATACAACAAATGGCAAATCATAAGTCAGCTTTAAAAAGAATCAGAAGTAACGAAAAGAAAAGAGTATTAAATAGATACCAACACAAAACTACTCGTAATGCGATTAAAGCTTTGCGTTTGGCTACTGATAAATCAGATGCTACATCTAAATTATCTACTGTTATTTCTATGATAGATAAATTAGCGAAGAAAAATATCATTCATGATAATAAAGCAGCTAATTTAAAATCTAAGTTAACAAAACACGTTGCTAAATTGTAATTTAATTACAACACAAAATAACAAAGCTTCCTTTTAGGGAGCTTTTTTTATACCTTAAACTTTAATGAAAAGAAACAATTTTTTATCTCAAAATAAAGTGTACCTTTGCACCCATTAAAAATTACAGATGGAATCTATTAGAAACATTGCAATTATTGCTCACGTTGACCACGGTAAAACGACTTTGGTTGATAAAATTATGTATCACTGTCAATTATTTCGTGAAAACGAGAATACAGGCGACTTAATCCTTGATAACAACGACTTAGAGCGTGAAAGGGGAATCACAATTACCTCAAAAAACGTTTCTGTTGTTTATAAAGGAACAAAAATCAATATTATAGATACTCCTGGTCACGCCGATTTTGGTGGTGAGGTAGAGCGTGTATTAAATATGGCTGATGGTGTTTGTTTATTGGTAGATGCTTTTGAAGGCCCAATGCCGCAAACTCGTTTTGTTTTGCAAAAAGCAATTGATCTAGGATTAAAGCCATGTGTGGTAATTAATAAAGTAGACAAAGAAAACTGTACTCCAGAAGAAGTACATGAAAAAGTTTTTGACTTAATGTTTGAGTTAGGAGCTACAGAAGAACAATTGGATTTCCCTACCGTGTATGGTTCTGCAAAAAACAACTGGATGTCTGACGATTGGAAAAATCAAACAGAAAACATTGAGCCTTTATTGGATATGGTAATTGATCATGTACCTGCACCAAAAGTATCTGAGGGAACTCCTCAAATGTTAATAACATCATTGGATTTTTCTTCTTTCACAGGACGTATCGCAATTGGTCGTTTAGAAAGAGGGGTGTTAAATGAAGGGATGCCAATTTCTTTAGTGAAAAGAGATGGAAGTATTATAAAATCAAGAATCAAAGAACTACATACTTTTGAAGGTTTAGGTCGTAAAAAAGTGCAACAAGTTATAGCTGGAGATATTTGTGCTATAGTTGGAGTAGAAGGATTTGAAATTGGGGATACAATTGCTGATTTTGAAAATCCAGAGGCTTTACAAACTATTGCAATTGATGAACCAACAATGAGTATGTTGTTTACTATTAACGATTCTCCTTTTTTTGGTAAAGAAGGAAAATTTGTAACTTCTCGACACATTCGCGAGAGATTAACTAAAGAGTTAGAGAAAAACTTAGCGATGAAAGTGGGCGAAACTGATTCTGCTGACAAATTCATGGTCTTTGGGCGTGGAGTATTACATCTATCAGTTCTTATTGAAACGATGAGAAGAGAAGGGTATGAGTTGCAAATTGGTCAGCCACAAGTAATTATTAAAGAGATTGATGGTGTTAAATGTGAGCCTATTGAAGAGTTAACTATTGATTTACCGGAACATCTTTCTGGTCGTGCAGTAGAATTTGTTTCTGTACGTAAAGGAGAAATGTTGAGTATGGAAGGTAAAGGAGACCGCATGGTGGTTAAATTCAATATTCCTTCACGTGGAATTATAGGATTGCGAAATCAATTATTGACGGCAACGGCAGGAGAGGCGATTATGTCACACCGTTTCATTGGATATGAACCCTATAAAGGTGAGATTCCAGGAAGAAATAATGGATCTTTAATTTCTATGGAAAATGGAAAAGCAATTCCATATTCTATTGATAAACTACAAGATCGTGGTAAATTCTTTGTGGATCCTAATGAAGATATTTACGAAGGTCAAGTTATTGGAGAAAATTCTCGTAGCGATGATATGACGGTAAATGTAACTAAAACTAAAAAGTTAACCAATGTACGTTCTTCAGGTGCTGATGATAAAGCAAGAATTGTTCCTGCAATTAAGTTTTCATTAGAGGAAGCATTAGAATACATTCAAAAAGATGAATATGTTGAGGTAACACCAAAATCCTTACGTTTGCGTAAAATCTATTTATCTGAAACAGATAGAAAAAGATACAAAATCTAAGGATAAGTATTTAATTTATATAAAAAACCACCAGCGAAAGTTGGTGGTTTTTTTATCTTTTCAAACTAAAATGTCCTTTGGTTTCTCTGCCGTCTTTTAACTTAACACTAAACCAGTAGTCGTCAGAGGGTAATTGATTTTCATTAATTGTTCCATCCCAACCTTGACTTTGAGGAGTTATTTCTTTAATGAGTTGACCAAAACGATTGAATATTCGAATGTTTTGTATTGTAAGTGACACACTGGAACCTTTAACATTCCAAAAATCATTGTAGCCATCACCATTAGGAGTAAAAAACAAAGGAGCTTCAAGAACAACTAATTCTGAGTTTATTTGCCCACAACCATCAATATTTTCAATTATTAATTGGTGAATACCTCCAGGAATATTTTCAAATATTGGATTGTTTTGAAATGGAGTTGAGGTGCCGTCTTCGAAAATAATTTTATATCGATAAGCAGCAGCATTGTCTAATATTACAATGACTTGATTATTTTTTTGTAAATCTTTAATTTGTAATGAATTGATTCTTGCGAGTTTAGATAATGTAAGGGTTATATTTCGAGTTGCTTTGCAACCTAGATTATTAGTAATAGTTACATTGTATTTTCCTTCTTTATTTGTTCTAATTGTAGGAGAAGTTTCGTTAGTATTCCATAAATAAGTAAAATCATTTTCAGTTGCAGGAAAAATAATACCAGCATCTAATACCGCAAAATTATTTGAGCCTTCACATACTATTTTATTTTCAGACAGAGCTACCGAAGGACTTGGATCTACATTAATATCAAATTGGCCAGTACCAAAACAGCCATCTTCATTTTCAGCTCGTATGAATATAGTTTTTGAACTAGATGTATATGTTTTTCCTAGTGGATTTATTCCTAAATCGGCATCATTTTTACTTGAATAGTAGGTCAAAATTACATTTTGAGGTAAATTGAGTTCATTTCGGATTTGCAATGTCTTATTTTCTAAATCAAATTCAGCTTTATTATTGCCATTGGTGCATGCATGTAAGACTGAAGGTAATAGTGTGATATTTGGATTTGCATGAAGCATTATATTTTGTATGCTGTAACATGATCCAGAAGGGAGTACTAATTTTGCATATATTATTTCATTAGGGATACTATTTCTGTAGATAGGATTTAAAGCATTTAAATTATTTTTATCTTCATTAGCTTCTGAAATAGATTTGTAATAATAAATTTCAATATCTGTTTGTCCGGTACGTAAAAAATCATTTGCTAAATCAAGATTAAAACTAGCAAGTCCATCGGTTGAATTATTGTCTTGAGTATCACATTGAATTAATTTATATGGAGTAGAAGTTGTTTTGGGGCTATTATATATTGTTATGGTTTTTTCTATAGGTTCTCTTTCCTCGCCATTAACCGTTTTTATTAATGTTACTTTATAGTCTCCTGGACTAAGATAAGTGTGGTAAGCATCTTTATTGTTAGAAGTAGTTCCATCCCCGAAATTCCAAACTACAGAATCAACTGTTTCTGTTGAATTAATATAAAAATGGGTAGCTTGGCCCAAGCAATTACGTTCATAGTTAAAGCTATATAGAAATAAAGAAGTAATAAATGGCGGTAATCCTAAATGTACGATTCTATTTTTTAAATCAATTTGATTTTGTAGATAGTTGCAATTTAATCCATCTAGTTCAGGATTATTAATTACAGAGATTTTATCATATCCATCCTGCAAAACAGGATAACCTGATCGGTATATTTTTTCATCTATTGCTAGTTGTAAAGCACCTGCAACATTATATGAATTATTGATTTCGATTTTAGAATTTATAATATTATCACTTTTTAAATTGTATTGAAATAACGAACTTCCTTGACTAATACCTTCAATATCAAATGAGTTGGTGGTCACATATAATTTTTTTGATTTTGCAGAAAATTCTACTCCATACGGATTTGATCCACTTAAAATAGTTATTCCATTGTTTACGTTACCTGTAGCAGTGTTGAAATCGAATAGCCAAACATTTCCAGTATTCCTTCTGACTTCTCCTTTTGGACCTAATTCGTTATTTGGTTTCGATGAAGAATTTACAATAGCTAATTTTGTACCGTTTGGAGAGGTCTTTAGGTATCCAATAGCATTTGAATGATAACCTCCAAGCATTACATTCATGGGGGTACTCGATTTTACAGGAGTTTTATTTACTCCAGTATTAGTTATTTTGAACGCATAAAAAGTATCTAAAAAATGAGTTATTACCCAAAAAGACACTCCATCTGCATGTTGTACTGCGGTTATTTTTTCTGAACATTTAAATTTTAATTCTTCTGTGTCTTCAGGATTGTAAGTAATTAAATGGATATTTTTTTCAGTAATAGGAATATCTCCTAATCCATTGTTTAATCTTAAATCAACTTGCGAATAATTTAATCCATTATTAGGGGGATCCTCGTCATTTAAAGGATCGTTGTCAACATTTTCGGCAAGAGGTTGGTCAACAGTAAATATGTAATAAACAAATGGATTATTTGGTTTAGGAACTATTATAGCAGATTGCGTACTTGAAACATGACCT
The DNA here is from genome assembly GCF_029866485.1 of Flavobacterium keumense. NCBI lineage: Bacteria > Pseudomonadati > Bacteroidota > Flavobacteriia > Flavobacteriales > Flavobacteriaceae > Flavobacterium > Flavobacterium keumense. The sequence continues at coordinate 1,626,844 of NZ_CP092332.1, forward strand.
AATAAGCCTGAACCATTAGGCATCACCTGATGTAATTTGTTATAAACAGTTGATCCGTCAGTATAAAATAGGATATTTCCATTTTTATCTGAAATACTAGCACATCCTTCACGTGTGATTAATTTTCCGTTTAATAAACCAACAGGAGTTCCAGAGTTGAAGTCTAAACCTGCTTTATCTCCAAAATACCATACTGCAGCTTCTTTTTGAGCAAAAGAATTGCCGAAAAAGAAAATCATGACTAATAGTAGGAGCTTTTTTTTCATGAATATAGTTTAAATCTTCAGAATTATATAAATATTATCGTTGTAAACTAAAGTGTCCTTTTGCTTCTCTGCCGTCTTCTAATTTAAGTGTAAACCAATAATCATCGGCAGGTAGTGGAGCTCCGTTGATAGTACCGTCCCAACCTTGGCTAGAAGGTAGTATTTGTTTCATTAATTTGCCATACCTGTCAAAAATATAGATGATAGATTTTGAACTAAAATTAGCATTAACACCTTTTATATTCCAATAATCATTAAATCCATCGCCATTAGGAGTGAAAAATTTTGGTACACCAATAACGGCTATAGTTTTACTTACTGTACCACAACCATTTTTATCAGTAACAAAAATTTCATGAATTCCAGCAGTAACATTCTCAAATCGATTTGAATTTTGAAAAGGTCCTAATGGAGCGTCTAAACTGTATTCGTAGAGCCCTTTTCCTGAAGCGTTTACAGTAACAGAATTTAAATCTGTTAAATCAACAATATCAATGCTATTAATTGTAGCCACATCAGAAGCGTTTACTTGAATAATTCGTGTTCTATAACAGCCTGAATGTGTACTCACTGTAACAGAGTAGGTTCCTTTTGTATTTACATTTAAAGTAGGGTTGCTCTCTGCAGGTAAAACAGTACCATCTTTTGACCAAGTATATGTGTAATTGGTAGTTGGTGAACCATCAGTAATTCCAGCGTTGAGTTCTACAAAGAATGTAGGAAGATTGGAGCATACTAATTGATTATCTAATCCATTGCTATTAGTATTTATATTGGGCTTGGGATTTACAATTAATTTAATATGAGGGCCTAAACCATAACAAGAATTATCCAAAATGCTTTCTACTCTTACCCAGATATCTTGCTGATTGGGGTAGCCTGAATTTCTATAATTAGAAGTGTTTGTAATTTCATTAGTTTCTGCCAAAGCATCTGCCTCATTTGGATAGTATTTGATGGTATAATTTGTTAAAGGTGGAATTAAAAAACTTTGAATATCAGAAGTAACACTGCTAAAGTCAAATTTTGAAATTCCATCAGTATCTGTACTTATTGTAGCAATATCATCATCACAGTCTTGAAATTCTCGTTTGAAAGTCGTTGGGATTTGGGTAGAAGAAACAATTAAATTTATTTCTGATACACTAAAACAACCGTATGGATTTTCAACTCTAACCCAAATTTTTCTTGAATTTGAAGTAAAGGCTAGAGGAGTATTGATTAGAGCGGTATTATCTTTTGTTTGAGCACCAATCAATGAAGTATAATAGAAAAACGTCTCTGAACTATAATTTGCAGATATAAAGTTATTTTTTTCTGTTAAATTAAAATCAGAAACGCCATCAGAATTATCATCACATTGTTTTAAATCAATGGAAGATGCTAATGTAGGAAGTGCATAAACAGTCAAAGTAGCAGGATTAGAAATTAATCCGCAACTATTTCCTGATTTATTTAATTGAACACGGTATTGAAAACCGTTCATTGAATTGATTACTCTCGTGATAGTGAGAGTATTTGATGTAACTCCAGAATAAGTGGTGTTATTTGTGATATTGTTCCAATGAATACCATCAGTAGATAATTGCCATTGATAAGTATTGCCACCATTGTCAACTAAAGTAACTGAGGAATTTTGGAGTTCACAGGTTGGAGCTATTTGTGGTTGTGTACTGATGCTGATTGGGGCTGCTATGGTATAGTTTATATTGGGATTAATGTATCCATTGCTACTTATTACTACTCCGTTAGAATTTATAGTTGGCGGAATACTGTTTCCAAGAGTGGCATTTGTATTGCCCAAATACCCAGCTTCTATTACATCTGAGCAACCATCATTATCACTGTCTAATTCTCTGTAATTTTTAATTCCATCACCATCAATATCAGGGTTGGTTGCATTGGTTCCTGATTCGTCTAAATCATAGATTCCGTCATTATCAGTGTCCAAATCCAAATAATCTGGAATGGTATCATTATCAGTGTCTAGTGGTATAGTACCTGATCCAAAAACATCAAAAAGTCCGTCTTTATTATTGTCAAGATTAGAAACGGATGTAAAAATATTAGGGAGTGATTCTGTTGTGTCAGTTATACCATCATTATCGCTATCTAAATCGAGTTGATCAGCAATTGAGTCACCATCGGTATCCTTGGGAAGGCAAGTAGCTATTATTGAAAAAGTAGCTTTGTTATTTGTGCTATCGGATAAATTTTTATGAGTAAATGTTAACGAATTAGTTATGTACGTATGAAAACTGAAGGTGCCAGTACCCGCTGTGAGAGGTGTGATGCTATTTAGTCGAAAACTAATCTCAAATGAAGAATATTGAGTTACTCCACTTTCAAAAATACCATCATAATTTGTATCAATTAATAACTGATTGTTTGGGTTTAAAACGGTAATTGTCTTATCATTGTCTGATTTTATACTGAATTCTCCATCGGAGGTAATTAAATCAGTATTATTAGCAGAATCTACATAGTTTATAGCTAAAGAAATAGGTTTAGCAAAATTAATACTGTATTCTAACGTGTTTCCTTTTCCGGCAGGGACTTCGCTAATAAAATCACCATTTGTTTTACCAGTAAAAGGTGTAATAACAGCAGAATTATTTAAAGACAATGTATTGATACTTGTTGAAAAAGTAGTACTATACCCCATTTTAGTTACTATGCCAGTAGTAGAATCTATACCCATATCTCCGTATGATTCAGTACAATTTGTAATTCCGTCATTATCATTGTCTAAATCGATATTATCAAAAACGGAATCATTATCTAAATCTGTCGGACAATTGCTTATGGGAATTTTATCAGACAATGTGTTAGTGCTACAGCTAGGAATACTTCTTTTAACTTGATAATATCCTGCTTCTGAAGGAGTAAAAGTATCTCCCGTAGCACCTGTTATAATGGCGTCATTTTTTAACCATTGGAAAGTATAATCAGGGTCAGGAGTGGTCTTTAATGTGATATTAGGAATACAACTGCCAGAAATTGAAGTTGAATTTTCTATTGTTAATTCAGGTTTTAAATCAAAACCTGAATAATAACCACCATAAGTAGCATAAACATTTGTTCCGTAATAGGATACATAAACTTGTTTCGTTGATTTTACACTAACATTTCCTGAAAGTCCATTAATAGAATAAAAGACAAAATTAGGGTTTCCATTAATGGTTATTGGGTTTGTAACGGGAGTATTATTTACTAAAACTCCTGCACCAGTTTCGGTTACAATATTGACAGTGCCATCATAAGTTTTGGAACCTATTTTATCTATTTGAGGAATATTATCTACAATTTTAGGAGTAGAACAGTTGAGTGGAGGTACAAAAAACAAATTTTGGTTTGCATTGGATGATGTTCCTCCAATGCTCTGATAAGCAAAAACTTTTTTTGAAGAGGATATGTATAAATTATTGTTCAAAAATGCACTTCCGTCAAAAATATAATATTGTCCACCCTGAAGAGTTGTAATAGGGCTAGTACTCCCGTTTGCATAAATTTCGGTATTATCTTCGTCAGCAATAAGTAGTGCACGTTCTAGTACGGTAGTTCCAAGACCTTTTATAAAAATATATTCTTTGCCAATTTTATCCGTTCCAACAATTTGATCAAAACCTACATCTCTTCCAGCTCCTGAAGCAGTGGAGGGATCATTTGTTCCACCAAACGAACCACTATTTACAACGACATCTTTATTAGATTCAATTAATGCACCAATAAGGTTACTTCCTGTATTGCCATTAATAGCTAAAATGTAACTTTCGTTTTTATTAAGATTGATTGTAATAGGTCCATTATAAGTAGTGTTATTAGCAAATAAAGTACCATTCGTTATATTTGAAATAGTAATCGTTGTATTATTTTCTGTAGCTAAAATGGAAAAAAAGTTGAGTAGTCCTACTATTGTAGAAGAATTGAGCATTGCACCAGCTCGAAAGCGTTTACCTAAAGCGCTATTTCCTTTACAAACAAGCCCTCCAGCTTGTGCAAAATTACCTACATTTGTTCTTACACTGGTATAAACCAGTCCTTCACTTTCAATGATAAATCCTTTGTTTGTTACAATTCCAGTTGAGATACTAGGTACAAATAATTGCGTCGCGTCTCCAGAACCAATCAAGTGAATATAAGGAGTAGTTTTATTTACCCAACCTGAAATTGTAGAACCTCCTATTTGAATGATTTTGAAGTTTACATTGCTTACACTTGGAGTAGAAATATAAATATAGTGATCTTGTGGTAATGTGGTTGTTGCACTATTAGATGTTATTGGCGGAATATAATGTGTTTTACTAAATTGCGCTACACAATTTATAGAATAAAAAAGTAAAAATAAAAGTGGTATTTTTTTCATTGGCTAAAAATAACAAAAAAAATTACCTTTTTAAGCTAAAATGACCGTTAATGGTTTGATTATCATTTAGGATTAATTGAAACCAATAATCGTTAGAAGGAAGTGGATAACCATTAAAAGTGCCGTCCCAACCTACAGAGTTCGACATCATTTGTTTGAGTAATTTTCCGTATTGATCAAAAATAGATATCACAGCCTGTGGATATGTATCGAAATTTTCTATTTTCCAGACATCATTGATTCCATCCCCATTGGGTGTAAAAAAGGTAGGATAATCTAAAATGGTAAATGGATATGTGGTATATTCACAATTGGAGGTATTTCTAATATATGCTAAATAATTCCCTCTTGGTAGTCTTGTAAAAAGTGGATTTTTTTGATAATTCGTCCCGTCGATAGAAAATTCGTAGATAGCATTGGTAGAAGGAGTAATTAATTCAATTGAATTTTTGCCACCAGCAAATTCTTTGATAATAGGTGTTGGTAAATTAGTTTGATTGCGACTACTTGTCATAGTACGCAATGTAATTTGAGCCGTTTCCGAACAACTTATTTTGGAATTAATTCCTTTTGCATATACGATTTGGTCTCCCGTAGTTGTTTTTTCAAAAGCAGTAGGTGTAACAATAGGAACTGTTAAGGTATTGTCGGTATAGTATCCTTCAATAGTAGTACTTGAAACATTGTTGGTGATAATAGATTGTACTGAAGTTAGATCAAATACTGCAATTCCTAATCCGTTATCGTCGCATTTAGAAAGCTCGACGTCTTTTAGATTCATTCCTGGGGCGTATTCTATTTTTATTTCACCAGTAAAAACACATCCGCTAGTATCCATTGCTTCTACTTTGTATATTCCCGCTTGTGTTACTGTGAGTGTTGGATTAGTTGCGCCAATTAATGGGGTTAAAGCCCCGTCTTTGTACCATTTGTAAGCATATGTTGTTGACATATTGGTTTTGATGTCGAATGTTTCTCCGTTACAAATAGCGGTATTATCAGCGATTAGGCGGTCTTTTCCTAAATTAATTTTTGAAGTAAAGCTACCAGCTTCAATAAATAAGGCTGAGAATTGTGCCTTACTTCTATCCTCAGCAATTACGAATTTAATTCTGTATTTGTGTCCAATTTCTAATTTACTTTGAGCGTTTAAAACTTTAGTTTGTCCTGCATAATTGATAGGACTAAGGATAGCTACATCAGTATTGAATTGACCAAAATACGATTCGTTTTTAGCATCACATTTGGCTAAAGTTGGGTCGGAATTGCTTATTGCTGGATGTATGTTTTTTGAAGATACAGGAGTGCCATCAGGCAAAGTAGCAATATTAGTATAATTACTATTGGTGGTAATATCTTTAATTAGAATTGCTAATCCATCAGAATAAGAACAAGGATAATCTCGAATGTATTCATTGGAAGCAAAAATGTAATTGAAACTTAAAAAGTTTGTTGCCGATTCAAAATCAAATTCCAGTGTTGTAGCGTTTAGTGAGTTAATTCCCAAAATAGCATCCATATTGGAATCTCCATTCCAACTCGCTACACTACCACTAAAAGCAGGATTATAAGGGCCTGTTGAATTTTCAGCTTCCCAAGTGCTTAATACTATTCCGGAAGTAAAAGGGAAATTACTTCCGTTCTTATCAAATGTGGCAAAGCTATTTTTGATGGGAGAACCTGTAGCCGTTGCAGGATAAACAGTGAGACAAGAGTTATTATTGGTTACCACTCGGACTAATTGGTCGGCATTTTGTGTATCATCAATACTGATTTGAGCCATTATCCAATTAGGAAAACAACAAATGAATAGTACAAATAATAAGGTTTTTATCCAACTCATAATAAAACAAAGATACTACAATTCTCTTTTTTTGTTTAACTAACGGAAAAGGAAACCAAAAATTATTTTCAAGTATATTTTTCAGTAAATTTGTTGTAAATACATTCCTAATGAGCGAAGAACCTTTGATGATATTTAAAAAGCCGTCTTATCCCATTAATGAGGCTTTGTTGGACTATCTTGAACGATTTGATAGAATTTCTAAATTTCCAATTTCATACGACGATTTGTTGCGGTTCTCTGGTTCAATTAATGTATATGACAAAGAAGATCAGGATACGTTGTGGATTAGAGTCTATTACAACGAATTTGAGCGTGAAGAAATTGATTTGACTTTGAAAAAAATCTATTCCCTACTTCACTCTGATGGTAACTTAGAGATAATCAAATTCTTAAATGTCGATTCAATTGACTATTGTACCTTTGGAAATTCAAAGCCATTTCGAATTAAAATCCGAAATATTCTAAACGATAACTATACGCATTTTTATATTAAAAAAGCCGATGCCTCAAGGGTATATGGGTTGGAATTGGAACATATTTTATCACCTGATAAAATCAATTTCTTAGTGCATCAAGATACTTTAATTGAGGAACATATTATGGGAATTGCTGGAGATGTTTTTATTAATAACCATCTGAAAAATTGTTCTGAAACAGAAAAATCACAAATCGCTAAGGAGTTTGTAAAGTTCAATGAACGTTCTATGATTCGGTTACTTGGTGATATGCGCGCTTACAATTATGTGGTGATTCCTATTCACGATTTTGACCAAGTAGTGTATCGAATTCGAGCCATTGATTTTGACCAGCAATGTTATGAAGGTAATTTTAAGGTGTATCGTCCTCAATTTTTCAAGGAGAATTATCCCATGGTGAAATTGGTAAAAGATAAATTACAAGAAAGTTCTATCAATCAATATAAAAATGAGGAACGTTCTGTTTTGGCTAAACGAATTCACTCGGCCGAGAACAGAATTAAAAGGTTGTTGAAAATTATGGGAGAAGATACTTTGTCGACTCCTTCTCATTTGGAGCAGCTAAAATTAGAATTGTACCGATACACCAATGATTTGAATTTTAAGAAAGCCAAATCGATGGGAAATATTATGAGTGCTTCTTTTCAGTACATTACTCGAAATTTCAAAAACGTCAATCCGTTTAAAGCGTAGTAAGTAAAAAAAATGCTTCTAAAAAAAGAATCGTCTTGTCATTCCGAATTTATTTCGGAATCTATAAATTTTTATATGTCAATCTATATAATAGAAACTGACCCGAGCAATAGCGAATAGGCAAAGCAAACAAGTTCAGTTTGACAAGATTTTGACTTTCAAGTGTAGTCTTATTTTAATTTTTCTCTTCCTTATTGAAATATACCAAGTAATAGTACATTTGTTTTTCTTCGTCCCAGCCTTTTTCTACAAATTTTTCAGCACTTTCTGGGTTGATGAAATCCATTTTAATTTGGATGTGTGTGTCTAAATTAATCACGTTTTTGATCGATTTTCTAGCATCAGAAACTGCTGCGTTTGCAATAGGGAAGGTGGTGATATCTTCAATACTGTATTTGTCGCCTTTGCCTACTTTATAATTTTTAAATTCAGGAATCAAATCAGGATTATCTAACACCTCATTTAAGAAATTAGTTTCCTCAAATTGGTCGTTTTTGGCAAAATAATTCACAGAACGATTCATAAACATTACTTCTTCTTTTTTGTCTTCAGCAGGGAAAACTACGTCTTTAGCAAAGCCTTGACAGAATTTCAAGTATTTTTTAGTGATGTAATTTTCATCTTCAAAAGCATCTACAGATAAGAAGTGTTCTAACCAATACCGTGCATCGTAACGGTTACTATCCACCGTTAAGATTTTATATCCTTCTTCTTTTTTGTAATTGAAAATCAAACAACCTTTGTCCAATTTATTCAAACTCACTCCGTGTTGTAAAATCATTTCAAGGTGAGTATCTTTTTCTTCAAATTGTAAAAAATCAGCTTGGATTTCACTTTTGAAAATTCCGATGGCATCGACTACATTGTTATCAATAGCAAGGTTGGTTAAATACGTAACATATACTTCACCATTCTTAATGTGTGGGTGATTGGATTGTTCAAACAAATGTTTGGTGATTTGCTTTGAAACCTCATGAACATTAGACGGATTCTCAAATATTTGAGAAGCAAATTGGTACATTTCATTGTAATCCAAATCCACTTCGTGCGCAAACTGAAAGTAATTTTCCTCTTTCTCTCTGAAAGGCTTGAAGAAAAATTCTTTTATCAACGGAACAATTTCATCAGTTAAATTATATGGTTGTTCGGATAAAAAAATAGCTTCGTTACGGCTTTTATTTCCTACACGGTGTATAGAAAGTGAATCAATATGGGTGTTGAATAGGTTAATCATAAGGTTTTTGCCCCTCCCGTCCTCCCCGAAGGGGAGGTGCAAGAATAGGTGTTTATTTTAGTTATTTTTTAATTATAAATAGAATTTAAGTATATTTTATGCTCCCTCTCCTTTGGAGAGGGTTGGGGTGAGGCTTAATTCCAATTTTCTTCGTAGCCAAAGTCTTCAAAACTGTCATCACCTTCAAACATATCTAGGTCGTCATCGTCTAAATCGTCTTCAAATTCACCATAGATATCATCATGCATATCCGCCTCAAAGTTTTTTTCAATAGCTTCATCAGGCATTTCTCCGTGAGAAAATAGTGTTTCAGGATAAATGGCTCCTGCTTTAGGTTCTTCGATAGCAGCTAATTCTACCAAGAAAGTCCACATATTGATGAAGTCATATACGTAGATGATTTTTGTGTTCTCTTTATCTAAAATGTCCGACAATTTGTAATCGCTCATAATGGTTTGTTCTCCAGGAACATCTCCTGCGTCAAACATTGGAATTTCATCTTCTTGGTTCCATGTATCATCACAAGTATAAAAAGAAGCCACTTCCATTCCGTCAAATCCAAAAGAATTGAAGATAGCATTGTGTAAATCTTCTAAAGTGTCTTCGGCAAGGATAGCAATATCTCTGAAAATATCTTCTTCGGCATCAAGAATTACTCTGAATTTATAAACCATAATCATTGTTTTAATTGAAAGTTCAAAGGTAAATTATTAATTACTAATTACGAATTGTGAATTACGTTTTGTTGAAAAGATTTTAAATTGTTGAAATTGAGTGTTTTATTCTATCTCATGGAATGTTTTAGCCAGATTCTCAATCACTGGAGAATAATCTGGAATATTTTTCTTCTTGAAGTGTTAATTCTGTTGGGTGTGGATTGATTCATTTTACAATTCATCGCGGTTTTTTGACATTTCGGTTTATCTTATTTTTATACATTGATACTTTAGTGCAACTTTGCTTTACCAAATAAATAAATAAAAACAGCATTATGATCCGAATAGTTATTTTATTAACCTTAAGTTTGGTTGCCTTATTGCGCCAATTCTTATTTTAAATCCAATGAGTATGTTTACTAAATTAGTTAAAGAATTTCCGAGAGCTTTTGTTCTTTCGCTAAGTATATTTTTAGTATTATTACTTGTACGTTATCTTATAGGAGATGTAATTGTGTTAGGAAATTCCTTTTGGATATACTTTGGGTATACCATGTTATATGGCCTAAGTTTGTACTATGCTAATGCTGCAGTATTTATATATTTAGATTCTTTTTATAAAGACAACCGATTTACAATCAATCGATTAATTGTTGGTTTTGTAAGTACATTTTGTATTACACTTTTTGTGGTTTTTCTTTTGCGCGTTTTTGAAGAAGTGATTATAGATGGGATCTCTTTTCAAAAATATATAGAAGAGGAGAGTATAGGACATTTTCTAATTCCTATAGTGCTTTTTGTCATTGTTTCGTTGGCGATTCATGCTTTCTATTTTTATAAAACCTTACAAGAAAACAAATTCAAAGAACAAAAAATAATTGCGACTACTGCCAATGCACAATTTGAAAGTTTAAAAAATCAAATTGATCCTCATTTTCTATTTAACAGCCTCAATGTGTTGAGTTCATTGATTGAAGAAAATCCTGAAAATGCCCAAAAGTTCACCTCTTCTTTATCTAAAATATACCGTTATGTTTTGGAACAAAAAGACAAAGAATTAGTGGCGGTTTCAGAAGAATTGGCTTTCGCCAAAATTTATATGCAATTATTAACCATGCGTTTTGAGAATAGTATTTCGTATGAATTGCCAGATTGTACTAACGAAGAAGCCAAAGTAGTTCCTTTGTCATTGCAATTAGTATTAGAAAATTGCATCAAACACAATGTGGTGAGTAGTTCAAAACCACTGCACATCAAAATCAGTATTCAAGACAATCAATTGGTAGTTGAAAACAACTGGCAAAAGAAAGAAGTTCTTTCTGACGGTAAAGGTGTTGGATTGCAAAACATTGTGAATCGTTATGCCTTATTGACTGAACGTAAAGTAAAAGTGATTCAAGATGAAAAATCGTTTAAAGTCTATTTACCTATATTAACCAAACAAATTTCAATAATGAAAACAGCTAAATTTACAGAAGAAGATATGGCTTATGCTCGAGCTAAAAAAAGGGTGGAGCAATTAAAAGGATTTTATGGAAATCTTACTTCGTATTGTATCGTTATTCCAACATTAGCACTAATTAATTACTATACTTTTTGGGGATTTCAATGGTTTTGGTTCCCAATGCTAGGTTGGGGATTGGGATTGTCTTTTCATGCCTTTGGCGTTTTTGGCTACGGAAAATCCTGGGAAGAACGAAAGATACAAGAGATTTTAAACAAGGATAAAAACAATAATTGGGAATAATATTTTAAATAAGTCAACCAAATGGGAAATTTAAATTCAGATCAAATTCGTTACGAAGAAGCGGTAAAAAAAGTTAAAAAGCTTAAAGGATTTTATACACATGCTATAGTGTATGTAGTCATCAATATGATGTTTGTCATCGTCAATGTTCAAAATCTTCAACCTGGTGAAAGTTATTTTCAATTCAAAAATTTCTTTACGGCATTTTTCTGGGGAATAGGGTTGTTAGCTCATGCAATGGCTACTTTTGTTCCGTATTTTATTCTTGGTAAAGAGTGGGAAGAGCGTAAAATCAAAGAATTGATGGAGAAAGAAAAAGCTAATAAGTGGGAGTAATTTAGTCATAGTTGTCACAACATAAGAACTTGAAACTTGAAACAAAAAAACAATGAACATTATCATCATCGAAGACGAAAAACCAGCGGCTCGTTTATTACAACGTAAACTTGAAAAACTAGGCTATTCGATTACCACCTTACTACATTCGGTTGAGGAATCGTTAGTGTGGTTTCAAAATAATCCACATCCTGATTTGATTTTTTTAGATATTCAATTATCAGATGGTTTGTCGTTTGAAATTTTTGAAAACATCAATATCAAAAGTGCCGTGATTTTTACCACGGCCTATGATGAATATGCGTTGCGAGCCTTTAAATTGAATAGTATTGATTACCTATTAAAACCTATTGACGAGGAGGAATTGGCTACTGCAATTTCAAAATTCAAAAATCAATTTCAAATCAATAGTATTTCGAGTTTAGACTTTGAATCTATCAAACAAATGTTGGTGAATCCTGTTTCAAAGGAATACAGAAAACGTTTTTCGGTTAAGATAGGTCAACAACTCAAAATAATTGATGGAGCTGAGATTGAATGTTTGTATAGCGAAAATAAAGGCACTTATATTCATACCTTTGACAATAGGGACTATTTGATTGATAGTAGTTTAGAAATTGTAGAAACAGAACTCAATCCCAAGGATTTTTTCCGCATTAGTAGAAAATTTATTATCCCGATGCAGTCTGTAAGAGAGATACACGTGTATGCTAATTCTAGACTAAAAATCAGTTTGCCAACGTATAAAGCCGATGAGGTAATCGTAGCTCGAGAACGTGTTTCTGATTTTAAAGAATGGTTGGGTTAATTAATTGAAATTAGTTTTTCGAATCCCAATAAAAATAAGTATCAAAACAGAATACGCAATAAAAAACGGAATGATCCATTCTATTTGTCCCAAAGGTAAAAGTACGGCAATAATCAGCAATTGGAATCCTAAACCATACAAGGAAACCAAGGTCATGAACCAGTTGGGCAAGGTTTTTACCTTATAAGCATCGCTGTCTAAGGCGTGAATAATTTTATCAAAACCACCATAAACTACGGTATAGATTTTAAATAGAATATTGACTGCTTTTTGAGTTTCTCCAGGTAAAGCTCTAGGTGTTTTGTATTCAAAAACCTTGCTGGTAGTATCCCCTCCAATAGATTTGTTTCTTAAAATCACATAGTAATAATTGTATAGTGTGCCTTGCAATTGAATGCAAAAAAATGCAATCAAAGTAAGCCAAAACGAAGTTTGAGAAACATAACAAATTGTTATTAAAAATAGAAAGTTTAAAATAATATCAAATACACTATCAAGGTACCTGCCTACATAAGAAGGCGTGTTTTTCAATCGAGCCAATTCGCCATCGGCAGCATCAATTCCTGATTTTAGTACAATGAAAAAACCTGCCCATAGATAGTTTTCGTTGAGAATGAAATAAATTGCGATTAATCCAGTAATGCCAAATAATAGAGTGATATGAATAGGAGTAAAGCGCGTATCCTTTAAGCTATTGGCAAGAAATTTTCCAAAAGGTCTTCCGTAATCGGATAAATCTAAAAATTTATCTTGAGTGGCTAGTTTAGACATTGATTATGGTTAAGACGATGTTGTGACATTATAGTCGGGTATTATTGGGTATTTTTTTTAAAATTTTCTAAAACTAAATAGAATTGTAAGCCAAATAGAAGGGTCGCCATTACGATATGAATCGTTTGAGATCCAAAAGGAAAATTGAAATAATACATCGCGATACCAGATAGAATTTCTACACAAAGCAAGGCTATTACCCAATCCATTTTAGTAAAACCAAGCTCCATTTTTCTGTTTCTCCAAAATAAAAATGCATTGGCACAAACCACTAAAATAGAAAAACTTCGGTGGGTGTAGAACCCGCCTTTCGGATTTTGTAACCAAACTTCTTTTGGCAAACCTGCCTCTACAATTGTATCAACCGATTCTCGGACTTGAGTTCCAAAAAGAATTTGTACAATGGTCAATCCTAATGCGGCAAACAATACCCATTTAAATTCATTATCAATTAATTGTGTCTGTTTTTTCTCTTGAGTAGTATAAATCAAATACAACTGCACCGCAACAATAAGTAAGGCTGCCAGCATGTGTGTGGTTATTTTATAGGGGTTCAAAACAGAGTCCACTACAGTTTTTCCTAACCATGCTTGAAAACCCATTAAAAAACAGATGAATAAACTATAGAATATTAGTTTTTTGTTTTCTTTCCAATAACTGAATGATAGAAACAGCGCAATGATACAAGCGATACCTGCTAATGCACCAACTAATCGATTGATATATTCTACCCAAGTATGGAATGGATTGAAAAGGGCATAATCATGTTTGGTATATTTTTCCCAATGAGAGCTTTCAAAACGTGTTGGAGCTGTAAAATTATCTTTCGCTACCAAAAGTGTTTCGTCTTTAATTATAACTTGACCTTTTGAATATTCTTTTCCAATGGTGTAAAGCAATTCTTTTTCTTCAGTAGGAGGGATGTAATAGCCAAAGCATTTCGGCCAATCAGGGCAACCCATACCCGAACCTGTCATTCGGACTAATGCTCCAGCAATAATTACTAGATAGACTAAAATTAAAGCTGCTTTTGCGGAGGGTAGAAAATATTTTTTCATGATTGTTTTGCTTTTTGTAATCCTAATTTTTCAGCTCTTTTTAAAACAAAATCATAGGCTGCTTGGTATTCATTTGGAATTTCGCCTTCTAATATAGCTTCTTTTACCGCTTCTTTCAGCACACCAATTTCGCGCGATGGTTTGAGATTAAAAATAGTCATGATTTCCTCACCAGAAATAGGAGGTTGGAAATTTCGGACGTGATCTCGAGCCTCTACTTCAATAATTTTCTTTCGAACGATATCAAAATTATTGTGGTATTTTTTGAATTTAGCTGGGTTTTTAGTGGTGATATCGGCTTCGCAAAGGGTCATTAAATTATCGACATCTTCACCTGCATCAAAGACTAATCTTCGCACTGCTGAATCGGTAACAATCTCTTCTGCTAACACAATAGGTCTGGAACTCATCATGACCATTTTTTGAACAAATTTCATTTTTTGGTTCAACGGCATGTGCAAGCGCTCAAAGATTTTTTTGACCATTTTCCCTCCTAAAAATTCATGACCGTGAAAAGTCCAACCTTGTTTTTTGTTAAAACGTTTAGTAGGTGCTTTACCTATGTCATGTAATAAAGCCGACCAACGCAACCATACATCATCTGTATTCGGACAAATGTTATCCACCACCTCTAACGTGTGGTAAAAGTTGTTTTTGTGTGTATGACCTTCTATTTCTTCTACCTGATTCAAAGCAGTCAGTTCTGGTAAAATAATATCCAAAAGTCCTGTTTTGTATAATAATAAAAATCCAACAGAAGGTTTTTCTGTAGATAAGATTTTATTCAATTCATCTACGATTCGTTCGCCAGAAATGATTTTGATGCGTTCTGCATTTTTGGTAATCGAAGCCAAAGAATTCTCTTCAATTTCAAAACCCAATTGGGTAGCAAAACGAATGGCTCGCATCATTCGCAATGGGTCATCAGAGTAGGTAATGTCTGGATCAAGAGGTGTTTTTATTGTTTTGTTTTCCAAATCCAAAACCCCATTAAATGGATCAACTAAATCACCATAAGTCTTTGGATTTAGTGATAAAGCCAATGCATTTATTGTAAAATCACGACGGTTTTGATCGTCTTCTAAAGTTCCGTTTTCAACAACAGGATTCCGACTTTCAAAATGGTAGGATTCTTTTCGTGCGCCCACAAATTCGATTTCAGTATCCTCAAAACGAAGCATGGCCGTTCCATAGTTTTTAAAAACCTGAACTTTTGGTTTTTTAGGAAGTAATTCAGATACTTTCAAAGCGAGTTCGATTCCGCTACCTACAGCAACAATATCGATGTCTTTTTTAAAATCTCTTCCTAGAAGAAAATCTCGTACAAATCCACCAATAACATAGCTTTCTATATTAAGTTCTTGTGAAGCTTTAGCAATAACTTCGAAAATTCTATTATTTAAAGCAGATTTGTAATTCATGTTTTTTCCACCGCAGATTCGCAGATTTGTTATTTAATTGAATTAACTATTCGTTTATATTCTAATGAAACTGAATTGAAATTTACCAGTAATGCGAGTTCATTATTAGATATTTTTAAATAGTTTAGACATTGATTATAATGATTTGCATTAAAACAATCTACAGTTTTTATCTCTAAAATTATTTTGTTGTGTACTACAAAATCGGCATAAAATTTATGCTTTAGTATTGTGTTTTTATAATTAACGCTAAATTCTTTTTCTCTTTCAAATGGAATGTTTAGTTGGGCAAATTCAAATTCTATGGCATCTTTATATACAATTTCAGAAAATCCTTTACCTAAATTCTTATGAACTTCAAAAAGAATTCCAATAATTTGATATGTTTTATCTTTATGTAAATAATCTTCCATTGATTATATTTTAATCTGCGAATCTGCGGTAAAATTTAATTACTTTCTAATCACTTTTACCTGCGCATCATTTGTCAATTTTATAATTGTAGATGGTTTGCCAGCAATTTTTTCGTGGTGCAAATTTACAACATAGTCCACACCTTTTATAATTTCGGGACTAATTTCTTTAAATGATTTTGGAGTAGGTTGTCCCGATATATTGGCCGAGGTAGAAACTAATGGCTTTTTCATGCGCTCCATTAATTTGAAACAAAAAGGTTCTTTTACTAATCGAATTCCTAAAGTTTTGTCGGGCGCAATTAAATTAGGCGCTACATTCCAAGGATTGTCAAGAATCAAGGTGGTTGGATTCTCAGATAAATCTAGAATTTGCCATGCTACTTCAGGAATATCTTTAAATACATTGTACATCATTTTCTCTCCATTCATGAGGCAAATCATACTTTTTGATTCTTCCCGTTGTTTTAAAGCATAAATTTTTTGTACCGCCTCTTCATTGGTGGCATCACAACCAATTCCCCAAACCGTATCAGTAGGATAGAGAATGATTCCGCCATTTTTTATGACTTCAAAAGCATTTAAAATTTCTTGATTGATGTTCATCATGATTTTAGTTTAGTTGATACGATAGCATAATACCACCTCTATAAGGGAGCCATTCACCACTTTTATTATATTTTACGGCACTCTCGTATCGTTCATTTGTACCAATGTAATATCCTTTATAAAAACCTTGGTGCGATCCACCTCCTAAAAAACAGTCTAAATGTAATTTTTGATTAATTTTTGCTTTATAGCCCAATGTTACTCCCATAACATACCCTAATCCTTTTTCGTATTTATTAGTGTTTAAATAATTCCATTTTTGGAAATTGAAAATGGTTGCTCCTACATGTGCTCCTAAGTAAAATCCATTATTTTTTTCTTTAAAATGGTAGCGGTATTCGGGAATAAAAAGATAAAATTCTCTAGGATTGCCTTTGACCGATTTCCAAAATGAAGCGGTAATGTCAAATTGAAAGGTAGATTGCTTACCAATACTTGTTTCAATACCCACATTTGGAATCGTCAATAATGTTGTAAATACATTCCCTTTTAAATAAGTTTGGGCATTTGAATGGATGGTACAACTGAAAAAGATTAGGATAACGAAAAATTTTTTCATGAAGGGGGAGATTTGATTACGTTACTTAATTGATTTTAGGTGATTTTTTTTAGTAAGCTTAGAACGAAACCAAAAAATGATATTATTGTTGTATTCAACAACTTTCTTCATTAACCTAGACTTTGATTTGTATTTGTCAGCAACAAAATGTACTGGGAGGTATTTTATTTTTAACTGATTATGATATACATACACATTGAGTAATCGTTCAGACATAAAACCTAATACTCTTTCTTGATACGGATTGGTAGAAATTTCTATTTGCTGTTCTACATCTTCTAAGATTGAAAATAGCCAAGTTGTATAATCATCAACGAGTTCTTTTTTGGCTACAAGCATATTGAAAGGCGAAAAAGAATTGTTCTCAAACATTACTTTTTGGAAAGATTTTATATATTCTGGATGTAATTTTGCTACTGTTTTAGCGAGAATGTCAAAATCTTCTGGTAAATGGGATAATGCGTAATGGCTGTAAAGTGATCGTGTTTTAACTAATGGATTGGGTAAAATAATGTCATACCCGTCTAGGAGGTTTTCTTTGTAGATATAATTTTCAAAATTAGTTGAAAAATATTCTTCTGTAATTTCTATAATTGTATTTGCAGATGTAGTGTCTGAAAAATCAAAAAATCGTCTATAGTGGCAAAGACCAATAGTACCAACTTCATTTAAGTTCTTCCACGCCCAATACAATGCTGTAAGTTCGCAATAGTTTTTGTTTTTTTTACTGATATTGCTTCCAGTATTATCAGACTGATAAGGTAAATTCAAGGAACTTATTTCTTTCCCAACATGAATAGGCAAAAAAGAGTTGTCTTGAATATAATTGAATTCTCTGTGTGTACAAATTAGAATTTTGCTGCTCATAAATGAAGATTATAAAAAATCATTACTTTTTTTTAAGGCCGAAGCTATTATTTGGTGCATATCATAATATTTATATTCGGCTAATCGTCCTCCAAAAATAACTGAATCGTCTTTTTCAGATAATTTTTTGTATTGATTGTAAATAGCATTGTTTTTATCATCATTGACTGGGTAGTAGGATTCTTTGCCAGGACTCCACTCGTCAGGATATTCATATGTAATTACGGTTTTCTTTTGTGTCCCAAATTCAAAATGCTTATGTTCAATAATTCTTGTATAAGGAATTTGACTTTCAGTATAATTTATGACAGCATTTCCTTGAAAATTAGTTTGATCCAAAGTTTTGGTTTCAAATTTCAAGCTACGATATTCCAAGCTACCAAATTGATTATTGTAATATTCATCAATTTTTCCTGTAAACACAATTTTATCAGCCAATCGGGTAAGTTCCTCACGTTGAGTAAAAAAATCGACATTTAATCGAACTTCAATTCCGTCTAATAACCCATCAATTAATTTGTTATAACCACCAATTGGGATTCCTTGGTATTTGTCATTAAAATAATTATTGTCATACGTAAATCGAACAGGTAATCGTTTAATGATAAAAGCGGGTAATTCAGTAGCTTTTCTACCCCATTGTTTTTCAGTATATCCTTTAATTAACTTTTCATAAATATCGATTCCTACTAAGGATATCGCCTGTTCTTCAAGATTTTTAGGATTGGTAATACCAGATGATTTTACTTGTTCTTCAATTTTGGTTTTGGCCTCTTCAGGAGTTTTGACACCCCATAATTGGTTAAAAGTATTCATGTTGAATGGTAAGTTATATACTTCATCTTTGTAGAAGGCTACGGGGGAATTTGTATATCTATTGAATTCAACAAATTGGTTCACATAATCCCAAATATCTTTATCATTAGTATGAAATATATGGGCACCATACTTATGTACATTGATATCTTCAATTTGTTCGCAATATACATTACCGCCTTTATGATTTCGTTTGTCAATGACTAAACATTTTTTTCCTTTTTTATGTGCTTCATGTGCAAAAACAGCTCCAAATAGTCCAGAACCTACTATTAAATAATCGTATTGTGATAGCGCCATTGTATTAAATTTAGGGTATTTACTTTTTGAGATAATTCATAGCGCGAGGACTAGTCCAAGTAGATTGAATTATACAGTTAAAATAATAAAGAATTAAGTGTTTTAGGATTAACAAATTTACTTTTAGTTTAGGTATAAAAAAGAATACTAATCCAATTATTGCTAATAATATTTTTTCTACTAGCGTTGAACTAACTAATATTAATTGAATAAGAAAATGGTGTAACCCTTTTGTATGTTCATTAAAATAAACATGTTGTGAAATTAAAACTTCGGTTTTAGTCAAAGCTTTAGTTTTAATATTAATTCTTGAAGCACCCCCGTGTTTGTGTAGTATTGAAGTATTTCTAATTAATCCAACTCTACCTCCTTGATTACTTACTTTTTTACATAAGTCTACATCTTCAAAGTAAAGCCAATATTTTTCAGTCCATCCGTTCACTTTTTCAAACCAAGTTTTACTCATAAAAATTACAGCTCCTGTTGCCCATTCAGGAAAGACTATTTGCTTTTCAGGGTTGTAGTTCTCATTAATCAATTGTTTATTGATTACTTTAAACAAAGCCCTGAATGGTCCAAATAAAGTTCGTAGACTTGGAAAAAATCGAATTTCATTGTAGTGTTTCCCAGATTCATTGATTTGGGTACAGCAAACAATTCCTAAATCAGGAGTTGTAGAGGCAGTCTTCCATAGTTCATAAATAGCTTCTTCAGATAGTATAGTGTCTGGATTTAAAAAAAATAAATAATTTCCTTTTGCAGCTGCTGCTCCTACATTGCACCCATTAGCAAAACCATTATTGCCAGAATTTTCAACAAAAGAAATGGAAGGAAAGAGGTGTTTAAATTCCTCAATCCTTCCATCGCTTGATTGATTGTCTACAACAATTGTTTCCACAGTAAATTGATGGCTATTGATTGAAACAATAGACTGAAGACATTCCTTCAGATCATTCCAACTTTTGTAGTTTACAATGACAATTGAGATATCAACCATTTGATTTGTATTATACTGCTACGTCGTATTCTCTCAACGCATTGTTCAATGATGTTTTCAAATCAGTAGAAGGTTTGCGAGTACCAATGATTAAAGCACAAGGCACTTGAAATTCTCCAGCCGCGAATTTTTTAGTGTAACTTCCTGGAATTACTACAGAACGAGCAGGTACAAATCCTTTCATTTCTTTAGGTTCGTCACCAGTTACATCGATGATTTTTGTTGATGCAGTTAAACATACATTGGCTCCAAGAACCGCTTCTTTACCTACATGAACTCCTTCTACTACAATACAACGAGAACCAATAAAAGCACCATCTTCAATAATTACTGGAGCAGCTTGTAAAGGTTCTAAAACACCACCAATTCCAACACCACCACTTAAGTGAACGTCTTTACCAATTTGAGCACAACTTCCTACGGTCGCCCAAGTATCAACCATAGTCCCTTCATCAACATACGCACCAATATTAACATAACTTGGCATCATGATAACCCCACTAGAAATGTATGAACCATAACGAGCAGAAGCGCCTGGTACCACACGTACTCCTTTTTCAGCATAGTTTCTTTTCAATTCCATTTTGTCATGGAACTCAAAAATACCAGCTTCCCAAGTTTCCATTTTTTGGATAGGGAAATACATTACTACGGCTTTCTTTACCCATTCGTTTACTTGCCAAGAGCCTGTACTGAGCGAAGTCGAAGTATCTCCTTTTGGTTCAGCAACACGTAATTTTCCGGCATCTAATAATGCAATAACTTCTCTAATAGCATTGGTTGTAGCCGTTTCTTGTAATAAAGCTCTGTTCTCCCAAGCTTGTTCTATTGTTGTTTGTAATGAATTCATGGTGTAGTTTGTATTAATTTTTGACAAAGATAGTTTTTTTGTGCAATTGTCAAAAAAGGAACTCTAGGATACATAGTTATCAATTAACTGAATTAATTCATCGTAACTGGAAAGGATTTATGCTGAATTTTAAGTAAATTTACCCCTCCAATTTAAGAGAAAAATTAATGCCAAGAATACTCGCTATAGATTACGGCCAAAAACGCACCGGAATTGCAGTTACTGATGAGCTGCAAATCATTGCTTCTGGATTAACAACGATTCCTTCGGCAACGGCCATTGATTTTTTGAAAGACTATTTCCAAAAAGAAAAAGTAGAAGCAGTACTTATTGGCGAACCCAAGCAAATGAATGGTCAGCCTTCTGAAAGTGCTTCAATTATCAAAGGATTTGTGACACATTTCACCAATCATTTTCCTGATATGAAAGTAATTCGAGTGGATGAACGGTTTACTTCTAAAATGGCTTTTCAAACAATGATAGATAGTGGATTGAGCAAAAAAAAGCGTCAAGATAAAGGCTTAATTGACGAAATCTCAGCAACGATTATGCTCCAAGACTATTTGTCTAGAAAGATGTTTTAATTAGGGATTAAAAAGGCGTTCATTTCTTACGTTTCGACCTGAATTTGTTACAATTTTATGCTGTTTTTTGCAATTTTAAGGAGTATATTTGCACCTTAAAATTTTGAACCATGTCCGATACTACAATTCGAACCAACCCTGATGTAATCCTTATAGGTGCAGGAATTATGAGCGCCACTCTAGGTGTTATTTTAAAAGAACTACAACCTAATATTACTATTGAAATATACGAAAGATTAGATAATGCCGCTTGCGAAAGTTCTGATGCTTGGAACAACGCCGGGACGGGACATTCTGCTTTTTGTGAATTGAACTATACGCCTGAAGCAGCAGATGGGACCATAAGTCCTAAAAAAGCCATTAGTATTGCGGAGTCTTTTGAGGTTTCAAGACAATTTTGGGCGTATTTGGTACAGCAAAATAAAGTAGTTTCTCCAGATAAATTTATTAAAAGTGTACCGCATTTAAGTTTTGTTTGGGGAGAAAAAAATGTGGATTATCTTAAAAAGAGATTTGAAGTATTGCAATCCAATCCTTTATTTCAGGATATGAATTTTAGTACAGAATTTTCGGTGCTGAAAGAATGGATGCCTTTAGTTATGGAAGGAAGAGAACTTTCAGAACCGATGGCAGCTACTAAAATGGATATTGGTACCGATGTTAATTTTGGGGAATTAACTCGAAATATGTTTAACTATCTTCAAACATTAGAAGGAGTTACGATGCATTTTAATAATGAAGTTAGAAAGCTAAAACAACGAAAAGATGGTTCTTGGCGAATCAAAGTACGTGATTTGACAACAGGACAGAAGAGAAGAGTGTATCCAAAATTTATCTTTATTGGTGCTGGAGGCGGTTCTTTACCATTGTTGGAAAATGCCAATGTTCCTGAAGGGAAAGGTTATGGTGGTTTTCCTGTAAGTGGTCAATGGCTAAAATGTACTAATCCAGAAGTGATTGCAAAACATGATGCTAAAGTATATGGTAAAGCTAGTGTTGGTGCTCCTCCTATGTCGGTACCTCATATTGATTCCCGAATGATTAACGGAGAAAAGCAGTTACTTTTTGGTCCTTTTGCAGGATTTTCTACACGATTCCTTAAAAATGGTTCTTACTCTGATTTGCCATTATCAATTAAATCAGACAATATTATTCCGATGGTAATCGCTGGAATTAAAAATATTCCATTGACTAAATATTTGATTGAGCAAGTACGTCAAAAACCAAAAGATAGAATGAATGCGTTACGAGAATATGTGCCCAATGCGAGGTCAAAAGACTGGAAGTTAGAGCGTGCAGGACAACGTGTTCAAGTCATTAAAAAAGACGAAAAAGAGGGAGGTATTTTAGAATTTGGAACTGAAGTGATTACTACTAATGATGGAACTTTATCGGTTTTGTTAGGGGCTTCTCCTGGAGCTTCTACTGCCGTATCCGTAATGCTAGATGTAGTACAAAAATGTTTTAAAGACCAAATGAAAACTAAAGAATGGCAGTCTAAATTAAAAGTAATGATACCCTCTTTTGGACAAGAATTAAATGCTAATCCGGATTTGTTAGCTGAGGTTAGAAAAAATACTGCCGATACCTTGGGATTAAATTAAATCTGTTTCGACTTTAGATAAGAGATTTTAAAAAAATGGTAAATCGTATATTGTAAATCGTATATCGTAAATCGTAATTCAAATATCTTTTTACTATTTTTGCACTCGAAAAAAGAAAATTATCTTTTAAAAGGTAAATGACAATTTAATACAATACGAATGATTTTACCAATTATAGGTTATGGAGACCCTGTTTTAAGAAAGGTTGGAGAGGAAATTACACCTGATTATCCTAACTTAAAAGAAACCATCGCCAACATGTATGAAACGATGTACAACGCCTATGGAGTGGGATTAGCAGCGCCACAAGTAGGTTTGCCAATACGTTTGTTTATTATTGATACAACCCCTTTTAGTGATGATGAGGATATGTCTGAAGCCGATCAAAAAAAAATGAACGGATTCAAACGTACTTTTATTAATGCTAAAATTGTAAAAGAAGAAGGCGAGGAGTGGAGTTTCAACGAAGGTTGTTTAAGTATTCCTGATGTGCGCGAAGATGTCTATCGAAAACCAATCGTAACAATTGAATATTGTGAAGAAGATTTTGTAATGAAAACCGAAGTTTTTGATGGTTTAATTGCAAGAGTCATTCAGCACGAATACGATCATATAGAAGGGATTTTGTTTACAGATAAAATTTCGTCTTTGAAAAAACGTTTGATACAGAAAAAATTAAAAAACATTATTGAAGGCAAAACATTTCAAGAATATAGAATGAAGTTCTTTGGTAAAAAAGGAAGATAATAAATAATAAATATATAATGAATATCGAAAAAATATTAGCTATTTCTGGGAAACCAGGTTTATACGAATTGAAAATCCAAACGCGTACTGGTTTTGTAGCCGAGTCATTATTGGACGGAAAAAAAATCACAGTAAATTTAAAAGCAAACGTAAGTTTGTTATCTGAAATTTCGATTTATACGTATGAAGCTGAAAAACCATTGGTTGAAATATTGATTGCTATTGCCAAAAAAGAGAATAATGGACCTGCTATTTCTCATAAAGAAGATGCAGCTACTTTAGCCGCTTACTTCAAAGAAATCGTACCTGATTATGATGAGGAGAGAGTATACGGTTCTGATATCAAAAAAGTATTGAATTGGTACAATTTGTTGCAATCAAAAGGGTTAGTTACTGATGAAGCGCCAAAAGCGTCAAGTAAAGAAGAATCCGTTACAGAAGAAAAACCTAAAAAAGCAAAAGCTACAAAAGCGTAATTGTTAATTGGAAAATTATTTAAATCCTGCTGAGATCGATTTCTTAGTAGGATTTTTTTATTTTTACCAAAACCAATTTTTACAATGAATTCAAGAGAATCACAACTTCAAGCTTTCGATAGATTGTTAACCATTATGGATGATTTGCGTGCTCAATGTCCTTGGGATAAAAAGCAAACATTACAAAGTTTGCGTCACCTAACTATTGAGGAAACCTATGAGTTGGGCGATGCGATTTTAGAAAATGATTTGGAAGAAGTCAAAAAAGAATTGGGTGATTTGTTGCTGCACATTGTTTTTTATGCCAAAATTGGAAGCGAGACTCAAGATTTTGATATGGCCGATGTGTGTAATGAAATCTGTGAAAAACTGATTCATCGTCACCCACATATTTATGGTGATGTGGAAGTGAAAGATGAAGAAGAGGTGAAACAAAATTGGGAAAAACTCAAGCTAAAAGAAGGAAAAAAATCAGTTTTGGAAGGTGTGCCAAAAGGCCTGCCTGCTTTGGTAAAAGCCAGCCGAATTCAAGATAAGGTTAAAGGTGTTGGTTTTGATTGGGAAGAACCACATCAGGTTTGGGATAAATTACAAGAGGAATTACAAGAATTTCAAGTTGAGGTAGCCGCTGGAAACCAAGATAAAATGGAAGCTGAATTTGGAGACGTGCTCTTCTCAATGATTAATTATGCCCGATTCTTAAAAATCAATCCTGAAGATGCTTTGGAACGAACCAATAAAAAATTCATATCCCGATTTCAGTACTTAGAAAGCAAAGCAGCAGCATTAGGCAAACCATTAATGGATATGACGTTGGCTGAAATGGATGTTTTTTGGAACGAGGCGAAGAAAATGTAGGAGCTACTCTGCCATTTTCTTTAATTTGCCAATTTCTTTTAAGGTGATTTTTTTACCCGATAATTCAATCAAACCTAATTTATTGAAATCAGAAAGTAAACGAATACAACTTTCGGTAGCGGTGCCAATCATACTGGCAAGTTCTTCTCTTGATAATTGTACTTTTAGGCTGTCATCATCATTTTTACCGAAGGTATCGGCTAAATAAAGTAAGGTTTCGGCGAGACGTTCTTTAACCGTTTTTTGAGCCATATTCACGGCATGGTCATCTGCTTCTTTTAAATCGCCACAAATCGTTTTCATGACATTCATAGAAAACTGATTGTTTTTCTCAAAAAAATCCATCACTTCAGATCGTGGTATAAAACAAACTTCCATGTCTTCTAAGGCAATCGCACTTAAATTCACAGGTTCGTCACTAATAATAGAACGTTGTCCTAGTAATTCACCTTTTTTGATGAGTTTAACAATATGATCTTTTCCGTTAGCACTCAATTTAGAGAGTTTGCAAACACCATCTTTGATACAATAAATTCCATTTATGGTTTCGCCTTCTTCAAAAATAACATCCCCTTTCTTAATTGAATATGATTTTTTGCATTCTGAAAGGCGGACTAATTCTTCCTTATTTAAGGCTTTTAAAGAGCTGAATTCTCTAACAATACATTGTTCACATTTACTCATAATATAAAGTAGGGACTTGATTGACTACAAATTTAATGATTATTATGACAAATGTCATATTTTTAATAGGAACAATTGGTGACCTTTGTCACAGGTAAAATGAGCAAAGACTATGGATACAAAAAACTGTTTCCATTGCGGTTTAGAGATTATAGAAAAAGAAGAAATTGTCTTTGATGACAAATTATTTTGTTGCACAGGTTGTAAAACCGTGTATGAAATTTTTAGTCTCAATGATATGACTTGTTATTATGATTTTGAAAAATCGCCTGGAGCAACTCCACAAGATATTAATGGTAAATATGATTTCTTAGATAATGAAAGTATTGTGTCAAAACTGTTGGAATTCGAAGAGAATGCAACCGCTATTGTTTCACTTAACATTCCTCATATACATTGTAGCTCGTGTATTTGGATTTTGGAAAATTTACAACGTCTTCAAAAGGGAATAAGTACTTCTCAAGTTAATTTTCCAGAAAAAAAAGTCCGAATTACCTACAAACCAGAAGAGGTTTCGCTCAAAGAAATTGTCTATTTACTGAGTGGAATTGGCTATGAACCTTACATAAGTTTAGAAAACTATGAGGCAGGCTCCAATAAAGTTGATAGAAGTTTAACCTATAAATTAGGAGTCGCGTTCTTTTGTTTTGGCAATATTATGTTGCTTTCCTTTCCCGAATATTTTGAAGTAAAAGAATATTGGCTCGACCAATACCGTGGTTTTTTCCGTTGGTTAATTTTTGCATTATCATTACCGAGTTTCTTATACTCCGCAAGTGGTTATTATGTGTCGGCCTATAAAAGCATTAAATCCAAAATGCTCAATATTGACATTCCAATCGCGTTAGGAATCATTGTGATGTTTGTGCGCAGTACTGTAGATATTGTAATGGATTATGGTTCTGGCTTTTTTGATAGCTTAACGGGTTTAGTTTTCTTTATGCTTTTAGGGAAAATGTTCCAAATCAAAACCTATAGTTTCTTGAGTTTTGAACGTGATTTCAAATCGTATTTCCCCATTGCCATCACGCGAATTCAAGGCAATTCAGAACAAAGTATCCCTGTTTATGATATTCAAAAAGGCGACAGATTACTCATTCGCAATCAAGAATTAATTCCTGTAGATGGTATTTTAATCTCTGAAACAGCCGAAATTGATTATAGTTTTGTAACGGGAGAAGCTATTCCTATTACCAAAAAGTCAGGAGACAAAGTATTTGCAGGAGGAAAGCAAATAGGTACAATGGTCGAAATGGAAGTGTTGCATTCGGTCTCTCAAAGTTATTTGACACAATTATGGAGTAATGATGTGTTTAAAAAAAAGGTAGTACAAAAACACAAGACCATTACCGATCAAATTTCCCGCTATTTCACTCCGCTTTTGCTTTTAATTGCTTTTGGAGGTTTTGGTTATTGGATTTTCAAAGATGTCAATATCGCCTTTAATGTATTTACTGCAGTATTAATAGTCGCTTGTCCTTGTGCTTTGGCATTAACAGCACCGTTTACTTTTGGAAATATTCTTCGAATTCTAGGTAAGAAAAAATTCTATCTCAAAAATGCTTTAGTAATTGAACAATTAGCGAATGTTGATACCATTGTTTTTGATAAAACAGGAACGATTACTACCAATAAAAAATCAAATATTTCATTCCAAGGAGAAGCGCTTTCAGAAAACAAAATCGCTTTAGTTAAAAATGTACTTCGTGCGTCTAATCATCCATTGAGTCGCATGTTGTATGACTTTTTGCCAGAAACAAAAAGAATAAAATTGGATTCATTTGAAGAGATTACTGGAAAAGGAATTCAAGCTCAAATAGATGAAACGATTATACAGTTAGGGTCAGCTTCTTTTGTGGGTTCGATAGAAGAAAATGAGGTTCAACAAACTTCAGTTCATATTAAAATAAATGGGAATTATTTAGGAAAATATGTTTTCAATAATCAATACCGAGAAGGTTTGGCAACACTTTTTGCTAATTTGAGTCAGCAGTATCAATTGAAAATACTTTCAGGAGATAATGAAGGAGAACGAGAGGCATTAGAAAAATTATTACCGAAAGGAACCGAATTAATTTTTAATCAAAAGCCAGAGCAAAAATTAGCGTTCATTAAAAATTTGCAAGAAAGCGGGAAGAATGTAATGATGGTAGGAGATGGATTGAATGACGCAGGTGCTTTAGCACAAAGCAATGTGGGGATTGCAATATCCGAAAATGTGAATGTGTTTTCTCCAGCATGTGATGCCATTTTAGATGCAAGTGTGTTTCAGCAGCTTCATTCGTTTTTGAAACTTTCTAAAAAATCCATCACAACGATTAAAATGAGCTTTACATTATCGCTATTGTATAACGTTGTTGGATTGTCATTTGCAGTTACAGGGAATTTATTACCTCTTGTGGCAGCTATTATTATGCCCTTGAGTACCATTACGATAGTGAGTTTTGTAACCTTATCTAGTAATTATTATGCCAAAAGAGTAGAAAAGAAATAAAACGATTTTTTATTCTTTTTTTGATTAAATTTAATAGAAATAAGTGTAGTATGATAAATGTCATATTTTTTAAAGAGTACTACAACTAACTTTGTTAACATAATTTTAAGGTATGAGTGTTATTTATTTATTAATCTCGATTAGTATCCTAGTAGCCATAGGTTTTTTTATCGCTTTTATAAGAGCAGTAAAAACAGGACAATACGACGATGATTATACGCCTTCAGTCAGAATGCTTTTTGATGACGAGCTTAAAGTAAAACCAAATAAATCAGTACAAACAATAGAAGAAAAACAAATTTAATTATGGAAATGCAACAATTTTATTACGACAACAAAATTGTAAAGAAATTCCTTTACGCCACCATTGTTTTTGGTGTAGTAGGAATGTTAGTTGGACTTATTCTGGCTTTTATGTTTCTTTTTCCAAACGTTACCGACGGAATTTCGTGGTTGAGTTTTGGTAGATTGAGACCTTTACATACTAATGCAGTTATTTTTGCCTTTGTGGGTAATGCTATGTTTGCTGGGGTATATTATTCCATGCAACGTCTCCTAAAAGCAAGAATGTTTAGTGATTTTTTAAGTAATCTTAACTTTTGGGGTTGGCAATTAATAATTGTTGCAGCAGCCGTTTCTTTGCCATTGGGATTTAGTACTTCAAAAGAATATGCTGAATTAGAATGGCCAATCGATATCGCAATTGCATTGATTTGGGTTGTTTTTGGTATCAATATGATTGGAACCATTTTGAAAAGAAGAGAGCGTCACTTGTATGTGGCTATTTGGTTCTACTTAGCAACTTTTGTAACTGTAGCGGTATTACATATTTTCAACAGTTTAGAATTGCCTATTTCTGGAATGAAAAGTTATTCAGTATATGCTGGGGTTCAAGATGCTTTGGTACAATGGTGGTACGGCCATAATGCGGTTGCATTCTTTTTAACCACACCATTCTTAGGATTGATGTATTATTTTGTTCCAAAAGCAGCCAATCGTCCTGTATACTCGTATAGACTTTCTATTGTTCACTTTTGGTCTTTGATCTTTATTTATATCTGGGCAGGGCCACACCATTTATTATACTCTGCGTTACCAACTTGGGCACAAAATTTAGGAGTAGTTTTCTCAGTAATGTTGATTGCTCCATCTTGGGGAGGTATGATTAATGGTTTGTTAACCTTAAGAGGAGTTTGGGACAAAGTACGAGTTGAGCCAGTATTGAAGTTTTTTGTAGTAGCTATTACAGGTTATGGTATGGCTACTTTTGAAGGACCAATGTTGTCTCTTAAAAATGTAAATGCTATTGCACACTATACGGATTGGATTATTGCTCACGTACACGTTGGTGCTTTGGCTTGGAACGGATTTATGGCGTTTGGTATGATTTATTGGTTGATACCACGAATGACTAAAACTCCTTTATATTCAACTAAATTGGCTAATTTTCACTTTTGGATTGGTACATTAGGAATTATACTTTATGCGCTGCCAATGTATGTTGCTGGTTTTACACAAGCTTCAATGTGGAAACAATTCAATCCAGATGGAACCTTAACTTACGGTAATTTCCTTGAGACGGTTACCCAAATTATGCCGATGTATTTAATGAGAGCTGTGGGAGGAACTATGTATCTTGTAGGAATGTTAGTGTTGGTATATAATATTATTCAAACCGTGAGAGCAGGTCAATCTATCGAAGATGAATTAGCTGAAGCTCCTGAATTAAAACAAATCAGCAGTGGAAGATTAAAAGGAGAAAAATTCCATCCTTGGTTGGAAAGAAAACCAATCCAATTGACAATTTTGGCTACAGTAGCGATTTTAATTGGAGGTATTATTCAAATTGTACCTACAATTATGGTAAAATCGAATATCCCTACAATTACAAGTGTTAAGCCTTATACACCATTAGAATTAGAAGGACGTGATTTATACATTCGTGAAGGGTGTGTGGGATGTCACTCACAATCGGTTAGACCGTTCCGTAGTGAAGTAGAACGTTATGGACCACAATCTAAAGCAGGAGAGTTTGTATACGATCATCCATTCCTTTGGGGATCAAAACGTACTGGACCCGATTTATTGAGAGTAGGTGGGAAGTATAATGACAACTGGCATTTCAATCACTTTTGGAATCCACAAAGTATTTCAGCGGGTTCAATTATGCCAGGATATAAATGGTTGTTTGACAATGAGGCAATGGATATTTCTATGACTCAAAAGAAAATGGAAGCAATGGTTACTCTTGGAGTACCTTATACTCCAGCTCAGGTCGCTAATGCTCAAAAAGATTTAAGAGCTCAAGCTATTACAATTGAAGAGAGCTTGAAAAATGATCCTGACTTTGTGAAAAGTTATGATGAAAGCAAGAAAAAAGCAGCCGCTAAAGGCGAAAAATTTGTTCCAATGAACGAAAGAGAAATCGTAGCCTTAATTGCTTATATGCAAAGATTAGGAACTGATATCAAAGTAAAAAAATAATATAGTACGTCATGTTTGAACAAATAAAACATAATATGGAAACCATCGCCGGAGTTGCGATTTATCCAATACTGTCATTGTTGATTTTCTTTTTATTCTTTGTAGGATTAGGACTTTGGGTTTTCTCCTATAAGAAAGAAAAAATAGAAGAGATGAGCCAAATTCCATTGAATGACAATCCATCATTATAATTTTTTAAACTTTTAAAAATGAAAAAATTAATCCCTGTATATGTAAGAGTTCCTCTTATTTTCTTCGCCGTTTTTGGTGCAATGGAATTTTTTATTGACTCTGGAGACCGTCCTGCTTTTGTGAAATTTCCAATGGTGTCTGTATTCTTATTTGTGTTTCTATTTCTTTTAATTGCAATAGAAATTACAATTAGTGCAATTGATAAGATTACCTATCAATTATTGACTGAAGAACAAAAAGCAAAGTTAGAAGAAGCTACACAATTAGGTTTTAAAGAAAGCCAATGGTATGCTAAAATCATGAAAGCCTTGACCAAGTCAGAACCAATGGAGAATGAAGGTCAACTTTTATTGGATCATGATTATGATGGAATCAAAGAATTAGATAACAATTTACCACCATGGTGGTTGTACTTATTCTATGCTTGTATCGTATTTTCGGTAGTATATTTAGTTCGTTTTGAAATTCTTGGAGCTGATGATCAAGAGACCGAATTGAAAAAAGAATTGGCACAAGCCAAAATTGAAGTAGCCGAATATATGAAAACAGCTCCGGATTTAATGGACGAAAAAACAGTTACTTTAGTTACAGACGCACCTACATTGGCAGAAGGGAAAACCATTTTCGAAACCAATTGTGCTGCTTGTCATAGAGCGGATGCTGGGGGACAAATTGGACCTAACTTAACTGATGAGTACTGGATTTTAGGAGGAGGAATCAAAAACTTGTTCCATACGATTACCAATGGTGGTCGTGACGGAAAAGGTATGATTGCTTGGAAAGGTACTTTGAAACCAAAAGAAATTCAAAAAGTAGCGAGTTATATTATTTCTTTGAAAGGAAGTAATCCAAAAGATCCAAAAGCACCAGATGGAGAAATCTGGGTTGAAGAAGCTACTGCAACACCTGCAAAATAAATAAACACGAACTAAAAGACCAATTTCAAATCTGAAATTGGTCTTTTAAAATTACAGCATAATGTCCAGTTTACAAGATGAGTCTTTTAGAGACAGTATCGGTACTATTGATGAGGCCGGAAAAAGAAAATATGTATTTCCTAAAAAACCTTCAGGTAGGTTGTATGAGTACCGAAAATTAGTCAGTTATTTTTTATTGGCTATTCTTATTGCTAATCCATTCATTAAAGTTAATGGCAACCAGTTCATGATGTTCAATGTCTTGGAACGCCGATTTAATATTTTTGGATTTCCATTTTGGCCTCAAGATTTTTATCTGTTTGTATTATTCATGATTGTTGGGGTCGTTTTTGTTATTCTCTTTACCGTTATTTTTGGGAGGATATTTTGTGGATGGATTTGTCCGCAAACCATCTTTTTAGAAATGGTTTTTCGTCGAATAGAGTATTGGATTGAAGGAGATCGAGGAGCACAAATCCGATTGAGTAAACAAGAATGGAATGCCGAGAAGATTAGAAAAAAAGGAATCAAATGGTTTTTGTTTCTTGTGATTTCTTTTTTCATTGCGAATGTATTTTTAGCCTATTTAATCAGTAGTGATGAATTGCTAAAAATGATTGAAGAGGGACCCGAAAGTCATTTGAGTACTTTAATTGCGTTATTGATTTTTACAGGCGTTTTTTATTTCGTTTTTGTTTGGTTTAGAGAACAAGTGTGCATCATTGCGTGTCCTTATGGAAGATTACAAGGAGTACTTTTGGATAACAAATCGATTAATGTGGCGTACGATTTTGTACGTGGCGAAAAAGAAGCAGGAAGAGCTAAATTCAATAAAAATGAAGATCGTGCTACAGCCGGAAAAGGAGATTGTATCGATTGCCACCAATGTGTACACGTTTGTCCTACAGGAATAGATATTAGAAACGGAACACAATTGGAATGTGTAAACTGCACTGCTTGTATTGATGAGTGCGATACTATTATGGAAAGCGTTGGTTTACCCAAAGGTTTAATTCGTTATGCATCCGAAGACGAAATTGAGAAAAACGCTAAGTTTAAATTTACAGCAAGGATGAAAGGCTACACAGCTGTATTAATTATCTTGGTTGGAGTATTAACAGGTTTATTGTTTTTGCGAACCGATGTAGAGGCAACAATCTTACGTTTGCCAGGTCAATTGTACCAACATAAAGGTGAAAATATCAGTAATATCTATACCTTTAAAATTATTAATAAGACCAATGAAGAATTTAAGGATATTCACTTTAAATTGGTTGGAATTAAAGGGAGTTTGAAGGTAGTAGGAAAACAAGATTTTAAAGTGCCAAAACAAGGTATGAACAGTGGAACTTTATTTGTTGAAATTAATCAATATCTCTTAGAAACAGATAAAACCAAGTTAGAAATTGAGGTGTATAACGGAAATAAAAAAATTGAAACAGCAACGACAAATTTCTTAAGTCCGAGAAGTTTTGATTAGATAACTTAATATTAAGAAAAATGAAAATCAATTGGGGAACAGGTATTGTAATAGCTTTTGGATTATTTATGGCGTTTATTCTCTATTTTGTTGTTGAGGTGCAATCCAATTCAAAATATGATAATGATTTAGTAGTAGAGGAATATTATAAGCACGATGCACAATTTGGAAAAGAAATGGAGCGTATTCAAAATGCTCAGGATTTACCAGAAAAGCCAAAAGTGGAATTGACTACACAAGGAGCTCAAATAACATTTCCAGTGACTTTTGTTCCTACTAAAATAAAAGGAAAAGTATCCCTTTACAGGCCATCTAACAAGAAAATGGATTTTGAAGTGCCAATTTCGATTTCTGAACCAACTTTGCTCGTACCTAAAAAAAGTTTGGTAGGTGGCCGTTGGGATATTAATATGGAATGGCAATACGAAGGGAAATCGTATTTATCTAAAGAAACCATCTATATTAATTAGCCGTTTATGTTGTATTCTGCTTTCATCTTTGGTCTAATTAGTAGCTTGCATTGCATTGGAATGTGTGGGCCAATTGCCATGATGATCCCAGTAGATAGTACTAATCCAACAAAAAAAGCGACTCAAATTATAACGTATCATCTGGGTCGTTTGGTAGCTTATGCTACAATCGGATTGCTTTTTGGTTTGGTAGGAAAAGGTTTTTTTTTAGCAGGAATTCAACAAAGATTATCCATATTTATTGGCGTAGCAATGATTATAACTATTCTAACTCCCGAAAGAGTTTTGGCCAATTATAATTTTTCTAAACCAGTATATCGATTAATTTCAAAGATTAAAATGGCCTTAGGAAAACAATTTAAAAATAGAAGTTACCAATCATTGTTTACCATTGGCGTATTAAATGGGTTTCTGCCATGCGGTATGGTGTATGTGGCTTTATTTGGTGCCATTGCTATGCAAAATGTATCTTTAGGTATAACCTATATGTTGCTTTTTGGATTGGGCACTATTCCGATGATGAGCAGTGTGACGTATCTCAATTCTTTTATGACTCTTTCATTTCGCAATAAGGTTCAAAAAGCGATTCCTTATGTTGGAGTTATTATTGGTGTTTTATTTATACTACGCGGATTGGGATTGGGAATTCCATACATTTCACCGGCTAAAATGAGTTTATTTGTTCAAGAAACACCCAATTGTCATTAATAAAAATTAGAATTTAAATTATTATAAAAAATGGAAAGACACGATTTATTACACGAATTACCAGAGTACCAAGATAGAATTCATCAATTGAAAGTGAATAATGCACATTTCAGAAAAGTTTTTGATGACTACCACGAATTAGAGCATGAAATTCATAGAATCAATACAGGAGTGGAAACAACTACTGATGAACATTTACATCAATTGAAAGCTAATTTATTGTTTATGAAAGATGAATTAGTATCGATTATTAAAAGTTAGATTATTTCTATAGGAATAAAAAAGCACACTTAATAGTGTGCTTTTTTATTATTCTTTTAAATTGTCATTGAAAACAAAGCAGTATCAGGTGCTTTTCGTTTTAAAAGTAAGTCAAATGCCATACAAACATTACGAACAAATGGTTTTCCGTCTTCTGTTACTCTCATCCCATTTGAAATAAATTCAATGAGTCCATCTTTTTCCATTTCTTTTAATTGAATTACTATTTCGGGAATTTCATTAAAGTAGTTTTTTGGATTGGCCCAAGAGGTTTCAAATTGGCACATTAAATTCAAAATATGTCTTCGGATGATTAAATCTTCTTCAGTCAATAGATGGCCTCTAAATACAGGAATAGTATTGGTGTCTAAAAATTGGTAATATTCTTCTATAGTTTTTACATTTTGAGCAAAGCTGTACCAACTATCACTAATAGACGAAACACCTAAACCAATCATCAATTGCGTTTTGGAAGAACTGTATCCCATAAAATTACGATGTAGTTTGCCTACTTCAAAGGAATGAAATAAACTATCGGTTGTTAAAGCAAAATGATCCATCCCAATTTCGTGATAGTCATTTTCGTAGAGTAATTCTTTGCCTATTTCGTAGAGTTCCCGTTTTTTATCATCTTTAGGAATGTCCTCATCATTGAATCCGCGTTGCCCATTTCCTTTTATCCAAGGCACATGGGCATAGCTGTAAAAAGCTAAACGGTCAGGTTGTAACGACTTGGTTTTCTCAATAGTATCAATCACATCCTCTTTTTCTTGGAAAGGTAGTCCAAAAATAATGTCATGACCTATTGAAGTATAGCCAATTTCTCTAGCCCACAAAGTTACTTTAGCAACATTTAGAAAGGGTTGGATGCGGTGAATGGCTTTTTGTACTTTTTCAGAATAATCTTGAACTCCAAAACTTACTCGTCTAAAACCCAGATCATATAATTTTTGCAGCTGTTCTCGGGTGGTATTATTAGGATGTCCTTCAAAACTAAATTCATAATCGGAGGCTTTATTTGCTTTTGCAAAAATTCCATTGATAAGTATCTCTAAATTTTCAGAAGAGAAAAAAGTAGGTGTTCCTCCACCCAAATGAATTTCTTTAATATTGGGTCTTTCGCCAAGAATATCGCAATATAAATCCCATTCCTTTACAACGGCTTTGATGTAAGGGTTTTCTACTTCGTGATTTTTAGTTATTCTTTTGTTACAACCACAAAAAGTACACATGCTTTCGCAAAAAGGGAGATGAATATACAAACTAATTCCTTCTGTTGAATTACTTTCTACAAATGATTTTTTAAGAGTGCTTAACCAAATTTCATATGTAAAATCACCTTCATTCCAATACGGAACGGTCGGGTAACTGGTGTACCTTGGTCCAGGGACATTGTACTTTTGAAGTAGTGAATTAGTCATAATAAATTCATTTGAAAGTTCAAAAGTAAGCGGACCTTCGATGAATTAAAATGATAATTATCATTCCGTTACATTTTGGCATAAAAAAACCTCAATCTTTTAAATTGAGGTTGTAAGTATAAAGATAAAAGCTATTCCTGTTTTAGATTGCGTAATTGTTTCAATTTTTCTTTCCAAACTTCTAGATTTTCTTTATGAATGGCGATGTTCTTGCGAACTTCCAATACAATTGAATTTTCTTTTTTGGCATTTTTAGTATTGGTAAAAAACTGAATATTATTCTCTAATTGAAAAATTTCATTTTGTATTTCTTCAATTTTACGAATCAAAAATATTTTTTCGCTTTCTAATTTACGAGTATCATTACTTTCAGACAATTGATCCATTCGGTTAGTAAAACGCATCATATCAGAATCTTTTTTACTCAAACTTAATTTTTCAAAAAGGGCGTCTAATATTTTATTGAATTTACCTTCAATGTGACGTCTACCAAAAGGAACTTTTCCTAAACTTTTCCAGTGTTGAATATGCGATTTAATTCCTTCTAAATCCGTTTTATGATCTCCAGTTAACTGGAAAGATCTCAAGGTTTCTAAATAAGCTTTTTTGTTTTCAAAAGCAGCAACTTCTTCACTATTTTCCTCGTTTTTGTGTTCTTTTAATTTGTCAAAATAATGGTTGCAAGCCTCTCTAAATTCTTTCCAAATACTATCGGAGTATTTTCTAGGAACATGGCCAATTGTTTTCCATTCTTCCTGAATTTGTTTCATAATTGGAGTAGTAGAAGCAAAATCTGTATTTTCTTGTAACGCTTTTGCTTTGGCTACCAAAGCTTGTTTTTTACTCAAATTATCGTTTTGATCTTTTTTGATTTCTTTATAAAACGAATTTTTGAACGAATTAAAATTACGCACAGCTGCTTTAAAGGCTGCCCAAGTAGCTTCGCTCACCTCTGCAGGGACTTTACCTGCTGCAAAAAATGCTTCTCTAAGAGCTTCTACCTTTTCTATTTGTGTTAACCATTGTGTGTGAGCATTAACTTTTTCAGTAGCCAACACCTCAATTTGTGCAATAATTTCTTTTTTCTTAGCTAGATTATCAACTTCGGCACTTCTTAGTTTTTCAAATAATAATTCACGTTTGTCGTGCATCTGTTTGGTTAAATCACTAAATTGATTCCAAATTTCTTCACGATATTCTCTAGAGACAGGCCCAATTTCTTCTTTCCAAATGCGGTGTAAATCCTGTAATTCACGAAATGCTTTGTTAATATCTTCTTCTTTGATTAGTTCTTTTACACGAGCTACAATTTTTTGTTTTTGCTCTAAATTATGTTTGAAATCAATATCTCGTGCCTCGCGATCCAAGTGCAAATAATCATAGAAATTTTCTACGTGAAAATGATAGTTATTCCAAACATGATTGTATTTATCTTTTGGAATTGGTCCTGCATTTTTCCAACGCTCTCTTAAATCATTAAAATGTTTTAATATGTCTTTAATGTTGGCTTGGGGATTAATCAATTCTTTTAACTCCTCAACAATAGCTAAACGGTTTTCTAAATTGTTTTTTAAACTCGTTTGTAAATTTTTGAAGTGTTCGTTTTTATGGTTTCTGTAAACAGAATAGATGTTGTCAAATTTCGATTTGAGAGGGAAATGGTATTGGAATTCCTCATTTGGGTCTTGGTTTTCAGCAAGAAATTCCTCTTTTTTCTCCTCGATAAAGTGGTTGTATTTGGCTAAAAAAGCTTTTTTGATCTCTTCGACATGGTCTTTGATTGACGCTACTTTTTCGTTAGAAACTAAGGAGTTTAATTCCTCTACAAGTGCTTCCATAGACAAAGCTTCGTAATCTTGCATCGGAATGTCGTGACGTTCTTTTAAACTTTCGTCCTCGCTTTCCTCAGCATTGGTATCGGCAATAGCCTCAATAATTGATTGATTCAAATTGGCTTCGGGTGCCGCTCCAATTGGTTCTACATTAGTTTCAGGTGTTTCAACTGTTGTAGGTGTTGATTCTTTAGAATCAGTAAGGTTTCCATCTGCTTCAAGCAGGTTATCATTCTTTTCTTCTAACATTTTTTCAATGTATAAGGTTACTAAATTATTCCAGTCGAAAGATACTAAACCGCTTTTGAACTACAAAATAAATCCCTTATTTATCATCGTTTTAGGTTAAAAAAAGTTAGAATTAAATTTCGATTATATCAATTCTGAATTAATCCATTTTCCAACTTTTGGTGCAATATAACACTCCATTTTGTCGAGAAGATCATCTATATTATTACTAATGATTAGCATTTCTTGATTTATCTCTTTTAGAAATCCTTTGCTGACCATAGTTTCAACTAAAGTTATTAAAGCATCAAAATATCCATCTACATTCAAAACAGCAATAGGTTTTTGATGCAGGCCTAATTGCGCCCATGTAAGCATTTCAAAAAACTCTTCCAATGTTCCATATCCTCCAGGTAAGGCGATGACTCCATCACATAATTCATTCATCTTTGCTTTTCTTTCATGCATGCTTGCTACAATGATTAATTCAGTTAGGCTATCGTGAGCAATTTCTTTGGATTTTAAAAAATCAGGTAATACACCAATAACTTTTCCATTTTCGCTTAGTGCCCCATCTGCGAGAGCTCCCATTAATCCAACATTGGCTCCACCATAAATTAGTTCAATATTTCTTTTTGCCAAAGTTTTTCCAAGTATACTTGCTTGTGATCGATAAACATCAGCAGTTCCTGAACTGGAACCACAAAACACAGTTATTCTTTTCATTGAGGTTGATGAGTAATTTTATAAATACAAAAATGGGTTTCGATGTATTAAGCTTGAATTTACATCATTTATTCCAAATCGTCCACGCTTTCTCTGCTTGGAAAATGAGCATATCCAATCCATTTTTGGTTTTTGCTCCTTGAAGCTGAGCTTTTTTCAAAAATTGGGTTTCGGCAGGATTGTAAATCAGGTCGTAAGCAATGTGTTTTTTGGTAAAAAACTCATACGGAATTTCAGGATAGGCATCGGTGTTAGGGCTGGTGCCTACGGGAGTAGAGTTAATTACAATTTGGTATTCGTCAAAAATTAAATCCGTAATTTGGTTGTAACCCAAAACGGTTTCACTCGCTTGTCTTGAGACGAAAGTATACTCAATTCCTAATTCGTCTAAGGCAAAAGCCACCCCTTTGGAAGCGCCACCAGTTCCTAAAATTAAGGCTTTCTTATGGTGGGATTCTAGCAAAGGTTCTAACGATTTTTGGAACCCATAATAATCAGTGTTGTACCCTTTGAGTTTACCTTTTTTGGTGAATTTAATGGTATTAACTGCTCCAATTTTAGCCGCTTTTTTAGATAATTTGTCTAAAAATGGCAAAACTGCTTCTTTGTACGGAATGGTAACATTCATTCCACTCAAATGGTCGTTGTTTTTTATTATATCCAAAAAAGATTCGATTGTTGGAATATCAAAATTTTCGTAAGTATATCCTTCTAAATTTTCTTTTTCAAATTTATCCGTAAAATAACCTCTAGAAAACGAATAATTGATATTGCGTCCCAGTAAACCAAAACGTTTTTTAATAGGTGGCGTCATGTTTATTTTTTGTGTTTGGCAATATAATTTTGAACTTTTTTTTCCTCCCAAACCATTGGGAATAAGTCTTCAATAAGAATGTAATTGTCAGAGTTCAAACGCAAACCATTACTTAAATGAAATTTAGCTTTAGTGGTGTCTTGAATCATGAAATACAATCCAGCTAAACGGTATTCGATTTCGTTTTCTTCAGGGAAATATTCAGTAGCTTGTAATAGAGTTTGAATGGCATTATCAAATTCGCCTAAAAACTGAAGAATATCGACCCAAAACAACCAAGTGTCTAATTGATAGTCTCCAAATTCAACTGCTTTGCGGTAACCAAATTCAGCTTCTTCAAAGAAATTCATCTGTTTGTTGATAGTAGCATAGCGCTTCCAGTACATTTGATTTTGGTTGTCAATAGCTAATGCTTTATTAACATAGAACAATGCTTTTTGGAAGTTTTTTTCACGAACGTAAAAATCGGTGATTGCAATCCACCCTTTGTCTAAAAGTGGGTCTTCGTGAACTGTTTCATTATAATATTTAATTGCTAAAGCGGTATTTCCCAATCTTTCATGGCATTTTCCAATGCGTAGCAGGGCATAGGAAGTGGCATCGTCTAATTCAATAGTTCTTTCATAACTTTCAATAGCCTCTTCGTAACGTTTTAAGCGTTCCAAAGCTTTGGCTTTTTCCATGAAAGCACCCATGAATTCGTCATCAATTAAAGTAGCATAGTTGAAAGCACGAATGGCTTCTTCATATTCTTTTAATCCGTAATGCAAACGTCCCACTTGGTGCCACGCTATTTCACTGTACGGATTTCTATCGATGTATTGATTTAAGTATTGAATGGCTTCTTTGTTTTGATCCAAAAATTCAAAGCAATAGACTACGTTATACAAAGCTGATTGATCCTCTATGTCTTCTTCGAGGCATTTGATGAAACTGTTTTTTGCCATTTCTAAATTGTCCATAAAAAGATATTCCATCCCAATTAAGTTATAGACATCAGCATAATCATCAGTATATTTTAAGGCAATTTGTAAGAGTTCAACGGCTTTTTCGTGTTGATCTCTTTTGGAACAAATATTGGCTTTTTGAATGTAAATTTCTTCGTTATTCGGTTCAATGGCATACAACTCGTTTAGCATTTTATCAGCCAAATCTAATTGGTCTTCATAAACCAACATTTCAACTTGAACCAATTTTAATCCAGTAGATTTTGGGTGTTGTTCTAAGGCTAATTTTAATGCTTTTTTGGCCAAAGAAGTTTTTCCCGTATCGATGTAGTGAAGGATGATTTCTTCAAATTCCTCGGAATCAAAAAATAAGACTTTATTAGTCTTTAACATTGACTCAAATTTGGAAAGAGATAAGTTGTAATCTTCTTCTTCGTTGCTTAATTGCATACTGTTTTGTTTTTGAATTTGGCCTAAATAAAATTAGGAAAATAGAATTATTGCATGAGAAAAAGCAAGAATTGTTGTGAACAATTTAATTAACAAAAAGTAAGTTGAAATATACTATAATTTTTTAGCAACTTCGTCCATCACTTCAAGTAAGATGGCGCAACCTTCTCGTATTTCTTCTTCAGAAATAGTCAATGGAGGTGTAATTCGAATCGCGCAACCTTCAAAAAGCAACCAGAATAAAATCAATCCTCTGTCTTGACATTTTAAAATAACTTCATTGGTAATATCGGCGTTTTTTGTCATAGCTGCCAACATTAATCCTTTTCCTCTTACTTCTTCTATTAAAGGATGTACCAAGAGTGATCGGAATAGCTTTTCTTTTTCCAAAGCTTCAGTCATAAGAGAAGTCTCGGTAATTTCTTTTAAGGTAGCTAAACAGGCTGCCGCTATGACAGGGTGTCCGCCAAAAGTAGTGATGTGTCCTAATTTTGGGTCATGACTTAATAAATCCATCATAGCTGCCGAAGCGGTAAACGCCCCAACCGGCATTCCGCCTCCCATACCTTTTCCCATGACTACAATATCAGGAACGACATCATAATTTTGGAAACCAAAAAGTTTTCCAGTTCGTCCAAAACCAGGTTGGATTTCGTCCAAAATTAGCATCGCACCGACTTCGTCGCAACGTTGACGCACTTTTTTGAGAAAATCATTTTCAGGTTGGATGAATCCAGCACCTCCTTGAATGGTTTCAAGTAGGATTCCAGCTGTTTTAGTAGTGATTTTGTCTAAATCGGCTTCGTTATTGAAAGTGATGAATTCGACATCAGGAATTAAGGGTCTAAAAATTTGTTTGCGTTCTTCAAATCCCATGACACTCATAGATCCCATGGTGTTACCGTGGTACGCATTGTGACACGAAATCAATTGGCTACGACCTGTAACACGACGGGCTAATTTTAATGCCCCTTCAATTGCTTCGGTTCCCGAGTTAACTAGGTAGGTTTTGTTTAAAGGTTCGGGCAGGAGCGAAGCCATTAGTTTGCAATACTCCACTGCCGGACTTTGCGAATATTCGCCATATACCATCACGTGCGAATACAAATCCAATTGGTCTTTAATGGCTTGGTTGACTCTTGGATGCTGGTGTCCTAATGAACAAGCAGAAACACCTGCTACAAAATCCAAATAACGGTTATTGCTGGTATCGTAAATGTACGATCCTATAGCATGCGACACCTCCATTCCTAAAGGATAAGGAGATGTTTGTGCTTGGTATTGTATAAAATCGTTGTTCACTGTATGAATTTTTAATTGCTCTTGAAATTGAAATTTGATTCTTTCGATTGCTATTTCAATGGCTATTTCTTCTTTTTTTTATCGTAATCCAAGGTTTCTTTTCGCACTTTCATGGGTACATTTTTCTTGTCTTTTTGTACCTTGGCTTGTTTGGCTATTTTTTCATTGTCCTCATTTTCTTCAGGCGGGAAGATATCATCTTTGGATTTGATTCGTTCTTCACCTCGCCAAATGAAACCTTTGAATTTTCGATCGTTTTCGGCCAAGTCTTTTTCAGGAAATAAATCGCCATCTACTTGTTGGAAAAAGGTAATTTGATCCACTTCGTTTTTGTTGAACAAAATATTGATCCTACTACTCTTATTCTTGTTGATGCCAATAAGTTCGTGTGCATCATTTCGCATATAATAAATTACTTCAGTGTTTTTGATAATGTCCACATCGTGTAATTTGCCTTCTTCAAATTTTCCAAAGAGATTTTGTCCCTTTATTTGGTTATAACCAGTGCCTAAAGTGTCTTTGGAGACGAGAAAGGTATTGTTCAATACTTTGAGTGAATCTAATTTTTGTGTGGTGTTGTTGCCAATGAGATGCATAAGATCTCCTGTAATTTGGCTTTCTCCATTCCAAAGAATAGGATGTCCAATTAGTTTGGTCAAGGCTGTTTTAGAGCTTGAATGAATCGAATCACATTTGCCACTCATGTGTTTTTTGAAAAAACGAACATTATTGAAAGCGCGAATAATTCGGTTTTCTTCTTTTCCTGTAACCATTAATTTTTTTCCGTGAATGTAAACGGAGTCGTTTTCGACAAAGTTGATGGCAACGGCTCTTTTGGTTACAAAAAGGGAATCTTTTTTCTTGTACATTTCGGCATAATGGCCTTTCACAATGCCGCGATTGATGGAATCGGTGATTTTTACATTGCGAGAAGCCGAAGCGAATTCTTTGTTTCTGTCGTAATACAAACTATCGCCCCGAATGATTCGGTCGTCGTATTTGATATAGGATTTGTTCAAGAAATGCGCTTTGTTCTTCTTAGTGTCGTAAAATCCTTTTTCGGTATAAATATAATTGGCTTTACTAGTAATAGTCGAAGGACCTAACAAATAGGAGTGTCCCGAATTACTGTAATAATCCAAGTGATTGGATTTGATAACATAAGTGGGATTGGTTATCGTAACTTCAGTCAGGAATTGAAATTTCTTTTCAGGGACATAATATTTTCCCGACTTACTCACTAAAGTGTTTTGTAAATTAGTAATTGTTCCTTTAGTATTGTAAAAAACTTCTTGAGTATTGCGGTCAAAATTAATGGTATCTGTTACCAAAGTAGCGTCAGGAGAACTCATTACAGCATTGCCAGTTGCAAATGCTTTTTTTACATTGCCGCTATACTCGGCATATTTACTGTTCAGGAATAAAGTATCACCTTGTACTAATTGTACGTTTCCAAAGGCTTTAATGTAGTTTTCT
The DNA here is from genome assembly GCF_029866485.1 of Flavobacterium keumense. Taxonomy (NCBI): domain Bacteria; kingdom Pseudomonadati; phylum Bacteroidota; class Flavobacteriia; order Flavobacteriales; family Flavobacteriaceae; genus Flavobacterium; species Flavobacterium keumense. The sequence continues at coordinate 1,671,088 of NZ_CP092332.1, forward strand.
TTTTGAAAATAATAGGCTTTGTTACAGGTTAAAACCACTCCGTCATGATTCATACGTACATTTCCGGTCAATAAAAAAGCATCTGGAATTTCAACTTGATTCACGTCAGCAAAATCAGAATGTTCTATCACAATTTTTTTAGGAGTTTGTCCCAATAAGTTTGAAATAAACACAAAAAATAGTGCAATAAAGAATGTGAATTTAAGTTTTTTCAAGTCCAAATTATTTTGGATGTAAAATTAATCAAAATGAATAAAGCACAAGTCTATTTAAGAAATATTTATAAACCAATCATTAGCTGTTTATTTCCTCAAATAGAAGACTTGCGAATGTTTCAAAAAGATTTATATTTGTCAATACGCTTAAATGCTATTGAACTATGAAAAAAATTGCTTGTATTGTTGCTCTTGTTTTTTCGCTACTTAGCGGAGCACAATCCCATGATAAAAAAAATAATACTCAAAAAATGACAACTATTCCCACTCAAAAAGCAGTAGTATATCAAGTTTTTACTCGATTATTCGGAAATAAAAATACCACTAACAAGCCTTGGGGTACGATTGAAGAAAATGGAGTAGGGAAGTTCAATGATTTTACAGACAAAGCGCTACAAGAAATTAAAGATTTAGGGGTCAGCCATATTTGGTATACTGGAGTTCCACATCATGCTGTTATACGAGATTATACTCAATATGGTATTTCAAATGATGATCCTGAAGTGGTAAAAGGAAGAGCGGGTTCACCTTATGCGGTAAAAGATTATTACAATGTCAATCCAGATTTGGCAGTCAATCCAGCCAATCGTTTGCAAGAATTTGAAGACTTAATAGCACGCACACACAAAGCGGGATTGAAGTTGATTATAGATATTGTTCCGAATCACGTGGCCCGAAAGTATGAAGGTAAAAATAATCCAGAAGGAGTTAGAGATTTTGGGGCTGATGATGATGTTACAGTAGAATACCATAAGGATAATAATTTCTATTACATCCCGAATACCCGTTTCGAATTGCCAGAGGGTATTACTCCTTTAAATGGAGAAGTGAATCCGTTGATTGATGGTAAATTTGAAGAATTTCCTGCAAAATGGACTGGGAATGGTTCCCGTTTGCCTAAGCCAGACAAAAACGATTGGTACGAAACGGTAAAAGTAAATTACGGAATTCGTCCTGATGGAACTAAAGATTTTGCTGAACTTCCAGCTGGATTTGACACCAAATCGTGTCAAGAACATTTTGATTTTTGGAAAGATAAAGAAGTGCCAAGTTCTTGGAAAAAATTTCGCGCTATTGCCGAATATTGGTTAGCCAAAGGAGTTGACGGTTTTCGTTACGATATGGCTGAAATGGTACCGTATGAGTTTTGGAGCTACATGAATTCGGCGATTAAAGTACAAAGACCTGATGCCTTTTTATTAGCAGAAGTGTATAATCCAAAAGAATACCGAAATTACATTCGTTTAGGTAAAATGGATTATCTATATGACAAAGTGGAACTGTATGACAAGTTAAAAGAGATTGTACAAGGGAGAAGTCAAACGGACCCAATTACTGATATTCAAAAAGGATTGGCTGATATTGAGCACCACATGCTACATTTTTTAGACAATCATGATGAACAACGTTTAGCAAGTCCTGAATTTGCAGGTTCAGCAGAAAAAGGAAAGCCATTAATGGTGGTTTCGGCAACTATTAGTACTTCGCCAACGATGATTTATTTTGGACAAGAAGTAGGTGAGGCAGGAAATGAAAATGGTGGTTTTGGAACCCATTCTAGAACCTCTATCTTTGATTATGTAGGTGTTCCAAATCACCAACGCTGGATGAATGGTGGTAAATTTGATGGCGGGCAATTGTCGTCTTCGGAGAAATCGCTACGTGATTTTTACAAAAGGGTATTGAACTTTACGTTAAAAAGCTCGGCTTTGATGGGAGAATTCCAAGAAATTCATGGATTAAACCGATATGCTACAGAGGGTTATTATCCTGAAGTATATTCGTTTGTGCGTTGGTCATATACAGAAAAGTTGATAGTTATTTCTAATTTTTCATCGGTGCATACCAGTCATTTTGAATTGAAAATCCCAGAAGATGTAATTCAAAAATGGTATTTAAAAGACGGAAAATATACAATTGTTGACCAGTTGTACCAAAAGAGTAGTTTGACTTTAGAAGTGGTCAACGGACAAGGAAAAGTACAAATAGCTATTGAACCGTTGGAATCGTTTATTTATCAATTGAAGTAATTAAAAAAAAATACTATTTTGAAATAGCTTCTTCGTAATTCTCTTCTACTTTTCTCCAGTTGATCACATTGAAGAAAGCATCAATGTAGTTTTTACGTTTGTATTGGTAATCCAAGTAATAAGCATGTTCCCATACATCTAAGGCTAAGATGGGTTTACCTTGTACTTTTGCATTTCGCATTAGAGGATTATCTTGGTTGGCAGTACTTGTGATTTGCAATTTTCCGGAACGATCCACAATTAACCACACCCAACCAGAACCAAAGACTTTGTTAGCCTCTCCCTTGAATTGAGTGGTAAAATTATCAAAAGATTCAAAATCTTTTTCAATTGCGGTTGCTAAGGAATCTTTCGGTTGGCCTCCTGCTTTAGGTCCTATACATTTAAAATAAAGGGAATGGTTGTAATAACCACCTGCGTTATTTTTTTGTTCTTCATTACTAGTATCTAATTGCGATACCACTTCTTCAATAGTACTATTTTCTAAATTAGTTCCCGCAATGACTTCGTTTAATTTATTAGTATAAGACAAATAATGTTTAGAGTAATGGTTCTCTAAAGTAATTGCTGATAGATTTGGTGCTAAAGCATCGTAGTCAAAAGCTAATTTTTCTAATTGAAACGAACCATCGTTAGCTTTAACATCATCAGGCATACCCATTGTTATTTTTTCTTCGGCACTTGGCAAAGGAACTTCAACTACTTCGGTTAGTTTTTTCTTGTTGCAAGAGAATAAAATAAAAAAGAATATTACATAAATTACTTTTAAAAAGTGTTTTTTCATGACTTGTTTATTTTTTCAATAAAGAATTGATGATTTCAATATAGTTTTCTTTAGCTTCCTCAATAGATATATGGCTGATTTGCATCCAAGCATTTAGTTTGAAAGCATTTCGTAAATCAAAATTATCGGATTGTCCGTATTGGGCTGAACCAGAAGTTGCTTGTTTGTAAAATGCATACAAACGTAGTTGTACGTCTTGTGGTAGGGAAGCCTGCGTCATTTTTGAAGCCTCATTAACTGCTTCGTCAAATTGTTTATCTAGATCGTTCTCAATCATTACGCTTTGGTTGCAATAACTGTTTTTCCGCCGATGGCTTTTTGATTTAATACTACATTAATTGGAGTTCCTAAAGGTAAAAATAAATCTACTCTTGAACCAAATTTGATGAAACCAGCATCAGTTCCTTGAATTACTTGCATTCCTTCTTCGGCGTAGTTTACAATTCGCTTTGCTAACGCACCAGCGATTTGTCTGTACAATACTTCTCCAAATGATTTATTTTCAACTACGATAGTCGTTCTTTCATTTTCTTCGCTAGCTTTTGGGTGCCAAGCTACTAAAAATTTTCCAGGATGGTATTTGCTAAATTTTATAATACCTCCCATTGGATAACGGGTAACATGCACGTTTATTGGCGACATGAATATAGAAACTTGTAGGCGTTTGTCTTTGAAATATTCACCCTCGTACACCTCTTCAATAACAACAACTTTCCCATCAACAGGAGAAAGAATTTGATCTTCGTTTAAGATAAAAGTTCGTTTTGGATTTCTAAAAAATTGAAGTATAATTATTAAAAAAACAATTGCTATAATTTGAATCGTCATTTTAATCCAGCTAGTGTCAATCAGATTGTCACTTACTAATAGTACAATGGCAGTGATACAAGTGCCTAATAAAATGGATTGAGCTCCTTCTTTATGAAACATAAGATAAAATTTGATAAAATAAGTATACAATTGGTGCTACAAATATAACACTATCTAGACGATCTAAAATACCTCCATGCCCAGGCATTATTTTACCACTGTCTTTGACTTGGGCAATTCGTTTAAATTTAGATTCAATTAAGTCGCCAATAGTTCCAAAAACACCAGCAATTAATGCGATAAAAACCCATATTAAGATAGATCTTTCACTAAAATCAGGATTTGGTTTGATGTATAATTTTGAAATTAGATATCCAGCAAAAACAGCAAACACAATACCGCCAAGGAATCCTTCAATTGTTTTTTTAGGAGATATGCGTTCGTATAATTTATGTTTTCCTATTGATTTTCCAACCAAATAAGCAAATGTATCATTAGTCCAAATGAGAATAAATAATCCGATAATTATTTTAGGATTGTAATCTTTTATTCCGAAAGAAATTTTAACAATGAATATAAATGGTAATAGTATGTAGCCTATTAGGTATAAGTATTTCCAAAGTTTTGTAATAGTTTGTTCTTTATTATCAAATAAAAAGAATAAGCATTTAATAAAGATTAAAATAGTAATCGTCAGTAATCCTATATTTAATTGTTCAATATCAATACCAAGTTCAGTAGGTCTTTCGCGTAAATTTGATAAATAATCGTTTGTTTCTGTTTGATAGTAACTGATTAAGCTAATTATAGAATAAGATAAGCTCACAAAAGAAAGAGGAAGGATTGTATTCAATTTCACTAGATTGCAAAACTCATAGGTAGCAATAATCAGAAAAATTCCGAATAGTAGGATAAAGCTTTCCGTAGAATATAGAATAGAGGATAGTAAGAGTGTAATATAAATTACTCCAGAAATCCCTCTTTTAAGTGTTTCATTCATCTTAAAGATCCTCTAAAAGCAATAAATACAAGTTCTTTGCAGCACTTCCGTACTGTGTAAAGTCTTCTTCTCTAGCTTTTTCAAAGTATTTTATTGTGGTAATATTAGTTGGGTAATTTTTCTCGTATTTCTTTTTTATTGCACTTAATCCGTCGCTTTTAGCTCTGATGATTTGGCTTGTAGTAGCAATCACAACTATACTAGCAGGCAATTCGTTAAATTTGAATTGTTTGATTTGATTTGACGAAAATAAAATAGAGCCATCTTCGGCAATTAAATTTTCACAGCTAGTTAATAAAAAGGCTGGATGATCGGGTTTAATATAGGGTAATTTATTTTCATCAAGTAAATGAAAAAGAGTAGTATCAAAACAAATTACTTCTTTTTCAAACCAATCGTTTTCCTCTAAGATGTTTTCAAATTGTTCACTTACTTCTTTTTTGTTTTCACAGTAGATGAATTTTCCGCCATTCTTTTTGAAATGATAAATAAAAGCTTCGTCAACAGCCATTGTTACTTCAGGTAGAAATTGGCTCTGTTCGTTGCCTTTATCTTCTTCAGAAGCCGGATTATTGGAACTAAATAATTTTTTAAAAAGACTCATATCCTATTTGAACTACTTAAAATATTGTTTGAAAACGTTCAAAGATAAAAAAATCTTAATTCAAAAGTCACTTTTGAATTAAGATTTTAATAATAATTGATAATTTAAAATTAAGAGACTACTTCTTCCAAGTTTTCGTCAAAGTCTCTTTTTCCAAAAATAGCTTCTAAATCATCTTTAAATATGACTTCTTTTTCAATTAAAATATCTGCTAATTGATTCAGTTTATCTTTATTATCCTCTAATATTTGAATCGCTCTTTGGTATTGACCTTCGATTAAAGTAGAGATTTCTTCGTCAATTACTTTAGCAGTTTCGTCAGAATATGGTTTTGAGAAACTGTATTCACTTTGGCCCGAAGAATCATAGTAAGTAACGTTTCCAATTTTCTCATTCAATCCATAAACGGTAACCATTGCTCTAGCTTGGCGAGTTACTTTTTCTAAGTCACTTAGTGCTCCGGTAGAAATTCTATTGAAGATTACTTTTTCAGCAGCTCTTCCTCCCATGGTAGCACACATTTCATCAAGCATTTGGTCCGGACGAACAATTAAACGTTCTTCTGGTAAATACCAAGCAGCACCTAAACTTTGTCCTCTTGGAACAATGGTTACTTTGATTAGCGGTGCAGCATGTTCTAACATCCAGCTTACTGTAGCGTGACCCGCTTCGTGAATGGCAATTGCTTTTTTCTCCTCTGGAGTTACAATTTTATTTTTCTTTTCTAAACCACCAATAATTCTGTCAACAGCGTCTAAGAAATCTTGTTTGTCAACCGCTGTCTTATTGTTTCTTGCAGCAATCAAAGCCGCTTCGTTACAAACATTGGCAATATCAGCACCAGAAAAACCAGGTGTTTGTTTGGCTAAAAAGTCCACATCTAATCCTTCTACTTTTTTCAAAGGAGCCAAATGCACTTTAAAGATTTCTCCGCGTTCGCGAATGTCTGGTAAATCAACAAAAATTTGTCTGTCAAAACGACCTGCACGCATCAATGCTTTGTCTAAAACATCAGCACGGTTGGTAGCGGCTAAAACAATTACATTTGAATTGGTTCCAAAACCATCCATCTCCGTTAACAACTGATTCAAAGTGTTTTCACGTTCGTCGTTACCACCTGACATATTGCTTTTTCCTCTGGCTCTACCCACGGCATCTATCTCATCAATGAAGATGATAGATGGCGATTTTTCTTTGGCTTGCTTGAATAAATCCCTTACACGAGACGCTCCAACCCCCACAAACATTTCCACAAAATCAGAACCTGATAAAGAGAAGAAAGGTACCTGGGCTTCGCCAGCAACGGCTTTCGCTAACAAGGTTTTTCCAGTTCCCGGAGGCCCTACAAGTAAAGCTCCCTTTGGTATTTTACCTCCTAGATTGGTATATTTTTCAGGGTTTTTCAAGAATTCAACAATCTCTTGAATTTCTTCTTTAGCGCCTTCAAGACCAGCTACATCTTTGAAAGTAGTTTTAATATCGTTTTTTTCATCAAATAGTTTGGCTTTCGATTTTCCAATATTGAAAATTTGTCCGCCACCACCAGCACCACCACCTGACATTCTTCTCATGATGAATATCCAAACAGCAATGATTACGATAATTGGCAATAAACTCACAAAAAGATCCGTCCAATTGCTGGTTTTGTCGAATTTAAAATCTTTCAATTTACCTTCACTAACTGCTTTCTCTAGTTTAGTTTGGAAAATTTGGTCGTTACCAATTTCCAAAGTATAATGCGGTCCAGCGTTAGGACGATCAAAAACATCTTTAGCTACTTTTGAATGTGTTTTGTCTTTTAAAGCAGCTGCAGTTAAATACACTTCAGCTTCGCTTTTATTGTATACAATAACTTTTTCTACCTGTCCTTTTTCAAGATAAGTGTTGAATTTAGAGGAAGTTAATTGCGCAGGCTCCTCAAAATTACTTCCGCCAGTAGCGATACTGATAAAAAGAAAAATTAGAAGAATTCCAGCATACACCAACCAAGGACTAACTCTGAATTTATTTGGATTTGGATTGTTATTTGACATTTTTAGTGATTTTCTTTAGTATTTGTTTTCGATTGAAATAATTTTTGCATCTCCCCAAAGGCTTTCAATGTTGTAATATTCACGAATGTGTTTTTGGAAAACGTGAACTACTACATTGACATAGTCCATCAATACCCATTCGGCATTATCAGTTCCTTCTACATGCCAAGGCTTGTCTTTTAATTCTTTAGAAACGGTTTTTTGAACGGAGCTCACAATGGCGTTCACTTGAGTATTCGAGGTTCCGTTGCAGATGATAAAGTAATCGCAAACTGCGGTATCTATTTCTCTTAAATCTAAGATATCAATATCATTTCCTTTTACTTCTTCTATTCCTTTGATGATGTTTGCAATGAGTACATCATTATTTATAGTCTTTTTCGCCATGAATTATTTTTAATATAAGTTGGTAAAGTTACCATTTTTTGTGATTATTTTTGAACCATTAACAGAATATTACATTCTGTCTTGCAAAAAATAGTACATGAAACTAATCAAACTCGATGCCATAGATTCTACTAACGAATTTCTAAAAGGGATATCCAGTAAAGAAGCGCTCGAAAACTTTACTGTGGTTACTGCCGAAAATCAAACCAAAGGGAAGGGGCAAATGGGAGCTGTTTGGAATTCAGAAGTAGGTAAAAATCTAATAATGAGTGTTTTGGTTAAGGATTTTTTATTAGAAATCACTCAAGTGTTCAACTTAAATATTGCCGTTTCTTTAGCCGTTATTACAGCTTTAAAAAAGAATAACATCCCTGATTTGAGTATCAAATGGCCAAACGACATTCTGTCAGCCAATAAAAAAATTGGAGGCATTTTGATTGAAAATAGCATTAAAAGTGATGGAACTATCTTGTCAATCGTTGGTTTAGGATTGAATGTCAACCAAACTAATTTTGAAGGTTTGCCAAAAGCGTCTTCTTTGGCAGTGGTAACAGGAAAAGAATTCGATAAAGAAAAGTTGCTTTTGGAAATTATTGCACACTTAGAAATGAATGTAGCTGCGAGTAAACTAAATCCAGCTTCGTTGCGGCAACAATTTGTGGACTTGTTGTATAAAAAAGGAGTGCCAATGCCATTTGCTAATTCGAAGGATGAAAAATTCATGGGAATGATTCAAGGAATATCTCCTGTTGGGAGGTTGCAAGTCTTGTTAGAAGACGATTCTGTTGCCGAATTTGATATCAAAGAAATTCAAATGTTATATTAACAAAAAAGGGCTGTAATTTTACAGCCCTTTTTTGTTATCGTATTTAAATATTATAATTTGTGCATATTCTCCACCAAGGTTTCAATGAATTTTTGGATAGGTCCTTTAATCATCATCGCCATCATGGGGTTGAAATCGCCTTCAAAATCTAGCTTTACATCAGCACTATTTTCAGAAATCGCGTCAATGGAAGCGGTTAAAGTAAAAGGCAATTTATCGCTAGCAGCACCTAAAACGAGTTGGGTTGGAGCCAGTTTTTCTTTAATCACTAATTTGATTTCAGGCATTCCTTTTAAACCAAAAATAAAAGCGTCAGCGCCAATCACTTCAAATTTTGCAATATTTTCAGGCATTAATTGTTCAAAGTTTTTTACATCAGACAATAAATTAAATAATTCTTGTGCTGATTTTTGAACACTCACTTTTGGACTTTCTAAATTCATCTGGTTTTATTTCAAATTACACATTCCAAGTCGAAGGATTCACGTTCCATTCACTCAAGGTTTGTAGTTCTTCTTCGGTAATGTAAGTTTTGGCTACAGCCAAGCTCAATAAATTTTGATAGTTGCTTAAAGTATACAATTCCACATTAGCATTTTTGAAATTTTGCTCGGCTAAATCAAATCCATACGTAAAAATAGCAGCCATTCCTTTGACATTAGCTCCTGCTTCTTTCAAAGCTTCCACAGCAAGTAAACTACTGTTTCCGGTACTAATTAAGTCTTCCACCACTACTACATTTTGTCCTTTCTGTAAAAATCCTTCGACTTGATTTTGTCTACCGTGTTTTTTAGGTTCTGGACGAACATACACAAATGGCAATCCCATACATTCGGCAACAAGAATACCAATTCCAATGGCTCCAGTAGCAACTCCTGCAATCACGTCGGGCTTACCAAATTGTTTTTCAATATTTTTGGCAAACTCATCGCGAACATAATTTCGGATGGCTGGAAAGGAAAGAATGAGTCGGTTGTCGCAATAGATTGGCGATTTCCATCCAGAAGCCCATGTAAAAGGATTTCTTGGATTCAATTTAATTGCATTTATTTGCAAAAGCAATTCGGCTGTTTTTTCGGCTGTTTCTTTATTAAAAATCATAGTGCAAATGTATAAAGTTTTTGTGAACGACAAACCACTTTTTTTAACAAATCATATCTCTAAGGAGACCGATTTTCAATTGTTTTTGTTAGAAAGTATTGACATCGAACAGCTTATTGTAAAAATTTTCCAAAATAAAATTCAAAAAGCCTATTTGTATCATCCTGATGAAAAGGAAATTTTGAAAACGTTAAAAGAAAAAATCCCTGTAAATAAAGCGGGTGGAGGCTTGGTGTACAATAAAAAAGGGGAGGTGCTTTTTATTTTTAGAAATGGAAAATGGGATTTGCCTAAAGGCGGCACCAACAAAGGAGAAGCAATTGAAGACACCGCCATGCGCGAAGTAGAAGAAGAAACAGGCGTTGGAAAACTCAAAGTGACCCAAAAACTTCAAAAAACCTACCACGTTTTTAAGCGTAACGGCAAGTACCGACTTAAAATAACGCATTGGTTTGAAATGACTTCTGATTATGATGGAACACTAGTAGGTCAAGCCGAAGAAGGCATTGAGAAAGTAGCTTGGTTGAGTCCATTGCAAATCAAAGAAGCCTTGAAAAACTCCTATGAAAATATCAAATTATTATTTGAAGAAGAAAAGCTCCTGAAATAGGAGCTTTTTTATGGGTTTTGTTTGGAGCTGTATCTGATAAAACGAATTTTCATTATATTTGGTTTTAGCTTAGCTCAAAGTCAGTAGACTTTGCAGCGAGTATATTTAAAGTAGCAACTACACATAATTAAAAAATAAAATGGCAAAAGAACCTTTCGCAGCGAAACTCACTTCCCTATGGATAGGAGGTTTTTTCTTCTGGATTTTAAAAGGATTTAAAGGAAAAATAACAGACCTGTTTGTTAAAGAATATGAAAACAGAAATGTTTGGGTTGGATATATGATTACTTTAATATTAGCTGGAATAATTGTTTATTTATTAGTAAGGAATTAAGTTCGATTTTAAGTAATAATGAAACACCGATAGCGAGGGATACTGCAAAAGAACAAGTACTAAAGAGAGTAAAAAGATGAGCATTAAAAGCAATAGGATTAATTATAGTAGGTATTTTTGGTATTTATTACATCTATAAGCATCCGAACAAAACTTTTCCAACCAAAGATTTTGGTGGTTATATGGGAGCAGTTACTCTTATTATTCTTGGCATAATGATGTTGTTTGGGAAAATTGCTTTGTAATTTTTTAGTTGTTTTTTGTCATAGAATGCGTAGCAAGTTAATTTTACAAAGTTAGTATTCCATCTAAAAATCGATATTATTTATTAATCCTATAAACAGGATACTGTAAATGCGCTTTTTCATAATAGACAGATTGTTTGTAAATCCAATCCAATTGCGCTTTAGGATTGTTCATGAACTCGGGTTCCTTTTGTTTTTTTGCTTCCAAATCACTTTTTAATTTCGGATTGTCTTTCAGCAACTGCGCAGCGGTATTTTCAAATACATAGTCTGAATAGCCTTCTTTTTGTTGTAAAATGGGATCAAAGAAATTCCAATTGAAAAAAGAGTCCACCGCTTCGGGTTCGAGTGTTTCTAGAAGGTATTTGATGCCTTTTTGTTGGGTAGGAACAATATAATCTCCTTTGGCGAAAGCCAATTTTTCGGTTTTTGATGCTACTACGGTATTTCGGTGGATATAATGACCTTCGTAAGCCGAAGGCGTAGTTTTGTAATCTACAATTCGGTAGCTTTCTACTTCAATAATCGTGTCTTTTGGAATGGATTGACAAACAATCCCATTGCTTTTTAAGAGTTCAATCACCGGCCAAAATCCACGCGGAATGACATAGGCTTTAGGAATGGTTACGTCTTTTACTGATTTGTATTGCGGAAAGAAAGGTACTTCTTTTTTGAAGGGTTGGTTTCGGTCGTAAAACAAACGTTGTCCCGTAGTAGCCTCACTTTTTTTGTAACCCGCTTCATAACCCAAAAAAGTAAAAGGTTCTTTTACACTATTGTCCACTTCCCATTGCAAAGTGTAGTTTTTGTTGGGTTGGAATTGTGCTTCGTTTTCTTGTCTTTTTTGTTTGATGGTGGTAGCATTCGCATCGGTAAATTCTAAAGTAGATTTCATGAATTCGTAGGTAACTTTAACACGATCACTATAATTTTTCAGCATGTGCGTTTCTACCACAAATCCAATGGAATTGAATAGTGAAGTGTAGCCTGTGGTGTAGCGCGGACTGTCGTAAAACTGCGCAAATCCTTGGTCGGGTGTTTCGTGAAACGTATTGACATAAGGAGTCGTTTCGATTTTTTTCTTCTTCAAATCCGAAACCAAGTTGGGCATCATTTCTTTTCGTAGATACGAACCCAAAACCGTTCCTAATTTACTCGGTTCTGTCATGATGTAGGTGAGTTTGTATTGATAATCAGAACCATTGCTCACATGGTTATCAATAAAAACGTCCGGATTAATTTGGTGAAAAATTTCGACAAAACTTTTGGTGTTTCGCGTATCCGATTTGATGAAATCCCGATTCAAATCATAGTTGCGGGCATTGCCTCTAAAACCGTATTCTTCAGGACCGTTTTGATTGGCTCTTGTAAAGCTGTTTCGGTTTAAAGCGCCACCAATATTGTACACCGGAATGCACACGATTACGGTATTTTTAGGCGCTTTTATTTTGCCTAAAGCCAAATCTCTAAAGAACCGCATCGATGCATCAATCCCATCAGGTTCTCCTGCGTGAATTCCGTTGTTGATGAATAACACGGCTTTGTTTTTTTGAATAGCTTCAAAGTCAAAAGTGGCATCCGAATTGAAAGTCACCATATGCAAGGGTTCGCCACTATCGGTTAAGCCCATAGTTTTTATATCGATGGTTTTAAAATCATTCGCCAATAATTGAAAATAGGCGATTGTCTCTTGGTAAGTTGCCGATTGATTGCCGTTTCCTTTTTCAAAATAGGTATCGTATTTGGTATGAGTTTGTGCCAAAATAGTCAAGGAACACAAAAGAAGTAACGTTGTTAAAAATCTCATTTTCGGTAGTTTTTATAAAAATCAAATGTAGCTTTTTTTAAATTATCACTGAAAAAGAATCAAATAAAGACTTGGGTTTTCTTATTCGCCAACCAAAGCACTATCTTTGCCCCATGAATACAAAACACCATTCCAACAATATACTCCTGAATTTAGGGATTGAGAGTCTTAATGAAATGCAAGAAGTAGCACAAGACGCTATTCTAAACGATAACAATGTTTTATTGCTTTCGCCAACAGGTTCCGGTAAAACACTCGCTTTTTTATTGCCAATTTTTGAGTTATTGCAAGCCGAAATTTTGTCGGTGCAATGTTTGATTTTAGTTCCTTCTCGTGAGTTGGGATTGCAAATTGAACAGGTTTGGAAAAAAATGGGAACCGATTACAAAGTGAATACCTGCTATGGAGGTCATTCGATAGATACTGAAATCAAAAACTTAAGCAATCCACCAGCCGTTCTAATTGGAACTCCAGGTCGAATCGCTGACCATATAGATCGTGGCACGTTTCGTTTGGATAAAATTCAAACTTTAGTTTTGGACGAATTCGATAAATCCTTACAACTAGGGTTTCACGAACAAATGTCGTTTATCATTGGAAAACTAACCAAACTGAACAAGCGTGTTTTGGTATCAGCAACTTCGGATATTGAAATTCCGAAATACACGCGTGTAGTAAATCCTACCGTTTTGGATTTTATTCCCGAAACACAAGAAGAGAACAACTTAAGTATGAAACTAGTCTTTTCCAAAGAGAAAGACAAAATCAATACTTTGTTTCAGTTGATCTGTTCGTTGAAATCGCAAGCGGCAATTATTTTTTGCAATCATCGCGATGCTGCGGAACGTATTAGCGATGCTTTGAACACTAAAGGAATTCATGCCACTTATTATCATGGCGGAATGGATCAGGACGAGCGTGAACGCGCTTTGATTCAGTTTAGAAATGGAAGTGTGAGTTATTTAATCACTACCGATTTAGCGGCGCGTGGACTGGATATTCCAGAAATGAAACACGTTATTCATTACCATTTGCCTTTGAAAGAAGACGAATTCACGCACCGGAATGGGCGTACGGCTCGTATGCAGGCTTCGGGAACAGCGTATATTATTGCGCACGAATCCGAAAAAAAAATGGACTATTTGGATTATAGCATGGAAGTCTTGTCTGTAGATTCGGCTACAACTTTACCTAAACCACCCGAATTCCAAACGATTTACATTAGTGGCGGAAAGAAAAATAAACTGAATAAGATTGACATTGTAGGTTTCTTTTCTCAAAAAGGAAAATTAGAAAAAGGCGATTTAGGATTGATTGAGGTTAAAGATTTTATCTCGTTTGCCGCAGTCAAATACAACAAAGTGAAAGACTTACTTCAGAACGTAAGAGACGAAAAAATGAAAGGAAAGAAGTTCAAAATTGAAGTCGCTCGAAAAGTCATTAAGAAAGAAGAATAATTCAATATACGATTTACGATATATGATTTACGATATTCGATTTACGATATTCGATTTACGAGGTTTAATTATAAATAAAAAAACGTCTTGAGCAATCAAGACGTTTTTTTGTTTTAGGTGTAACCAAAGTTATATTTTCTTCACGTATTGTGTGATGATTACAATTTGTTGACCATCTACTTTTCCTTCAATGTATTCGGCATTTTCATGATCCAAACGGATGTTACGCACGGCAGTTCCTTGTTTAGCCACCATACTAGATCCTTTTACTTTCAAGTCTTTGATTAATACTACAGAGTCGCCGTGTTCCAAAATAACCCCATTGCTATCGCGGTGGATGATTTTGTTTTCGTCGTCTTCTCCTTCTCCTTCGCCAGTGGCTTGCGCCCAAGCTAAAGTATCTTCGTCAAGGTACATCATGTCTAATAATTCTTGTGGCCAACCCGCTGCACGCATACGGCTTAACATTCGCCACGCTACCACTTGAACTGCGGTGTGTTCGCTCCACATGCTGTCGTTCAAACAACGCCAGTGGTTTAAATCAACATTATCTGGATTTTCAATTTGGTCAATACAAGTAGCGCAAGCAAAAACACTTTCGTCAATACCTCCTTTTTGAGTAGGTAAAACGGTATATACTTTTAAGTTTTCAGTAGCTGCACACAATTCACATTGTCCGCCGCTACGTTTGTTTAATTCTCTATCTAAACTCATAGTTTTATTTTTTTGGCGAAAGTAACGCTAATTAGTGCTTTTCACAAATTTTAGGAAATAATACTACTGCACTCGAACGGCTTCTGGGACTAATAGTTCGTATTCGCCGTGATTTCGAATCACATCGCGAACAATACTCGAACTGATGTAGGAAGTTTTGGCAGCCGTTAATAAAAAGACGGTTTCAATCTTAGACAAACGTCTGTTCGTGTGTGCAATGGCTTTTTCAAATTCGAAGTCGGCAGGGTTGCGTAAACCACGTAAAATGAAGTTGGCATTGATTTTTTGACACAAATCAATTGTTAAACCTTCGTAGGTGATTACCGAAATTTTAGGTTCGTTTTTGAAGGTTTCTTCGATGAATCGTTTTCTGTCTTCCAAGGAAAACATGTATTTTTTATCGGCGTTGATCCCAATCGCAATCACGATTTCGTCAAACAAAGGCAAGGCTCTGTTGATGATGTCTTGGTGACCTAAAGTAATGGGGTCAAACGAACCTGGAAATATGGCTTTTCTCATGGTTTAAGGTTTAGGCTAAAGCCAATTCAATCGCATTAGTGAACAAGTCTTCTAATGAAATACCTGCTTCTTTCGCTTGTTGTGGCAATAAACTTTCGGTTGTTAAACCGGGAATGGTATTCATTTCCAACATGTGCGGTTCGCCATCTACAATGATGAATTCCGAACGAGAGAATCCTTTCATTTTTAATGCTTTGTAGGCACGTTTGGCAATTTCACCCACTTTTTGCGTCATTTCATCTGAAATGCGAGCCGGTGTAATTTCTTGTGATTTTCCTAAATACTTAGCCTCGTAATCAAAGAAATCATTTTCAGAAACGATTTCGGTGATGGGTAAAACAGTGATTTCACCTTTGTAATTGATGACTCCCACAGAAACTTCGGTACCATCCAAGAAACTTTCAATGATGATTTCGTTATCTTCTTTGTAAGCTACTTCAATCGCAATAGGCAATTCGGCAGCAGTTTTTACTTTGGAGATTCCGAAACTAGAACCTGCTTTATTCGGTTTTACAAAACAAGGCAAACCTACTTTGGCTACAATAGCGTTCGTGTCGATTAAATCACCTTTGTTCAAATAATAGGAAGTCGCCGTTTTGATGCCGTAGGGTTTTAAAACCGAAAGCAAATCACGTTTATTGAAAGTCAAGGCTGCTTGGTAATAATCGCAAGCGGTTTGCGGAATACCAAGCAATTCGAAATAGGCTTGCATTAATCCGTCTTCGCCCGGAGTGCCGTGAATGGCGTTGAAAACACAATCAAAAGTGATTTTTTTTCCGTCCACAGTTACTGAAAAATCATTTCTGTCGATTGGGAATTCGGTATCATTGGCATCTACATAGACCCATTTCTCTTTGAAAATATGGATTCTAAATCCGTTGAATTTAGTTTTGTCTAAGAATTGGTACACGACGTTTCCGCTAATTAGTGAAATTTTGTATTCGCTAGAATAGCCGCCCATGATGATGGCAATGTTTTTCATTTCAAATGGTTTAAGTCTTTTTTATTTTCAATAGCTGTTGAAGGTTTTCCCTAGCCCCGATAGGAGCGGCATCCTTTTTTTTAGGCTTTTGGCCAAAAAAAGATAGAGCGGATAGCGGGAAAAAGCTCCTAACAAACTAGTAAACAAAATTATCATTTTTTTTGAAACGAAATAGGTTTATCTTTGTGCCTACTAAAAATAAATTTATGAGTTTACGTAAGTATCTAACGAGTCGTGTGTTTTTCGGTCAAGTTTTGGCTGCGCTTGCCATTATTGCAGTTTTGGGTTATTTGTTTATGCATTGGTTGACTTTTACAACCGATCATGGTCATGAAATTGCCGTGCCAAATTTGAGTAAACTAACTGAAGAGCAAGTAGAGGAAAAGTTGGACGAGTTGGATTTGGACTATGTACTCTTGGATAGTGTTGATTTTAGAGGCGATTATCCTGCTTTTACGGTGGTAGAGCAAGATCCATTACCAGGCACGAAAGTGAAAGTGGGCAGAAAAGTATATATTAAAATAAATGCATCGGGTTATTCTTCTGTAAAATTACCTGATTTGATTGATAAAACCTACCGTGAGGCAGTTCCTACTTTAAAAGCCATTGGTTTAGAAGAAGGAACGATAACTTATGAGCCTAGTTTAGGTAAAGATATGGTCTTAGCCATGCGTTACAAAGGACGTAATTTAAAACCGGGTGAGCGTGTGATGAAATCGTCTAAAATTGACTTGGTTTTAGGAGATGGAAAAATGAGTTATGAAGAGGAAGTACAAATTGACAGTACGGCAACACCTGAAGAAGATACCCCAGTAGATGAGCAATAATACCGAATCCTTCGACTTAGAAGACGAATTATTTGAGCATTATAAGTTTGAAGTTCCCAAAGGGCAAGCGTTTTTGCGTATTGACAAATACTTGATGGGGCTGATTCCCAATGCCACCCGAAATAAAATTCAAAATGCAGCGAGTAGCGGTAACATTTTTGTCAATGACGAAATTGTAAAATCCAACTACAAAGTTAAGCCGTTTGATGTGATTACGATAATGTTGTCGCATCCTCCTTTTGAAAATCATGTCTTGCCCGAGAATATTCCGTTAGACATTGTGTACGAAGATGATGCGGTATTGTTAATTAATAAACCGCCTGGTTTGGTGGTGCATCCAGGTCATGGCAATTATACTGGAACTTTAGTGAATGCGTTGGCGTTTCATTTTGACAATTTGCCAATGAATAGCAGTGAGCGTCCCGGCTTGGTGCATCGTATTGATAAAGATACTTCGGGCTTGTTAGTGATTGCCAAAACGGAAGCAGCGATGACGCATCTAGCCAAACAATTTGAAGCCAAAACGACCGAAAGAGAATACATGGCGTTAGTTTGGGGTAATGTTGCTAATGATGCCGGAACGATTGAAGGTAATTTAGCACGACACCTTAAAGACCGAATGCAAATGGCAGTTTTTGATGATCCCGAAATTGGTAAACCTGCGATTACGCATTACAAAGTTTTGGAGCGTTTTGGGTATGTGACCTTGATTTCGTGCCAACTCGAAACGGGGCGTACTCACCAGATTCGTGCGCACATGAAACACATTGGTCACCCGTTGTTTAATGACGAACGCTACGGTGGGCATTTGATTTTGAAAGGCACTACATTTACAAAATACAAGCAATTTATAGACAACTGTTTTAAGGCGTTGCCAAGACAAGCGTTACATGCTAAAACATTAGGCTTTATTCACCCGAATACAGGCGAAATGATGCGTTTTGACACCGAATTGCCAGACGACTTCAAGGATTGTTTGGAACGTTGGAGAAACTACTCCAAATCGCATACTGCGGAAGAAGAATAGAAAAAGCCCCGATAGGGGGTTTTTGTTTTTATATCTACTCGAAAGGATTGAATTCGTTGAATTGCATTTCGTTCACGGGGTTCAAAGTCGGGAGACTTTGCGCAGCGGGCGAATTGTGTCAATTGATTTTAAAAACAATTTCATTTTCCAACTTTTAAACGTTGTGTCTTTTTCTTCCTTATTCAAATCCAAAATAAGTTGCTCGAATCCTTTTTTATTTATTATCATTTTTTGTTTTCTTACTTTGGGTGAAAGACTCATTCCAGTCATAAAACCAATATTAAATTTTCCTTCTTCAGTTGTATATGCAGTATCAACATATTTTTCATCTAATAATAAATAAATTTTAGCATTTGATATAGGAATATTTTTTTCATTTAAGATTACACCTTCACCACCTACAGCAAGTTCACAGGAACTTAAAGAAAATAATATTAAAATCGCTAATAAAAAAAAAGTATATGTTTTCATGATTAATTATATATAGTTACGATTTACGCATTACTGCTAACGTTCCGGCGCTTGGCGAGGTTGCGAACTTCGGAACTGATTATTTTCTGTTAAAGATAAAGTTTTTTCGTGCACAAAAATTACAACTTAATATTCAATTCTAATTTTCCACCCAAACCGGATTCTACGATTTTTTGTAAGGTAGAGAAACGAACTTCTTTGACGTTATTTTCAATTTTGGAGATATAGGATTTGGTTGTACCGCATTTCTCGGCCAATTGTTCTTGGGTTAATCCTTTTTCGATTCGGGCTTCATGAATTAAAGCACCTAATTTGAATTCTTGGTATCCTTCTTCTAAAGCAGTACGTTTTTCGGTTCCTATGTTTCCGTAAAACTCGTCTTTAAATTCAGAAAGTGTTTGAAGTTTATTTGTTTTCATATTCGGCTTTAATTTGCGATTTTTGTTTAGCACAAAAATAAACAAAGTTGCCTTTTAGTATAACTTTTTTAGATATAAAAATACCAACGGATTTTAAACAGATGTTACTGATTTCCGCGGATCCAATCCGTTTAATCTGTGGAATCTGTGTTAAAAAAAAACTATTTTTTCTTTTCCAAATTACTCGCTACACGATAGCGCAGTATTTTTTGCAATAATTCTTCAGGAAGTGGTTTTTCTGGGGTGAATTGAATGGTTCCTGCTGAGGTTTTGAAACTAGTTAATTCATCTTTGAAAACATCAATAGTTTTCGAATCCCAAGGGAAAAAACTGCAATGGTTTTTAAAAGCCGCAAAGCCACCAATCATTCCGTGGAAATGGTAGGCTGGCATTTTGTAGCTTAAGTATTCTTGTGCATCGGGAACGGTGTTTTTTATGATTTGGCGCACACGCTCCAACGCTATTTGTTGCTCAACGGGTAGATTTGAGATATATTTGTTAACTCCTTCGGTATCGTTAGGTTTAGTTTTAGCCATTGTAATCTATTTTATTTCAAAAATAATAAAAGTTTTGAGTGGCACGAAAACAAAGTTTGATTTTCGGGTTTTCAATTTGTACTTTTGATTCCGTTACAATAACAATTTCAAAAAGCAATTTCAAAAAGCAATTTCAAAAAGCAATTTCAAAAAGCAATTTCAAAAAGCAATTTGAAAACTTACACTAACAGATTTTTATTTTACATTATTTATCTATAGCAAAAAGTATTTCAATTATATGAAAATAGTGATTTCCCCAGCTAAGTCGTTGAACTTCCAAAAAGAATTGCCTACAACGCAATTCACACAGCCTAGTTTATTAAAAGAGTCCAAAAAAGTGCATGCGGTTTTGAAACAAAAAATACCTGCTGAGTTATCACAATTGATGGCGATCTCAGATAAATTGGCTGATTTGAATTGGCAACGCAATAAGGCGTGGAAAACTCCTTTCAATAGTTCGAATGCCCGTCCTGCGGTTTATGCTTTTGATGGAGATGTGTATACTGGTTTAGACGCGTATTCGATTCCAATGGAAAAGTTGGATGTGTTGCAAGAGCGTTTACGCATTTTATCCGGTTTGTATGGGGTGCTGAAACCTTTGGATTTGATACAAGCTTACCGATTGGAAATGGGAACCAAATTGCCTATTGGCGAAAACAACAACTTATATGATTTTTGGAAAAGTACGGTAACGGCTAGTTTGAATAAAGAATTGAAAAAAGGAGAGTTGTTTGTGAACTTGGCAAGCAATGAATATTTTTCAGTAATTGATACTAAAGCGTTAAAAGTGCCAGTTATTACGCCCGACTTTAAAGACTATAAAGACGGCAAATTAAAGATGATTAGTTTCTTTGCCAAAAAGGCGAGAGGCATGATGGTGCGTTATATTATTGATACGAATGCTGAAACTATCGACGATTTAAAAGGGTTCAACTACGAAGGTTATCAATTTGATGCCAATTTATCGAAGGGGAATAATTTGGTTTTTACGAGATAATAATTCGTTCACCGCAGATTCGCAGATTACAATAATTGGGTTCTTTGAGTTTAGATTTGAAATAAAAAAAACACAGACTAAAACCGAGGTTTTAATCTGTGTGTAGAAGTATTTTAGTGCATTGCTTCGGCAGGATCAATTTTATTTTTCCCTTTTTTGATTAATAAAATAATCGGGATACAGCAAAGGAACAGGATGCCTAGATACATAAAAACATCCATATACGCCATAACGGTAGATTGCTTCATGACCGAATAATCGAGTATTTGATAGGCTTTATTCAAGGCTTCATTACTGCTATATCCTTTGGATATAAATCCTCTTTGAAGCATAGCAATACGTTGTTGTACATTAGTTTTTGTAGGATCCAAATGAGTCAATAAATTCACACGGTGTTCTTGACTGAATCTAGAGATGTAGGTTGTAATGATGGCAATACCAAAAGAACCTCCTAGTTGACGCATCATTCCGGTAAAAGCTGCCCCTTCGCCAATGCTTCTTCCTTTCAAAGTAGAAAGCGATAGGGTAGTGATGGGTACAAAAAGCAATCCTAATCCAATTCCTCTTAAAATTAATGGCCAGAATAAATGTTCTACTCCTGTATCAGGCGTCATTCGACTGTACATTAAGAAAGTAAAGAAAAAGAAAATCAAGAATCCGACTGCGACCATATAGCCTTGTGGAATTCCTTTTTGAATCATTTTACCAATGATAGGCATCATGAATGCCGTAGTTATGGAACCTGGAATTAATAATAAACCAGCATCTGTAGCTGTCCAACCCAAAATAGCTTGGGTGTAAATAGGAATAATTAGAGTCGAACCATACAGACCAAATCCAAGGATAAAACACATCACGATACCAATGTGGAGATTACCGTCTTTTAAAACACTCAAGTTGACAATGGGATGTTCATAAGTGAGTTCGCGCCAAATAAAAAACAACAAACCAAAAACCGATACGATGCTTAAAATCAAGATAGTAGTATCGTTAAACCAGTCATCTTGCTGACCGTGTTCTAAAACATATTGTAACGAACCAATAAAAGCACTTAACAAAAAAATTCCCCACCAATCGACTTGATGCGCTTTTAGTTTTTCACCGTATTTCGGACTTCGAACAAAAGAAAATGCTAAAACAGCTGCAATAATTCCGATAGGAATGTTGATGTAAAAAATGTAAGGCCAAGAAAAATTATCTACGATATAACCTCCTAATGGCGGACCTAATGTAGGACCTACAATAACTCCCATTCCGTAAATAGCTTGCGCCATTCCACGTTTTTCTGCAGGATAGCTTTCGGTAATAATGGTTTGAGCCGTTACTAATAACGCTCCTCCACCCAATCCTTGGATGAATCGAAAAATGATTAATTCCCAAATAGTACTGGCATTCCCACATAAAAAGGAAGCCGTTGTAAATAGGATGATCGACACTACAAAATAATTTCGTCTTCCAAATTGTTGCGAAAGCCAACTCGTCATCGGGATGACAATTACATTCGCAATAGCATAAGCGGTAATAACCCAAGCTACATCATTTAAGGTCGCTCCAAGACTTCCTCGCATATTAGTTAGCGCCACGTTGACAATAGTGGTGTCTACAATTTCGAGCAAGGCACAAAGTACCGCTGTAATGGTGATGATTACACGTCTATGGCCGTATTCTACTAAATCGTCTGCTTGTACCATTTTATTTTAAATGTACGTCAACATCCACATTCATTCCTGGACGTAATAATTTAATTTTTTCAGGATCGTTGGTAGCGTCTAAACTGATTTTTACAGGCAAACGTTGGATGGTTTTTACAAAGTTACCCGTAGCATTATCAGGAGGTAGCAATGAAAAGCGTGCTCCTGTTGCTGGAGAAAAAGAAGTAATAGTTCCTTGGAAATCATAATCAGGATAGGCATCTACTTTGATGGTTACTTTTTGTCCTTCTACCATTTTGTTCAATTGCGTTTCTTTGAAATTAGCAATTACCCAAGCCGAAGCATTATTGATAATTTGGAACAACGATTGCCCTGCCTGAACCAATTGCCCGGGCTGAATATCTACTTTAGATACTTGCCCGTCGATAGCTGCAGTAACAACAGTATAAGTTAAGTTCAATTTAGCCGCCTCTAATTGTGCTTGCGCTCTTTTAATATTGGCAGCAGCCACTTCAGTTTGTTTGTTAGACACTTTTGATTTGGCTTCAATAACTGATTTTTGAAAGCTACTTGCTTTTTGTTGTTGTTGCAAAATACGCACCTGAGTCTCGGCTTCTTGTTTGGCAGCCAAAGCTTGCTCGTATTGTTGTTTGGTAATCGAGTGATTTTTGTACAAATTGTTGTATCTGTTATAATCACTGGTTAAGCGTCCCAAACGAATTTTTGCTGCCTCAATGTTACCACCTGCTGATTGAACGTTAGCGTCAGAAACAGCTACGCTAGCTAAAGCACCACTGATGTCTGCTTTTGATACTTCAAAACTTCCTTCGGCAGCTACTAGTGCAGCATTAGCTTCTTCAATTTTAATTTTAAAATCTCTTTGGTCAATCGTAAATAAAGTGTCTCCTTTTTTTACAAAATCGTTGTCTTTTACATATACTTTGTCCACATATCCAGAAACTCTTGGAATAATTGGATTCATTCTTTTCTCAATTTGAGCATCATCTGTTAGCTCGTGAGATTGTGCGTGCAGGTATTTGTATGTTCCATAAGAACCACCTACAATGATTAATGCTAAAAATATAGTGATGAACTTTTTATTGGTATTTTTCTTTTCCATGTCAGGTGTTGGTTATAGTTTTGAAATAGTGAAAGTACGGGTTAATTGCCCCGTTGCGTTAAGTAAGGCGTAGTATTTTTGAATGATATTGGCTTTAGCTAATGTTTTATTGATATTAGCACTTAGTTGTTCTACATCGGCTTCTAATAAGTCATTGGTATCGGCTAATCCGTTATCGTATTTATCTTTAATGATTCGGTAGTTTTCTGAAGATTGTGCCACAGCTTGTCCGTACACTTCATTTTGTTGGATGGCTAAATGGTATTCTTCTATTGCTTTTTGAACTTCAATTTTGATATAGTCGGTTAGCATGGCTTCTGAATTTTGAATTTCAGTTGCTTTGCTTTCGGCTAATTTGACAGCAGTGCCATTTTTAAAAATAGTACTCAAGTCATACGATAAACCTAAGCCAAAATTCATGGCATTTTGAACAGTTACCACATTTTTCAAATCCAATGCGACATAACCACCGATTACATTTATGGAAGGATAATACCCTCCTTTAGTTAATTTGATGTTGGCTTTGCTCGCTTTTCCTTGCAATTGAACCGCTTGTAGATCTTTTCTGTTTTCCAAAGCAGGTTGCTCGCTTGTTGGAACATTATCCATTTTGAAATTAGCAAAATCACCTTCACGAATTTCTAATTGAGTTCCAACAGGCAATTTCAATAAAGTAATTAACTGAAAGTTGATGATATTTTCGTCATTCACCGCTTCATCAATCGATAATTTGATTTTAGATACTTGCAATTGTGCTTTCAATAAATCATTTCGAGCGATGATTTCATTTTTTTCTAATTCGCTAAAATCAAATGCACGTTGTTCAGCTCGTTTTTGATTTTCTTTCAAAAGAGAAATTGTTTTCTGTGCCTTGAATAAACTAGCATAAAGATTAATCACTTTCATAGCAACTTCCTCTTTGGTATGAGTTGCAGATGCTGTTTCGGCTTCGTACAAATTTTCATGCATCTGTACACTATTTTGTATTCTAAAACCAGCAAAAACAGGTACAGAAACATTAATTTGCCCAATCATTAGTTGGTCAACCACAGGTAATGAACCTGAATTGCTATTTTGACTTGACTTTAAATTGATGGAAGCATTCGCTAATCGTTGGTATTGTCCCGAAATTCTTAAATCGGGGTATTGATTGTTCTTTGCCGATTCTAACTCGTATTTCTTAGAGTTTACTTTGGCATTTGCCAATCCTACTTCATTGCTTTTGCCCCAAGCTAAATTAACGGCTTCGTCTAATGTTAGGCTTTTTCTCTCTTGTGCATCTATGGAATTGATTCCTAAAACGTACAATCCAAAGAGCAAGAATCGATTAATTTTCTTCATGTATCAGTAGCGCTTTTATGGTTTGTTGTATATGATTTTTTAATTCTGTTGTGCTGTAATTTTCAAAAGCCTCTTTGGTGTTCAATCCCAATACTTCTTCAAAAAACGGTTTGTTCATTTGGAAATGAAAAAAAGTTCCTAAAATAGTAGGAGTGAGCAAGGGAACAATAATATCTTTTCTGAAAACGCCTTTTTGTTGACCTTCTTCAATGATGGTTTCGAGTGTTTTTAGATTTCCTTTTTTTAATTCAGAAAATGCCGCTAAACTTTTGGCTCTTTTTTCAGAATTGAATTCAAAATGTAAAATGCGATAAATTCCTTTGTTTTTGTTCATTCGATTGAGGTACAATTCAATCAGCTTATTGATTTTGTCAATAGGTTCTAACTCTTCCTGAATCAGATGATCCAATTGATTTTTTAAATCCGATGTTCTATAGAAAAGTAAGGATTCCAATAAACGTTCTTTCGACCCAAAATAGTATGAAATCATTGCAATATTGATTTTGGCTATTTTCGAAATATCCCGAATAGAAGTTCCGTCAAAACCCTTTTCTGCGAATAAGGTTTCGGCTACTTCTAAAATCTGAATTTGTTTGTCGGTGAAATTGCTTTTCAAAGCATTATTTTTTTAGCAATGACAAAATTAAACAACTGTTTAATTAAACGACTGTTTAAATTGTATTTAACACCATTTTAACAAATAATTAGCGCTAAAAAAAATATACGGAAAAAGTAATAATTACACTATTGATTTACCCAAACAAACACTTGTTACTACATTTTCATATTGGTCATAATTAGGAATGACGGAATAACCTGCTTTAGTGTACAGTTGAATGGCTTGCGGATTGTTAGTTCCTGTTTCCAGAATACAGTTGGTAAAACCGTATTCGCTTGCCCAATTTTCTAATGCGGATAGGATTCCTTTAGCAATGCCTTGACCGCGAAAATCGGGGCGAACAAACATTCGTTTTATTTCGGCGGTAGTGTTATTGTAGGGTTTGAAAGCACCGCAACCAACAGCATGATTACGGTGGTAGCCAACCACGACATTCTTAATGTGATCCAAGGTGTCGAATTGAGCATAAAACGCATGGTCTTCACCATCGTGAATAGCTAGATCTTCGTCTAATAGAGTGACTAGTTTTAAAAAGTTTTCGTTATCAGAGGTTGTTCTTTCGAATGTCATAGAAATAAATTTTATCGAATCTCTTTCACAAATTCTTCAATTTTTCCTGTTCCATTTTGGGTTAAATGGTTAATGAAAGCACTTCCAATAATGGCGCCTTTCGCAAATTCAGTTGCTTGGTTGAACGTTTCGGCATTGTTGATTCCAAAACCAATGATTTGTGGGTTTTTCAAATTCATAGCAGCAATACGCTTGAAATAATTTTCTTGTGTACTTCCAAAACCCGATTGCGAGCCCGTTACACTAGCAGAACTTACCATATAAATAAATCCGTCAGAGACGCTATCAATAAAACGAATACGTTCGTCAGAGGTTTGTGGTGTAATTAAAAACACGTTGATTAAGCCGTATTTTTCAAAAGTAGCTTTGTATTGCTCCGCATATACATCCACTGGTAAATCAGGAATGATTAAACCGTCAATGCCAATTTCGGCGCATTTTTTACAGAAATTTTCTACCCCGTATTGCAACATTGGGTTGAAATACCCCATAATTACTAACGGAATGGAAACTGTTTTGCGAATGTCTTTCAATTGGTCAAACAAAACTTGAGTTGTCATTCCGTTGTGTAAGGCTTGAGTAGAACTCGCTTGAATAGTTGGTCCATCGGCCAAAGGGTCGCTAAATGGCAAGCCTATTTCAATCATATCAATGCCACTTTTTTCCAAATCTTGAATGATTTGTACCGTATCGTTCAGGCTAGGATAACCCGCTGAAAAATAGATAGACAATACTTTTTTAGTTTCTTGTAATTTTTGATTGATTCGATTCATTGTAATTTACGATTTACGATTTACGATATACGATTTGGCGTATAGTATATTTTGTTATTTTGTGTTATTAATTCGAGCTGTTTTTAATGATGATACAATGATAGCTGTAATTTCATTTGCTTCTTGTAAGAGGAATTCAATTTCCGAATTTAATCCAATTTGTTCTATCATCGTAATATCTTGAATGAGTTCAAGAAAAAAGTGACTTTCATCAGCCTCTTCTTCAACAATTTTTAATTTATTAATAAAATCTGGGGCAGATTTAGCTCTTTGGGTTGCTCTATAATTGGCACCTACCGAGCTAGAACAACGAATAAGTTGGTTGACATACGCATTGTATTCTCTGGTTTTGGGCAATTTACTACATAGAATCCAACAATCAATAGCAAACTTTTTAGTTCGTCTTAGCATTACTTCTTTCATAAGATTTGGGGGCTTTAAGTGTTAATTTATAACTACTATATTTTAAAATCGTACTTCTTACTTCGTATATCCAATATAGTAAATCGTATATTGAATATCGTACTTCGTAAATTCCTATAATTTGAAATAATCAATATAGGTATTCAAATCTTTGTCGCCACGTCCCGAAAGATTAATTACGACCACATCGTTAGGTTTGAATTTCATTTCGTCCAAAACAGCAAAGGCGTGCGCACTTTCAATTGCCGGAATAATTCCTTCTAATTTAGACAGTTCCAAACCCCAATTCATAGCTTGTGCATCCGTAATGGAAATGAATTGAGCTCTTCCTGAAGCAAATAAATGCGCGTGCATGGGGCCAACACCTGGGTAATCCAATCCAGCCGAAATAGAGTAAGGCTCCGTAATTTGTCCGTCAGGAGTTTGCATCAACAAGGTTTTACTTCCGTGTATCACACCAATTTTCCCTAAGGCTGAGGTAGCAGCACTTTCACCTGAATGCACTCCTAAACCTGCTGCTTCTACAGCAATGATGTTGACTTCTTTTTCGTCCAAAAAGTGGTAATAAGCTCCCGCAGCATTACTTCCTCCACCCACACAAGCAATTACATAATCTGGATTTTCTTTTCCTTCTTTTTCCAATAACTGGCTTTTGATTTCTTTTGAAATCACCGATTGGAAACGCGCCACCATATCAGGATAAGGGTGTGGTCCCACTACAGAACCAATGATATAATAGGTATCCACAGGATTGTTAATCCAATCGCGAATGGCTTCGTTGGTAGCATCTTTCAATGTTCTTGAACCCGATAACGCTGGACGCACTTCGGCACCTAACATTTTCATACGGGCTACATTGGGAGCCTGACGTTTGATATCAATTTCGCCCATATAGACAATACATTCCAAGCCCATTAAGGCACAAACGGTTGCCGTAGCTACACCGTGTTGACCCGCACCCGTTTCGGCAATAATTCGTTTTTTACCCAAACGTTTGGCCAATAAAATTTGCCCGATTGTATTGTTTACTTTATGCGCTCCTGTATGGCACAAATCTTCTCTTTTAAGATAGACTTTGGTATTGTATTTTTCAGACAAACGTGCCGCAAAGTAAAGCGGAGTAGGACGGCCTACGTAATCTTGTAACAAAGCGTCAAACTCAGCTTGAAACTCAGGTTCGGCTGTGATTTTTAAATAGTTTTGGCGTAATTCTTCTACATTAGGATATAACATTTCTGGAATGTAGGCGCCTCCAAATTCTCCATAATAGCCTTTTTCGTTGACGTTGTATGACATAATCTATATTTTTTATTTAATGTTTGTACGGACAATTCGCGAATTGTCAGTACTTATTTTTGGATGAATTTCTCTTAATAAATTTATATTTTTTAATCCCGCTTCGATTTCAAATTTACTATTTACATCAATAGCATAAATGGGTAAATCGGTTTTTAGTATTTCGTTGACCAAATCGATTTCGTCTAATCCAATGCCTCCGCTTAAAAAGAAAGGCTTTTGCGAAGGATATTTTGCTAGGACTTTCCAATCGAAAGTCGTTCCGTTTCCTCCAGGTAGTTTTCCTTTGGTATCAAAAAGGAAATAATCACAAACCGTTTCAAAAGGGTGTAATTGATCAAAATCAAAATCAGCATTCACTGAAAACACTTTAATGATTTCAATGTTTTTCGCCAATTTACTTCTCAATTCTTGGCAAAATACTACCGACTCATGTCCATGTAATTGCACGGCTTGTAAATCGTATTGGGCTACTTTTGTTGCAATTTCCCCTTGACTTGCATTAACAAATACACCTGTTTTTTTGATGCTTTGAGGCAAATTAGGCATTGCTCCATCAAAATAGCGCGCCGATTTCTCCCAGAATATAAAGCCCATATAATCGGGTAGGAGCGATCCTACTTCGAGAATATTGTCGGGGTATTTCATGCCGCAGATTTTGAGTTTCATATTTATTTTGCCGCTAAGACGCTAAGGCGCGAAGTTTTTTAAATTCGTTATAATTCGTGCAATTTGTATTGTTACAATTGCGCAATAAATTCTTTCGCTGCTTGGCCTGCGTTATCCGTTTTCATGAAGTTTTCACCAATTAAGAATCCTTGGTAACCATACGGTTTTAATTCGGTTATGGCTTCAATAGACGAAATACCGCTTTCGGATACTTTTACAAATTCATTCGGAATTTGGTCAGCCAATATTTTACTGAAATCCAAACTCACTTCGAATGTTTTTAAATTTCGGTTATTCACACCAATCATATCCAAACTCGGCATAATCGATTTTTCTAATTCTTCTTGGTTGTGGACTTCCAAAAGGACTTCCAATCCTAAACTATGTGCGAATTCAGACAAATTTTTGATTTCCTCTCGGCTCAAAACGGCTGCAATCAACAGAATTAAGTCGGCACCGTGCGCTTTGGCTTCCAAAATTTGGTATTCGTCCACAATGAATTCTTTTCGCAAAAGCGGAATGTTTACGCTAGCTCTTGCCAATAACAAATCGTCCAAAGAACCGCCAAAATACTTTCCGTCCGTTAAAACCGAAATACCACAAGCACCTGCTGTTTCATAACCTTTGACTACTTCTTCTACGGTAAAACCGTAATTAATTTCTGCTTTGGATGGTGAACGACGTTTGTGTTCGGCGATAATTCCCGAAGTACTGTTTCGTAAATTATGGCTCAACGAAATAGTTTGTTTTTCAAAAAACACTGATTCCTCCAATTGTGAAACTGGAATAATCGATTTTTTGAGAACCACTTCTCTTCGTTTGTCTAGGATTATTTTGTCGAGTATGTTCATTTTTTTCTGCCACTAAGGCGCTAAGGCGCAAAGGTTAATTATTTTATTCTGTAATTTTTATTGCTCTAATACAAAATTATAAATCTGTGTCAATTTGTGTAATCGGTGTTTTACTTGCTCAATTCCTGTAAAATTTGCAACGATTGCAATCCTTTTCCGGAGAATAGACTCTCTTTGGCTAATTCAAAACCTTCTAACGGACTGCATTGGGTTACCGTAGCAATAGCCATAGCTGCATTGGCACAGACTACATTGTTTTGGGCTTCGGTTCCTTTTCCAGAGATGATATCGGTAAATAATTGCGCTGATTCCTCTATTGTTTTTCCGCCTTCAATTTCGGTTTGTGCCAAAAGGCGAACGCCAAAATCATCTGGATTGAGCATCAGTTCTTTGGTGTTGGTGATGCATTTGGTTGGACAGGTTAACGATACTTCGTCATAACCGTCTAACGAATGTAAAATCGTGAAATTTCTATCGGTGTTTTGATACAAATACGCATACATTCGAGCCAACTCCAAGTTAAAAACTCCTACCAACTGATTTTGAGGAAACGCCGGATTCACCATAGGTCCCAACATATTGAAAAAGGTTTTTACGCCCAACTCTTTTCGAATAGGTCCCACATTTTTCATAGCAGGGTGAAATAGCGGTGCGTGCAAAATACAGATGCCTGCTTTTTCCATACATTTTTCTAAGAAACTAGTATCATTACTGAATTTGATTCCCATTTTCTCCATCACATTACTGGAACCTGAAATAGACGAAACGCCATAATTTCCATGTTTAGCGACTTTAATTCCCGCACCAGCCGCTACAAAAGAGGCCAAGGTCGAAATGTTAAACGTATCTTTTCCATCGCCACCCGTTCCGCACAAATCAATGGTGTTATATCCTGATAAATCGACACGAATGCACAAATCCAATAATGCTTCACGAAAACCGGCTAATTCTTGGATACTAATGCTACGCATCATATACACCGTCAAGAAAGAAGCGATTTGGCTCGTATTGTATTCTCCGTTGGAGATGTTTACCAAAACGTTTTTAGCCTCTTCTTTGGAGAGCATTTCGTGATTGATTAATCTGTTGAGTATGTTTTTCATTTTTATTTATTTGCCACTAGGGCGCTAAGGCACAAAGTTTATATGTAAAGAGATTAATTAACTTTTCACCTCTAACTTCTAACTTCTAACTTCTAATTTCTAACTTAATTTTTTACCCAATTTTCTAACATTTTCTTTCCGTTAGGGGTCAATACACTTTCTGGGTGAAATTGGACTCCTCTAACATCATAGGTCTTGTGGCGAAGTGACATCAGTTGTCCGTTTTCGTCAAAAGAGGTTGCTTCTAAACAGTCGGGTAAATTCGCGTCTACTACCCAAGAATGGTAACGTCCTACTTCAAATTCATTTTCTAATCCTTCAAATAACAATTCGTCGTCCACCGCTTTCGTAACGATGGTAGCTACGCCATGATAGACTTTGTCTAGATTCGAAAGAGTTCCACCATAGACCTCGCCAATGGCTTGTTGTCCTAGGCATACGCCAAAAATACTTTTGGTAGGACCGTAGTGCTGAATGACTAGTTTTAATAAACCCGCTTCCTCTGGAATTCCAGGGCCTGGCGATAATAAAATTTTGTCAAAATGAGCAATATCCTCCATTTCAAATTCATCGTTTCTATACACAGTCACTTCGCAATCTAAATCCTCTAAATAGTGGACTAAATTGTAAGTAAAGCTATCGTAATTGTCTATGACTAGTATTTTTTTCATTTTTGTATTAAAAAAATTGAAAGATTTAAAGATTGAAAAATCAGCATCTTTAAATTCTTAAATTGTTATATTTTATATTGTTTCTGCCAAATCTAAAGCTGTATTCAAAGCTCTTAATTTGTTGTACACTTCTTGCATTTCACTTTCTTCATCAGAATCAGCTACGATTCCGGCACCCGCTTGACAATGCAATTGGTGGTTTTTACTAAGGAACGTTCGAATCATAATGGCATGATTGAAATTGCCTTTGAAATCCATAAAGCCAATAGCGCCACCATAAAAATTACGATTTGTTTTTTCGTAATCTTCAATCAATTGCATGGCACGATGTTTTGGCGCACCACTCAAAGTTCCAGCAGGAAAAGTATCGGCTACTACTTGCATCGTTGAGGCTGTATCGTGTAAATGTCCTGTTACTTTGGATACCAAATGAATCACATGCGAGAAGAATTGTACTTCTCGGTATTTCTCTACTTGTACATCGTGTCCGTTTCGGCTTAAATCATTTCGGGCCAAATCCACCAACATCACGTGTTCGCTATTTTCTTTTTTGTCTTCGGATAATTGTTTGGCCAAAACCGCGTCTTTTTCATCGTCACCTGTTCTTTTGAAAGTTCCAGCAATCGGGTGAATTTCTGCTTTGCGGTTTTTAACAATGATTTGAGCTTCGGGTGAAGAACCAAATATTTTGAAATCGCCATAATCAAAGAAGAAAAGGTAAGGCGAAGGGTTGATGCTTCGCAACGCACGATAAACATTGAATTCGTCGCCTTTGAATCCTTGTGTAAAGCGTCTGGATAAAACCAATTGGAACACATCGCCACGATAACAATGTTTTTTGGCCAAAGCCACATTGTGCTTGAATTCGTCATCGGTTAAATTAGAAAATCCTTGACCGTCTTTTGAAAATGAATAGGAAGCAATATTGCGAGATTGTAATAACTGTTCGATTTCTGCAATGTTGTTTTTTCCGTCCAAACTATGACAGAAAATATAGGCCTCATTTTTGAAATGGTTGATGGCGATAATATTTTGGTACACTGCGTAAAAAACATCATGAATTGTATTGCTGTTTTCTTTTTTGGCAATGTTTACTTTCTCAAAATAACGGACGGCATCATACGAAATGTAACCAAACAAACCGTTATTAATGAACTTAAAATCATTTTTCTCCGATTCAAATTGCCCTGAAAATTCTTGTATTACGGCAGGAATATCAGTTGTAGCATTGATAGCTATTTTTTCAGCACTTCCGTCAGGATAGTTTTTGATAATCGTTTCGTTTTCAATTTTAATTGAAGCTATCGGATTGCAACAGATGTACGAAAAACTATTGTCGTTTCCGTGGTAGTCGCTACTTTCTAAAAGCAAACTATTCGGGAATTTATCACGTATTTTCAAGTACACACTCACCGGCGTAATCGTGTCGGCTAGGATTTGTTTGTATTTTGTATTTAAAATAAAAGATTTCAAAATATTCATTTTTAAAATGTTATCAAAAGCATCGTTTTGGATATGAAAAAAGGCTTGTCGTCATGACAAGCCTTTTATATTTATAGTAATACTATAGGAGCTTTGTTCACGACGACTGACGTAAATTGTTCCACCACCAAGTATTGTTTGTATTTGTTATCATAAACTTTTTATGTGCTGACAAATATATAAAGGTTATTCCATTATCTCAATATAAAAAAGCGAAAAAAAATATATTTTTCTCGCTTTTTTGTTAAATTAAGCTTGGGTTAGGAGACCAATTCGCCTTGATTTCTAAAGACCAATTGTCCGTCAAAGGCATCCAAAAGAATAATACTTTCGGTTTTGATGTTGCCTGCCAATATCTCTTTAGACAATTGGTTCAATACCTCCCTTTGAATCACACGCTTTACGGGTCTGGCTCCAAATTGTGGATCGTACCCTTTTTGAGACAAATACTCGATCGCTTCAGGCGTAGCGTCCATTGTGATGCCTTGTTGTGCTAGCATTTTAGTGACCGATTTCAGTTGTAAGCTTACGATTTGCGCAATATTGTCATTGGTTAAAGGGGTGAACATTACAATTTCGTCAATACGGTTGATGAATTCAGGTCGCACGGTTTGTTTTAATAAGCCTAACACTTCTACTTTGGCCGACTCTGTTGCCGCTTCGATGCCGCCTTTCAAGTTTTCAAAAGTATCTTGAATAATTTGGCTTCCCATATTAGACGTCATGATGATAATTGTGTTTTTGAAGTCGGCCAAGCGTCCTTTATTATCTGTCAAACGTCCTTCGTCCAAGACTTGCAACAGAATATTAAACGTATCCGGATGCGCTTTTTCAATTTCGTCCAACAAGATTACAGAATACGGTTTTCTACGCACGGCTTCAGTCAATTGTCCGCCTTCATCATAGCCTACATATCCTGGTGGCGCACCCACTAAACGGCTCACACTGTGGCGTTCTTGGTATTCACTCATGTCAATTCGCGTCATGGCATTTTCATCGTCAAAAAGGTATTCAGCTAAGGCTTTCGCCAATTCCGTTTTACCAACTCCCGTTGTTCCCAAGAAAAGAAAAGTACCAACAGGTTTTTTCATGTCTTGTAAACCGGCGCGACTTCTACGCACGGCATCACTTACCGCTTCAATGGCTTCTTCTTGACCTACGACGCGTTTGTGTAATTCGTCTTCTAATTTCAAGAGTTTTTCTCTTTCGCCTTGCAACATTTTGGTAACCGGAATCCCCGTCCATTTAGCGACTACTTCGGCAATATCTTCTCGGGTAACTACTTCTTTTATCAATGAAGTTCCCGACTGATTTTCTTGCAATTGTTTAACCAAAGCGTCCAAACGTTCCTGGGCTTCTTTGATTTTTCCGTAACGAATTTCGGCTACTTTTCCATAGTCGCCATCACGCTCGGCGCGTTCGGCTTCGTATTTGAAATCTTCAATTTCGGTTTTAACGGCTTGGATGTTATCCACCACATCTTTTTCTGATTTCCATTTCGCATAAATTTCGTTGCGGTCTTCTTTTAGGTTGGCCAAATCCATGCCTAAGACTTTTAGTTTGCTTTCGTCTTTTTCACGCTTGATGGCTTCAATTTCGATTTCTAATTGCATGATTTTTCGATCCAAAACGTCCAACTCTTCTGGTTTTGAATTGATTTCCATACGCAATTTAGAAGCCGCTTCGTCCATTAAATCAATGGCTTTATCGGGTAAAAAACGGTTGGTAATATAGCGTTGCGATAATTCTACCGCGGCAATAATCGCCTCATCTTTGATTTGCACTTTGTGGTGCGTTTCGTATTTTTCTTTGATACCGCGCAAGATAGAAACGGCACTTTCGGTATCCGGTTCTTCCACCATCACTTTTTGGAAACGTCTTTCGAGCGCTTTGTCTTTTTCAAAATATTTTTGGTATTCGTCCAAAGTCGTTGCCCCAATCGCGCGTAATTCGCCACGAGCCAAAGCCGGTTTTAGAATATTAGCTGCATCCATAGCGCCTTCTCCACCTCCGGCACCCACGAGCGTGTGGATTTCGTCAATGAAAAGAACAATATCGCCTTCGGCAGCAGTGACTTCTTTCACCACTGATTTTAAACGTTCTTCAAATTCACCTTTGTACTTGGCACCCGCAATCAAGGCGCCCATATCGAGTGAGAAGATGATTTTATCTTTCAAGTTTTCAGGTACGTCACCATCTACAATTCGATGCGCTAAACCTTCTGCAATAGCAGTTTTACCCACGCCAGGTTCACCCACTAACATCGGGTTGTTTTTAGTTCGTCTGGTTAGAATTTGCAGCACACGACGGATTTCTTCGTCACGACCAATAACAGGATCCAATTTGCCACTTCGAGCTAAATCGTTCAGGTTTTTAGCGTATTTGTTTAAGGCGTTGTAGGTTTCTTCGGCAGAGGCAGAGGTCACTCTTTCGCCTTTTCTCATTTCGTCAATGGCTGCTTTTAGTCCTTTTTCGGTTACGCCTTGGTCTTTTAAAATTTGGGCAATTTTACTTTTGGAACCAAAAATAGCCAATACTAAATGTTCTACCGAAACGAATTCATCGTTCATTTTTCCGGCCAAGATTTCGGCTTCGTTCAAAGTGCTATTTGCGGTTCTGGATAACATAATATCGCCACCCGAAACTTTAGGGAAACTTTGAATGGTGCTTTCCAAGATTTGTTTGAAAAGCGACACATTCACGTTCAATTTTTTTAATAGAAAAGGCGTTACATTTTCATCGACTTCTAAAAGTGCTTTGAAAATATGTTCGTTTTCGATTTGTTGTTGCCCCAAACCTTGCGCTAACTGTTGCGAAAGTTGGATGGCTTCTTGCGATTTAGTAGTAAATTTATTAATGTTCATTTTTGTCTTTTTTTAAAGTTGAATTTGGGGTTAAATAAATACCTTTGCATAAAATTTGTCAATTGTTATTCCGCTCCTGAATTTACGTCAATTTGTCGTATATCAAGGAGTTACATCCGACAAAATGACTTTAAAAACGACAAAATGACTTTATTTACTTCTATTTTTGGAGATTCAGAAAATAAAAATTTCAATCCATCTAAAATCAATTGGATTCCATTGACTGATTTGGGGCAATTGAATGAAATCATGGAATTGTCTTACCAACAACCGGTAGTGATTTTTAAGCATAGCACCCGATGCAACATTAGCCGTATGGCGTTGAAACAGTTTGAGAATGAATTTGATTTGGAAGGTAGTGTAACGCTTTATTTTTTGGATTTGTTGAATCACAGGGATATCTCAAATGAGATTGCAACTCGTTTTGAGGTGTACCACCAATCACCACAATTGCTTTTGATTAAAGAAGGAAAATCTGTCTACGATGTTTCGCATAGTGCTATTGACGCGCTGGAGTTAAAGGAGAGGGTGTAGTGTATAGGATACCTAATTATTCTCCTAGATAGGGGTCTTGTATTTTTTTTGCCTGGTATTGAATGTTTGAAAATCGCACTTCGCATTTTGATCCCACAGGAGATTGAGCCAAAAAACCCACTTCAAATCCTGTTTTTGCATCAAATTGTAAATGTCTAATTAAGAACCAATGTATCCCATTTGTTGAATAATATAGGGTAATTACATTAGCTGCTTTGGCTATTTTATAAAAGACTTTAGTTGTATCAATTTCAACCGAGTTGCAATCGTCAGATATATT
This sequence comes from Flavobacterium keumense, assembly GCF_029866485.1. Lineage (NCBI taxonomy): Bacteria > Pseudomonadati > Bacteroidota > Flavobacteriia > Flavobacteriales > Flavobacteriaceae > Flavobacterium > Flavobacterium keumense. The sequence goes on from NZ_CP092332.1 coordinate 1,708,071, forward strand.
TTTTGTAACAACACTTACCACTCTTTTAGCTCCTGTATAGTCTTTTTCAAAACAAAATTTAACCCAATTTAAATCGTCATTTTTAATTACAATTGCACCGCCATCCCATTTATTAGTAAAAGCATGTTCAATACAAGTTGAAAGAACAAAATCTTCATCGGCTTTGAACAGTAACTTTGGAGCATTGTCAGTATTGTAGGTTACATTAGGATCCCTAAACATATCTGTTTTTTCACCGGCTACAATTACCAGTTCGTTATGATCTAAAGAGAAGGACAAAGGGGTATTTTCCCATCGCAATGCATGCGGTATAGATTTGATATGAATTGCTTTCGGCTCTTGAGCTGTTGCAGTATATACCATAGATAGTGTTAGTAGTACAATTAAAAGTTTTTTCATTTTTTTTACGGATTTAGATTAATTAGTGTTGATCAAAGTTAAGAGACTTTATGTAGCAAGGATTATAAAAACAATACTTTTTTGCAGTTGTAGTTTGGTTTTCTTATATTTTCTTTGAAGTCATGAAATGCAAATCCCAGCTATTAGGATTAGATTAATTACTCTAAGGAAACTTTATTGATTAGAATGTACTTTATAATTAATCTTCCTCAAAGAAATCATTATCAACTTCTTTAACTTCGTAAGTAGTTTTTACTTGTACGCCTACGTTATATTGGTGCATTAATTCAACTAACTTTATTCCATCAATTAATATAATTGTATGATGTGCTTCTCTTGCTTTTTTTATGGCAGAATCATCAAAGGATGATGTTGTTATAAAAACCCCTTTTCTAGTATCTCCACTCATTGCACCAATAAAATTTCTAATATCTTTCTCACGAATCTTATTTTCGTTATAACGTTTAGCTTGAGTGTATATTTTTTCTAAACCTAATTTATCTTCATTAATGATTCCATCAATTCCTCCATCACCAGATTTAGAAGTTTCAATAAAATCACCATAACCCATTTTTTTCAAAAGGATTAAAATTACTTTTTCAAAGTAATAAGGATTTATCTCTTTAAGTTTATCTAATAGTTCGTTTTTAACTTCTGTCTCAATTGTTGAAAATCCAGAGTCGATTAAATCTTGGGGTGAAGAATTATCTACCCTAATTGTATCAAGTTCAATTGTATTCTCTTTTTCATTTTTAATACTTTCACGATGACTTTTAAAGTCCAAATCATTTTGAAGATCACTTAAGCTTAAAATACCAGTCTCAAGTCTTTTTCTCCCTTTTTCCGTTATTTGAACTAGGCCTCTTTTTGGGTATGAAACAAATTTCCCCATTTTAAGATAGGATTTACCCCATAGTATTCTGTCAATTAAAACATTAGCGCCTGAACTAGTAGTTCTATTGGCAAGTCAGAATAATATTTATCACGAACTAATAATGTCAATTCTCTACTATTAATAGATTCTACAGAATTTAAAATTTCTAGAACTGGGATAAAAGTTTCATGGTATTTTGGTAATTCTATTTTGTTTGGGATATTCATAATAAACTGTTGAACTATGTTGTATTTCAACAAATATAGAAATAAGTTACAAATTACCATTTAAGCATAAGTCAATTTTTAGTACAAATACAATACAAAATGCCATCTTGTCAGCCCTTTTTACGCCAGTTGGGCTGAAAACTGACAATTTCTATACTGTCAGGGACTTGGCATAATGATTGACTTATGGAGTTCGAGTTAGTAAATCGAATATCTAATTAAATTAAATAGAATCAAAAATGGGTAAAATCATCGGAATTGACTTAGGTACCACTAACTCTTGCGTTTCTGTAATGGAAGGTCAAGAGGCAGTTGTTATCCCTAATTCAGAAGGAAAAAGAACAACGCCTTCTATCATTGCTTTTGTTGAGGGTGGAGAAATTAAAGTGGGAGATCCTGCAAAAAGACAAGCAGTAACAAATCCTACTAAAACGATCGCTTCTATCAAGCGTTTTATGGGAAGAAACTTTGCTGAAACTGCTGAAGAAGCAAAAAGAACACCTTACAAAGTAGTAAAAGGAGACAACAATACACCACGTGTAGATATTGATGGTCGTTTATATACTGCGCAAGAATTGTCAGCTATGACACTTCAAAAAATGAAAAAAACAGCCGAAGATTATTTAGGGCAAACTGTAACGGAAGCTGTTATTACAGTTCCTGCTTACTTTAATGATGCACAACGTCAAGCTACTAAAGAAGCTGGAGAAATTGCTGGTTTGAAAGTAATGCGTATCATCAATGAACCAACTGCTGCTGCATTAGCCTACGGTTTAGATAAAAAAGGTAAAGATCAAAAAATCGCTGTTTACGATTTAGGTGGAGGAACTTTTGATATCTCTATTCTAGAATTAGGAGATGGTGTATTTGAAGTATTATCTACTAATGGAGATACACACTTAGGAGGTGATGATTTTGACCAAACAATCATTGATTGGTTAGCAGACGAATTCAAAGCAGAAGAAGGAATTGACTTGCGTGAAGACCCAATGTCTTTGCAACGTATCAAAGAAGCTGCTGAAAAGGCGAAAATTGAGTTGTCATCTTCAGCAGAAACTGAAATCAACTTGCCTTATGTAACTGCGACAGCTTCAGGACCTAAACACTTAGTAAAAAAATTAACAAGAGCTAAATTTGAGCAATTGTCTGATGCTTTAGTAAAACGTTCTATGGAACCAGTGGCTAAAGCGTTGAAAGATGCAGGTTTATCTACTTCTGATATTGACGAAGTAATCTTAGTGGGAGGTTCTACTCGTATGCCAAGAATTGCTGACGAAGTAGAAAAATTCTTCGGTAAAAAAGCGTCTAAAGGAGTAAACCCTGATGAGGTAGTAGCTATTGGAGCAGCTATCCAAGGTGGAGTTTTATCTGGAGATGTAAAAGATGTATTGTTACTTGACGTAACACCTCTTTCTTTAGGTATCGAAACTATGGGTGGTGTAATGACTACATTAATTGAGGCTAACACCACTATTCCAACAAAAAAATCACAAGTATTCTCTACTGCTGCTGATTCTCAACCATCTGTTGAAATCCACGTATTGCAAGGAGCTAGAGCAATGGCTGCTGATAACAAAACAATTGGTCGTTTCCACTTAGATGGTATTCCACCAGCACCAAGAGGAGTGCCTCAAATTGAAGTAACTTTTGATATTGATGCTAATGGTATCATCAAAGTTTCGGCTACTGATAAAGGAACTGGAAAATCGCACGACATTCGCATCGAAGCTTCTTCTGGATTAACAGCTGAAGAAATCGAGAAAATGAAAAAAGATGCTGAAGCAAATGCGGATGCAGATAAAGCAGCTAGAGAAAAAGCTGAAAAATTGAACGAAGCTGACGGAATGATCTTCCAAACAGAAAGTCAATTGAAAGAATTAGGTGATAAATTATCTGATGATAACAAAGTGGCTATCGAGTATGCTTTGACTGAATTGAGAATGGCACACCAATCTCAAGACATTCCAGCAATTCAAACGGCTTTGGACAATATCAATGCAGCTTGGAAAAAAGCTACAGAAGCGATGTATGCTCAAGGTGAACAAGGTCAAGCAGATGCACAACCTCAAGGGGATGCGCAATCAGGAGACAATGTAGAAGACGTTGACTTCGAGGAAGTGAAATAATAACTATTTCATTTATATAAACAAAAAACCGAGCTAGTAATAGCTCGGTTTTTTATTGTAATTCATCCGACTTATGAAAGTCGGATTTTTTATTTTGGGTCTAAAGCTTTGTCAATTCTGGATACCAAATCCAATAAATGTAATTTGCTTAATCGGTCTGTTGATTTAGAAGCAGTTGCTTTGATATTCGATTTCAAACTCACTAATTGTCCTCTAGCAATAGAAGGTAAATCAGTTTGATTCAAATTAACTGTTCTTGAATTGAAACCATATGTTACTCCAACAGGAACTGAACGTACCGAAGCATTTCCTGGATTCAATAAGCCAGTTACTTTATCAATAAATACTTTTTGAAGGTTTCTTCTGTAAATATCGATAGGTTTGTTTGATTTTAATTCGGTAAAAATTCCATTTCGTAAGTCGGTCATTAATTCATCTACAGAATAGTTGTTTTTATTGATAGACGAACCTTCAAACAAACGCACCATTCGGTCTCCTGCTAATAAATTGCTCAAGGTAGATTCTTGCATTGCTTTGATGGCTTCAACACCATTTTCTGGGTTGATTTTTGCCAATACATTTTGGTTTATTAACCATTTTGGCGTAGCAAATAAATGTGTATTTAAGAAACTAACCGCTTCTTTTTGAATACTTCTTGGTACTACTTCAAATTGGTTACCACCCATATCATAGGTTTTAGGTGAATCATAAATTCCTCCTACGTTTTTAGTAACGTGCCCTAAATAACGTCTGAACTGTCCTGTAAGTGCTGAATATAATTCGTCTAATTCAGCATAACTTTCACCTTTTTCTTTACTCCATTCCAATAGGTTTGGAATAATACGTTTTAGGTTTTTTATTCCGTAAGCCGATGCTTTCATTGCATTGTCTCCGATATCTTCTGTTTGGTAACGTGGGTCGTATGGGCTAGTTTCTGTACCAAACCAAAGACGACGATTTTTATATGCTTCTTTAGTCATCTCGTTTAAGATGGCCTTTTCTTCTTTTTCAGTTTTGGCATCGTCAAAATAAGAATATCCCCACTTAATAGCCCATTTGTCATAATCTCCAATTCTTGGGAACAAATGTTTTACACCATCTTCAGGTTGTGCTACATAATTGAAACGGGCATAGTCCATGATAGAAGAAGTATGTCCGTTCTTTTCTTGGAAGGTAGCATCTCTCAATTTTTCGACAGGTGTAGCTGAACTAGCTCCCATGTTATGACGCAATCCTAAAGTATGACCTACTTCGTGTGAGGACACAAAACGAATTAATTCACCCATTAAGTTGTCATCAAATTGTTTTTTTCTGGCAGCAGGATCAACTGCAGCAGTTTGAATTAAGTACCAATTGCGTAATAAACTCATAATATTATGATACCAACCAATGTGGCTTTCCAAAATTTCACCTGTTCTTGGATCGTGAACGTTTGGTCCGTATGCATTTTGGATTTCAGCGGCAAAATAACGCAATACAGAGAAACGCGCATCTTCTAAACTCATCGTAGGATCATTTTCTGGCCAATATTCGCCACGAATCGCATTTTTCCATCCAGCATGTTCAAAAGCTACTTGCCAATCGTCAATACCTTGTTTGATGTATTTTTTCCATTTGTCTGGTGTTGCAGGATCTATATAATACACAATAGGTTTAGCAGGTTCGATTAACTCACCTCTTTTTTGTTTGGCAGCATCTTCTTTTGATTTAGGTTCCAAACGCCATCTAACAGCAAAAACTTCAGTGTCTGATTTGTGTGATTCTTCTTCAAAAATACCATATTGATTGGCAAAATACCCTACACGTGCATCAAATGTTCTTTTGCGCATTGGATTTTTGGGTAAAGCAATCATGGATGTATTAAGTTCTACAGTCAAAAATCCTGAATCCAAACCAGCAGGTAAGTTGGTTCCAATTTTAGGCATTGGATTAACCGAAAGTAAAGCAGGTACTGTAGAGAAAGTTTTTACAGTTCTGATTTCGGTATTGATAGGAAAACTGCTGATTTTTTGAATAAATGATTTCTCTTTTTGGAATGTCTGAATACTTAATGTTTGTTTTTTGACAGGATCTAATGAAAATGTTTGTACATCGGCATCAAATGTAGGAGTCATATCAATAACGTATGAAACTTCTTTACCATCATCTCCTTTTTTTATAGCTAAAATATCATAGTTTCCGATAATTGGATTTGTAGATGAGTTTTTCACCGCTTGGGCTAATGGTTTGTCTCCATCAGGCGACATTATTACATAACTGATAGAACGCAATAACAAAGTATTATTTAGTCCTTTTTCAAATTGAATTACTTGTCGGTTGACTTCTTCACCACCAAAAATTCCACCACCAGCAGGAGTTTTTGAAAATCTAGTAATGGTCATGATTTCAGTATCTAATAAACTAGCTGGAATTTCAAAAAGGTATTTAGAATCCATTTTGTGGATGTCAATTAGCCCTTTTTGAGTAACCGCCGTAGTGTCAATTACTTTGTTATAAGGTTTTGGTCCTTTTTTCGCGTCAGTTTTAGGGGGTTCTGTAGCTGCAACAACAGGTTTTACTGCATCTTTCTTTTTTTTGTTTTGACTCAATGCACCTTGACTAAAGCACACAAGAAAACTCACAACAATTAAACTCGATTTTAGTTTTACCATTTAATTCCTCTTTTTTAAATTAATACTATGTTATTGGTAGAATAAGACAATTGTTATTCGTAAACCTACTACGAATATTCAAATCTATTGATATATTTTTAAAATAATTGTATAGACGGGTAGTTTTGTTTCGATATTATCAAAAGACACATACAATAATTTTTTCATAAATATGATTAATCTCATATTAGTTAGAGTTAATTTCTACCTATTTTTGTGATGACTTTTATACTATTAGATGCTTTAAACTGGAATTTATTTATGAGAAAAATTAGATATAAGAAGGGTCGTAAAGTACAGCCTTTCCATTTGGAGTATACTGGACTTCATAAAAGTCACGAATCAGAAATGCAATTGTTTGTCTACAATGATTCCGACTTAACGGAATATCATAAAATAAAGGTTGCTGATTTTGACAAAAGTATTGTTGTTGGAAAAACCAATTGGCTTAATGTTCATGGCCTAAATGATTTGGAATTGGTTAAAGCCGTTGGTGATTATTTTACCATTGACAACTTTATGTTGGCCGATATTCTAAATACTACCAAACGCACTAAATTAGAAGAACAACAAGAGGTGTTGTTTTTTAATATTAAATCGCTATTACCCACAGAACATTCCGATAATATTCAGGTAGAACAAATCAGTTTTTTGATTAAAGATGGCGTTTTGCTGTCGTTTCAAGAAAAACGAAGTGATTTCTTTATTCATATTAGGGAACGTATTCGTACTCATTCGGGTATTGTACGATCAAAGAAAGCCGATTATTTGATGTACATTTTACTCGATGCAGTGATGGAAAATTTTTATATTACTTTAGAACATGAAGAGGATAAAGTAGAAGAATTAATTAATCTTTCTAAAAAAAGTGATGATCCTATTATTCTTGAAAAAATAGAAAAACACCGTGATAATTTTAACTTTTTAAAGCGTTCTATTATTCCGTTGCGCGATTCATTATATGATATCAAAAGCATAAAAGACGACAATGTTTTTAATGTAATAGAAACTGAAAATTTTAGTTTTTTTGCTCGCTTGCATCAAAAGAGTTTAGAATTGTTAGAGCAGATAGATGCAGATATGGGAGCTCTTGAGAGCGCTTCTAATTTTTTCTTTTCATTTCAAACACATAAGATGAACGAGATTATGAAAACTTTGACTATTGTTTCGGCTATTTTTATTCCGTTGACATTTATTGTTGGAGTTTACGGAATGAACTTTGAGAATATGCCCGAGTTACACTATTCGTATGGGTATTATACTGTTATTGGAATTATGGTATTGATTGGTATTACAATGCTATTTTATTTCAAAAAAAGGAGATGGTTTTAATTTGTTTACCAATTAAAAAGAAAAAGTATGAGTAAATCTATATATATAGCTACAAGTGAGCCAAGCAGTGGAAAATCAATTGTCACTTTAGGTTTGATGAGTATGCTAATTGGCAAAACAGCCAAAGTAGGTTATTTTAGACCTATTATCGAGGATATTGAAGAAGGCGGATTTGACAATCACATTGAAACGGTGATTACTCATTTTGGTTTGGATATTCAATTTGAAGATGCCTATGCCATTACTAAAAGTAAACTGATCAAGAAGAAAAACAAAGGCAAACTAGGGGATGTCATTGATTTGATCATTGAGAAATACAAACGTCTTGAAGAACGCTTTGACTTTGTATTGGTAGAAGGAACTAGTTTTACAGGTGAAGGAACAGCCATTGAGTTAGACATGAATGTCTTGATTGCTAAAAATTTAGGAATTCCAACGGTAATTGTAGGCTCGGGAGTAGGTAAAACATTGGAAGAACTAATCGATAGTTTGCATCTTGTTTATGATTCGTTCAAGCTCAAAGAGGTAGAAGTTTTGGCTATTTTTGCCAATAAAGTGCAACCTCAAAATATTGAATTAGTAACTGCTGGTTTGAAAAAAAATCTTCCAGAACCAATATTAATCAATACAATTCCTGTAATTGCAAGTTTGAACCATCCTACAGTTCAAGAAATTGTAACCGATTTGAATGCTAAAGTATTGTTTGGAGAAACGTATTTGAATAACCAAACCAGTAATTTTAGTGTAGGAGCAATGCAATTGTGTAATTATTTAGTCCATCTTAAAGAAGATAGTTTGGTCATTACACCAGGCGATCGTGCCGATATAATTTTAGGAGCTTTACAAGCCAATGAGTCGGTTAATTATCCTACGATAGCAGGTATTGTTTTGACAGGAAACATTTTGCCTGAGCCTAGTATTTTGAAATTGATTGAAGGGCTTTCGCCAGTGGTTCCCATTATTTCTGTAGAAGAAGGGACGTATTATATTACCAATAGAATAGGATCTATTAAATCTAAAATCTATGCCAATAACAAACAAAAAATAGCCACTTCAATTACTACGTTTGAAAAGTTTGTTGATATGGAGAATTTGGCTCAAAAGTTAATCACTTTTAAAGCCGAGGGTATGACACCAAAAATGTTCCAATACAACTTAGTTAAACGTGCCAAAATGCACCGAAAACATATTGTCTTGCCCGAAGGTAGTGATGAGCGAATTATCATTGCAGCAGCCCGACTTTTAGCTATGGATGTGGTGGATATTTCGATTATTGGTAACAAAAAACAAATAGAAAATAAAGTTACCGAATTAGGTTTGGACTTTGATTTTTCCAAAGTGCAAATCATCAATCCAATTGAATCGGAACACTATGACGATTATGTCAATACGTATTATGAATTGCGAAAAGCGAAGAATGTGTCTATGGCTATGGCCAAAGATTTGTTAGAGGATGTGTCGTATTTTGGAACGATGATGGTGTACAAAGGGCATGCTGATGGAATGGTTTCGGGAGCGGCGCACACGACACAACATACAATTTTACCGGCTTTACAATTTATTAAAACAAAACCCAATTGTTCGGTTGTTTCTTCGGTATTTTTTATGTGTTTGGAAGACCGTGTTTCGGTTTTTGGCGATTGTGCGATTAATCCGAATCCAACAGCGGAGCAATTGGCTGAGATTGCAATTTCTTCTGCCGACTCAAGTCTGGCTTTTGGTATCGAACCCAAAGTAGCGATGCTTTCGTACTCCTCAGGGACTTCTGGAAAAGGGGATGAGGTGGATAAAGTTCGCAAAGCAACTGAAATAGTGAAAGCACAACGTCCCGATTTAAAAATTGAAGGTCCAATTCAATACGATGCGGCCGTAGATTTGGAAGTGGGACAAAGTAAAATGCCTAACTCTGAAGTAGCCGGGCATGCTAGTGTATTGATTTTTCCTGATTTGAATACGGGAAATAATACCTACAAAGCCGTTCAAAGAGAAACAGGCGCTTTGGCAATTGGCCCAATGTTACAAGGATTAAATAAACCAGTGAACGATTTAAGCCGTGGTTGTACGGTAGATGATATTATCAATACAGTAGTCATTACGGCAATCCAAGCACAAGGTTTGTAATTAAAATAAAGTATCAGAATGAAAATTGTAATATTAAATTCAGGTAGCTCATCTATTAAATACCAATTGATTGAAATGCCTGCACAAACCGTTGTTTGTAGCGGAATGATTGACCGAATTGGTTTGGAAAATTCTAATTTTTCTTACACTACCGAAAACAATAAAATAGAAGAAATAGTAGCCATTCCCAACCATACCATAGGGTTAGAAAAAATAGCTGACTTATTGTTAGACGAAAAAGTGGGTGTTATTAAAAGTACTTCAGAGATTCAAGCCGTAGGACATCGAGTGGTTCATGGCGGAAGTGATTTTTCGGATACGGTTGTCATTACAGCAGCGGTTAAAGATAAAATAAAGCAACTTTTTGATTTAGCACCTTTACACAATCCAGCTAATTTAGAAGGAATTACTGTGGCGGAAACCATTTTTTCTGAAGCACAACAAGTAGCGGTTTTTGACACTGCTTTCCATCAAACTATTCCTGTAGTAGCACATAAATATGCCATTCCGAATGCACTGTTGACCGAAAATAAAATTCGGGTGTATGGATTTCATGGTACCAGTCACAAATACGTTTCTGAAAAAGCCATTGCTTATTTGCAAGAAAACAATTGTGCAGCTTCAAAAATCATTACTATTCATTTGGGTAATGGATGCAGCATGACGGCAGTTAAAGACGGGAAGAGTATTGACCATACTTTAGGTTTTGGACCAATGAATGGACTCATCATGGGAACCCGTAGTGGCGATATTGATCAATCGGTTATTTTTTATTTGGTGAATACTTTAGGATTTTCGTTGGACAAAGTGAATACGCTTTTGCAGAAAGAAAGCGGAATGTTAGGTTTGACCGGTTATAGCGATTTAAGAGATATTGAAGCACAGGCTGAAAAAGGCGATGAAAATTGTCGTTTGGCTTTAGCAATGAATGCCTACCGAATTAAAAAATACATTGGTTCTTATACTGCCGTTTTAAATGGATTGGATGCCATAGTATTTACAGCAGGAATCGGAGAGAATTCATCGTTGATTCGACAATTAGTTTGTACCGATATGGATTATTTCGGATTGGCATTGGATACCGAAAAAAATGAAATCCGTTCGAAGCAGCTTCGCGAAATTAATTTGGTAAATGCCAAAACTAAAATATTGGTTATTCCTACCAATGAAGAACTTGAAATTGCGAATCAAGTCTATGATTCCTTGAACTAAATTCAATAATAAAAACTATATTCGTCGTCTTAAAAAACTATAAAAATGAAACAACTATTTTTTCTTTTTGCCTTGTTTACTTTTGGATTTACACAAGCGCAAACAGTGAGTTCTCCATCAGGTAAAATTGCGTTAACTTTTGCATTAACTGCTGCTGGACAGCCAACTTATGAGGTGAATTATAAAACCAAAACAGTGGTGATGAAGAGCAATTTAGGAATTAAATTAAAAGATAAAACCGCATTGAATGCTGATTTTGAGATTCAAACTTCAAAAAACAACACGTTCAATGAATCGTGGAAACCCGTTTTAGGAGAACAAGCTTCGATAGTAAATCATTACAACGAATTGGTTGTGGGGTTAGTTCAAAAAGGAACAAATATAAAAGTAAATTTAGTATTCAGAGCTTTTGATGAGGGAGTAGCTTTTCGCTATGACTTCCCAAAGCAAAAGGAATTGAATTATTTTATTATTGCTGATGAGGAAACGCAATTCAACTTAACAGAAAACAACAAGGTATTTTGGTTGCCAGGCGATTTTGATAGCAATGAATACGAATACAACGAAACCAAATTCTCTGAAATTGACAATTCTAAAATCAATATGAATAACGGAATTGGCGTTAAATCCATTCCTGGGAAATATACGGTACAAACGCCTTTGATGATGAAATCGCCATCGGGAGTGTATTTGAATATTTTTGAAGCAGCGGTTGTCAACTATCCTGTGATGCATTTAAAAGCTGATGTAACCAATTACAAATTAAAATCAGAATTAGTTCCTAATGCCATTGGCGATAAAGCCTATTTGCAAACGCCTTGTGTATCGCCTTGGAGAACAATTATGATTAGTGATGATGCACGTGATATTGTCAGCTCTAAAATGATTTTGAACTTGAACGAACCTTCAAAAATTGACGATACTTCTTGGATTAAACCAATGAAATATGTTGGAATTTGGTGGGAAATGCACGTAGGTAATTCGACTTGGGATTATGCAGGTTCGCAAAATGCCACTACTGATTTCGGGACAAAACTAGCATCTTCAGGGCGTCACGGAGCGACTACTGAAAATACCAAACGCTATATTGATTTTGCAGCTAAACACGGTTTTGATGGTGTTTTAGTGGAAGGTTGGAACGAAGGCTGGGAAGACTGGTCGGGCAATTGGAAAGAGGAAGTATTTGACTTTGTTACTCCTTATCCTGATTTTGATATTGCCGCGATTTCGGCTTACGCCAAAGCAAAGAATGTAAAAATGATTATGCATCATGAAACTTCGGGTTCGGTGTCTAATTACGAAAGACGCTTGGATCGTGCCTTTGAAAATATGGTGAAATACAATTATCCTGCTGTAAAGACAGGCTATGTGGGTAAAATTATTCCACGTGGTGAAATGCATGATGGACAAATGATGGTAAATCATTTTGCGCATGTAGTCAAACGTGCTGCTGATTATAAATTGATGGTAAATTCACACGAGTCGTCACACCCGACAGGATTGGGAAGAACGTATCCTAATTATGTGGCTGCCGAAGCCGCGAGAGGAACAGAGTTCAACGCTTGGAGTGTGGGTAATCCACCAATGCACGAAACGATTTTACCGTTTACGCGTCAGTTGGGAGGTCCGATGGACTATACGCCAGGAATTTTTGAAATTAAAATGAGTCATTACGACAAAAATAAAAAGGAGCAAGTACATACTACCTTAGCAAAGCAATTGGCACTCTATCTCACGATGTATTCTCCAATTCAAATGGCAGCCGACCTACCAGAAAATTACGAAAAGTATCCGGATGCCTTTCAGTTTATCAAAGACGTAGCATTAGATTGGGATGAAAGTATTTATTTAGAGGCAGAACCAGGAGATTATTTGACAGTTGCAAGAAAAGCAAAAGGAAAACAATCGTGGTTTTTAGGAGCAATTACCGATGAAAATGCAAGACAAACCGAAATTAAATTGGACTTTTTGGCCAAAGGGAAAAAATACAAAGCCACTATTTATGAAGATGCTAAAGATGCCGATTGGAAAAAAAATCCGATAGCCTATCGCATCCGAACGGTTGAAGTTACTGCTAATTCGAAAATTAAATTGAACTTGGCTCCAGGAGGTGGAACCGCTATTTGTTTTGAGCCGACAAACTAAAATTAGAAACCTGCAAGATTCATTTGCAGGTTTTTTTATATCCTTTTGTTAACCTAATTTGAAAAAGAATTCCGAAATTGCCCAATCTATAAACCAAAACAAAATGAAAAAGTCAATAGTAGCAGGATTAGTTTTCCTTAACGGAATAGCAATGGTAGCACAATCCAAAGACGAGCAAATGCTAAAAGATATTTATAAAGCAGGATTAACTAATGCGAAATGTTATTCTTGGTTAGAACATTTATCAAATAAAATTGGTGCTCGATTATCGGGTTCAGAAAATGCTGAAAAAGCCGTTCAATATACCAAAACGCAATTAGAAACTTTAGGATTAGATAAAGTGTACTTACAAGAAGTAATGGTGCCAAAATGGGTTCGTGGCGAAAAGGAAAGCGCGTATATTTTGGATAATAAAACGAAAATCACTGTGCCAATTGCTGCTTTAGGAGGTTCAATTGCTACTCCCAAAAATGGCTTGACCGCTGAAGTGATTGAAGTACAAGGGATTGAAGACTTAAAAATACTAGGAGACAAAATCAAAGGAAAAATTGTTTTTTACAATAGACCTATGGATCCTGTAAATATTGAAACTTTTAAATCCTATGGTGGATGTGTGGATCAACGTTATGCTGGAGCTAAAGAAGCAGCTAAATTTGGAGCAGTGGGAACCATTGTGCGTTCCATGAATTTACGATTGGATGATTTTCCACATACGGGTGCGCAAAGTTATGGCGATTTACCTCCAGCCGAATATATTCCGACAGCAGCAATTAGTACTAATGGTGCTGAATTGTTAAGTCAAAAATTAAAAGTAAATCCAAGTTTGAAATTTTATTTTAAACAATCTTGTGTACAAATGCCGGAGGCGCTTTCGTATAATGTAGTTGGAGAAATTAAAGGAAGCGAACATCCCGAAAATATTATGGTTGTTGGTGGTCATTTAGATTCGTGGGATTTGGCAGATGGGTCTCATGATGATGGAGCAGGAGTTGTACAAAGTATGGAGGTATTGCGTATTTTTAAACAGATAGGTTATCAACCTAAAAATACCATTCGTGTAGTCCTATTTATGAATGAAGAAAATGGAGGTAGAGGAGGTAAGAAATACGAAGAATTGGCACAAATCAATAAAGAGAATCACATTTTTGCATTAGAGAGTGATTCGGGGGGATTTAGTCCAAGAGGTTTTTCTATTGAAGCAGACGATGCTAATTTTGAACGAATTTTGTCTTGGAAAAATGTATTTGAGCCATATTTGATTCATAGTTTTGTGAAAGGTCATGCTGGTGCAGATATTGGTCCGTTGAGTTCATTTAAAATGGTTAAAGCAGGATTAAAACCCGACTCACAACGCTATTTTGATTATCATCACGCTTTGAATGACAAATTTGATGCTATCAATAAAAGAGAATTAGAATTAGGGGCAGCAACAATGGCTTCCCTGATGTATTTGATAGATCAAAACGGAATTATAAAATAAAAAAAGGCTTCGAAAGAAGCCTTTTTTTGTAGGATCAATTATATTAGATTTTGAAGATTCCACCAAAAGCAATGATTTTTTGGAAAAAGAAAAATTCTTGTGAAGCACTATCAGTGGTACTTTGGGTAGTTCGAATATCGGGCATGTTAATATATCCCCCTTTAATCTCTGTTTGTAAATAAAAATGTTTGAAAAAAGTAAAGTTCAACCCAGCTTTGATTGATGTGCCATAACCAGCAACATGAAATTCATCGTACCTTGGTTTACTAAGTAAAGTAGTATTTGTTCTAGGATATAACATTCCAACTCCGATTCCTTCTGTTAGATTAATTTGTAGTTTATCGGTATCAGAAATTGAAAACCATTGAGAAATATCATCATGTCTTGAAAATTCAGTATTTACATAATTCAATCCATCAGTATGCTCAAACATTAAAAAACTTTCTGACATAACGGTAGGAGTGTTAGTATAGGTCCCGCTAAAAGGAAGTCCCGCTCCAATTGTTCCTGTTACATTTGCTATCTGGTTTTGAGTCATAACGTATTTCATATGATCTACACCAATTGCAACGCTGTAATGATCATTGATGAAATATCCCATTCGCAAATTAGTTTGAGGAATGGTCATACGTCCAGGATTAATATAATCAATATGCCAGCCTTTAGGTTTGTCATGGGCTACCATATTTTGTATGGTAAAATTATAATTACTACCAGAGAAAGTAACATCAGACTTAGAATATACTTCACGATTTCCACCCCAAGAAAAAAAGAATTTTCCCTTGTTATGAGCGGTGTATTTATCTCGAATTATGTTGTCTTGTGCTTGTGAAATTTGGGTAATAAAACAGCTAATAAGGGCAGAAATAAGGGCAATTTTTTTCAATGTGTATTAAAATTGGTTAATTGTTTTACGAATAGCGACTAACTTAGTCATTAGTGCTTCAAAATAATCTAAATGGAGCATATTGGCCCCGTCACTTTTAGCATTGGCTGGGTCAAAATGGGTTTCTATGAAAATTCCATCAACTCCCACTGCAATACCGGCTTTAGCAATGGTTTCAATCATATCAGGCCTTCCACCCGTTACACCTGCTGTCTGGTTAGGTTGTTGTAATGAATGGGTTACGTCAAGAACTGTGGTAGCGTAGTGTTGCATAGTAGGGATTCCTCTAAAATCAACAATCATGTCTTGATACCCAAACATAGTGCCTCTATCCGTTACCATTACGTTTTGATTGTTGCAATCCAATACTTTTTGAACCGCGTGTTTCATACTTTCTGGACTCATGAATTGTCCTTTTTTCAAGTTTACTGCTCTTCCTGTGTTGGCTGCAGCCACAACTAAATCAGTTTGGCGAACTAAAAAAGCAGGAATTTGCAATACGTCCACATATTGTGCTGCTCTATCGGCATCTTCATTAGTATGGATATCTGTTACTGTTGGTACACCAAAAGTTTCAGATACTTTACGAAGAATTTGTAATGCTTTTTCATCTCCAATTCCAGAGAAACTGTCAATTCGTGAACGATTGGCTTTTTTGAATGAGCCTTTGAATACATAAGGGATTTCAAGTTTGTCTGTGATTCCAACTAATTTTTCAGCGATGCGTAAAGCCATTTCTTCGCCTTCAATAGCACAAGGTCCAGCTAATACAAAAAAGTTACCACTTTCAGTATGTTTAATTTGTGGGATATTTTGTAAGTTCATTATGATGAATTTAGTAATGCTGCAAAGGTAAGCAGGAATTGGTAATTAGGAATTTTATTTTCAACTATTTTTGCTTTTGAACAAAAAAAAGCTCTAACAAAGGTTAGAGCTTTTTGTATTATGTGTCTTGTTCTGAAAAAAGTTGACTAAAAATTAAGAATTATGTCAACAACAAAAGAATTCCAAAAATTAAAGAGAGCTCCTCAAATTTATAGTGAGGCTTTCAAAAGACAAGTTGTAAGTGAATTTGAGCGAGGTTTATTTACTAAAGCAGAACTTCGTAGACGCTACACTATTTTAGGTAATAATTGTATTCCAAGGTGGTTAAAAAAATATGGTAAATTTACCTATGAAGATAAATTAACACTTGGTAGACCTATGAAAGACCCGCAGCAACAAAGAATCAAAGAATTAGAAGCTCAATTAACTAAAAAAGAAGAAGAACTAAAAGTTTTCAAACGATTTATCGAAATAGCCGAACGCGAACTTAAAATTGACATTGTAAAAAAGTCTGGTTCCAAGCAGTCGAAGAAATAAGCACAAGTAGTTTATTGACAACTTATGAGTTATGCCAACTGTTTGGATATACAAAACAGGCATTTTACAAACGGAAATCCAGCGTTAAAACATCTAAATATAGCTCAGAATTATTACGAAGTTTAGTTCTAAATGTTCGTAAGCAATTACCTCGAACTGGGGGTAAGAAACTTTATGTAATGTTACAAAATGAATTTATAAAACATCAAATATCAATTGGAAGAGATACCTTTTTAGATTTTTTAAAAGCCGAATATTTACAAGTTCCTAAAGCCCGAAGATATTATAAAACAACAAACTCAAGACATTGGATGAGACGTTATCCAAATTTAATTAGTACTATAGAACTTAACAGACCTGAACAAGTTTGGGTTGCTGATATAACTTATTTACGAACAAAAGAAAAAACATATTATTTACATTTACTCACAGATGCTTGTTCAAAAAAAATAGTAGGTCATCAACTATCAGATAATTTAATGAGTTCAACTACAGTAAAAGCTTTAAAAATGGCTTTAATTGACAGAAAAACACAAAATGAACTCATTCACCATTCCGATAGAGGTTTACAATATTGCAGTAAAGAGTATACTGATTTGTTAAAGAAAAACAACATTTTTATTAGTATGACACAAGCATACGATCCCTATGAAAACGCAATAGCTGAAAGAGTAAATGGAATCTTAAAAGAAGAATTTGGTTTGTATGAAATCTTTGAAAACTATCAAAATTTAAACAAACAAGTCACACAAGCGATTGCTTTATATAACAATTTTAGGATACATATGTCTATTGATATGATAACTCCAAACCAAGCACATCAACAAAAAACAATACATTTAAAACAATGGAAAAAAATAAATCGTAACAGAATTAATTCTGTTACGATTTAACTATTTTTGAATTATTAACGAGTCAACCTTTTTTAGGACAACTCAATGAGTTTGAAATATTAAAATTTCAAAGTTACATCTAACTCAAATTCATCATTAATTGCTTTATCTCCGATATTGCTAAAGAAACTTCCTGAACCGTATTTAATATCGTATTTAGTTCTATCAACATTAAATTTAGCAGTTGCTGAATTAGCTGTAGTAGTTAAATCAAAAGTTACTGGTTTAGTAATACCTTTGATCGTTAAATCAGCAGTTACAGCAAATACATTAGCAGCTTTTGTAGCAATTTTTTTGAAAACTAATTTTGCAGTTGGGAATTTATCTGTACCAAAGAAGTCATCTGCTTTTAAGTGACCATTTAATTTTCCTTGGTATTCTCCTTGTAAATCAGTAGCAGTTAATGAATTCATATCTACTGTAAAGTTTCCTCCAACTACTTTTTTTCCTTTGAAAACTAAAGCACCTTCTTTAAAGTTGACAGTTCCATTGTGTTGTCCAGTTACCTTTTTACCTAACCAGTTGATAGAACTTTTTGCAGCGTCAATTTTTTTTGTTTGAGCTGATACCGATACTGTAGCTAAAGCTACAACTAATGCTAATGCAATTGATTTTAAATTTTTCATTTGTTTTTAAATTTGATTGTTTATAATAATTAAAGTGTAATAAATAATTCGTCGCTTGATTTTCTTACTTTTTTGTAATATTGTGTGTCATCATCAGCATGTCTGTAACCAATAGGAGCTAATAATGAAGCATTTAGGCCTAATTTGTCCAATCCTAATATTTCATTTACTTGGGCAGGAACAAAACCTTCCATCGGGGTAACATCAATTTTAAGTTCGGCTGCGGCGTTTAATAAATTACCTAAAGCTAAATAAGTTTGTTTTGATGTCCAAATGTTTCTAGTTTCTTCTGGCAATCCAGTGATGTTTCCTTTCATATAATCCACATATCCTTGAATAGCTTCTAATGGAAGACCTCTAGTCGCGCAGATATTGTTAGCCAATTGGTCAATTCCAGCCGCTCCAAAATTCAATTCGTTTGCAAAAACCAATAGGTGAGAAGCGTCGGCTACTTGTGTTTGTCCGTAAGCTGCCCCAACTAATTTAGCTCTTAATTCAGGATTTTCAATAATGAAAACTTTGTAGGGTTGTAATCCATAAGAAGAGGCACTTAATCGAATTGCTTCTTTTAAGGTATTCAAATCAGCTGTTGAAATTTTCTTTGAAGCATCGAATTTCTTTGTTGCGTATCTCCAATTTTGATTTTCTAAAAATGTACTCATAGTATTTATTGTTGTTTATTGATTTCTAAATTTTTCTAACAATTGATTTAACTGTGCTTTCTCATCTTCATTTAAATTATTTGAAAATGAATCCTCATGTGCTTTTACTTTAGGGTCTAATTCACGAAGTAGATCGAGTCCCTTTTGCGTAATTTTCACCTCAATTTTTCTTCTATTCTCGGGGCAAACTTTTCTTGTTACAAAGTCTTTAATCAATAATTTGTCAACTAATCGGGTAGTATTACTTGTTTTGGCTAACATTCGCTCTTGAATAACACACATATTGGCAGGATTACCTTTCTGTCCTCTTAAGATACGCAGCACATTGAATTGCTCTGATGAAATATCATAAGGTTTCAATATTTCATTAAAATTTTCTGTAATTACATTTTGGGTATATATAATGTTCATGATAATCTTTTTAGAACTATCCATGGGTACAGTAGATTTTAATATTTCTTCAATTGTCATATTTGTATATATGTAATTTGTAGATACAAATGTAGTATATTTTGTATTTGTAT
The DNA here is from genome assembly GCF_029866485.1 of Flavobacterium keumense. NCBI lineage: Bacteria > Pseudomonadati > Bacteroidota > Flavobacteriia > Flavobacteriales > Flavobacteriaceae > Flavobacterium > Flavobacterium keumense. Next base: position 1,727,591 of record NZ_CP092332.1, read on the forward strand.
ATACAAATGTGTGTTATTTTTTTGTTAAAAAATTTAAAGAGATTTGTCTTTTGTTTTTAAATAATTGGTTTGTAGTACTTTAATTTATTTTTTGGGTTTAAAAAAATAAATAGAGGGATTATGTTTGTAAAAGAAGAACAACAATAAAAAAACGTTTAAATTATATTTTTTTACAAAATAATTCTTACATTTATAAATCAATAACTGTCTTTTTCATTTATTTATGAATAAAACTAATTTGAAAAAGAAGTTATAATGCTTGCTTTTCTGGAATATTTATTTTCAAATAATTATAAAACTAAAACAATTTTATTTATGGAAAATAAAGAAAGTGAAATGTCTCAAAATGAACCCTATTTGAGTAAATTTTTATCTTCAAATAGTGTAAATACTAATAAAATCGATCTTGTTCATCAATTACAGGAGAATCAAGTTTATCTTAAAAAACAAAACGAAGTACTAATGTTAGCAAACCAAGAGGCTGAGTTAGCTACTCAAAAGTATTCTGATTTGTATGACTTTTCCCCATTAGGGTACTTTACTCTTTCGAATGATGGATCTATCTTGGAAGTAAATCATAATGGATCTAAGTTATTGGCAATAAAACAAGAAGAATTAATAGGTGTTAAATTTAGAACTTTTGTATCTGCAAAAACCAAAATTGAATTTGATCTTTTTTTTGATAAAATTTTTAATAAAGAGATAAAAGAATGTTGTGAATTGAGTCTTACCGTAGAAAACCAAATATACCATGTTTATTTAACAGGGGTATTAAACTTAGATAGGAAATCGTGTCATATAACTGTAGTGGATATCACCAATTTAAGTATAGCCGAGCAGGCATTACGTGATAGTGAAGATAGGCATCGTGAGTTACTTCGTAATCTTGATGTAGGAGTAGTCATTCATAGTTTAGAAACCGCTATTATCATGAGTAATCCAAAAGCAGCCGAACTTTTAGGGGTTACTATTGAGGAGATGAAATCAATGTTGTCTACAGATCCATATTGGTTATTCTTTGACGAAAATAATTTACCATTAGCAGTTGAGGATTATCCTGTTAATGTAATTTTAAAGACAGGTCGACCACTTAAAAATTTTAAAGCAAAAGTAATCCGCAGTAAAACTAATGATTCTAGTTTGTTGTTAGTAAATGGGTTTCCATTAAAAAATTATAATGGCGAATTATCAGAGATTGTAATCAGTTTTATAGATATTACTGATGCAAATCAGATGGAAACAGAACTAATAAAAGCAAAAGAACAGGCAGAAGCTGCAAATAAAGCAAAATCTAGTTTTTTGGCCAATATGAGTCATGAAATTCGAACTCCTTTGAATGGAATAATTGGTTTTACAGATTTATTATTAAAGACAAAATTAGACCAAGACCAAGCCGAGTACATGGGTATTGTAAATCAATCGGCAATTTTGTTAATGGAAATTATTAATGATATTCTTGATTTTTCAAAAATTGAAGAAGGTCGTTTAGAATTGAATGTAGAAGAAACCGATTTATATGAGTTATCCCATCAAGTAATTAATTTATTCAAGCATCAAGCCACTACAAAGAATATTGAACTTATATTAAATATTGGGAATAATATTCCTCAATATATTTATTCAGACTCTATTCGATTGAAGCAAATTTTGGTGAACTTAATAGGCAATGCAATAAAGTTTACTAATGAAGGTAAGATTCAATTAGAAATCACAGAGTTAAAAACCTGTGGTAATTTCTCAACCTTACATTTTTCTGTAAAAGACACCGGTTTAGGGATAAAAAAGCATAATAAAGAAAAGATATTTGATTCGTTTGTTCAAGAAGAATCAAGTACTACAAGAAAATTTGGAGGAACTGGTTTAGGGCTATCTATTTCCAATCAATTGTTAGGATTGATGCAAAGTAAATTGTTTTTGAAAAGTGAATTTGGAAAAGGAAGTGAATTTTATTTTTCAATTCAGTTTAGAACATCAATAAATAGAAAAGAACAACTAAAACCCACTTTCATTCCTAAATCAAGAATAACAGAAGTTGATTCAATGGAAGTAGAAAATATTAAAATCTTAATAGCAGAAGATAACGAAATTAATTTGCTTTTGGTAAAAAAGATTTTATCAAAAATGTTTCCAAAAGCGTTGCTATATGAGGCTCGTAATGGAAAACAAGCAGTAACTATTTTTAAAAGTATTCCACTAGATATTATATTGATGGATATTCAAATGCCCAAAAAAAATGGGTATGAAGCCACTTTTGAAATTAGACAATTGGAAAAATATAAAAGAACTGGAATCATCGCTTTGACAGCTGGTATTTTAAATGAAGAGAAGAAAAAATGCTTTGAAATAGGTATGGATGGATATATTTCTAAACCGATTAATTCAGCTGACTTACAAAAAGCCATTATTAAATGTTTATACGATAAAAGAATAGTTACCTAGTTTCTCCATACCACCATCTTGGGGTGTACTTTTCTTTGATTAAACCAAATTTTTTAATACTATTTTTTTCGATATGATTAACAAGCTCTTTTACAGAGTCTGTAACAAAAAGTAAATTCATATCCTCAGGACTAATGCTTTCATTTTCGGCCATGATTTTGATATGATGACACAATTCTTTGTGGTATTCGGTGTCAAAGATAACCACAGGAAAGCCACTAATCATTTTAGTTTGAATTAAAGTAAGGGCTTCAAATAATTCATCTAATGTTCCCATACCTCCCGGCATTACAACAAAGGCATACGAGTATTTTACCAAAATTACTTTTCGAACAAAAAAATAGGGAATATAAATCCACTTATTAAGATACGGATTCGGATTTTGTTCTACAGGAAGGACAATATTACAACCTACAGAATAGCCTCCTGCTTCAAAAGCACCTTTGTTAGCTGCTTCCATTATTCCAGGTCCTCCACCAGTCATTACAGTGAATCCTAATTGAGCCATTGCAGCACCTATTTTTTCTGCATTTTTATAATGAGTGGTTTCTGGTCCAAATCGAGCAGAACCAAAAATGGTAACACAAGGCCCTATAAAATGCATTTTTCGGAACGCCCTAATGAAATGATATTGTACTTTGAATGTAAAAATTAAATTTTTGAGACGTGTCAATGGTTCCCTTACGAATAGTGACTCAGAATTGGATAATCTGTAATGTTGATTGTTTTTCATAAGGCATAAAATTAACTAACTTTTTTGTAAGTCCAAACAGCAATACCGTTTAAAATAACTGCATAGCCAGCAATTACTAAAAATTGAAATGAAATATCCGAAAATGTAGCACCTTTAAGCAGTACCATTCGAACGATTTCAACAAAATACCGAATAGGATTGAACAAAGTGATGTTTTGAGCCCATTGTGGCATACTTTCGATAGGAGTAAACAATCCGCTCATCAAAATGAAAATCACCGTGAAAAACCATGCAATAAACATTGCTTGTTGTTGGGTTTCTGTAAAATTGGATATTATTAGTCCAATACCCAAAATAACAAATGAATAGACCGAAGTAAACAAATAAATCAAACCGATATTTCCCAAAATGGGGATATTGAAAACAAGTTTAGCAATGGTTAAACCAATGCTAAGAATAAACAAGCCTAGAACCCAGAAAGGAAATAATTTTCCAATGATAAATTGATGTTTTTTTATAGGAGTCACATTAATTTGTTCTAGTGTACCAATTTCTTTTTCTCGAACAATATTCATTGAAGATAAAAACAAGGTAAGCATAGTTACTAAAAGCACTAAAATACCTGGAACCATAAAGGTTTTATAATTCAAGGTGTTGTTGTACCAAAAGGAAGGATTTGTAATAATGTTTTGAGGAATAACCCTATTTCCATCATTAAACGATAGGAACTGACTCTGTAAATTTTGATTAAATTGGGTTATTATCTGATTGATATATACATTTTCAATTCCTGCCGAAGCACCATCAATAGCATTGATACTTACAGCTAAATCGGTTATTTTATTTTTAAGAATATTGCGTTCAAAATGATTTGGAATTTCGAGTATAACGTCTACATTCCCTTTTTGCATGGCTTCGTTAGCCATGTCTTTTGATTCAAATTGGGTTATGATTTTGAAATAATTAGAGGCTGCAAATTTTGAAATCAATTCTCTTGAGGCAGTGGAGTGATCATGATCGACATAAGAAAATTTAATGTTTTTTACCTCAAAACTTGCTGCATTGGACAGAATTAAGAGTTGTAACAATGGCAAAACAAAAATAATAGGAAGCATTCCTCTATTTCTAAAAATTTGTCGAAACTCTTTTTGTATGATGAATAAGATGGTTTTCATTTGTTAGTAGTACTATATTAAACGCTATTCAAGTCTCTTTTTATATTTTTTGGTACTTAAAAAAATGAAAAAAGCAGTCATCCCAATCAAAATTGCTGTTTCTTTCCAAATGACCTCAAAGCTAGCTCCCTTCAGTAAAACAGCTTTAATAATAATGATAAACCATTTTGCGGGAATAATATTACTGATGATTTGCAGCGGCAATGGCATACTCGAAATTGGGAAAATAAAACCTGACAAAATGATCACGGGAAGCATTAAAGCAAAAAGTGAAAACATCATGGCTGTTTGTTGCGAATTGGCCAAAGTTGAAATTAAAATTCCCAAAGAAAGTGCCGTAATGATAAATAAGATGCTCTCAAAAGCTACCAAAAATACACTTCCTACAATCGGCATTTTGAAAACAAAATAACCTAAAAGTACAATCACCGTAGCATTAATAATAGACAGAAAAATATACGGAAATACTTTGCCAATAATAACTTGAAAAGGTTTTAGTGGCGAAACTAAAAGGACTTCCATAGTGCCTAATTCCTTTTCTCTTGTAATAGAAATGGAGGTCATCATGGCCGAAACAAGCATCAAGATGACGGTCATTACTCCGGGAACAAAATTAAACACACTCTTTAATTCAGGATTGTAATACAATTGTGTTTGAGTTTGGATAGAAAAAGGGGGGAGCTGATTTTCATTGATTTTTTGGGCATAGTTTTGTAAAATTGCATTAACATAGTTCGTGATTGTATTGGCAATATTAGGGTCAGTGGCATCAGTAATTACTTGAACTTTAGCTTGTTTTTTGGTTTCTAAATTTTTGATAAAATGATTTTCAAAAACAAGAACGGCTTTAATTTTTCCTTTTTTAAAGACATTTTCAATTTCGTTTTCATTGCTTATTTCCTGTTTGATGTCAAAATATTTAGACGCATTAATGGTAGTAATTATTTGTTGGGTTTCGGCATCCTTTGATAGATCCAAAATAGCAATAGTAACTTTATTGATTTCGTTTGTAATGGCAAAGCCAAATAACATAATTTGGGCAATAGGCATACCAAAGAGAATAAACATGGTGCGTTTATCCCTGAAAATGTGGTAGAATTCTTTGGTTACAAAACCTATAAATCGTTTCATCAGTTGTTTTTTTAGCAAATTCCTATTCGATATTTCGAGCCAATTTCAAGAAAACTTCATTCATAGAATCGACTTTGAAATGTTTTTTTAAGTTTTTTGGAGAATCCAATGCTTCAATTTTTCCCTCCACCATAATCGAAACACGGTCACAATATTCAGCTTCATCCATGTAATGTGTGGTAACAAAAATGGTGGTACCTTTATGTGCTTGGGCATAAATCATTTCCCAAAATTGCCTTCGAGTAATGGGATCAACCCCTCCAGTGGGTTCGTCAAGAAAAATGATTTTAGGTTCATGTAATAACGCCACCGAAAAAGCTAATTTTTGTTTCCAGCCTAAAGGCAAAGCACTAACTAATTGATTGATGACTTCTTCTAGTTCTAATTCTTGAACTAAGAGCGCAGTTTTTTCTTTAATTTGTTTTCGACTTAACCCATAAATACCTCCAAAAAAAGTGATGTTTTCTTTGATGGTTAAATCATCGTACAACGAAAATTTTTGACTCATATAGCCAATGTTTTTCTTGACCATTTCTGATTCATGACTGACATCAAATCCCGCAACAGATGCTTGTCCTGAACTAGGTTTGGATATTCCAATTAACATTTTCATCGCGGTAGTTTTTCCGGCACCATTGGCTCCTAAAAAGCCAAAAATTTCACCTTTGGCAACCTCAAACGAAATATTATTGACGGCTATAAAATCACCAAAGGTTTTAGTGAGATTACGTACTGATATGATAGCTGATTGTTCCAATTTCCTAGTGTTCTAAAGTGGTTAAATCCATAAAAACATCCTCAATTGTTGGGGTAGCAGTATGAATTTCTATTGCTGAATGATCCTTACTTTCTAAATAACGGTGTAAATCCTGCGATGTAAAATCAGCTTTTTGATCAATATAATGAATGAATTTTCCAAAGGCAAAAACACTGTATTGACTTGGAAATTGTTTTAAATCAATTAACAATTGGTGGGTGTTTTTGGTAGTAACGGCATAGATAGTTTTCGAATAATTAGAAATGATGTTTTGCGGACTATCAATTTCAAAGATTCTCCCTTTTTGAATTAAGGCAATTCGGTCACACAAAGCCGCTTCGTCCATATAGGGTGTCGAAACCAAAATAGTAATTCCTTTTTGTTGTAATCGCTTTAACATTTCCCAAAATTCTTTCCGTGAAACGGGATCTACCCCCGTTGTGGGTTCGTCAAGAAATAATACTTTAGGTTTGTGAATCAAAGCACAACATAAGGCTAGTTTTTGTTTCATTCCCCCTGAAAGCGCTCCAGCACGTCGTTTTTTAAAAGGTTCAATTTGAATGTAAATATCCCGAATCAAGTCGTAATTTTCTTCAATAGTGGTTCCAAAAATGGTGGCAAAAAATCGAAGATTCTCCTCCACAGATAAATCTTGGTAGAGCGAAAATTTACCTGGCATATAACCTACAGAATTACGTATGGATTTGTACTCTTGTACAATATCAAATCCAGCCACAGTAGCAGAGCCTTCATCAGGAAGGAGTAAGGTGGTTAGAATTCTGAAAATTGTTGTCTTTCCTGCTCCGTCTGGACCAATTAGACCAAATAATTCTCCTTCTTTTACTTCAAAAGAAATGGCTTCAATGGCCTTGAAGTTTTTATAAAATTTGGATATGTTAGTAACAAGAATGCTCATTGTTTATTGAATCCACATTTCGGCAGGCATTCCAATTTTTAGACTACCATCATTTTTTACAGTTACTTTTACAGCATAAACTAAATTAGCACGCTCTTCCTTCGTTTGAATTATTTTGGGTGTAAATTCTGCTGATGAAGCAATCCAAGCAATAGTTCCAGGGTACGATTTCATTTCTTCTTGGGAATCAATTTTAACTGTAACTTTTTGACCTATTTTAATTTGGTTTAATTGTTTTTCGCTAATGTAAACACGCAAGGTCATAGCGTCAAGATTGGCTATTTTGTACAATGGTTTTCCAAAACTAGTGATCTCATTTGTATCGCTGTATTTGGATAAAACAGTTCCTTTTATAGGATTGATAATTTTACTCTTATTGATTTGGTCGTTTATCTTTTCAATTTGTACGTCGATGGAATTTACTTCATTGTTGATGGGAGCTTCTTGTGTTTTAACACTTTTAATTTGCTCGTTCAATACATTGACTTTTCCGTTGATTTCATCCACCTGACGTTTGGTTGCAGCATTTTCGGCAAACATATTTTGGATTCTTTTTTGGTCTATTAAAGTAGTTTTCAATTGCTCCTTTAAAACTGCCGTTTGAGACAACACGTTTTGAGATTTAGACGCAATAGTCTTTTTGGAAGCAATTAGCTGTTGTTTAGACAAATACAATTGGGTAGTATCAATTAATCCTACGGGTGTATTGGGTGCTAAAATGGCTCCTTCTTCAAGGTTTAAATATTCAATTTTTCCATTGGCTTCTGCCGAGATAGTTACTTCTGTGGCTTCAAAATTTCCGTAACCATCTGCTTTGTCGCTACTTTTGCTACAGGCTACTAAATTGATTAAAGCTAAAAATGCAAATACTTGTTTCATTTCAATTCGTTTATTTGAGATTGTTAATTTCCTTTGATAATTTGATAATTGGCTTTCGCCAAAGCTAATTGGATTTGATGTGTTTTTTGATTAATTTTGGATTCGTATAAATTACTAAATTCCACTAAATAATCAGAAGAAGTAATTACTCCATTTTTTAATTGTGCATCCGAAGATTGGGCAATAGATTCTCGTAAATTAGTAATTTCTTGGTCGGTTTGAATCGCTTCATTTAATTTGTCAATTTCGGTTTGAATTTCTTGCAGTTGCAAATGAGTGTTGAGTAAGAAAGTTTCTTTTTCAGTGGCAATGATGGATTCCGAAACTGAAAGCGCGGCTTTGTCTTTTTTGGTTTTGTCCCAATCCCAAACATTCCAATTGGCTTTCAGTCCCACCATATAAAAAGTTTGAAAGGAATTATTCAACATGTTTAATCCTGGATTTCCATAGCCGGCAGTTCCAAAAGCATTGACTTTTGGGAGTTTGTTTTTTGCAATAATTTCTTTAGAACTAAGAATTTGTTGGTTTTGTAAATCAAATAGTTGCATCTCTGGGCGTAAAACTGTGGCATCCTTAGCAATTGAAATTACTGGTTTTTCTAAAACAGTATTGTCGTTCAATGGAGTAAAAATAAGCGCTGATAAATTATTCAACAGTCTAATTCTATCCAATTCATTTTCTCGCAATTGTTGTTTGATTTTTAGATTTTCAGCCTCCAATACCTGTTCAGAAGCAGGAAGTAGTACACCAAATTTAATTCCCGATTTCACTTCTTTAATTTTAGACAGTAGTTGCTCTTGTTTAGAAGTCAAAATTAATTTTCGTTCTTGTGTCAAAAGAATGGAGAAATACAATTGGTTAACCCTAGTCTTAACAGAGTACAAATTGACAGCAAGTTGTTGTTGCTGCGTTTGGGTTTGAATTTCTTTTAATTTGACATTCGAATCAATAAGTCCGCCATTGTAAATCAATTGGTTAACATCTAAAGTGGCTCTGTATTGATCCTTGTTTAAAGGACTTACATTCGGCAACGGAATAGGTAAACCCGTAACATCTGATTGATAAGTAGTTTGAACATTCAAATCAATTTTAGGTAGTTTAGCAGTATTCAGCGAAGCCGTTTCATAAGCTGATTTCTGTGCGAACAATTCCGATTGTTTTGCTAATGGGTAATTTTTGTTCGCCAATTCATAACAATTCTCTAGCGTAAGAGATTGCTGCGCGTAAGAAAATTGGACTACTAAAAGCACTAAAATGGGAAGTTTTTTTCTCATCTTTTTATTGAATTAATAATGTGTTCTGCAATAGTTGTTTTACGTTCTTCCATCATTTGCTCGAATTCATCATTCGAAATTTGAAACATACCTTTTACCATGGTTTGAGCTGCAAAAGGAAATATCGTAAGCGAAAAAATATCCAACAGTAATTGTTTTGGAGGCAAAGGTTTAATAATTCCAGCTGCCATCTCGGCTTCTATTTGAGCAATCATTAAATTTGGATTTGGTCGTTTTTCGTGATTCAAAAATTGCATTACAAATTCCGGATTGTTATTCATTTCTTGAATGACAAATTGTGGTAAAAATGGGTGTTCAATCACAAACGTGATGTAACTGTGTGTAAATTGTCTGATTTTGTCAAAAATACTTTCGTTAGAACTAAAAATCAAATTGACTTGTGGTGCTAATTGACTAAAAGCCTTCATTAAAACTGCTTCAAAAAGAGATTGTTTGTTTTTAAAACAATAATGTAACATCGCTTTGTTAATTCCAGCTTCATCTGCAATCTCTTGCATTCTAGCACCTGCAAATCCCTTTTTTTGGAATACGATTCGGGCGGCATCAAATATTTTTTCTTCAGTAGTCATTTTAATTTAACTAAATGGTTTAACCAAATGGTTAACAAAGGTATTAAAAAAAATATTTCAGGATGAAATACTTTAAATTATTTTTTTATTTCCAATTCAATTGTAGCGCAAAGCAGGTTTTATCTTCTTTGGTAATGCTAAAAATAGAGGTATCTTGTTCGTTATTTTCGTGAACGACTATTTGGTCTTTTAGTGAAAGTTCCTTCATGAAATTCATTTCAAAACTTTCAATTTCTTGGTTTACAATTTTGTTTTCATCGGCTAAATCCAAACACCATTCTAAATATTTGACATTATTGGCATGATTGACAATATCCAAATCGGATAAGCGAACTGTTTTTTCAAATACCATTTCTTTGTCGTGATTGAGATTTATTTTTGAAAAAGTTTCTCGTGTGGCTTTGTCATCGGGGAACAATTCAAAATGTTCGTAGGGCAAAGCTAAGGCTTCTGGTCGACGAAGTTGGGTATTGAAAACCGCCCAAAAGGTTTCAGAACCCACATTTTTTTTTCCATTGATATACATTTCTAAAGCACGAACCGATCGGGAATTTTCTAACGAATTTATCCAAGTTTTGATCGTCACCACATCGCGCCATTTGGGCAATTCGCTGATTTCTACACGCATTCTACTCAAAACCCAGGCTTGGTGAAACTCCTGCATATCTGTAAAACTAATGCCTCCCACTTCAGAATGTGCCGCAGCCGTCATTTGCAATAAATTACACAATTCGGTGTATTTCAAGTAGCCGTTGGGTGCACATTGGGTAAAATTAATTTCCCAGTCTTTGCTAAAAATAGAGGTGAAGTTAGGGGAGATAGGCATATAAAATTAGGAATTATGAGTTATGAATGATTTTATATGGTCTATAATTTCCTTTCTGTCGGTTAAATAATCAAACCATTTGGCATTTTCGGTTCTTTTAAACCAAGTTAATTGGCGTTTGGAGAAACGGCGGGTATTTTTTTTGATTTCTTCAATGGCAAATTCCAAACTATCATGCCCATCAAAATAGCGGAATAACTCGCGATAGCCTACGGTTTGTAATGCGTTTAATTCCTTGTGTGGGTATAATTCTTTGGCTTCCGCCAAAAGACCTTCGTTGAGCATGATATCTACTCGTTGATTGATGCGGTCGTACATCACGCTGCGTTCCGCTTCTAAACCAATAATAATAGGTGTAAAATCACGATTATTTTTAGTTTGATTGAGGAAAGAGGAGTAAGGTAGACCTGTTCCAATACACACTTCTACAAATCGCATCATGCGTTGAGGGTTTTGTAGCGTTTGCGGATTCTCAAGGTTTATTTTTTCAAAATAGACAGGGTCTAGTTGTTTTAATTGTTCTTGTAAGTACGTAATGCCTAATTTTTCATAAGCAGTATTCACTTCTTTACGAACAGAGGTGTCAATATCTGGAAAGGAATCAAATCCTTTTAAAATAGCATCAACATACAAACCGGAACCACCTACTAAAATGACAAAATCATTTGTTAGATGTAATTCGTTAAGTTTTGCAATGGCTTCTTTTTCAAAATCGCCTACAGTATAATTTTCGAAAATGGATTTGTTTTGAATGAAATGATGCGGTGCGCCAGCTAATTCATTTGGACTAGGAACGGCAGTGCCAATTCGCATTTCTTTGAAAAATTGTCGACTGTCGCACGAAATAATCTCACATTGAAACTGCTGTGCCAAAGCAATACTCAAGGAAGTTTTTCCTATGGCAGTAGGTCCAATGATTGTAATGAGGTATTTCATCTGTCTCTAAACGTGTTTTAGCCCCGATAGTAGTGCAAATCCTTTGATTTTTTTCTTTAAAAAAGGCAAAGATTGCAACGAATAGCGGGAAATAGCTCCTAAAAATTAAAACGAAATTACTTTTAGTGTTTTACTTTTCCTAATTTGTCCTTGAATAATTGTTTTGGCATCGCGGTTGTGTTGCATCGGAATCAAAATGGTTTTTAGCACATCAATATTGGTGATTTGGTAATTCAACTCATAAAAAGTATACCCCCTATAAATACCGTTTTCAATCAGAATGGCAGCGCGCTCGTTGAGAGTGCGCCCACGGTCAATTAAAATCATATTTTGGTTTTCAAAACTGTTGTCGGCAATGAAATTAGCTACACGAATATTGTATTCTTTGGAAGTTATTTTGCCAATACAAGCGCCATCACATTCTTTGATTTTGTATTGAAAACATTCTGAATTGGTCTGGTATAAACCGGTTAGTTTTTGGCACAATTGGTACTTTTCTGTAATGCGGAACAGTGCGTTTTTTCCTTCTTGTAGCGTAGTAAAAGAGGTGATTTCTTTTTTACGGCCATCGGCTTTTTGTAAACGTAAGTTCAGGTAACCGTTGTTGTCTTTTTCTGTATATAAAGCCCACTCAAAAATACTTTTTCGTTGTGCTCTGTTAAAAATAGGTTTATTGATTTTAATGGCTTCGCTTTCTTTCAAAAGAGCAATCAGTTCGCTACCCGTTTCTTCATAAGTAACGGTAAATACTTCTCTTTGAATCTTTTTAGATTTGGTAGAAGTACCTGTAAAATGCTGGTTGATGCGCTTTTTGATGTTACGGCTTTTGCCAATGTAAATCAAATTTCCTTTTTCGTTATGAATATAATAAACACCTGTTTTAGAAGGTAATTTTTCTATAATATCCAACAGTTTTGGTGCGATGCCTTTTTGAATTTCGTGTTTGATAAAGTCATTCAAAATTTGCTTTTCGACATCTTTTTCCAAAAGCATTTTAAACAATTTGGTTGTTGCCATGGCATCACCGCTAGCTCGGTGTCGGTCTGCCATCGGGATACCTAAGGCACGGACTAACTTACCTAAACTATACGAAGGTTGTTCAGGAATTAATTTTTTGGATAACTCCACTGTACAGAGAGTCTTGGCTTGAAAATCATAGCCTAAACGCTTGAATTCAGTTCTTAAAATACGGTAATCAAACGAGGCATTGTGAGCCACAATAATACAATCTGAAGTGATTTCGATAATGCGTTTGGCTACTTCAAAAAACTTGGGTGCGGAGCGCAACATTGCATTATTAATTCCAGTTAACTTGACTACAAACGGTTGAATAGGGATTTCTGGATTGACTAAACTGATGAATTGATCCACCACTTCGCGACCATCAAATTTATAAATGGCAATTTCGGTAATTCCTTCTTCGTTGAACTGACCTCCTGTGGTTTCTATGTCGAGAATTGCGTACATTTTCAATATCAATATCAAAATTCAAATTCAAAATTCAAATTCAAAATTCAATCATAAAAGGTTTAAATATTGAGTTTTGAAATTGTAATTGATATTGAAAGTTATTTTTTATTTATAATCATTTTAGAAGCAATAGCAATTAATTCTTCAACTTCAATCAATAGTGAATCTCTACTAACTTCATTTCCTTCTTTGATGTAATTCAATATTTTTAAAGAATTTCCCGATTCTTTCAATTCTTTAACTACTAATGTAAGTTTAAATATAAAATCTTTATCAGTTATTGTTCCTTGAGCTTCTCCAAAATTTAATGAAGAACTTCCAGAGGATCGAATTAATTGATTTTTATAATATTCATTTTCAAAAGATTTATCTAAATTTCGTGTAAAGAAAACACATTCCCCGGCAAAACGAACCAATCTATCTTCAAAATTGAATATTTTTTCGCTAAATATAGAATTGTCTTCCATTTTTTAATTTGACTTTTGATATTGCAATTGCTAATTGCGATTGCCAAAGATACTACTTCCAATTCGTACCATGGTACTTCCACATTCAATAGCAAGTGCATAGTCGCCAGACATTCCCATTGAAAGGGTTTGAAGTTTCAAGTTTGAAGTTTCAAGTTGACTATATTTATCAAAAATGGTTTTCAAACGACTGAATTCTTTTTTCACTTGAATTTGATTATTGGTAAAGGTTGCCATACCCATTAAACCGACGATTCGGATGTGGTTCATCTCATTTTTGGCATCTTGGACAAATTCAAAAATTTCATTCAATTCTTTTTCGTCCAAACCAAATTTGGACTCTTCCTCGGCAATATACACTTGCAGTAAACAATCTATAATTCGGTTGTTTTTTTGTGCTTGTTTGTTAATTTCTTGCAACAATTTCAAACTATCAACACCGTGAATTAAACTTACAAAAGGCGCCATGTACTTGACTTTGTTAGTTTGAACATGCCCAATCATATGCCATTGAATGTCTTTGGGCATTACTTCCCATTTCTCAGTCATTTCTTGGATTTTGTTTTCACCAAAAATGCGTTGTCCAGCTTCATACGCTTCCATTAAATCCGATACAGGTTTGGTTTTGGAAACGGCTACAAGAGTAATGTTTTCAGGGAGTTTAGCTTTAATAGAATGCAAATTATCTTGAATTGACATGGTTAGTCTTTAATTTTTAAATGAATTGAGCAGCTACTTTTTCTGCTTTTTTAATCGCTGAATAATCATAAAAACCTTCTCCCGATTTTACACCTAATTTTCCAGCGCGAACCATATTAACTAATAAAGGACAAGGGGCATATTTTGGATTTTTATAACCGTCATACATTACATTTAATATAGATAGACAAACATCAAGTCCAATAAAATCAGCTAATTGTAATGGTCCCATTGGGTGCGCCATCCCTAATTTCATTACAGTATCTATTTCATACACTCCAGCCACTTGATTGTACAAAGTTTCGATAGCTTCATTAATCATGGGCATCAAAATTCGATTGGCTACAAATCCTGGATAGTCATTTACTTCAACAGGTGTTTTTCCTAATTTTTCAGAAAGCTGCATGATGATTTGTGTCACTTCATCGCTAGTGTTATATCCTCTAATGACTTCCACTAATTGCATAATGGGCACCGGATTCATAAAATGCATCCCAATAACGCGATCAGGATGCGCTACCACAGCTCCAATCTGAGTAATAGAAATAGAAGATGTATTGGTGGCTAAAATCGTGTTATGAGAACAAACTTCGTTCAATTGCTTGAAAATAGAAAGTTTTAAATCGACATTTTCAGTAGCAGCTTCTATGACTAAATCAACTCCAACGACACCGTCTTTTATATCGGTGTAGGTAATAATATTCGTTATAGTTTTAGCAACATCTTCTTGTGTAATGGTTCCTTTGGCTAACATTCTATCCAAATTATTGGCGATAGTGTTCATGCCTTTGTCCAATGCCTTTTCAGAAACATCAATCAATTTTACGGTAAAACCATTTTGAGCAAAAGTATGAGCAATTCCATTACCCATTGTTCCAGCTCCAATAACAGCGATTGTTTTCATTTGGTATGTTATTATTTTTTCATTGATTCAATAATCTGATAGGCTACACGCAAAGCATTGGTGGCTTGTTCCAAAGTAACTATAGGAGTAGTGTCGTTGTTGATAGCGTCAGCAAAAGATTCTAATTCGTCTAAAATGGCGTTATTTTGGTGTACTTCAGGATTAGAAAAATAGATTTGTTTTTTCACTCCTTCGGCATTTTGTAAAATCATATCAAAGTCACCTGGAACTTCTGGAGCGTCCTTCATTTTGACTACTTCACATTTTTTTTCAAGAAAATCTACCGAGATGTAAGCATCCTTTTGAAAGAAACGTGTTTTACGCATGTTTTTCATCGAAATTCGGCTAGAGGTCAAATTGGCTACACAACCATTTTCAAATTCAATTCGGGCATTGGCAATATCTGGAGTTTCGCTAATAACAGAAACCCCACTAGCATTGATATTTTTAACCTTCGAATTCACCACGCTCAAAATAGCATCAATATCGTGAATCATTAAATCTAAAACTACGGGAACGTCAGTGCCTCTTGGGTTAAATTCAGCCAAACGATGTGTTTCAATAAACATCGGGTTTTCAATCGTATTTTTGGTAGCAATAAAGGCGGGATTGAAACGCTCTACATGTCCTACCTGACCTTTGACTTTGTATTCTTTAGCTAATGCTATAATTTCTTCGGCTTCTTCAACAGTGGTTGCAATTGGCTTCTCAATAAAAACGTGTTTTCCTGATTTGATGGAAACTTTGGCGCATTTATAATGAGAAAGGGTAGGAGTTACAATGTCAATTACATCCACAGCATGGATTAATTTAGCAAT
The DNA here is from genome assembly GCF_029866485.1 of Flavobacterium keumense. Taxonomy (NCBI): domain Bacteria; kingdom Pseudomonadati; phylum Bacteroidota; class Flavobacteriia; order Flavobacteriales; family Flavobacteriaceae; genus Flavobacterium; species Flavobacterium keumense. The sequence continues at coordinate 1,743,566 of NZ_CP092332.1, forward strand.
AGTGTCAAATTGTTTGTATCCAAATTCGGCGGCAATTTTAGCTCCGTTTTCTTGATTTTCGTCGTAAAAACCAACTAATTCGTATTTTTCTGATTGTTGTAGTAGACGTAAATGTATTTTACCTAGGTGACCAGCGCCTAGCACTCCAATTTTTAGCATAAGTATGTAGTTTGTACAAAAATAGCAATAAATTGATTAATTAATTACGTTAAAAAGACAATTATTTGTTGGTTTTTAATTTAAAATTCGTTCTTTGGAATTAGAAATTCTTTGTTATTTTTACCAAAATTAAAACCCAAACTTTGAAAGATACAGCCAAACATCAAGGACTTCGTAATCAGTTAGTAAGCCTTTTGGAACAAAAAGGTATTACGGATAAAAATGTGCTTGAGGCGATTAAAAAAATACCAAGACATTTGTTTTTAAATTCTAGTTTTGAAGACTATGCTTATCAAGATAAAGCCTTTCCTATAGGAGCTGGACAAACGATTTCTCAGCCTTATACTGTAGCATTTCAGTCCCAATTGTTAGAAGTAAAAAAAGAACACAAAATTTTAGAGATCGGTACAGGATCAGGCTATCAAACAGCGGTATTATGTGCTATGGGAGCTAAAGTGTATACGGTAGAGCGCCAAATCGAGCTGTTCAAAAAAACATCTGTTTTATTTCGCAAACTAGGAATTCGTCCAAAATACTTTGCCTCGGGAGATGGGTATAAAGGATTGGAGTTACATGCTCCCTATGATAGTATACTAGTAACAGCAGGAGCTCCAATAATCCCCAAGCCGTTGATGGCACAATTAAAAATAGGAGGAAGATTAGTTATTCCGTTGGGTGAGGACGTGCAAATTATGACTTTGCTAATCCGTAAAAATGAAACTCAATTTGAAAAGCACGAATTTGGCGAATTTCGATTTGTTCCTTTATTAGAAGATAAAAATTAAAAGAAAACCCGCGTTAGCGGGTTTTTTATTGACCAATAATGTCTAGGTAACGTTCTAAACTCTCTTTTTCAATTTGAGCAACGAATAAAAGGAAATCTTCCTTGTTGTTTTCGGTTTGAGCCGTTTCTAAGGCTTGGTAATAGCGCATTCTATTATCATAATCCCCTTTGATATTGGCAATTACATAACCATGTTGCAACAAAATTAAATTCATTACTAAACGAGACGTTCTACCATTTCCATCAATAAATGGGTGAATGGTAACCAAACGCTCGTGCATTTCAGCAGCCAAAACAACAGGATGTAATTTATTTTTATTGGTTTCATACCAAATAAAATAATCTTCCATTTCTTTAGCTACCAAAAAAGGTTGTGGTGGCATATGGGTACTGCCTTTAATCATTACCTGAACTTTTCGATAACGTCCCGCATCTTCAGGATGAATTCCTCTTAAAATGAGATTGTGAATGGACAATACTTCTCTTTCTATCAGAGAAGTATTTTTATTCATTAAATCTTTAATAAAAGCAATCGCTTCTTGATGGTTTATAGCTTCTAAATGCTCGCGCATACTTTTTCCAGAAATGGTTAAACCCTCATTAATAACTAAATCTGTTTCACGGAGAGTCATAGTATTTCCTTCAATTCTGTTGCTTTCAAAGGTATACTCTAGTTCTAAAGCCTGAGAAATTCTATAACTATCAAATTGTCTGTACTGGTCTAATTTAGCTTTTAGTTCGTCAATTTGAGTTAATATTGAGGTTAATGTTTTGGATACTTTTTCGGCAGTGTTTTTTGCAACATATCGTATTTCCTCTTCGGCAACTAGTAAGGCTTTTAGAGCCAAATCATCTTGACCAATTTCATATAGTATTTTTTCTTTAAGCCAAGCCACCATTAAAGTTTCGTAATCCAACTCTAAAATAGAAGCTATTTTAGCCACTTGTTCTTTGGTAGGTTTTCTGGTACCAGCTTCAAACTTGCTAATCAAGGCTTGATCAATGCCCAATAACTGAGCTAGTTCTCTTGTTTTGAGTCCTTTTTTTTCTCTTGCGTTTTTGATTAGTGTTTTCATTTTGTTTTTATGATTTTATTTGTCAAGACAAAATTAGTCATATTTTTTTGGTAAAAAAAACTTTTTATCAAAAAGCTTTCTTAATTCTATCCAAATCTCTTTTGGTATCTTGTTCTTTTAAAGATTCTCGTTTGTCATAGGTTTTCTTCCCACGGCAAAGTCCTATTTCTAATTTTGCCATCCCTTTTTCATTGGTAAATAATTTTAGAGGAACAATAGTTAATCCTTTGGCTTGTACACTACGAGCTAAACTTTTTAGTTCTCTTTTGTTTAAAAGTAGTTTACGTTCACTTCGTGATTTATGATTGAATTGATTTCCAAATGCGTATTCTTCAATATAAGTATTGATGGCAAAAAGTTCATTGTTACTAAATTCGCAAAAACTCTCTGTAATATTTGCTTTGCCTAAACGAATGGATTTAATTTCGGTACCAGCCAAAACTATTCCAGCGGTATAGGTTTCGATTATTTCATAATCAAAACGAGCACGTTTGTTAAGTATGTTGACTGTTTTTAGCATAGTTGTACAAAGGTAAAAACAAATCTAAGAAACACCAATTGTTTTTGTAGAAATACTTATTCCGAAACTTAATGTAACCTAATAGTTTTTCTTTAGCAGAGAGTAAAAAACACTATCTAGAAATTTTCCCTCAAAAAAAGTATGTTCTTTAAAATGCCCTTCTTTAACAAAATTATTTTTCAAGAGTACTTTTTCAGAACCAAAATTTTCAGGATCAATTACCGCTTCAATTGAATTTAATCCCATTTCCTCAAATCCAAACTGAATAACTCGTTGCAGAGCTTCAGTAATGATTCCTTGCCCATGATATGCTGCAGATAAAATATAACCAACTTCGGCTCTGTAATTTTCGGGTTTAATTCGGTAAAAGCCAATCATACCGATTAATTCGTCATTTTCTTTGGTAGTAATTGCCCAATTAATTACTGTATTAGAATCAACGGCAGCATTCATTGTAGTGATAAATTCAAGAGCCTCTTCTTTAGATTTGATTAAAGGCCGTGGAATAAATTGCATAATTTCTGGATTAGAACGCAACACAAGAATTTCATCAACATCTTCAGAAGTAAGACGTCTTAAATTCAACCGATTGGTTTCGAGATTCGGGAATGGAGAAAAATTAAATACTAACATGAAAGGTTCTTAAAGGATTTCTATACTAAATTTTGCTTGAAAAGTAGTGTCTGTTTTCAAAACGATGATACCTTCTTTTTCAAAAAGGTTGCCTGTATTTTCTGTCGTATCAGAGTAACCAAACCAAGGCTCTATACAAATAAATGGCGCGCCTACTTTTGTCCAAATACCTAGATTAGGAAAGTCCTCAAAACGTACTTTTAAGATTGGATTTTCCTTCTCAACAATAGTGAGTGAATTGGATTTTAATGTCTTGAATATCAAAGCGTCTCTTTCAAATAATTCATAAGTAAGAGGAACGGTATTGGAATTGGTTTTTATTTTTTCGGTCTGTTTTGAAACCAAATCATTTTCTAGTAAGGTGTATTCTAATGGTTCTACTTCTTCAAAAACAAGAGAGTACTCTTCAAAATTACTAGGTAATGCAAAGGCTGGATGCGCACCAATAGAAAATGGGATATCGGTGTTGTCTTTATTTATTACTCTATAAGTTAATTCTAATGTAGTACCAATTAAGATGTACTGAATTTGCAATTCAAATTTGAAAGGATAATTTTTTAAGGTTTCCGAATTGGATTGAAGTGAAAAAGTAGCGCTATTGTCTGTTTTTTCGACTAATTGGAATTCCATATCCCTTGCAAATCCATGTCTAGAAAGGGTGTATTCTGTATCGTTATGGTAAAATACATTGTTTTTTAGTGTACCCACAATTGGAAACAATACGGGCGAATGTTTACCCCAAAAAGCAGGATTTCCTTCCCAAATATAGTCTCTTTTTGTGTTGTCTTTTAGTGAACATAATTCGGCCCCAAGAGTTTTAATTTGAGCAATGATTATAGAATTCGATAGGGTTATAATTGACATCTAGTTTTTATTTTATAATGGTAAATATAAAAAGGATAAATTATAAAACTCGAATAGTTATTTTGTTTTTCAAACATATTTGCTTTGGCTTAGTTTACAATTTGCTTTTTTTTCATTTATTTGTGATAAAAATAGTTTAAATATGAAAAATATACAAAGCAATGTCATTGTAGTGATGGCATTATTAACGAGTGTTTGTGCGCTTTGGTCTCAAGATCAAGCTGCTTCTGATTTAGTTAAACCTAAATCCAATTACAATTATCACGATGCTTTTGCACCTTTTTTCTATTCGAAAAATGGAACAAGTACGCGTTCAGCTAATGGACAGCCGGGTCATGAATATTGGCAAAACAGAGCGGATTATCAATTGACGGCAAAGCTAGACGAACAAAAAAATGAAATTACAGGTTCTGGAGTGATTACTTACACTAATAATAGTCCAGATAAAATGAATTTTGTTTGGATGAATTTAGATCAAAATTTATTTCAAGCCGATTCTCGTGGAAATGCAGTAGTGCCCATTTCAGGAAGCCGTAATGGAGCACAAGGTCAAATCTTTGACGGAGGTCATAAAGTTAAATCGGTTAAAATAGTTACTACTTCCAAAGGAAAATCAACAGAAGTAGAAGCTAAGTACTTAATTTCAGATACCAGAATGCAAGTATTTCTTCCGCAAGGATTGAATCCAAAAGGCGGAGTGGTAAAAATCAAAATTGATTTCTCTTTCATTGCTCCATTTGAAGGATCAGACCGTATGGGAGTTTTGCCAACAAAAAACGGTAAAATTTTTACTATTGCACAGTGGTTCCCAAGAATGTGTGTTTATGATGATGTACGTGGTTGGAACACCAATCCGTATTTAGGAGCATCCGAATTCTATTTAGAGTATGGAGATTTAGAAGTAAACATTACTGCGCCATCCAATCATATCGTGGTGTGTTCAGGAGAATTATTAAATCCAACCGAAGTGTATTCTTCAGAAGAACTAAAACGTTTTGCTCAAGCTAAAATAAGCGACGCAACTGTTATCATTCGTTCGGCAGATGAAGTAAATCAATTGCCAAAAACAGTTACTTCAACCAAGACTTGGCATTATAAAATTAAAAATGCGCGTGATTTATCTTGGGCTTCTTCGGCGGCTTTTATTTTGGATGGTGCCAAAATCAATTTGCCAAGTGGTAAAAAAGCATTGGCTTTATCAGCATATCCAGTAGAAAGTGATGGAAAAGCAGCTTGGGGACGTTCTACTGAATATACTAAAACATCTATTGAAAATTATTCCAAAAGATGGTTTGAATATTCGTATCCTGTAGCTACTAACGTAGCAGGTAATGAAGGTGGAATGGAATATCCTGGAATTGTTTTCTGTGGTTGGGAGTCTAAAGGTGAAAGCCTTTGGGGAGTAACAGATCATGAATTCGGTCACAACTGGTTTCCAATGATTGTAGGATCAAATGAACGATTATTTGGATGGATGGACGAAGGGTTTAATACGTTTATCAATTCATTAAGTTCTGTTGATTTTAATAATGGAGAATACAAAGAAGAGAAAGCTGATTTACATCAAGATGCTGAGCGATATACGAATACTGCATTAGAAACAATTATGAGTTCTCCTGATAATATGAAAGAGGCTAATATTGGGACATTATGTTATTCTAAGCCAAGTGCTGGTTTGGTAATTTTGAGAGAGCAAGTATTAGGACCAGAGCGTTTTGATTTGGCTTTTAGAACTTATGTAGAGCGCTGGGCATTCAAACACCCAACTCCGGATGATTTTTTCAGAACGATTGAAAATGTTGCTGGAGAAGACTTATGTTGGTTTTGGAGAGGATGGTTTCAATATAATTGGCGATTAGACCAAGGAATCAATTCAATTAAATACATTAAAAATGATCCAGCTAAAGGAATTATTATCAATATTGAGAATTTTGAAAAAATGGCAATGCCAATTGTTTTAGATGTTAAAACAAAAAGCGGAAAAGTAACACGTGTGAAATTACCAGTTGAAATTTGGCAAAGAAATGTAGATTGGTCATTCAAACACAATTCTACCGAGCCAATTGAAAGTATTACTTTAGATCCAGACCATGTGTTTCCAGATGTAAATTCATCTAATAATGTTTGGACAGCTGAAAAAGGAAAAGTTGAAGAAGATGTAATTTTAGATGGTTACCTTGGAGTTTATACCAATCCACAAGCACCAATTAAATTTACCTTAACTGAAAAGAATGGAGCTTTAAACGTAGAAATTACGGGTTATCCAAAATTCAATTTAACACCAATTGGTAAAAACAAATTTGAATCTAAACGCGCAGGATTGCAATTGGAATTTAATGAAGCGCAAACTGGATTTGAGATGATTTTAGGAGATGGTAGAAAAATCCCGTTTACAAAACAATAATTGATTCTGTTATACATAAAAAAAAACGACTGAGCAATCAGTCGTTTTTTTATGTTATAAAGTTTCGATTTTATGCTGGAATTTGTTGGCTCAAACAATGTAATGTTCCAAAACCCCATATAAAGTCAGTAGCACTAATTCCTATGATTTCTCTGTCAGGAAAACAATCTGCTAAGATATTTAATGCAATTCGGTCTTTACTATCGTTAAAAGTAGGTACTAAAACACAATGATTTAAAATCAAGAAATTAGCATAACTAGCTGGCAAACGTAAATCTTCAAAATCCAAACGCTTTGGCATCGGCAAGCAAACAATTTTTGGAGTTTGTCCGTTTTCCAATTTAGCATTTTGCAAACGCTTTAAATTATCTTGAAGCGGTTGGTAATTTGCATCGGTTTTATCTTCCTCAACAATAGTTACAATGGTATCTTCGTTTACAAAACGACATAAATCATCAATATGTCCGTGGGTATCGTCGCCCTCGATTCCGTCACCTACCCAAATTACGTTGGTGATTCCTAAATATTCTTTAAAAACAGCCTCGTAATCGGCTTTAGTAAAAGTAGCATTGCGCACTTGAATCGAAGGATGCATCAAACATTCTTCCGAAGTTAATAACGTTCCTTTTCCATTCACATCAATAGCGCCACCTTCAACTATAACAGGTTTTCCGTTGTAAGTTACCTGAGTTAGAGGCAACTTCAAGAAATCAGCCACTTTACTTGGAACGTGTTTGTCTAATTGGAAATTAGCATATTTTGCCCAACCATTAAAGTTGAAATTCAAGGCTTCTCTTTTGGAGCCATTTTTCACGATGATTGGTCCTGAATCGCGCATCCAAGAACGATTCGTTTTATGAATGATGTACGAAACATTGGTAAGCTGAACATGCGCTCTTTTGAGCATTTCAGCTACTTTTGTTTTCAATTTTTCATCAGCCACTACTAAAAATACTTTTTCTACAGCAGTTACTTTTTTGATGAATTCGACAAAAGCCCATTGAACGGCTTCGTATTTGCCAGGCCAATCGTTTCCATTATGCGGAAAACAAAGTAAAATTCCTTCTTGTTTTTCCCATTCGGCAGGGAATCGTCTTTTTGGAGTACTCATTATTAGTCTATTGCTATTTTTGTGATATCTCCAAACGCGTCAATACGGCGGTCTCTAAAGAATGGCCAGTTTTGGCGAACATTTTCTTGTAAATCCAAATCGACTTCGGCAATTAAGATTTCTTCTTTGTCGTGTGAGGCTTGCGCCAAAATTTCGCCTTGTGGTCCAGCTATGAAAGACGACCCCCAAAACTCGATCCCAGAAGTATTAGGTAAATATTTTTCCAATCCAATACGGTTAGCAGCGGCTACATAAACTCCATTCGCAACAGCGTGACCTTTCATCACGTTCATCCAAGCGCCGTGTTGATTGACTCCGTATTCTTCTTTTTCTAAAGGATGCCAACCGATAGCTGTTGGGTAAAATAAAACTTCAGCACCTTGTAAAGCGGTTAAACGCGCTCCTTCAGGATACCATTGGTCCCAACAAATTAAGGTGCCAATTTTTCCTTTATTAGTAGGGAATGCTTTAAAACCTAAATCACCTGGAGTGAAATAGAATTTCTCGTAAAAGTGTGGGTCGTCTGGAATGTGCATTTTTCGGTACAAACCAGCTTCAGAGCCATCTGTGTCAATAATGTAAGCACTGTTATGGTAAATTCCCGCCATTCTTTTTTCGAAAAAAGGAACAATGATTACCACGCCTAATTCTTTGGCTAATGCACTAAAAGCAATAAAAGAAGTGCTGTACAATGGTTCTGCTAAAGCAAAATTATCGACATCTTCACTTTGACAAAAATAATGACTGCTGTACAATTCGGGTAGCGAAATTACTTCGGCACCCTGACTAGCTGCATCACGAACCCAACTCAAACATTTCTTTAAGTTGTTTTCGGCAACATCATTCAGATTCAATTGAATAACCGCGATTTTGTATTTTTTATTTGGCATAGCTGTAAAAATTAGACCGCAAAAATAGTTATTTTTATAAAGAGTACACGAAAAGGAATTTAGAAAAATTAAAGCGTTGATTTTGTTTTGAAGAATTATTTACAGAAACAACTTAATTTTTATTTACATTTGTAATATGTTATCAAAAAGTCAATTACATATCATTATTGAGACATTGAAACCATACCATCCAAAAAGTATCGGTTTGTTTGGGTCTGTTGCTCGAGATGAAGAAAATAACAATAGCGATATAGATATTTTATTTTCATTATATGAACCCATAGGTTTGTTTACGTTGTCTAAAATTCATTTTGAATTAGAAGAAAAATTACACAAAAAAGTAGATTTAGTATCAGAAGGTGGATTGAATAAATTCATCAAAGATAAAGTTCTAAATGAAGTGCGCTATATTTATGAAAACTGAGAAATATAAAATTTACTTTTTCCATATTATTGAGGCAATTGAAAAATTAGAATTAATTGCTGCCACTACAACGAAAGAAGAATTTTTGTCAGATTGGTTGAAACAAGATGCTGTCTTGAAAAATTTTATAGTGATTGGAGAAGCTATCTCACAAATTGACGAAGAAATTAAACAAAATTTTCCTGAGGTAGATTGGCGAGGAGCAAAGTCCATGCGTAATTTTATTGTACATGAGTACTTTTCGGTAGATAATAGTTTTGTCTGGGAAACCATTTTTGAAACGATACCCAGCTTTAAGATTCAAGTCAACACTATTTTGAATACACTTTCTTAATTTTTTATTTACTAGACGTCCCCATTATTGTTTAGGAATTACAAACATTGTGCTGTACCTTTGCACTTTAGAATTGAAGAAATGTTAGCAATAGGAAAATACAATACGCTTACCATATTACGAGATACTAAAGTAGGTTTATTTTTAGGGAATCCCGAAAAAGATCCTGAAGGTATTCACGATGTGCTCTTGCCTAATAAATACGTTCCAAACGAATTTGAAATAGGAGAAGAGTTAATTGTTTTTGTGTATTTGGATCACGAAGAACGCCCAGTAGCCACCACTTTAGCACCGTATATTTTGTTGAATGAATTTGCGCTTTTGCGTGTGAATTATACCAATCAAATAGGGGCTTTTATGGATTGGGGAATGGAAAAAGACATTCTGGTTCCGTTCAAAGAACAAGCACGCCCAATGGAAAAAGGAAAACGCTATTTGGTGTACTTGTATATGGACGAAAAAACGAATCGTTTGGTGGCTTCGAGTAAAATCAATCAGTTTTTGAGTAACGATCATTTGACAGTTGAAAAAGGCGAGGAAGTCGATTTGATTGTTTCGCATATCACCGAGATTGGTATCAATGTAATTATCAATGAACAACACAAAGGCTTGGTGTATAAAGACGAGGTGTATGATGATTCGATTCGTACAGGAGACAGAATGAAAGGGTACATCAAAAACATTCGTCCTGATAATAAGATTGATGTGGCGCTGCAAGTGCAAGGATATCAAAGTATCGAACCTAATGCAGAGAAAATTCTGAATGAATTGAGTGCGAGTCGTGGTTTTTTACGTCTGAATGATAATTCGCATCCAGAAGATATTAAAACAGTGCTTAAAATGAGTAAAAAGACTTTTAAGAAAGCCATTGGCGCTTTGTATAAAGAGAAATTAATCGAAATTAAAGACGACGGAATTTACTTGGTTAAAGAGTAATTCTAAATTTATATCAGTAACAAAAGGCAATTCATTTTATTGAGTTGCCTTTTTTTGTGTTGAACCGCTAACTTTAGGTTTTCTTTTTAGGAGAGAATCTAAAAAATGACTTATTTTTACACTCAAATCAAAGAATTATGAGCAAGATAGATTGGAAAACAGTCCGAGAATTTGAAGATATTACCTATAAAAAATGCAACGGAGTAGCACGAATCGCTTTCAATCGCCCTGATGTGCGTAATGCATTTCGTCCTAAAACAACATCTGAATTATTACAAGCTTTTCATGATGCGCAAGAAGATACTTCGATAGGAGTGGTCTTATTATCGGCGGAAGGACCTTCGTCTAAAGACGGAATTTGGTCTTTTTGCAGTGGTGGAGATCAAAAAGCACGCGGTCACCAAGGCTATGTGGGTGAAGACGGTTACCATAGATTGAATATTTTAGATGTGCAACGATTGATTCGTTTTATGCCAAAAGCTGTCATTTGTGTAGTTCCAGGTTGGGCTGTAGGCGGTGGTCATAGTTTGCATGTGGTGTGCGATTTGACTTTAGCGAGTAAAGAACATGCTATTTTTAAACAGACTGATGCTGATGTAACCAGTTTTGATGGTGGTTATGGTTCGGCATATTTAGCCAAAATGGTAGGACAGAAAAAAGCTCGAGAAATCTTTTTCTTAGGTCGTAATTATTCGGCTCAAGAGGCATATGAAATGGGAATGGTAAATGCTGTCATTCCGCACACTGAGTTAGAAGATACCGCTTATGAATGGGCGCAAGAAATTTTAGCCAAATCACCAACATCTATCAAAATGTTGAAATTTGCCATGAATCTCACGGATGATGGTATGGTAGGGCAACAAGTTTTTGCAGGCGAAGCTACCCGCTTGGCGTACATGACTGAAGAAGCAACTGAAGGTAGAAATGCCTTTTTGGAAAAAAGAAAACCGAATTTCGAGAAAAAATGGTTGCCATAATTGGGTTTTAAGTAAAGAGTTAAATATTTAAACTTTATAAATCTATTAATTAAACTCATAACCTAAAAAATGAAACACTGGATAGAAGCCGCTCGATTGAGAACCTTGCCCTTATCAGTTTCTGGAATTATAGTGGGAAGCATGTATGCGTTGGCAAATCCAACGGAGGATGTGCTTACTCCAACCGAAGTTTTCAACTGGAAACTTTTTGCTTTTGCGATTCTAACCACTTTGGGATTGCAAATTCTTTCCAATTTTGCCAATGATTATGGTGACGGAATGAAGGGAACCGATAACGAAGATCGAGTAGGACCTAAGCGAACCATTCAATCTGGGGTAATTACTCCTCGGGCTATGAAACGCGCTATTATTCTGACTTCAGGATTAATTTTATTATCGGCGATTTATTTAATTTACCTAGCCTTTGGCGCACATAATTTAGGGTATTCTTTGTTTTATTTGGTATTGGGAATTTTGGCTATCGCTTCTGCCATTCGTTATACGGTGGGCAATTCAGCTTATGGGTACCGTGGTTATGGCGATCTATTTGTATTTGTATTTTTTGGATTGGTGAGTACGCTAGGTGTTAACTTTTTGTATTCCAAACAATTGGACGCTGTTTTAATTTTGCCAGCAACGGCTATTGGTTTTTTGAGTGTGGCGGTGCTGAATTTGAATAATATGCGTGACGAAGCTTCGGATCGAAAATCAGGAAAGAATACGTTGGTGGTAAAAATGGGAATAGAAAACGCTAAAAAATACCATTACTTTTTGATTGTAGGAGCTATGGTTTTAGTTTTGATATTTGCACTATTGAGTCATTTTCATTTTGATCAATACTTGTTTTTAATTGCTTATTTACCTTTAGTAAAACATCTAATAACTGTTCATAAAAATCAAAATAACAAATTATTAGATCCTGAATTAAAAAAAGTAGCATTGAGCACATTTGGGCTTTCGATATTGTTAGCTTTGTGTATGATTTTTTTCTTTTCCGACTTAATTGTAAACAATTCATAGTGCAATATCAATATCAAAATCAATATCAGAATCAATAATTTGTAAAGTATAATAAAGAGCTAAATCAGACATGTTAAAAACATTAAGTTTATTCTTTTTCTTTTTTGTGACAATTCCGGTGCTTTTTGCGCAGAAAGAGGGGTATTGGGACAAAGAACGCTCAACCACCAAAGAAGTAGTGGTATCGGCACGAGATCGCATTTTGATTAAGATTGATGATTTACCTACCGGGACTACTGAATTGATTTATCGTATTACACTTTTGGATAAAAACCAACAAATGGCCAATAGTTTGGTTTCGGTGCTGAAAGCGATTCCAGATCCAACAGGAATTAGTCAGGGTTCAGCAGGAGCGGTGTTTTTGGTTTCCAAAATATCAAGAGACGACAAATGTAAATATGCTATATTTTCCAAACAGGATGTGGCTAATAATTATGTGACTACTGGAGCTACTAGCGAAGCTTGTTTGGTAGAGGATGAGCCTGTAAGTAAAGATGCAAGACGTCTGTCTATGGATAAATCTCCTTGTTTAAAATCAAATACCAATTCTGCAATATTGTGGTTTGGGTTTGAGAGTAAAAACTGGATAATGAATCAAAAAATTGTATTGGAGGTGGTGCCTTGGGTGGACTATAAATTGAGTCGAGGGTGGACCAAAGAAAATCGCAAAGCAATCATCGATCAATGCAAAACGTCTAATTTGGCTCAAAAAATGACCAATTCAGGTGATTTTTGTGTTTGTGTTTCCGATAAAATTCAAGCGAAATATACCTTTAAGGAGTTTCAAAAATTATTAACCGAAGAACGTAATAAAGCTTTTAAAGATTTTGGTGCGCTTTGTTTTAACGAGACAGGTGCTTCTAGCGCATTCAATTCAGATTTACGAACACAAGCAGTGGTATTGGCTAAAAAAGGCAATTATGGTGCTGCAATTGCGAAAATGAATACAGTAATCAATAATGGTAAAGCAGCAGTGTTGGATTACAACATCCTTGGCTATTACTATTTAATTACGAAACAATACGGTAAGGCCTTGAAAATATTGCAAGAAGGCGAAAAATTAGACGCTACAGAGTTGTTGATTCAGTTGAATTTAGCACATGCCTATTTGTTGAATGGCAATTATAAAGCGGCTAAAGCAATTCATAAAACGTATCTTAATCAAAATGTAACGGATAGTTTGAGTTGGATACAAAAAACAAAATTGGATTTTGATGCTTTCCAAAAAGCAGGAATTCAATATGACGACTTCAATGCTATCTTGAAAATTTTAGAATAATCTCCTTTGAAAGCAACCTATCATAAGTATTTACTGCATTTTAAACGTCCCTCAGGAACTTCTAGAGGTGTGTTGATGGATAAAGAAACCTGGTTTATCGTTTTGGAGAAAGACGGTAAAAAAGGAATAGGTGAGTGCGGCATCCTTCGCGGACTCAGTTGTGATGATCGTCCAGATTATGAAGAAAAATTAGCTTGGACTTGTGCGAATATTCATTTGGGTAAAGAAGTGCTTTGGGAAGCATTAATCGGATTTCCTTCGATACAATTTGGAGTAGAAATGGCATTTCAATCGTTGGATAGCGAAACTCCTTTTTTACTCTTTCCTTCCGGCTTTACGGAAGGTCAACAATCAATTCCAATTAACGGCTTGATTTGGATGGGAGAGCAGGAGTTTATGAAGGAGCAAATAGAAGAAAAACTAGCTGCGGGATTTCAATGTGTGAAACTGAAAATTGGCGCTATTGATTTTGAAAAAGAACTGCAATTATTGCGGTATATTCGGGCCAATTTTAGTCCGGAACAAGTCGAAATTCGGGTAGATGCTAACGGCGCTTTTAATGAAAACGAAGCTTTATATAAATTAATTCAACTATCTGAATTTAAATTACATAGCATAGAGCAGCCTATTCAAAAAAATAATACTGACAGGATGTCAGAACTATGTAAAATCGCTCCATTTCCTATTGCTTTAGATGAAGAGCTGATAGGCGTTTTTAGTCTAGCTGAAAAAGAAGCGCTACTGCAAAAAATCAAACCCCAGTACATCATTTTGAAGCCTAGTTTTGTAGGCGGATTTCGAGGTACACAAGAGTGGATTACACTGGCTGAAAAGCACCAAATAGGATGGTGGATTACTTCGGCTTTGGAAAGTAATGTTGGCTTAAATGCGATTGCACAATGGACTTATTTACAACAAAGTTTAATGCCACAAGGCTTAGGAACAGGCGCTTTGTACACCAATAATTTTGATTGCCCTTTAGCAGTGACTCAAGGACAATTGTGGTACAATAACGATTTAGATTGGGATTGTGATTTAGTGTAATTACAATGGAGGATTTCCCGCCATTGCAAGAGGCTCGATTGTGTCCTAAAAAAAACAATTTAAATTAACAAAACAGAATAAAAAAGCCTTGTAATGAATTACAAGGCTTTTTTTGTGGGGAGAGCAGGATTCGAACCTGCGAAGTTTTCACAGCAGATTTACAGTCTGCCCTCGTTGGCCGCTTGAGTATCTCCCCATTTCCTAGACTAGGCCGTTTTGTTTGTCTAAGCGGTTGCAAATATATAAACTGTTTTGATGTTTGCAAATTAAAATAGCACTTAATTTTGCTATTATTTTTAATGTGTTGGAATTGAATAAAATAAAAAAATCTCCCATTGGGAGATTTTTTTATTTTCAATTATTGAAGTCTTTATTTAGCTAAAAGTGTCGCGATTTTATTGCGTAAATCGGCTCCTCTTAAATCTTTTGCAATGACTTTTCCAGAAGCATCTAAAATGAATGTCGCTGGAATAGATTCAACGTTATATTGTCTTGCAATAGGCTCTTCCCAATGTTTGAGGTGAGAAACCTGAGTCCAATCCAAATGATCTTTAGCAATGGCCTCTTTCCAAGCTTTAGCTTCTTTGTCTAAAGAAACGCCAACGATGTTAAGCCCTTTGGAGTGAAACTCTTTGTAAATGGCTACCATATTTGGATTTTCCTTACGACAAGGACCACACCATGAAGCCCAAAAATCAACAATAGTGATTTTACCTAAACTTTCATTTAAAGAAACTACTTTGCCGTCTGGATTAGGTGCTGAAAAATCAGCTCTTCATTTAGCTCCTCCGACTGAAGGTGCAGCAGGACCTGCTTTTAACTTCCCTAAAGCTTCTTTTACAGCTTTACCTGGTTTGGTGTTTTGTAATGATTCTTCTAAGCTGTTGAACATCGCCTCTGCCTTTTTAATATCAGTACTTGGGTCATTTAATACTCCTTGAAGAATTAGTACAGAGATGAACGATTTTGGATGAGATTCAGCATAAGTTAAGTATTTTGATTTTGTAGCAATACCTACTTCTTGTTGGATTTTACCAAATTCTTGCATTAATTTTTTGATAGCAGCAGTATCTTTAGCTTGTTGAGCTGCTTGCATTGCTGGTGTATTTTTAGTTTGGAAATCAACTAATTTCTTTTGAACTTTAGTAATTTCCCCATTGAATTTAACATATTCATCATTGTTATACGTTCCAAAAACTTTTGATTTTTGGATGCTATCTTTATTGATTTCGATAGTTACTTCTTCACCATTTTCCAAGATGAATGGAATTGGAGCAGGGATACCTTCTAATTTGATAGTGTAGAAAGCAGGTTCTGAAATTTTACCTTTCATTTCAAATTTACCATTCTCTACTTTTACAGTATCTTTTGCAACTACTCCTGTTTCATCTTGTGTTTCAAGGATAATTGTTTTTCCGTTCTCAACTCCTTTTGCAGTTCCAGAAATGATGTATTCATCGTTTCCAACTTTGCTACAAGCAACGAAAACTACGGTAGCAGAAAGTAATAAAAGTATTTTTTTCATTATAATTTTGTTAAGTGATTTAAGTTCGCAAAAATATTTAAAAATATATAGTATCACTATTTTTTGGACTTAAATTTTTGTTATAGTTTTTGTTGATGCTCCAAATTTATTTTATATAAAAAAAGCACCTTTAGTAAGATGCTTTGTTATACGATATCAAATTATTATTCTTGATTGGAGGTTTTTCTCCAAGTGAAGTTATTTAGTATATGCCTTTTAGCAAAACGACCTGGAGAATCCGCATTTACCATTTTGATGTAAGTAGCTTTAGGAACACTAATATATTCATAAACACTACCGTTTGAAAAATCAATAATTAATCTTCCATCTACAAATTTATAATCTGTAATTGTTGAAGTACTTATAGTTTCGGTGTATTCGGGTAAATTTTGCTTTATTGTTTCAGGATTGATACTTACTAAAAAGTGATACGCTTCAATAATTTTTTTGCTATTTTCTTCAGCGGCTTTTAATCCTGCTTCATCACCTTGAAATTTATCAGGATGTGCGTCTTTCATCGCATTGCGATAAATGGTTTTTAAATCTTTAAGTTCGACAGTTTTGTCTACATTTAATAATTTTCGGTATTCAACTATTTTTTTCATAAATTAGAGATAACAATGTGTTGTCTTTTATGTTTTTTGAGGAGTTAGTTTCCTATAAAAACGATTTTTTTTGCAAAGGTACATTTTATTTTAAGTTTTCAGTTTGTTTTTTTTAAAATAGCCTTTATATGTATTTTTGCCTCCATGGAAAAGCAATTTTGTCCCAAGCCTAATACTTTTAAAAATACCTTTTGTGTTTTTAACGAAGTATCACTTGCTGCTATTGAAGGATTATTGGTTCAATATGAAAGTAAGGCGGGAAGTTTGTATTATTATACCAAAGAAGGTATGTATCGATTGTCAAATCATTGGGGTAGGCTCGCTAATAGTAAATGGCGATTAGAACCAATGGAAACAGAGTCGCCTACAAAATGCAAACTAGGTTTTGCACTTTGGACCAGTTTTTATCCAGATAACGCTACGGATAAGTTGTATTATCTAGAAGCCAATTTTGACAAGAAAACGGTAAATTACCAACACAAAAATAATCCTAATTACGATCAAAAGGCAGTACTTCGAACGAGTTTTGAAACGGCTAAACGAATTAAACAAATTCGGAATCTATTTGAGTTAACTTCTTGGGCAAAGTATTTTGAGTACGGTGATTTAGATACATTGCGAATGAATATTATTAATGGACTTATTTATACTGAGAAGTCTTTGGAGGAAATTAAAAGGGAACAACTGTAGCAAAAATATGGGCAGAAATAACGAAAGGAATATCAAAAAGCATAATGATAAATTGCACAAAGAGCAAGATAAAGCTAAAAAAGCAGCGATGGCTCGTAAAGAAAAACTAAAACAAATTACCAAACAATTCAATGCTAATAAGCAAAATGAAATAAATAAATGATTACGACATGGAACACAACGATTTCAATTTATTGCAACAAGAAGTACAAAAAATAATTGATTTAATTGCGGCTAAAAACGGAAAAGAAGCCAATAATAAATTGGTTCAAATAAGTCAACAACTGGATGATTTTATTGATTTTTCAGATGATGATGCTGACTTAATTGAAATTAGTAAATACCAAGTTTTATTGAATCAATTGCACCAAAAAATTAACGAGCTGAATTAATGGTATTTCAAAATTGTTTTTGTGGTTCTGGTGTTGCTTTTGATAAATGTTGTCAGCCGATTGTGTTGGGGATTCAAAAAGCAACAACCGCCGAGGCTTTAATGCGTTCACGGTATGTTGCTTATGTAGTTCAGGATGCAGATTATTTAATTGCAACTACGGCTCCCTCTCATAGAGGATATTATGCAAAGGAAGATATTTTAAGTTGGGCGACTCAAAATCAATGGCAGTGTCTGGAAATAGTAAATGTTACACCAACCACTGTAGCGTTTAAAGCCTATTATTTAGACTCTAATAAACAATTGCAAGTGCATCATGAATATTCTCGATTTGTATTCGAAAATGGAGAATGGTTGTATGTTGATGGTGATTATTTTGAAGACTAAACTATTTGATTTTTTCGAGATCTAAATTCAATCGATTTTGTTCTGCTTCTAAATCTTCCAATTCTTTTTCTAAATCTTCAATCTCTTGTTTTAGTTTTTTTAGCTCTTCACTTTTTTCAGCCGAAGTTCGCAATACTTTGAATTCATTGGCTTTAGCCAATTTTTCTTTCGCCGTATCTAGGTCGTCTTTGGTCACAGCCATTTCATTTTCTATAGCTGAGATGCGGTCAGTGATAGTTTGTTTCTTTTCTTTTGCAGTACGTTCAGCTTCTGCTTTTTCTTGTTCTTCAATTAATCTTTTTTGTTCTTCTATTTCTTTTTGCTGTAGTGAAAATTGTCTATTTTCAAGTAATGTCTTTTTGTTTTTCGCTTCTAATTCTTCGCTTCGGTTGTTTTGAACAATATTAAAAATAACAGTAGAAAAAATTAAGATAATTACGATAACGGCAATAAATCCATTTTTTGAAAGTCCTAAAAAAGCAGCATTAGAAATTGTTTTTTGGGAATGAGAAGTAGAAACTTCCTCAACCTGAAAAGGGGGAGGGGTAGCAGCAATTAATTCGTGCAGTTCTTCGATATCTGCAGCATATTTCCATTTTTCCATACCATCATACCAAACAGGAGTGGTCTTAGTGATTTTCATTATTCTAAGTTCCTCAAAACTAAAAGGGCCTGAGCTTTCGGTTCCGTTATGTAAATAATATTTTTTCATGAGTGTGAATCTGTTTATTTTCCGATACAAAAATTTGCAAATATGTTTCCAAGCAATTCATCATTAGTCACTTGTCCTGTAATAAGACCAAAATGGTACAACGCTTCTTTAATATCTAAAGCCATTAGATCACTAGACAGGTTGGATTCTAATCCAAATTTTACTTTTTGAATTTCATCCAATGCTTTGAGTAATGAATCATAATGACGGGTATTGGTCACAATAGTTTCGTTATTACGCAAAGCACCTGTGTTTACAAAGGAAAGTAATTTGTTTTTGAGTTCGTCAATACCTTCTTTATTTTTGGCAGAAATGAAAATGGTTGCTAGTTGTTGGTTGTTGGTTGTTAGTTTTTCGTTGGTGGCAACGATGATTTTATCTGAAATTAAATCTTTTTTATTTATAATAGTTAAAATTGTCTTTTGAGGATATTGATTTTGTGTTTTATTCAATGCGATGATTAGTGAATCCAAAGCCCCATCAACCATCAACTCTAAACCATCAACCAAGTAGAGCACTACTTGAGCTTGCTCTATCTTTTCAAATGTTTTTTGGATTCCAATATTCTCCACAACATCTTTGGTTTCGCGAATTCCAGCAGTATCAATGAATCGGAAACTAACACCTCCAATGACTAATTCGTCTTCAATAGTATCACGTGTAGTTCCAGCAATATCCGAAACAATAGCACGTTCTTCATTCAATAAAGCGTTCAATAAAGTAGATTTTCCCACGTTAGGTTCGCCCACGATAGCAACAGGAATACCATTTTTAATCACATTTCCCACTGCAAAAGAGTCAATCAATCTTTTGAGAACAAATTCAATACGGTTTAACAATTCGTGAAATTGAGTTCGGTCGGCAAACTCAACATCTTCTTCAGCAAAGTCCAACTCCAATTCGATTAGTGAAGCAAAATTCAATAATTCTTCACGTAGTTTGGCAATTTCGTTAGAGAATCCGCCACGCATTTGCTGCATGGCAATTTGGTGAGAAGCTTCGTTGTCTGACGAAATCAAATCAGCCACGGCTTCGGCTTGTGACAAATCCAATTTGCCGTTTAAGAAGGCTCTTAAAGTAAATTCACCTGCATTAGCGATGCGACAACCTTTTCGTAGTAATAGTTGAATAATTTGCTGTTGGATATAAGTAGAACCGTGGCAGGAAATTTCAATAGTGTTCTCTCCTGTATAGGAGTTGGGGCCTTTAAAAATAGAAATCAAAACTTCATCCAAAGTTTTGCCTTCATCAATAATATGACCTAAATGTAGGGTGTGGGTTTTCTGTTGCGCTAAGTTTTTGTTTTTAATTGATTTAAAAACACTAGCCCCAATTTCAATAGCATTTTGCCCAGAAACCCGTATTATTGAGATTGCTCCAGCTCCCGAAGGCGTTGCTAAAGCTACGATGGAATCGTTGTGTATCATTTTGTATTATTCTATGTTACAAATATAATAAAACTCCGTTGGTAATCTTATTATTGTTTATGAAGTCGTTACAGATGTTAAATAATTGTAAATTACTGATAATTATCATGTTATATTGTTTTTAATATGAGTAACTTAGAGGTAAGAAATCATAAATACTATAAAAAATGAAAAAGATTCTGTTTCCCACCGATTTTTCAGAAGCAGCTAATAATGCTTTTGTACATGCTTTGGAATTTGCAAAATTAGTTCATGGAGAGCTTATTTTGTTACATACCTTTGAACTTCCCGTTTTTGATAATCAGTTTTTCCCTGAGAACTATGCTGCAATTTATGATTCGGTTGAATTGAGTGAATTTGATATGTTTAAAGATGAAATTCCAAAATTGAGAGCAATTGCTGAGGCACATCATTTGGATAAAATTAAAATGTCTCACCGATTAAAAGACGGGGATTTAGTATCTAATATAAAAGGCACTAGTAAAGAGGAGAAAATAGACTATATTGTTATGGGAACTTCAGGTGCTACAGGTTGGGATAGTTTTTTTATAGGAACCAATACGGCTTCTGTGGTTACTCAGGCTGGTGTTCCTGTATTTTGTGTGCCATCTAATGCACCATTTAATGCCATAAAAATAATAGGGTTTACCACTCGATTTAGAGCCAAAGATAAAAAGGCATTACAGTCGGTTTTAGAATTAGCCCATAAAGCTAAAGCAAAAGTAAAATGTTTGTATGTTAAAACCTCGGATTCAGATGTTTCAAAAGCTACTATTGCTAAATGGGAAGAAGAATTCAAATCAGAACCGATTGAGTTTTTTGTAATAGACAGTGATGATGTTCAAGCTACAATTTTGGATTTTATTATGTACAAAGATATTGACGTACTGACATTGTTGCCATACAAACGAGGATTCTTTGAGGGGTTGTTTAAACCAAGCTTAACTAAAAAATTAACAACCGATTTTGAAATTCCAATTTTGTCGATTCCAATGGAATAATAATTTTTAAAAAACAAAAACCGCTATCTTAAAAAGAATAGCGGTTTTTTATTTCAATTTTGGTGGTTAATCTTATGCATTTAACATGACAGGCATTACTAACATTGTAACGGTTTCTCCTTCTTCTAAACCATCTACTGGAGTAAGGATTCCTGCGCGATTAGGTAATGACATTTCTAACATAATCATGTCTGATTGTAGGTTAGTTAACATTTCGGTTAAGAAACGAGAATTAAACCCAATTTGCATATCATCTCCTTGATAATCACAGGTCAATCTTTCTTCTGCTTTGTTAGAGTAATCAATATCTTCAGCAGAAACGTTCAACTCAGCACCAGCAATTTTCAAACGAATTTGGTGGGTTGTTTTGTTAGAGAAAATAGCCACACGACGAACTGAACTCAAGAATTGAGTACGATCAATCATCAATTTATTTGGATTTTCTTTAGGAATAACTGCTTCGTAGTTTGGATATTTTCCATCGATTAAACGACACATCAACAAATAATTATCGAATGAGAACGTAGCGTTAGAATCATTGTATTCAATTTTTACTTCAGCATCTGAAGTGCCTAAAATACTTTTTAAGATGTTTAACGGTTTTTTTGGCATAATGAAATCAGCTACTTGAGAAGCTGTTACATCGGTACGTGCATATTTTACTAATTTATGAGCATCAGTAGCAACAAAAGTTAACCCTTGTGGTGAAAATTGAAAAAATACTCCAGACATCACTGGTCGCAAATCGTCATTTCCAGCTGCAAAAATAGTTTTGCTTATAGCAGTTGCTAAAACTTCGGCAGGAACTAAAGTTACAGAAGGGTCGTCTAAATTGACTGATTTAGGAAATTCTTCTCCTGGAGCATAGGCCAAGGCATATTTACCAGAGTTTGAGCTAATTTCGATTGTGCTATTTTCCTCAACTGTAAATGTTAATGGTTGTTCAGGAAATGTTTTAAGAATTTCTAACAATAATTTTGCAGGAACTGCAACACTTCCTTGACTTGTAGAATCAATATCCAAAGTAGCAGACATGGTAGTCTCTAAATCAGAAGCAGATACGGTTAATACATTGTTATTCAAATCAAACAAAAAGTTATCTAAAATAGGCAAAGTATTGTTGCTATTGATAACACTCCCTAAAACCTGTAATTGTTTTAATAAGTACGAACTCGATACTATAAATTTCATTTGTTATATTTTATATTTTTTTGGGATATACTTTTTTACAAATATATCTTAAACTACTTAAGTATGGAAAATTTTTTATTAACATCTATCAGCTGTATTTTCTTTTTCTAATAAAAGAAAAAATGATTCCAAATAGTAATAAAATAACCATTGGAAGTCCGATTGTTATGAATTGTATGCTGGTATAGTTTTCATATACCCTTTCCTTATCGAGCAAAGGTAGATCTAAATCTTTGGAACGAATGTTAATAAGTCCGCTATCGTCCAATACATAATTGACACAATTCATTAGAAAATCTTTGTTATCGTATAAATTTCCAGTGCGTTGATCGTAACCTAATTCTACTGGAAATAAATTTTTATCCAATTGATTTTTGATGACATCACCATCTGAAATAACAATCATTTTTCCATGTTTTCCTTTGGCTTGAAAATGATTTTGATCAAATGCTAACACTCGGTTTTCAAACATCGAATGAAAATTACCTTCGAGTAAAACGGCTAGAGGAATAGTACCTTTGTTTAAGTAATCCGCTGGCGAAGTTTCTTCGTTAACGCTATTTAGATTAATTTCAGAAGGTGTGCCAATTCGTTTAGAATATTGTGAAGATTGTAACAAAACTGTTTTTTTGATACCGTTTTTCAAAGTGTCAATAGCATTGGCAAAATCAAATTTGATTCCTCCTAAATTTTTTACAATAGGATGGTTACTTTGCGGATGTACTAAAGGTGCAAATTTCCAATTGAAATCGTGAAATTGAGTTGCGCTTCCCTGTTCTCCAGAGGCTAATTTTATAGGACTTCCTTGTTCGTCTTTGACTAAATCAGGATAAATTCGGACTCCGTATTTAAAGAAAAAGTCATTCAGATTTAAGTCTCTTGGGAATGCTAAAGTGCTCCCCGTAGGATTATATAAACTATCCATTTCAGCTACCACTTGATCCACTAACCAAATCGTTTTTCCACCATTGACAATGTACTGATCTAATACCTGTTTTTCGCTTTCAGAAAAAGCCTCTGTAGGTTTGGCAATAATAGCTAAATCGTATTTTTTTAATGCTTCAAGGGTATTGACAGGCTGTTTTGCTACCGAATCTAAAGTAAAGGGACCAATGTGGTAGCTTTCTTTGGTTTGGAGTAAAAATTTAGCAATATAAGCTTCGTGCAATTCGCCGTTTCCTTTGATAATGGCAATTTTCTTTTGTTTAGTAGTAGTTATTTTATTCAGAGCATCGGCAATGGAATATTCCAAATGTTGTACCGAACCAATGACTTTATCAGTAGTAGAGGCTCCCATAATGTTTTTCAACAAAGGAATATTGACTTCGTTATTATCATAAACAGCAATTGCCCAAGGAAAAACCATCGCTTGCGACTGTTTTCCTTTGTCGTCAACTGAAATATTGATGGGAGTAAGTCCTTTACGGTACAATTCTTTGATATTGTCCATACTTGTTGCTTCATCTTCAAGAGGGTCAATAAATTCAAATACAATATTGGAATTATAACCTTGAAATTCTTCAAGCATTTGGCGCGTTTCTGTTTGCAAACGCTTGAATTCAGAAGGTAATTCTCCTTGCATATACACTTTGATGTATAATGGATTTTTGACTTGTTCAAGAATATGTAAAGAAGTAGGAGATAGGGTGTATCTTTTGTCTTTGGTCAAATCAAATCGATAGAAAAAGAAACTCCCAATGGTATTCAAAACCAATAGTAGTACTATAGTAATTCCTACTGATTTCAGCCTATTTTTGGTTGCAGTATTCATTAGGATTGAAACGATTTTAATTGGTTAACAGTCAAAGAAAGAAAAAAGACGATGATACTTGCAAAATAAAGAATATCTCGCGTATCCAATACGCCACGGCTCATACTTTTAAAATGATCTTGCATACCGAAATAAGCAATTGCATTTGAAAAACTAGGAGTTAGTGAAGCTAATCCTTCAAAACCAAAGAAGAATAGAAAACACAAAAACACGGCTATTATAAAAGCAACAATTTGATTCTCTGAAAGTGTCGAGGTGAAGATTCCAATGGCAGCGTAAGCTCCAATTAAAAAAAGCAATCCGAAATACGAACCTACTGTACTTCCCATATCAATGTTTCCTTCGGGTAATCCTAAAAAAGAAATCGCTTTTACATAAATGAAGGTAGGAATAATTGCTATACAAATTAAAAACACAGCACCTAAAAATTTCCCATTGACAATTTCCCAAACACTTAAGGGTTTGGTGAGTAAAAGTTCTAAAGTACCTTGCTTTTTTTCGTCTGAAAAACTGCGCATAGTTACCGCAGGAATTAAGAAAATCAGAATCCAAGGTGACAATGTGAAAAATGGAGTCAAATCGGCAAATCCCGAATTTAAGATATTGTAATCTCCTTCAAAGACCCAGAGAAAGAGTCCGTTTAAAATAAGGAAAATAGCAATCACCAAATAGCCTATTGGTGAGCCAAAGAATGATTTTATTTCACGTAATACAATTGATTTCATATGGTCTTTGCGAGTGATATATACTTTCATTGCGAGGAACGAAGTAATCTCAAACTTATTATTTTATACTAAACTTGCTAATTTATCAACACTCCACGCTTCGGGTTTGTCATTGAATAATTTTTTTGTGAAGTCCCAAATTTCATTAAAAAGAGCCGATGTTCTATAATTTTCTAAATCCTCTTCGCTTTCCCAATAACTATAAGTAAAGAAAACCGATGCATTATTTTTGTCTTGATACAATTCTAATAAACGATTGCCAGGAAAATTTCGTATTTGATTTTTATATAATTCAAAATTTTCTAGAAATGCAGGAATATTTTCCACATGAAAGCTCAATTTTACGATGCGTACCAACATAGATAAGGTTAATTTTTAAATTCAATTAAAACAACGTCTCTATATCCCAAACCGAGCAAGCTATTGGCTGAACCCACTTTAGAAGGATTGCTTCTAAAAACGGCAATTTCAAGAAAACCGGCTTCGTTGAAAATGGCTAGTTTTTCACCTTCATAATTTTTCATGGAATAATTTTCATTAGTTGCAATTGCAGAATAGTTAGGTAAAATAGTCTTGATATTTTTTGTTTTCATAACAATTTCATAAGGCCTTCCTTTGGCAATATCGAGAAACTGTTTTTTAGAAATATTGGTTACCACATTACCAAAATGGTCTATGTAAATTACATGCCCTTTGATAGCTTTATGATCAGCGGTCACGGTGGCTTGTAAGCCAGTTACGGGTTTTAATTGTGTTATTTCTTTACCAATAACATTGAGCAATCCACCTTTTGCTAAATGGCAAGCTACTTTTACAAAAACATCCAAATCAGTAGCGTCATTGTGCAAACGATCGTGAATAGTAATGGAAACCATTTTTTGTGGAACTACTTTTTGTGTTAGAATACTCAAAACGCCATTGTCAGCTCCAATAAAATAGTGATCATTCCATTGGATGGCAATGTGTTGATTTTCTTTATTTCGTTCGCTATCCACACCAATAATATGTACTGTCCCTTTTGGAAAACTACTATAAGCGGCTCCAATGATGTAGCTTGTTTCGAGTATGTTAAAAGGATCTATATCATGAGAAATATCAATAATGTTTACCTCGGAAAATTCGGATATAATTTTCCCTTTCAAAGCACCCACAAAGTGATCTCTCAAGCCGTAATCGGTAGTAAGGGTAATTATTGACATAAATTTGTTTATAACTATTGGGGTTGGGTAAGCCTAAATTTGATTAAATTTGAGAATTGCAAAGCTAATAATAGTAATTTCAAAAACGAAATAAAGAAATACATTTTCTAATTTATAGCTTTAATTATTTTAGTAATGCATCAAAATAAAAATAAAATTAAAATTACTGCTTTTGAACGAAAGAATTATTGAATTAGTAGACATTGCTCCAAAGGAGTTTTGGGGGGCTCAAGATGCTCATTTGGAAACTATTAAAAAATACTATCCCAAATTAAAAATAGTAGCTCGAGGAACAACTCTAAAAGCTTTTGGCGAAAAAGAAGTTTTAGATGAGTTTGAGAAACGATTTCAGCGATTAATGCTCCATTTTTCAAGGTACAATAATATAGATGATAATGTAATTGAACGAGTAATTCTGGGAGATGGTCAAGATGAACGAAAAATACAAGGACACGACAAAATATTAGTTCATGGAGTAGGCGGAAAATTGATTAAAGCTTTAACTCCAAATCAACAATTACTCGTTGAAACTTTATTGAAAAACGATATGGTTTTTGCTGTTGGACCTGCGGGAACTGGTAAAACCTATACTGGAGTTGCTATGGCGGTTAAAGCCTTGAAAGAAAAAGAAGTCAAGAGAATTATTCTAACTCGCCCAGCAGTTGAAGCCGGAGAGAATCTTGGTTTTTTACCTGGAGACATGAAGGAAAAACTAGATCCTTACATGCAACCTTTGTATGATGCGTTGCGAGACATGTTACCTAGTGAAAAAATTGAAGATTATATTTTGAAAGGAATCATCCAAATTGCACCTTTAGCCTTCATGCGCGGTCGAACCTTAGATAATGCGTTTGTTATTCTAGACGAAGCACAAAACACGACCCATTCCCAAATGAAAATGTTTTTGACTCGTATGGGGAAAAATGCCAAGTTCATGATTACGGGCGATCCGGGGCAAGTCGATTTGCCTAGCCGAACCATTTCAGGTTTAAAAGAAGCGCTTTTGGTTTTGAAAGATGTTGAAGGTATTGGAATCATTTACTTGGATGATAAAGATGTAGTGCGTCACCGATTGGTTAAAAAAGTTATTGAGGCCTATAAAAAAATAGAGAATAACGATTAATTAAGTCGAAGCAGTTATACAATGATAAGAGAAAATTGTAAGGTTATTATTAGTGACTTGGATGGGACTTTATTAAATCAACATCACGTAATTTCTGATTACACAAGATCAGTTTTTCAAGAATTACACCAACAAAATTACTTAATTGTTGTGGCTACAGGTCGCCATCATTTAGACGCGATGCCTTTAGTAGAGAAGTTGGGGGTGCCTTTGTATTTGGTGACTTCCAATGGGGCAAGAATTCATTCTCCTTCAAAAGAATTGCTTTTTTCAATCAATATGGAAAGCGATACGGTAAAATCGATTTTATCGTTAGATATTGATCCAGAAATTACAACGGTTTTGTTTCGAGAAGATATTTGGCAAACAAACAGACACAATGAAAAATTGAATAGTTTTCAAAAAGAAGTGACTTATCATCCGCAATTAGTTGATTTTAAAAAATTAGACGATTACGAGGCAATTAAAATTTTCTTTACTCATGAAAATCATGACAAACTGAAAAAAGTAAGAGATTTAATTTTAGAACAATATCCAGATAGTTTTAATCACGCCTTTAGCCTTCCTATTTGTTTGGAATTTATGGATAAAAGGGTTGATAAAAGTGTAGCCATTACTAAAATTTTAGAAATAGAAAATCTAAATTTTAATCACGCTATTTCTTTTGGGGACGGCTTCAATGACGAAATGATGCTTGCTTCGACAGGCAAAGGATTGATCATGGGCAACGCTCCCGAAACTTTAAAAAATAAATTATCTCATTTAGAAGTAATTGCTACTAATCATGAAGATGGAGTGGCAAAATATCTTTCCGAATCATTATTAAAATAGTAATAAATCAATCTACATTATGATGAAAAAAAACATATTAATACTTATCTGTATTTTCTTTTCTTCTTTTTTTCAAGCTCAAGTATTGAAATTAGAAGAAATTATGAAGGGGAATGATTTTATTGGCAATCTACCTGAAAATGAAAGATGGTCTTTGGACGGAACCACAATTTATTTTGATTGGAATCCAAATAAAGAATGGGGAAATTCGACCTACTATTGGAAAAAAGGAATGAAAGCCCCACAAAAAGCTTCAAAAGAAGAGGCTAAATTTTCAAAACTTAGATTTATCGAAAAAGAAGGAAGTGGGATGTATTATTGGATGGACAAAGGACAAATTTTTTCGTATACAATTAAAGACAAAAGAGTAAAAAAAATATACCAAAACAATTTACCTGTTTCAAACTTACAGTTGGGTAAAGAGGATGGGGTGGTCTTTTTTAAACAAAGCGATAATATTTTTAAATTCGATACAAAGCTTGGTTCACTAGTGCAGTTGACTAATTTTAAAAAAGGAAAATCAGAAGAAAAACCAAAGGACCAACAATCTTTTTTGAAGGATCAACAAAAAGAATTATTTCAGTTTGTGAGAGATCAAGAAGAAAAGGAAAAATGGAATGGTGCTAATGAAGATTCAAAATCAGATTTTCCAAAACCCTATTTCGTTGGTAAAAATACAATTGAATCGGTTAAAGTAAGCCCTAAAGGAGATTTTGTTACTTTTCGTTTAAGAGAAGAATCTGAAGTGAAGCAGGAAGAAATGGAAGTGTTTATTACGACTGACGGTTATAATAAATCGAAAGATACCAAATCTAAAGTTTCAACAAACAATTTTGTCAATACCAAAATGGGTATATTTAATGTAGCAAAAGATACGGTTTACACAGTTAATTTTTCGTCTTTAAGTCACATTCAAGATACTCCAGAGTATTTTAAGTTATATGAAAAGAATAAAAATTCAGATAAAAAAGACAAACTAATTGTCGCTCAAGCTCCAATCTATAATGAGGATGGTTCGTATGCTATTGTAGAAATTAGAAGTCAAGATAATAAAGACCGTTGGTTAGTTAATTTAAACCTAGAAAATGGTAATTTTAAAGAGATTGAACACCAGCATGATGAAGCTTGGATTGGTGGGCCTGGAATTCCGTCTTATGCATTTAGTTCTGGTACTTTAGGTTTTTTAGCAGATAATGAAACCATTTATTTTCAATCAGAAAAAACGGGTTACTCGCATTTATATACCTATAATTTGAGAACCAACAAGAAAGTGCAATTGACCAATGGGAATTGGGAAGTACGAGGAGTTGTATTGTCGAAAGATAAAAAAGCATTTTATTTAACCACTAATCAAACACATCCTGGTAATAGATGTTTTTATAAAATGAATGTTTCGGATGCTGTTTTACAACCTATTTTAACCAAAGACGGCGCTCACGAAGTAAGTCTTTCGCCAGATGAAAAGACGTTGTTAGTTCGTTATTCGTACAAAAATAAACCTTGGGAATTGTATTGGGCTTCCAATAAAAAAGGGAGTAATTTAGAACAGATTACATTTTCGACTACTAAAGAATTTGAGTCGTACAAATGGAGAACACCAGAAGTAATCACTTTCAAAGCACAAGATGGAACGCCTGTAAATGCTCGTTTGTACAAGCCAAATGCGAATCAAGCCAATAAAGCAGCTGTGATTTTTGTTCACGGAGCAGGGTATTTACAAAACGCACATAATTATTGGAGTACCTATCATAGAGAGTATATGTTCCATAATTTATTAACTGATTTAGGTTATACCGTTTTAGACATTGACTACAGAGGAAGTGATGGCTACGGTCGTGATGTGAGAACTGGAATTTATCGTTTTATGGGAGGAAAAGATTTGTCTGATCAAATTGATGGGAAAAAATTCTTAGTGCGAAATTGCAATGTAGACGAAAATAGAGTTGGGATTTACGGCGGATCTTACGGCGGATTTATCACATTGATGGCAATGCTAACAGTTCCTAAAGAGTTTGTGTCAGGTGCTGCTTTGCGTTCTGTGACGGATTGGGCACATTATAATCATGGATACACGGGAAATATTCTCAACTTTCCAGAAACAGATCCAGAGGCATACAAAAAAAGTTCCCCAATCTATTTTGCGAATAATTTAGAAGGAAATTTATTAATGCTTCACGGTATGGTCGATGACAATGTGGAATACAAGGATATTGTTCGTTTGTCGCAACGTTTTATTGAATTAGGAAAGAAAAAATGGAGTTTAGCTAGTTTTCCGGTGGAGTCGCATGGATTTAAAGAAGCGTATTCTTGGGTGGATGAATATGGTAGAATTTTGGATTTATTCAATTCAACATTACTAAATAAATAGTTTTATTCACTTCCATTCTCCACGAAATAATGCTAAATTTGCAGCCATTACAAACAACACAATTATATAATGAGTACTACAATAACAACTACACACTTTAATTTTCCAGGTCAAAAATCAGTGTATCGCGGAAAAGTTCGTGAGGTGTACAATATAAATGATGATTTATTGGTCATGATTGCTACTGATAGATTGTCTGCTTTTGATGTGGTTTTGCCAAAGGGAATTCCGTACAAAGGACAAATCTTAAATCAAATAGCCACGCAATTCATGAAGATGACGCAAGACATCGTTCCAAATTGGTTAATCGCAACACCCGACCCGAATGTGGCTGTAGGTCATTTATGTGAACCTTTCAAAGTAGAAATGGTAATTCGTGGATATGTTTCAGGACATGCAGCTAGAGAATATGCCGCAGGAAAAAGAATGCTTTGTGGAGTAACAATGCCCGAAGGATTGAAAGAAAACGACAAATTTCCTGTGCCGATAATTACGCCAACAACCAAAGCTGATAACGGTTCGCATGACGAAGATATTTCAAGAGAAGACATCTTGTCAAAGGGAATTGTGTCTGAAGAAGATTATTTGGTTTTAGAAAACTATACACGTGAGTTGTTTCAAAGAGGAACTGAAATTGCAGCGAGTCGCGGATTGATTTTAGTAGATACCAAATATGAGTTTGGTAAAACCAAAGACGGTCAAATTGTATTAATTGATGAAATTCACACTCCTGATTCATCCCGTTATTTTTATGCCGAAGGTTATCAGGAAAGACAAGATAGAGGAGAGGAACAAAAACAATTGTCTAAAGAATTTGTACGTCGTTGGTTAATTGAGAATGGTTTTCAAGGACAAGAAGGCCAGCAAATTCCGGATATGACTGATACGTATATTGAATCTGTTTCAGAAAGATACATTGAGTTATATGAAAATATCTTGGGTGAGAAATTTGTAAAAGCTGACATTACCAATATTAATGAACGAATCGAAAAGAACGTTTTAGCGTTCTTGGAAAAATAGATAAGTATCTGATTCGATATCAAAAAAAACGCAATTCGTAAGAATTGCGTTTTTTTTAGCCCCGATAGTAGAGAAAATCCTTTTTCTTTTTTCTTTAAAAAGGAAAAGATTGAAGCGGATAGCGGGATGAGCTCCTAAATTATTTAAAATAAGAAAAGGTTTCCTCGTTTTGTATTTTTAATAAGGTTTCATAAATTAATTGAATTACATTTTCTACATCTTCGCGGTGTACCATTTCAACGGTCGTGTGCATGTATCGCAACGGAAGCGAGATCAGAGCTGAAGCCACGCCGCCATTGCTGTAAGCAAATGCATCGGTATCAGTTCCTGTTACGCGAGAGGAAGCGAGGCGCTGAAAAGGAATATTTTTTTCAGTAGCGGTATTCACAATCAATTCTCTTAAATTATTTTGTACTGCAGGAGCGTAAGTAATAACTGGACCTTTACCGATTTTTGTTTCTCCTTCAATTTTTTTGTCAATCATTGGAGTAGTAGAATCGTGGCAAACATCGGTTACAATGGCTACATTAGGTTTGATGGTTTGAGTAATCATCTCGGCTCCACGCAATCCTACTTCTTCCTGAACAGAGTTAGTAATGTACAATCCAAAAGGTAATTTTTTGCCGTTTTCGTGTAATAATCGAGCTACTTCGGCAATCATAAATCCGCCCATGCGGTTGTCTATTGCTCGGCAAACAAATTTATTTTCGTTCAACACCATAAACTCATCAGGATAGGTAATTACACAACCTACGTGTATACCTAATTTTTCTACCTGTTCTTTGTTTTCACAGCCACAGTCAATAAAGATATTATCAGTTTTTGCTACTTCTTCTTTTCCACGCATTCTAGTATGAATAGCAGGCCAACCAAAAACACCTTTTACAATTCCATTTTTGGTATGAATATTAACTCGTTTAGAAGGTGCAATTTGGTGATCGGAACCACCATTTCGAATAACATAAATCAATCCATCATCAGTAATATAGTTGACATACCAAGCAATTTCATCAGCGTGACCTTCAATCACTACTTTATAAGGAGCATCTGGATTGATGATTCCTACGGCAGTTCCGTAAGTATCTGTAATAAAGGCGTCTACATAAGGTTTCACATAATCCATCCAGATTTTTTGTCCTTCAGCTTCAAAACCTGTTGGAGATGCATTATTAAGGTAGCTTTCTAAAAAAGTAATTGACTTGTTGTTTAATATTGATTTTGTACTCATAAAATATTTTTTTGCTAAATTATAAATTTGGCATTACAGTTGTTTGTAGAATGTCTAATTTTGCGTTTAAATTTTTCAACCTATGAAGAGAATTCAAATTTTCATCTGCTTATTGCTTATATCAACTGCTGTTAAAGCTCAAGTTGTAAAGAAAGATACTGAACAAATGGGATATGTTTTAACAGAAAACGATACCATTTTGAATGATACGATTGAGCTTCCTGAAATAATTATCAGGAAAGAGAAACTTGATATTGAAGCTAGAAAACAATTTTTATTGCTCCAAAATCGGGTTTATAAAGCCTATCCATATGCTAAAATCACCTCCGAAAGATTAACGGCATTAAATAAAGGGATGGAGAATCTTAAATCTGAAAAAGAGAAAAAGAAATATTTTAAAATTGTAGAGAACTATTTAACGAATGAGTTTGAGGCAAAACTCAAAAAACTATCCCGTAAACAAGGACAAATTTTAGTCAAATTAATCCATCGTCAAACAGGTACTACAACATATGATTTGATAACCAATCTTAAAAGTGGATGGAAAGCCTTTTGGTCTAATGTAACTGCTAGAATGTTTGATATTAATTTAAAGACAAAATACGACCCTTACGAAAATAATGAAGATTACCTTATAGAATCTATTTTAGTATATGCTTTTGAAACGGGCCGTTTATCCAATCAACCTCCAGCCGTTAAAGTAGATTTTAATGATCTAAGCACTGCTTGGCAAGTCAAAGTAAACGCCGCGAATAAATAGTTTTCACACTGATTTTATCGAATTTGGGCCTTGCCATACAGGTCGGGCTATCCGCTGTATCTTTTTAAAAGTGGACTTTGAGTTCCTCAGCCTCCTTTTAAAAAGGATGCCGCTACTATCCCTAACGCGGGTTGAACTTCAAGAACAATAACAATTTAAAAATTCACAAAATCTTATTTTTCTTATATTCCTTATATGGTTAAAAAAAACTAATCCTATTTAGTATCTACCCTATTTAAAAAATCTGCGAATCTGCGGTAAATTTTAACAAAAAGCCTTTTCAGCTATCCTTGTACTAAAAAAACTTTATGATTTACAAAACGGGTAATCAGCGAGTTAAGAAAAAGAAAAAAAATAAGGTTAAAAAAATCTTGGAAAAGCGGAATTAGGTTGTACTTTTGCACCCGCAATAACGGCGAGGTTCTTAATTAATTATTGAAAGGCAAGGCAATGAAGATAAAAGAAATTTTACTTTAAAAAATTTGCTAGAGATAAAAAAGTAATTATCTTTGCCCTCCCGAAAAGGGGACAAGTTCTTGAATGTATTGAGTAAGTAAAACGAAAGTAAATTTTCTTTAAAAAAACTTTTGAATATACTTGTGAGATAAAAAAGAAGTTGTACTTTTGCACCCGCTTTGAGAGATAAGCGAATAAAAAAGAAGATACGTTCCTAGACATATTGAATTGACAGCCGTTTTGAGATTAATTTCAAAACACAATAAAGAGTAATAGATTCGAGAGATTCTAAAAAATGCTAGATAGTCGTTAATTATAATATAAATAATATACGATGAAGAGTTTGATCCTGGCTCAGGATGAACGCTAGCGGCAGGCTTAACACATGCAAGTCGAGGGGTATAGTTCTTCGGAACTAGAGACCGGCGCACGGGTGCGTAACGCGTATGCAATCTACCTTTTACAGGGGGATAGCCCAGAGAAATTTGGATTAATACCCCATAGTATGTTAAAGTGGCATCATTTTAACATTAAAGTTCCAACGGTAAAAGATGAGCATGCGTCCCATTAGCTAGATGGTAAGGTAACGGCTTACCATGGCGACGATGGGTAGGGGTCCTGAGAGGGAGATCCCCCACACTGGTACTGAGACACGGACCAGACTCCTACGGGAGGCAGCAGTGAGGAATATTGGACAATGGGCGCAAGCCTGATCCAGCCATGCCGCGTGCAGGAAGACGGTCCTATGGATTGTAAACTGCTTTTGTACAGGAAGAAACACTCCCTCGTGAGGGAGCTTGACGGTACTGTAAGAATAAGGATCGGCTAACTCCGTGCCAGCAGCCGCGGTAATACGGAGGATCCAAGCGTTATCCGGAATCATTGGGTTTAAAGGGTCCGTAGGCGGCTTTATAAGTCAGTGGTGAAAGCCCATCGCTCAACGATGGAACGGCCATTGATACTGTAGAGCTTGAATTATTAGGAAGTAACTAGAATATGTAGTGTAGCGGTGAAATGCTTAGAGATTACATGGAATACCAATTGCGAAGGCAGGTTACTACTAATGGATTGACGCTGATGGACGAAAGCGTGGGGAGCGAACAGGATTAGATACCCTGGTAGTCCACGCCGTAAACGATGGATACTAGCTGTTGGGGGCAACTTCAGTGGCTAAGCGAAAGTGATAAGTATCCCACCTGGGGAGTACGTTCGCAAGAATGAAACTCAAAGGAATTGACGGGGGCCCGCACAAGCGGTGGAGCATGTGGTTTAATTCGATGATACGCGAGGAACCTTACCAAGGCTTAAATGTAGATTGACAGATTTGGAAACAGATTTTTCTTCGGACAATTTACAAGGTGCTGCATGGTTGTCGTCAGCTCGTGCCGTGAGGTGTCAGGTTAAGTCCTATAACGAGCGCAACCCCTGTTGTTAGTTGCCAGCGAGTGATGTCGGGAACTCTAACAAGACTGCCAGTGTAAACTGTGAGGAAGGTGGGGATGACGTCAAATCATCACGGCCCTTACGCCTTGGGCTACACACGTGCTACAATGGCCGGTACAGAGAGCAGCCACTACGCGAGTAGGAGCGAATCTATAAAGCCGGTCACAGTTCGGATCGGAGTCT
The DNA here is from genome assembly GCF_029866485.1 of Flavobacterium keumense. NCBI lineage: Bacteria > Pseudomonadati > Bacteroidota > Flavobacteriia > Flavobacteriales > Flavobacteriaceae > Flavobacterium > Flavobacterium keumense. The sequence goes on from NZ_CP092332.1 coordinate 1,779,057, forward strand.
GCAACTCGACTCCGTGAAGCTGGAATCGCTAGTAATCGGATATCAGCCATGATCCGGTGAATACGTTCCCGGGCCTTGTACACACCGCCCGTCAAGCCATGGAAGCTGGGGGTGCCTGAAGTCGGTGACCGCAAGGAGCTGCCTAGGGTAAAACTAGTAACTAGGGCTAAGTCGTAACAAGGTAGCCGTACCGGAAGGTGCGGCTGGAACACCTCCTTTCTAGAGCTTAATTGTTAGTTGCTTAGGCAACACGATTAAGAAAAAAACGTACTATTTAGAGTTAAGAATAGTTTGATAATATTACTCTTGCTGTTGGTTCAAATAATACAATTAAGAACAAAACAGAGTCTCGTAGCTCAGCTGGTTAGAGTACTACACTGATAATGTAGGGGTCGGCAGTTCGAGTCTGCCCGGGACTACTTTTTTAGACTTAAGGAAATTTTAGAGGTTGAGTAACCGTTTGAAGTACTGTTAACTGATAACTGTTAACTGCCAACTAAAAGACGGGGGATTAGCTCAGCTGGCTAGAGCGCCTGCCTTGCACGCAGGAGGTCATCGGTTCGACTCCGATATTCTCCACTATTCTGGTGAATAGTAAAGAGTAAATAGTAATTAGCCTTGTGCTAATCACTAATTACTAGTAACTAATTACTAAGAAAAAAGTTCATTGACATATTGAGATAAGAAAATAATAAAGTAGAAAACATTTTTACTTGTTTATCATTAGGCAAGTAAAAGAAACGGCCTATTTTAATTAATAGGTTGGTACAATAAGCAAAATAAGGGCGTATGGGGGATGCCTAGGCTCTCAGAGGCGAAGAAAGGCGTGATAAGCTGCGAAAAGTTACGGGGATTGGCACACACGAATTGATCCGTAAATACCTGAATGGGGCAACCCACTATGTTGAAGACATAGTACACCGATAGGTGGGCAAACCCGCTGAACTGAAACATCTAAGTAGGCGGAGGAGAAGAAAACAAAAGTGATTCCGTAAGTAGTGGCGAGCGAACGCGGATTAGCCCAAACCAGAGTTGTTACGGCAATTTTGGGGTTGTAGGACCACGACATTTCTTGCACAAGGAACTAGAATCTACTGGAAAGTAGGACCCTAGAGAGTGATAGTCTCGTATAGGTAACAAGTGTAAAGGATAGTGGTATCCTGAGTAGGGCGGGGCACGTGAAACCCTGTCTGAATTTGGCGGGACCATCCGCTAAGGCTAAATACTCCTGAGAGACCGATAGTGAACCAGTACCGTGAGGGAAAGGTGAAAAGAACCGTGAATAACGGAGTGAAATAGATCCTGAAACCATACGCTTACAAGCGGTCGGAGCCCTTTCGTGGGGTGACGGCGTGCCTTTTGCATAATGAGCCTACGAGTTAACGTTGCTGGCAAGGATAAGTGGTTAAGCCATGGATCCGTAGCGAAAGCGAGTCTGAATAGGGCGCTTTAGTCAGTAGTGTTAGACGCGAAACCGTGTGATCTACCCATGGGCAGGTTGAAGCTGTGGTAACACACAGTGGAGGACCGAACCGGTTGACGTTGAAAAGTCTTCGGATGACCTGTGGGTAGGGGTGAAAGGCCAATCAAACTCGGAAATAGCTCGTACTCCCCGAAATGCATTTAGGTGCAGCGCTGGATTTAAGTTATATAGAGGTAGAGCTACTGATTGGATGCGGGGGCTTCACCGCCTACCAATTCCTGACAAACTCCGAATGCTATATAATGTTTACCAGCAGTGAGGGCTTGGGTGCTAAGGTCCAAGTCCGAGAGGGAAAGAACCCAGACCATCAGCTAAGGTCCCCAAATGTATGCTAAGTTGAAAGAACGAGGTTTGTCTGCCCAGACAGCTAGGATGTTGGCTTGGAAGCAGCCATTCATTTAAAGAGTGCGTAACAGCTCACTAGTCGAGCGGACGAGCATGGATAATAATCGGGCATAAGCATACTACCGAAGCTATGGATTTGTATTATATACAAGTGGTAGGGGAGCATTCCAGCAGGGTTGAAGGTGTATCGTAAGGTATGCTGGACTGGCTGGAAAAGAAAATGTAGGCATAAGTAACGATAAGCGGTGCGAGAAACACCGCCACCGAAAGACTAAGGTTTCCACAGCTATGCTAATCAGCTGTGGGTTAGTCGGGACCTAAGGCGAACCCGAAAGGGACAGTCGATGGCCAACGGGTTAATATTCCCGTACTACTTATTACTGTGATGGGGTGACGGAGTGATGAAAGCGTCGCGAACTGACGGAATAGTTCGTTGAAGTACCTACCTATAAGAAGCGCAGGCAAATCCACGCTTTTTGGGGAAATACGATAGTACTCGGAGACTTCGGTCAAAGAGATAGTACGCCTAAGGGCTTCCAAGAAAAACCTCTAAACTTCAGGTAATAAGTACCCGTACCGTAAACCGACACAGGTAGTCGAGGAGAGAATCCTAAGGTGCTCGAGAGATTCATGGCTAAGGAATTAGGCAAAATAGACCTGTAACTTCGGGAGAAAGGTCGCCAGCGCAAGCTGGCCGCAGTGAAGAGGTCCAGGCGACTGTTTATCAAAAACACAGGGCTCTGCAAAATCGTAAGATGAAGTATAGGGCCTGACACCTGCCCGGTGCTGGAAGGTTAAGAGGAGATGTTATCCTTGCGAGAAGCATTGAATTGAAGCCCCAGTAAACGGCGGCCGTAACTATAACGGTCCTAAGGTAGCGAAATTCCTTGTCGGGTAAGTTCCGACCTGCACGAATGGTGTAACGATCTGGACACTGTCTCAGCCATGAGCTCGGTGAAATTGTAGTAACGGTGAAGATGCCGTTTACCCGCAGTGGGACGAAAAGACCCTGTGCACCTTTACTATAGCTTAGTATTGACCTTGGATAAATGATGTGTAGGATAGGTTGGAGACTGTGAAGTGGCGTCGCCAGGCGTTGTGGAGTCATTGTTGAAATACAACCCTTTGTTTATCTGAGGCCTAACCCCGCTTAAGCGGGGGACATTGCTTGGTGGGTAGTTTGACTGGGGTGGTCGCCTCCAAAAGAGTAACGGAGGCTTCTAAAGGTTCCCTCAGTACGCTTGGTAACCGTGCGTAGAGTGCAATGGCATAAGGGAGCTTGACTGAGAGACATACAGGTCGATCAGGTACGAAAGTAGAGCATAGTGATCCGGTGGTTCCGCATGGAAGGGCCATCGCTCAAAGGATAAAAGGTACGCCGGGGATAACAGGCTGATCTCCCCCAAGAGCTCATATCGACGGGGGGGTTTGGCACCTCGATGTCGGCTCGTCACATCCTGGGGCTGGAGAAGGTCCCAAGGGTTGGGCTGTTCGCCCATTAAAGTGGCACGCGAGCTGGGTTCAGAACGTCGTGAGACAGTTCGGTCTCTATCTACTGTGGGCGTTAGAAATTTGAGTGGATCTGATTCTAGTACGAGAGGACCGAATTGGACAAACCTCTAGTGTATCTGTTGTCCCGCCAGGGGCACTGCAGAGTAGCTACGTTTGGAAGGGATAAGCGCTGAAAGCATATAAGCGCGAAACCCACCACAAGATGAGATTTCTTTTAAGGGTCGTGGAAGATGACCACGTTGATAGGCTATAGATGTAAAGGCAGTAATGTCATAGTCGAGTAGTACTAATAACCCGTAAGCTTATGTACGCTTTTCCTGCCCCGCAAGGGGCAGAGAGAAACTTTCTTAATTTTTTTCTTTATCTCAGTATGTTAAGATATTTGCAGCGAAGCTGCAGTTGATAGTTGATGGTTGGTAGTTGATGGCAACACCAACAACCAAAAACCAACAACCGCCAACAAAAACCTTAAGGTGGTTATTGCGGCGGGGCTCACCTCTTCCCATCCCGAACAGAGAAGTTAAGCCCGCCTGCGCAGATGGTACTGCAGTTATGTGGGAGAGTATGTCGTCGCCTTTCTTTAGTGAGCCTTGTCTGAAAAGACAAGGCTCTTTTTTTATATTGGATCGACGTGTTCGCCCTTCGGGCTCGGTTCGTCGCCTCTGCCTGTCGGCAGACAGGTTTCTTTTTAAACTCCAACTTGTAAAAGTTAGAGTTTTTTTGTTTATACCTGAAGCCCACTGGGCTTCCTCCTCTTAATCTCAAATCTATGGGATTTAAGAGTTCAACATTAAAAGATTTTTGTTACCAATATGCCATTTCTAAGGGATTTATCTATTGTAAACTAATCAAAGTAAAATAGACATTTATAAGACTATTAGCTCCGTTAGGAGTGTTATTTGGTAAATGTTTTGAACTACTAAACGCCTTTTCTAGCCCCGATAGTAGCAAGCTACCTTGTAGCGCGGATAGCGGGACAACTCGCATTCAAGCAGTATAATTTCTGCTCCTAAAAAGCAATTGAATACTATACGTAGAGTGGGGAATGTTTTGTAACTTTAGTTTTAAATTTATGCTATGATTCCTATCACTATTGTTGATCAAAAAGAAATTCAAAAACACTACCAGCCGATGGTTTCGACTACGCATAAGGGTTTGCAAGGACATGCTTTGTTAATAGGAGGGAGTTATGGTAAGATGGGTTCGGTTAGTTTGTCGGCTAAAGCGGCGTTGAAGTCGGGCTGTGGGTTGGTCACTGCTTTTATTCCCAAATGTGGTTATGATATAGTACAAATTGCGGCACCTGAAGTCATGGTGTTGACGGATGTTCAAGACCATTGTATTTCGGCAATTTATTTTGATATTATACCTAAAGCTATCGGTATTGGCCCGGGTTTGGGTCAAGATACCGCTACGCAACAGGGATTGTATGAATTTTTAAAAACAAACCATTTTCCTCTGGTTCTTGATGCGGATGCGTTGAATATTTTGGCACTGCATCCGGATTGGTTGGCTTTACTTCCTCCTAAAACGATTATAACTCCGCATGTAAAAGAATTGGAACGTTTGATTGGCAAATGGAATTCGGAAGCCGAACTATTTGAAAAAACAATTATCTTTTCTAAAAAGCACCAATTAATTGTTGTTATGAAAGGGGCGCCAACGCATTGTATAGATGGCGATTTGGTTTATAAAAACACGACGGGAAATGCTGCTTTGTCCACGGCGGGTAGTGGCGATGTGTTGACAGGAATGATTACCAGTTTATTGGCTCAGTCGTATGAACCAATAAACGCGGCACTTTTAGGGGTATATCTTCATGGATTGACGGCCGATATTGCATTGCCTGAAACAGGCTATCAATCGTTTATCGCTTCGGATATTATTTCGTATTTAGGAAAAGCTTTTTTGACTTTAGAATAAGTTATCCTAAAAAGGCTTTCAACTCTTCGTAAGTTTTGATTTTTGTGCTAACTTTTTCTTTTCCCAATACACTTTCTATTTGTGTTGGAATAGGCAACTTTACATTCAGCACAGGTTCTACTACATCTAAAAATTTGATAGGATGCGCTGTTTCTAAGAATATTCCAATCGCATCCGAATGGTTTTCTAATTCTTTTTTCAATCCTAAGTAGCCTACAGCCCCATGCGGTTCGGCAATATACCCATCGGTAGTGTAAATGGTTTTCATCGCTTCCAAAGTGGCTTCGTCTGAAAAAGTATAGGAAGAGAAGTCTTTTTTAAATTGCTCCAAATCGTTTTGATACATTTCTTGGATTCGGATGAAATTACTTGGATTACCCACATCCATAGCGTTAGAAATAGTAGCAATAGATGGTTTTGGATCGTAAATTCCATTTGCTAAAAATCGAGGAACAGTATCGTTTACATTCGTAGCAGCTACAAAATGTTGTACTGGCAATCCCATTTTTTTTGCAATGATACCCGCACAAATATTTCCAAAATTACCGCTTGGGCAAGAAAATACTAAGGGTTTGTTTTGGCTTTTCAACGCTTTGTAGGCAAAGAAGAAATAAAACATTTGTGGTAACCAACGGGCAATATTGATTGAATTGGCCGAAGTTAAATTTTTATGTTTCAGACTTTCGTCCAAAAAGGCTTTTTTCACCATGTCTTGACAATCGTCAAAAACACCATCTACTTCTAAGGCTTTGATATTTTGACCTAGTGTAGTTAGTTGTTTTTCTTGAATGTCACTTACCTTTCCAGAAGGATACAAGATAACGACATCCACACCCTCTACTCCAAGAAAACCACTAGCCACGGCTCCTCCAGTATCTCCCGAAGTAGCTACCAAAACAGTATTTTTTGATGTTTTGTCATTTCGATTGAAATACCCTAAACAACGCGACATGAAACGCGCACCTACATCCTTGAATGCCATAGTTGGGCCGTGAAATAATTCTAAGGAATAAATCCCTTTTTCTACTTCGACCACCGGAAAGTCAAAACACAAAGTTTCTTTAATAATAGCTCGAAGTTCGGTTTCAGGGATTTCATCTCCCACAAATTGTTGGATAGCTTGAAAAGCAATTTCTTCATTACTTAAGTTTTCGATAGTATCAAAAAAAACTGCTGATAAAGGGGTAATACTTTCTGGAAAATACAATCCTCTATCGGTTGCTAATCCTTGTATAACTGCTTCTTCAAAAGAAACTTTAGGCGTGTTATGGTTTAAACTGTAATATTTCATTTGATTTTAGATTGAAGATTGAGGATTAACGATTCTTGATTTTTTAGCAACTTGGATTACATCTGCAATCAAAAATCGTTAACCTGCAATCTTAAATAATTTTTATAGTATTTTAACTCCTTCAGAATTCACTTTTGAAACGTGAATTTCATAAGGTAAATTAATCGCTTCGTAGACTGCACTCATGGCTTTGGCAATTTTGTCTGCTGTTTCCTTTCCTTTGCATAATGCAAAAATGGAAGGACCTGAACCTGATATTCCAGAACCTAAAGCCCCATTTTCTAAAGCCGCTTGTTTGATTAAATCAAACCCTGGAATTAAAACACTTCGTAAAGGTTCTACAATTTCATCGTGTAACGAACGTCCAATTAAATTGTAATCTTGGGTGTATAATCCCGCAATTAATCCGCCTACATTTCCCCATTGCATGATGGCACTTTTTAAAGAAACGGTTTGTTTCAATACCGAACGGGCATCTGAAGTCTTTAATTCGATTTGCGGATGTACCACAGTTGCAAACAATTCAGAAGGGCTTTCTATTTTGATAATATCCAAAGGATTGTAACTTCTTACCAAGGTAAATCCACCTAAAAGGGCAGGAGCAACGTTATCTGCATGCGCATTCCCACAAGCTAATTTTTCGCCTTGCATGGCAAACTGTACTAAATCTTTGGTTTGGTACGGATATCCTAATAAGGCATTGATGCCAAAAACAGCTCCCGCCGAACTAGCAGCACTACTTCCAATTCCGCTTCCCGCTTTGATTTTTTTGTAGATTTCAATCTCAAACCCAAAATCAGCGTTTACGGTTTCTAATAATGCCAATCCCGCTACTCCAGATACATTGTTTTCTGTTTCCAAAGGCAAATCAGCTCCAACAATTTTGGTAATCCGAATTCCTTTTTGAGTTGATTTCCGAATCACCATTTCGTCACCTACATTGTCAAGACAAAGTCCTAAAACATCGAATCCACAAGAAAGGTTGGCAATAGTTGCTGGGCAAAATAGTTTTATTTCATTCATAATTTTGGTTGTTGGTTGTTGGTTGTTGGTTGTTGGTTGTTTTTATCTATCAACCATCAACTAATAACTATCAACTAATTTATACGTTTCCAATTCGGATTACATCAGCAAATATCCCTGAAGCCGTTACCGCAGCACCTGCACCCGCACCTTTGATTAATAAAGGCTGATCCACATAACAATCAGTGTAGAACAATACGATATTGTCTTTTCCTTCTAAATTATAAAAAGGATGGTCTTTCGGAATGAATTGTAAACCAACACTTGCTTTACCATTTTCAAATTGAGCAACATATTTCAAACGCGACTCCTTGTTTTTAGCTTCATTGTACAATGCGTCAAAGTGAGCAGCGTGTTTTTGCAATGAAGCGAAAAAGGCTTCATTTGATGTAGTTGCTAAACATTCAGCAGGCATAAACGATTCGTTTGCAATCGCTTCAATATCCATTTGGTAGCCGCTTTCGCGAATTAAGATTAGGATTTTTCTAGCTACGTCAATTCCGCTTAAATCGATTTTAGGGTCTGGTTCAGTGAATCCTTGAACTCCAGCTTCTTTTACTACATCTTGAAACGAATGGTTTTCGTCAAAGTTATTGAAGATAAAATTCAAACTTCCAGATAATACGGCTTGAATTTTGTTCACTTTATCACCTGAAGCAATTAAGTTCTTTACGGTGTCAATAATAGGTAAACCCGCTCCAACATTCGTTTCAAATAAGAAAGGGGCGTTGTATTGGCGTGATAGATTTTTTAAATGTTTGTAATTATCATAAGCTGATGAACACGCAATTTTGTTACAAGTTACGACACCAACACTTTGTTTTAAGTAGTGCTCATAGGTTTTGGAAACACTTTCATTAGCTGTAATATCAACAAAGATGCTATTTCTTAGATTCAATTCTTTTACTTTAGCAATGAATAGTTCTTGGTTAGCCGTTTCTCCATTGTTTAAAACAGTTTGCCAATCTTTCAAAGAAATTCCATCTTCATCAAAATGCATTTTACGCGAATTAGATAAGGCAATTACGCGTAAGTTGATCTTTAGGTTTTCTTTTAAAAATTTTTTCTGTTGGTGAATTTGCTCGATGAATTTTTTTCCTACATTTCCAACTCCCATTACAAATAGGTTCAATTGTTTGGTGTTTTCTTCAAAGAAATTTTCGTGTAAGGTATTCAATGCTTTTTTGACATCACGCTCATTGATTACTGCCGAAATATTTCTTTCAGAAGCGCCTTGTGCAATAGCGCGAATATTCACGTTGTTTTTTCCTAAAGTACTGAACATTCTTCCGCTCAACCCTTGGTGGTTTTTCATGTTTTCGCCTACCAATGCAATGATGCATAAGTTGTTCTCTACAATACAAGGTTCGATTTTATTTTGAGCGATTTCAATTTCGAATGCTTTATTGATCGCTATTTCGGCTATTTCAGCATCTGAATTTAAAATTCCGATACAAATAGAATGTTCAGAAGAGGCTTGAGTAATAAAAATTACATTGATGTTTTCTTGCGATAAAACTTCAAATAGTCGTTTTGATGAACCTGAAACTCCCACCATTCCTGGACCTTCTAATGTCAATAGCGCAATGTTGTCTATATGACTAATTCCTTTTGCAGGATTGGTTTGCGAAACCACATCATTTGAAATATAGGTTCCAACCGCTTCTGGTTCAAACGTATTTTTGATTAGAATTGGAATATTCTTTCTTAATACTGGTTGGATAGTTGGTGGGTACAATACTTTGGCACCAAAATGTGACAATTCCATTGCCTCTTGGTACGAAATGGTTGCAATAGGTTGGGCTTGTTTCACAATTTTTGGATTGGCTGTAAACATGCCGTTGACGTCAGTCCAAATTTCTAATTCTTTTGCATTCAAGGCAGCTGCTACGATGGCAGCTGTGTAATCAGAACCTCCACGTCCTAAAGTGGTATGAATTCCATCGGTAGTTGAAGCAATAAATCCAGGAAGAACCACTACTTGACTTTCATTAGAAGCAAAGTAATCAGCAATAAGTTGGTTTGAAATCTCAAAATTGACTACAGCTTTACCAAAATTAGCATTGGTTTTAATTAATTCACGGCTATCCGCATAACCGCTATTTTTTAGGTTTTGTTTTAGTGCTTCGGCTATAATGTAAGAAGACAGTAGTTCGCCAAAACCTAGAATAGTATCTGCTGTTCTTGGTGATAGTTCGCCTAATAAGAAACAGCCGTCTAGTAAAGTTTCAAGATGATTTATGATTCGTTTTAAGTGACTTAGTAAACTGCTTTGTTCACTAACAGGAATTAATTCTTTTAAGGTATCTAAATGTTTTTTTTCAATTTCGGCAACGATTTCTTTAAAGCTTTCATCATTTGATGCTGCTTTTTGAGAGGCTAATTGTAATAAGTCGGTAACTTTGCTTAAAGCAGAAACTACTACAACTAATTTTTCGTTTTTTGCTTTTTCAGCAATTATTGTAAGAACGCGTTTTATATTGTCTGCATTGGCTACTGAAGTTCCGCCAAATTTTAATATTTTCATTGTGTGTGTTTTATTTAAAAATGCAACTGTTTTCTATACATCCAAGGATGTTCCCCTTTTTAGGAAAAGTATATAGTAGGATTATATGTAAAAGTGTATACCCCTAAGGGGTAGTAGTTGTTGTAGTAGTAAATGTAACAGGAAATTCAGCTTCGGTTGAAGCTGTAAATAATGACAAATATGTATTTCTGTTATTTTTCATTTGATTTCCCAAAAGTACATCTTTTTATAAAAAAGAAAACCTGAAAAATACTTTTTACGAATATTTTAAAAATGGACTGTTAATTTTATTGATATTCCTTATTTTGTAAAATATAGACTGCTTTTATTGCGTGGTTTTGTATTTTGAGCTTAATTTTTGGTGCAAACCACATACTTTACTCTTTAATTTTTGTTTAATAAACAGTAGATTTTGTTCTAAAAACAATTTTGTTACATCTTAATTTGTAGAATTTTAGTTGTTTTAATCAAATAGTTTTTAGGCAGGCATATCTAATTTTAACTAAAGCCTTTAATAAAGATAAAATTAATTTAACTTTATCTAAATTTATTCTAATGTGTTATTTTAGTTAATATGCAATTGTTAACAATAGCTTAACATTATCGTGAAATAATCATTTAATTTTGTAACCTAAAAAAATATAATAAGATGTCATTAAATACTATTTTTCAATTTCTAGTGCCAAAGGACAAAAAGTTTTTTCCACTTTTTGAGGAAGCTTCGTCAAATTTAGTTCAATTAGCGTCTCATTTGCATGAAGCGGTTAACTTACCCTTAAAAGAAAGAGAAGTTCTTTTTCAAAAAATAGATGAATTAGAACAAAAGGGAGAAGATATAGCTCGTCAAACTAATTTAGAATTGAGTAGAAATTTTATTACTCCATTTGATAGAGAAGATATTCATTCATTAATTACTTCTATTGATAATGTAGCTGGGAATCTTCAAGGTGCAGCAAGCAGAATGCGTTTGTATCATGTGGATAAAATTACAAAATCGATTAGAAAATTGACTGAAATTAATCTAGATGCATGTCAGAATATTGAATTTGCGGTTAAAGAGTTAAAGGATATAAAAAAGGTAAAAAATATAACTGAGGCTTGTTCTAAGATTAACAAATTAGAGAACAAATCGGATAGTGTGTACAATAAAGCTGTTTTCGAAATTTTCGAAAACGAAACAGACGCAATTAATGTTATCAAATACAAAGAAGTATTGTCAGTTCTGGAGTCTGCTACTGATAAGTGTAAAAATGTAGCCAGTGTGTTAGAAGCGATAGCAGTAAAACATTCTTAATGTAATCTATATGGATTTTGTATTATTGATTCTTATTATTATTCTTTCATTAGCTTTTGATTACATCAATGGTTTTCACGATGCGGCAAACTCAATTGCTACTATCGTTGCTACTAAGGTTTTGACTCCTTTTCAGGCAGTACTTTGGGCTGCCTTTTTTAACTTTCTTGCCTATTGGGTTTTTGGTTTTGGAGTTGCTAATACTGTAGCCAAGACTGCTAATTCAGATTATATTGATCTTTCAGTAATTTTAGCTGGAGTTATAGCGGCTATTGTTTGGAATCTTTTTACTTGGTGGAAAGGAATTCCGTCTTCATCATCACATACCTTAATTGGAGGATTTGCAGGAGCAGCAATCGCGCATGGTTTTAGAGGAGTTACTGATCCTGAACATTACGGTTTAAAAATTGTAAGTTGGTTCAAAGCGGCTAAAGAAGGGGAATTATTGCCTTCAGGAGTTTTGATTGTGATTATGTTCATTGTTTTTGCGCCTTTATTAGGGATGATTATTTCCTATTTTATTTCTCTATGGTTGATGTATTCTTCTAAGAAAAATATTTTTCCAAAATTATTGACATTAGTATTAATGGCTTTAGTTGTTTGGTTTTTGTCATCCGTATTGATTCCATACAATAAAATTGAAAAACCTCGATTTGATAGCCCATTTTGGAGTGTCATTACAGAACCTCATAACATTAAGTGGTTTTTAGTAGGTTTTATCTTTTTTAGCTTGGCTATTTTCAATTTGTTCTTTAGCTCTTTTTCAACAGCTAAGTCTGAAGCGGTATTGAAGAAAATGCAATTGTTATCTTCTGCTGCGTTTAGTTTAGGTCATGGTGGTAACGATTCACAAAAAGTGATGGGTATAATTGCAGCAGCTGTAGCTGTGTATGTTAGAATGAATCCACATGCTGATTTATCTGTAGGATGGTTGGACTTGAATGTAGTTTTACCAGATGAAGAAAAAGGAATTGCCTCTCGTATGCCGGGTTGGATTCCGTTGACGTGTTACACTGTTATTGCTTTAGGGACATTAAGTGGTGGATGGAAGATTGTGAAAACAATGGGGTCTAAAATTACTAAAGTAAATGCTTTTGAGGGGGTTGTGGCAGAATCAGCTGGTGCGTTGACTTTGTTTTTAACAGAACATTTTAAAATACCAGTATCAACTACACATACTATTACAGGTTCAATCATTGGAGTAGGAGTAACCAAAAGAGTTTCTGCTGTAAGATGGGGTGTAACGGTGAATTTGTTATGGGCTTGGGTCTTAACTATTCCAGTTTCGGCATTGCTTGCAGGAATAACATATTATGTTTTAAATTTATTTTTGTAACAATATATAGATAAAAAAAATGCTGACTATTTAGTCAGCATTTTTTTTATCTAATGGTCTTCTTTGTTTTCTTCATTCTTTTGTGGTGAGTCTGGCGAAGATATCCTTTCCCAGAGACGATACTTATGTTTCCGTCTATTTCAAGCATGGCTAATCGTACGTCTTTGAAATATTCTACTCCATGTTCTCTCATTGCTTCTTTAAGTTCTTCAGAGGTGATGTTTAATTGACCTAATTTTTTGAAATCTAAATTCCCGTCGTGAATTAGAATTTCTGGTTTTTCAAGTAAAAAATCGCTAAACGGCTTATAGGTGTAGATTAGTTTTTTTAAAATAAAATTGAAAGCAAAAAGTACTGCTGCAGCAGTTAGACCACCCCATAAGCTAGTGTCATTTCCTACCATTGCGTTTTGAACGGAATTACTAATCAATAAGATTAAAATAATATCAGCGGTATTTAACTGGGATAATTCTTTTTTGCCAAAAATTCGCAAAGCAATAATCATGAAAAAATAAACAGAAATACTTCGTAGTACTATATCTAAATAGGGATTCATGCTAAATTAATTTAAAAATGAAAACTGAATTGTTGTCAAATGTAAACAATAAACCCGTTAAGTAAAATACATAACGGGTTAGTTAATTTAATATAAAACAATTGATTTATAGATTTGTAGGCTCTTCGGCTTTGTGAACCTGTACAGTCAATTCTTGAGCTCCTTCTTCAATGTCCATGAAAATTTCGTCTCCCGATCCAATTTTTGCAGTGATAATTTCTTCTGCCAATGAATCTTCGACATATTTTTGAATGGCTCTTTTTAAAGGTCTTGCGCCAAATTGTTTGTCAAATCCTTTTTCAGCTATGAAAGCTTTTGCGTTATCAGACAGACTTAATTTGTAGCCAAGGTCAGCGATACGAGCGTATAATTTTTTCAATTCGATTTCGATAATCAAATCAATGTCGTGTTTCTCTAAAGCATTGAAAACAATTACATCATCGATTCTATTTAAAAATTCAGGTGCAAATGTTTTTTTCAACGCGTTCTCAATAATGCTTTTTGAATTATCATCTACTTGTGCTGTTCTTGCTGCTGTACCAAAACCAACACCTTGACCAAAATCTTTCAATTGTCTAGCTCCAACATTTGACGTCATAATGATAATTGTATTTTTGAAATCGATTTTACGTCCTAAACTATCTGTTAAAAATCCGTCATCTAACACTTGAAGAAGCATGTTGAAAACATCTGGATGTGCTTTTTCGATTTCGTCAAGCAATACCACACAGTATGGTTTTCTACGTACTTTTTCGGTTAATTGTCCGCCTTCTTCATAACCAACATATCCTGGAGGCGCCCCAACTAATCTTGAAATGGCAAATTTCTCCATGTATTCGCTCATGTCAATACGAACTAAAGCGTCTTCTGAGTCGAACAATTCTTTTGCAATTACTTTGGCTAATTGGGTTTTACCTACACCTGTTTGTCCTAAGAAAATAAAAGAACCAATAGGTCGATTAGGATCTTTTAATCCGGCACGATTTCTTTGAATTGAACGCGCAATTTTAGTAACAGCTTCTTTTTGTCCAATAACCTTTCCTTCAATAAGTTCAGGTAGTTTAGCTAATTTATTACTTTCAGTTTGCGCAATTCGATTAACAGGAATTCCTGTCATCATAGAAACCACATCAGCCACATTATCTTCGGTAACCTGAATACGATTGTTCTTCGCCTCTTCTTCCCATTGTTCTTGGGCTATAGCCAAATCTTTTTCGATGCGTTTTTCGTCGTCTCGAAGTTTAGCTGCCTCTTCGTATTTTTGTTTCTTAACAACTTCATTTTTCAAAACTCGAACATCTTCTAATTGACGTTCTAAATCTAAAATCTGTTTTGGAACTTCAATATTAGTAATATGAACTCTCGAACCAGCTTCGTCCAAAGCATCAATTGCTTTGTCTGGTAAAAAGCGTTCCGACATATAGCGGTCGGTCAATTTCACACAAGCTTCGATTGCTTCAGGGGTATAAGTTACGTTATGATGGTCTTCGTATTTATTCTTAATGTTGTTTAAAATGGTAATCGTTTCGGGAACCGAAGTAGGTTCTACAATTATTTTTTGAAAACGTCTTTCAAGTGCTCCGTCTTTTTCAATGTATTGGCGGTATTCGTCAAGGGTTGTAGCTCCGATACATTGGATTTCGCCACGCGCCAAAGCAGGCTTAAACATATTAGAAGCGTCTAAAGAACCTGTTGCTCCTCCAGCACCTACAATGGTGTGGATTTCGTCAATAAAAAGAATGATGTCGTCATTTTTCTCTAACTCATTCATTACCGCTTTCATACGTTCTTCAAACTGTCCACGGTATTTAGTTCCAGCTACTAAACTAGCTAAATCTAGGGTTACTACTCGTTTGTTGAACAGAATACGAGATACTTTTTTCTGAATAATTCGCAAAGCTAAACCTTCAGCAATGGCCGATTTACCTACGCCGGGTTCACCAATTAATAACGGATTATTCTTTTTTCTACGGCTCAAAATTTGAGAAACACGCTCAATTTCTTTTTCACGTCCAACTACAGGATCGAGCCTTCCTTCTTCTGCCATCTCGGTTAAATCTCTTCCGAAATTATCTAGAACAGGAGTTTTAGATTTTTTGTTGGACTTATTGGTTGGATTGTTGAATCCTGTGTCTCTAGTACTGTCATCTTGTCCTGAATCGTCACTATACGACTCGTTTTTTGGTAAGTTTTCTAAGAAATCATCTTCTGTTGGAGTCATATTTACATATTGTTCTTTTACTATATCATAATCGATTTTCATCTTATTGAGTAGTTTGGTTGTTGGATCATTTTCGTTTCGCAAGATGCATAAAAGCAAATGTGCGGTGCTAATGGAAGGGCTCTGGAATACTTTTGCTTCTAGAAAAGTAGTCTTTAAAGCTCTTTCTGCTTGTCGTGTAAGATGTAAATTTTTCTTTTCTACACTCACATCAATACTTGGATTGGCAGGACTCAAAATTTCTACCTTTCTTCGTAGGTGATCTAAATCTACAGATAAATTGTTTAAAATCTGAATAGCTTTGCCATTGCCATCCCTAAGAATGCCTAGCATTAAGTGTTCTGTACCAATGAAGTCATGACCTAATCGCAAAGCTTCTTCTTTGCTATACGTAATAACATCTTTTACTCTTGGTGAAAAATTATCATCCATATATTTATTTTTGATAGTGTAAATTTAGTTAATTGAGCTTTGAAAAACAAATACCATACCCGTAACTAGTGTTGTCAGCTAATTGACAAAAAAAATAGTAAAATAAACCATAAACAGATAGGATTTTATTAACTAAAAGCCCTTAAAAAGTTGTTAATAAATCATTGAAATAAGTAGTTTAAAAAGGCTTTTAAAATTTCAAATATCCGTATATTGGCACGTTTTGAAACTAATATAATTTTTTAATATAATAACTTATGTCTGAAGGAGAAAAGTTAATTCCTATTAACATAGAAGATGAAATGAAATCAGCTTACATCGATTATTCGATGTCAGTAATTGTATCAAGAGCGCTTCCAGATGTTAGAGACGGTTTAAAACCGGTACATCGAAGAGTACTTTACGGAATGTATGATTTAGGAGTTTTTTCAAATAAAGCCCACAAGAAATCCGCTAGAATTGTAGGGGAAGTTTTAGGTAAGTACCATCCACACGGTGATACTTCAGTGTATGATGCTATGGTTCGTATGGCTCAAGAATGGAGTATGCGTTATTTGTTAGTAGATGGGCAAGGTAACTTTGGATCTGTCGATGGAGATAGTCCTGCAGCAATGCGTTATACCGAGGCTAGAATGCGTAAGATTTCTGAAGAAATAATGGCAGATATCGAAAAAGAAACAGTTGACTTTCAACTGAATTTTGACGATACCTTACAAGAACCTAAAGTAATGCCAACACGCGTTCCTACTTTATTGATCAACGGAGCTACGGGAATTGCAGTAGGGATGGCTACTAATATGCCTCCACATAATTTAACAGAAGTTATTAATGGGACAGTAGCTTACATCGATAATAATGCTATTGAAGTAGATGAGTTGATGTCGCATATTAAGGCACCTGATTTCCCAACAGGAGGTATTATTTATGGATATGAGGGAGTACGCGAAGCTTTTAAAACAGGTCGTGGTAGAATTGTAATTCGTGCTAAAGTCAATTTTGAAGAAGTAGACGGTAGAGAATCTATTGTGGTAACTGAAATTCCTTACCAAGTCAATAAAGCGGATATGATTAAACGCACGGCTGATTTGGTTAACGAAAAGAAAATAGACGGTATTGCTAATATTCGTGATGAGTCGGATAGAAATGGTATGCGAATCGTTTATATCTTAAAACGTGATGCTACTCCAAATGTAGTGTTGAATACCTTGTACAAATTCACCCAACTGCAGTCATCATTCAGTGTCAATAATATTGCATTAGTAAATGGTCGTCCAGAAACATTGAATCTAAAAGATATGATTCATCATTTTGTTGAGCACCGTCATGATGTGGTAATTAGAAGAACTCAATTCGAATTACGAAAAGCCGAGGAAAGAGCACATATTTTAGAAGGATTAATTATTGCTTCTGATAATATTGACGAAGTAATTGCTTTGATCAAAGCTTCTAAAAATACGGATGAAGCTAAAGAAAAATTAATAGAAAGATTCAAACTATCAGATATTCAGGCTCGTGCTATTGTTGAAATGCGTTTACGCCAATTAACAGGATTAGAGCAAGATAAATTGCGTGCTGAATACGAAGAAATCATGAAGTTAATTGAGCATTTAAGAGCTTTATTAGCCGATGTGAATTTGAGAATTGCATTAATTAAAGAAGAGTTAATTGAAATCAGAGACAAGTATGGCGATGAACGTCGTTCTCAAATTGAATATTCAGGAGGAGATGTGAGTATTGAAGATTTGATTGCTGATGAAAAAGTAGTGATTACGATTTCACATGCAGGATATATCAAACGCACGAATTTGTCGGAGTACAAAACTCAAAATAGAGGCGGAGTAGGACAGAAAAGCGCAGGAACTCGTGATCAGGATTTCTTAGAACATATGTTTGTTGCTACAAATCACCAATATATGATGTTCTTTACTCAAAAAGGAAAATGTTTTTGGATGCGTGTGTACGAAATTCCAGAAGGAAGTAAAACTGCAAAAGGAAGAGCGCTACAAAACTTAATTAATATAGAGTCTGATGATAAGGTGAAAGCATTTATCTGTACACAAGACCTAAGAGATAAAGACTATGTAAGTACGCATAATTTGGTGATGGTAACTAAGCAAGGACAGGTCAAGAAAACTTCTTTAGAGAAGTATTCTAAACCTCGTGTAAATGGAGTAGCAGCTATCACTATTAAAGAAGGAGACGAATTACTTGCAGCGCAATTAACTGACGGACAAAGCCAAATAATTATAGCTGTTAAATCAGGTAAATTAGTTCGCTTTGAGGAAACCAAAACGCGACCAATGGGAAGAACTGCTTCAGGAGTTCGTGGTATTACTTTAAAAGATGATACAGACGAGGTAATCGGAATGGTAACGGTTAACGATATGAACAGTGAAATTCTAGTTGTTGCAGAAAATGGTTACGGTAAGCGTTCAAGCCTTGATGATTATAGAATTACCAATAGAGGAGGAAAAGGAGTAAAAACATTGAATATTACCGAAAAAACAGGTCAGTTGATTTCCATTAATGCAGTGACTGACAATGACGATTTGATGATTATCAACAAATCAGGATTGACTATCAGAATGGCGGTTGAGGATCTTCGTGTAATGGGACGTGCTACTCAAGGAGTTAAATTAATCAACATCAAAGGAAACGATTCTATTGCTGCAGTTACCAAAGTAATGAAAGATGACCCCGCTGAAGTGGAATTAGACGAAGATGGAAATCCAATTGAATCGGAAGCTATCGAAAGAGTTAAACCAGTTCTAGAAGTTCTAGAAGATGATGGAGCTGCTGACGAAGACGATGAGGAAGAAGAGGAAATCGAAGACGAAGAGGATGTTGATGACACTGACGAGGATGATTCAGACGAATAATTAAAACCAATACATTAAAAATAAAATTTAGAATACTATGAAAAGTAACTATGTACTACTTGCATCAGCATTATTGCTATCAGTTGCCACTTTTGCTCAAAAAGACCAAATCAAAGCGGCTGAAAAAGCCTTAAAAGCAGGAAATGCTCAAGAAGCAATTACTATTTTACAAGGAGCAGAGGCTGCTTCTGCAGCTGCGCCAGATGCAGAAAAAGCACAATTTTCATTTGTGAAAGGAAATGCATTTTTAGCTTTAGCTAATAAAAATGAAGATACAGATAAAAATCTTTCGGCTGCAGCCAAAGCCTACCAAGATTTATTAGAAATTGAAAAAGTATCTGGAAAGTCTAAATATACTCCTCAAGCAACAACATCAATTATTGATATTAAATATAAGTTGATTAACAGCGCTATAGCTGATTCAAAATCAGATAAACATGCTGTAGGGGCTAAAAAATTATACGATGCTTATTTGTTAGACAAAAAAGACACAATCAATTTGTATTATGCTGCCTCTACTTATGTAAATGCTAAAGAATATGATAAAGCGTATAATGCGTATGAGGAATTGAAAAAATTGAATTACTCTGGTAAAGGGACTAATTATTTTGCAATTAGTAAAGTTAATGGTCAAGAGCAACAATTTAGCACTGCAAAAGAGAGAGATCAGATGGTTAAACTAGGGACTCACGAAAAACCTAGAACAGAAGAAATTCCATCTAAAAGAGGTGAGATTTTCAAAAACATGGCTTTGATTTTAGTTCAGAATGGTAAAGTAGCCGAAGCAAAAAAAGCAGTTGCAGAGGCTAGAGTAGCTAATCCAGATGATAAATCATTGATCCTTACTGAAGCTAATTTATATTTGGATACTAAGGATTTTGATACCTACAAAAAATTAATTACTGAAGTATTAGCGAGCAATCCCAATGATGCAGATTTAGTTTTTAATTTAGGAGTAATTAGCTACAATGCAAAAAATTTAGTAGAAGCAGAAGGGTACTATAAAAAAGCAATTGAAATTAAGCCAGATTATGTTAATGCCTATTTGAATTTAGCAATACTTAAATTAGATGCGGATAAAAAATTATTTGATGAAATTCAAAAACTAGGTAATTCGGAAAAGGATAATAAACGTTATGAAGTGCTAAAAAAACAAAGAGAAGCAGTATTTACTTCGGCATTACCTTATCTTGAAAAAGCAGCTGAATTAGATGATACTAATGAAGAAGTAAAATCAACTTTGTTAAGTGTTTATAGAGCTTTAGAAATGACTGATAAAGCGAAAGCTTTGAAAGCTAAAATGAAAAAATAGCATTCTATTTTGTAAACAAAAAAAAACCGAATTTTTTAATTCGGTTTTTTTTATATCACTTTTTTGATGACTCTTAATTTATGGGTGTGTTTTTGGGTTTCGGGGTTGAAAATACCCAAATGGTCTAAGCGATCAATACGTACCTTTCCACTGGCATGAATGATATAATTGTTTTCCATAATGATGCCCACATGAATGATGTTTCCTTCTTCATTGTCAAAAAAAGCCAAATCTCCAGGTTCACTTTCTTCAATAAAACTTAACGCATCTCCTTGAGTAGCTTGTTGTGAGGCATCACGGTGTAAGTAATGCCCATTGAGTTTGTATACCATCTGAGTAAAACCAGAACAATCAATACCAAAAGGTGTTTTTCCTCCCCATAGATAAGGAGCATTCAAATACATAAAAGCGGTATTGATTAATTTACTTTTGTCTTGTATTCCGCTGGTTTTTGTACCATCAAATTCAAAATGAGCCGAATTGATGTTACTGTGATTTAAAAAAGACAGCGATGCTCCTAAAGGAATAGGAAGCAAGGTATTATTTGGTGCTGAAATGTAATCAATCAAATCTGCATTTAATGTAATAGGTTCTTTTGAAAGTGTTTTGTAATCAGTTTCGCTAATAATTTGAAATTGTTTTGAATCTACCCAACCTTCATAGTTATCATAATGTAAGCGAATTCGACGCCATTGTTTTAACTCTTCTAACACTTCAAAATGTTCGCCAAACAAGACTTGAGAAACAATTTCGCTTCTGTCGCTCGGTTCGAATCGAAGTGGGATAATGGCTAAATTACAAATTCCAAACATCTAAGACTTTTTATAATTATGATTTAAATCAAGATCATGATTTAGGCTCTCTCAATTACTATGGCTGAAGCACCACCTCCGCCATTGCAGATGGCAGCAGCTCCAATTTTACCATTATTTTGTTGTAAAACATTCAATAAAGTAACGATAATTCTTGCTCCAGAACAACCTAGAGGATGGCCTAATGAAACCGCTCCACCATTGATATTTATTTTATTAATGTCAATATTTAATAGTTTCGCATTAACTAAACCTACTACAGAAAAGGCCTCATTAAACTCAAAACAGTCCACATCTTCAACAGTGAGATTTACTTTTTTTAAAGCTTTAGGTAGTGCTAATGCGGGACTTGTAGTAAACCATTTTGGTTCTTGTGCAGCATCGGCATACGAAAGAATATAAGCTAAAGGTTGTAATCCTAAAATTTTGGCTTTGTCTTCACTCATTAAAATTAGCGCTGCTGCTCCATCGTTAATAGTAGAAGCATTGGCGGCAGTTACCGTTCCGTCTTTGGTAAAGGCAGGATTTAAGCCGCTAATTCTGTCTAGCTTCACATTGGTATACTCTTCGTCTTTTGATACGATTACAGGCTCTCCTTTTCGTTGTGGTACTGCAACCGGAACAATTTCGTTGTCAAATTTTCCAGATTCCCAGGCTTTCGCACTTCGTTCATACGATTGAATAGCAAACTGGTCTTGTTCATCTCTTGAGATTTTATATTCGCTGGCGCAAAGGTCGGCACTAACCCCCATAGCGGTATTGTCATAGGCGTCGGTTAGTCCATCTTTCTGCATTCCATCTAGTAGGGTAGTTGGGCCAAATTTAGTCCCAGCTCTTAGGTGTGTATAATGAGGAATCAAACTCATGTTTTCCATTCCGCCTGCCACTACTACTTCGGCGTCCCCAGACTGGATGGCTTGAGCGGCAAACATCACTGATTTCATTCCAGAGGCGCATACTTTATTTATGGTTGTACAAGCCACTGAATTGGGCAAACCAGCAAAAAGAGCTGCTTGTCGGGCAGGTGCTTGGCCTACGCCGGCTTGTACCACATTGCCCATGAATACTTCGTTAACTAAGGAAGGGTCGAGATTGATTTTTTCTAGCGCGCCTTTAATGGCAACAGCTCCTAATTGTGGGGCAGGAGTAGTAGATAATCCTCCCATAAAACTTCCAATAGGAGTTCGGGCAGCGGCAACAATAACGACTCTTTTGTTCATAGCACTTCTGATTAGTTGATGTAGCAAATTTACTCTTTTTTATGCAAATTCAAATTTTGATTTCAGTATTCTGTTTTTGGAATTATTTTTGGAATTTTATCGATGGCTACTCGCTTGATTGTGAACTGATTTAACTTAAATCTAAAAATAAAAGTAAAAAAAGCTATAAAATAGTTGTTATTAATACAATGATGTGCTACATTTGCCACCGCAAAATAGGACACGTTCTTTGAGCTTGGAGAGGTGCCAGAGTGGTAATGGAGCAGATTGCTAATCTGTCGACGAGCAATCGTCGCCAGGGTTCGAGTCCCTGTCTCTCCGCTTTTAATTTTGCTTTTCGGGGTGTAGCGTAGCCCGGTTATCGCGCCTGCTTTGGGAGCAGGAGGCCGCAGGTTCGAATCCTGCCACCCCGACACAACAATATTGGACGCATAGCTCAGCTGGATAGAGCACCTGCCTTCTAAGCAGGCGGTCGAAGGTTCGAATCCTTCTGCGTTCACATCATAAACCCACTGAAAACAGTGGGTTTTTTTGTTTCTGTTTTATTTCAAAGTTTTTTATTATATTTGATTAAACGCAAAGTCAGGAGACTTTGCGCAGCTGGTTTTGTTAGAAATTATGGCTATAAATACGATAACTTGAACCGTTTGAAAGACGCTACCTACCAAAAGTCAGGGCAAGTGACTGGTATGTATAACGAGAACTTAAGTTATGATAAGAATGGCAATATTATGAATTTAAGCCGTAATGGCGACCGAGACGAACAGTATTTGCCGATACAAATTGATAATTTACAGTATGGTTATGCTACCAACTCGAACAAGCTTATGAGTGTGGTGGATAACTCGAATAATACCAGTGGTTTTAAAGATGGTAACACCACAGGAGACGACTATGTATATGATGCTAACGGTAATATGACGGTGGACAAAAACAAGAATATTACCAGTATAGTGTACAACCATTTGAACCTGCCTACCAAAATAATTTTTCCAACTGGAAATATTGTGTACTCTTACACTGCTAGTGGACAGAAAATGCAAAAAATAGTAACAGAGGGAACCAATACTACCACCACGGATTATTTAGGGGGTTACCACTACCAAAACACGGTATTGCAGTTTTTTCCAACAGTAGAAGGCTATGTGAAAAACACTTCTGTGAGTGGTACTAACTCGTACAGTTATGTGTTTAATTACACGGACCATTTAGGGAATGTTAGAATTAGTTACACTCAAAATCCTAGCACCAACACACTTACCATTTTGGACGAGAATAGTTATTATCCTTTTGGGTTGAAGCATACTGTTAGTAATACTGTTGTTCAGGGACAGGATTATAAGTATAAGTATAACGGAAAAGAACTGCAAGATGAGCTGGGGCTTAACTTGTACGATTATGGGGCAAGGAATTATATGGCGGATATTGGTCGTTGGGGAAGTATTGATAATAAATCAGAAAAATATGTTTCATTATCCCCATATCACTATGCAGGAAACAACCCAATATTATATTTAGATGTTGATGGTAATGAATTTACAGAAGATGCTTGGAAATGGGTAAATAGATTAATTGCTGATATTAACTCTAGACAAGAAAAAAACAATAGCAGTATTGCTGACTATAAAGCTAAAATTGCAGAAGGTGGTAGTGACAGACAGATAGCAAGATGGAATAAAAATATTAACTCACTTACAGCCAATAATGCAGAACTTGAAACTACAAGAGGAGAAACTGCAACATTAGCAGCTTCCTCACAAGTTTACGATGTTGTAACCAATAATGCAGGTACAGAACGAGACGCATTAGGTAATACTACAACTACCAACCAAACAACCTTTAATAGCGATAACAACAGAGTTCAACTAACTGTTTCTTCTGGTACAGATTTAGGGCTTTTTTCCCACGAATTAAAGCATATGTATCAATTTGAAACAGGAGAAACCACATTAGGATTAACTAAAAATAATGGAGGCATAAGTCTAAAAGGGAATAATCTTTTATTTTATGATTTATCAGATGAAGTTCAAGCCTATCAAAGAGGGGCATTATTTGGACAAAGGGAAAATATAAATTCTGTATCTGATGTTTTGGCAAAAGGAATATATAGCGACAAGATTCCTTCAGGACCTATTAATGCTGTTAATCACCCAAATGCAGCAGCTATAAAAAATAATCCTCAATCATTTGCTAATAGTTACAATGCTGCTTTTAGAATTGGAACTACAACATATAAACCGCGATAAGTATGAAAAAATTAATTCTATTTATAGGAATTTTGATACTATTTGCTTCTTGTAATAAAAATATCTATGGGAAGTATAACACTAATTATTCAAAAGATAAAAGTGCATTTTTTCAAATAACTTTGAATTCTGATAATACTGTTGAAAAAACTGAGATACATACGATAAGTAATTCTGCGAATGGTAAATTTATAGTAAAGGATAAAAAGGTAATTTGTTATTTAGACTCAACAAAATTTGGATTCCCTCCTGATACTTTAATATTCAAAGTTAAAGGCAATAGGCTTTATCCTGTAAGAAGAGGAATTGTCAATTCAAAGTTTTATTTAAGAAAAGAATGATTAATGTTTTATACGTATTCAAATAACTTAATAAAATTAAGATTTGTTTCTGATAAAGGTAGTGTATCAAAGTTAGTGATGACACAAATTCCATAATTTAATATGTTGATAATCAATATTTAAATTGGTCGTGTATCAAAGTTAGTGATGACACAAATTCCACAATTTAACATGTTGATAATCAATATTTAAATTAATTTATTTCAAACAAGGGAGACTATAGTCTCCCTTTTTTTATTTTTTCTTAAAAACGCTAAAAATGGCTTTTAATACGTCCTCGTGTGTCAAAGTTAGTGATACTAAAATTTGTCCTCATTGTACTGCTCCTACACTCATTAAAAATGGGTTTACTTCTAATCGAAAACAACAATTTTATTGTAAAACGTGTACGAAACGTTGCATAGATTTTTATACAAATAATGGCTATGGTAAAGAAATCAATGCCCATATCATAATGCTTATTAAAGAGGGTATGGGAATTAGAAGTATGGCTCGAGTTTTATGTATTTCTACCACCACTTTACTAAAACGCATATTGTTTATTGCCAAAGGAGTACAATCGCCACCCATTTATTCTGGTCAAATCTATGAAGTAGACGAAATGAGGACTTTTTTAAGGCATAAAGGCAAGGTAATTTGGATTGTATATGCTTTAGATAGAGTCAATAAAAATGTAATCAGTTTTGCTGTTGGTTCAAGAACCAAGAAAACACTCAATCAAGTTATCAAAACCGTAGTACTTTCCAATCCCAAACGAATTTATACTGATGGATTGATTCACTACAAATTTTTAATTCACAACACTATTCATAAAGTCACTCGCTTTGGAACCAATAGAATTGAAAGAAAAAATCTGAGCCCCCCAGCTGGCGCGAGCGTCTCGCTCGTGCCTAGAAATAAAAATTAATTAAAAATAATTTTAAAAGAGCAACTACGGTTGCCCCGCTCCCGCACGAATCCTTTCGTGTGGTATGTGAGTATCTAGCGAAGTAATCTATCAAAATTAGTGATGAAAATCTAATTTAAAATGAGCAACTACGGTTGCTTTTTTTGAGTACTAAAAAAATAAACAGGTATTCTAGCCCCGATAGCAGCGGCATCCCCCGCTAGGGGATATAGCGAATAGCGGGACAGTACGGGTTGAGAAGATGCGATGGGTGCTGCTAAAAAAAACAAAACCATAGAAGGACAAACCGTGGCAACTTCAGTAAAAGGTTTGGCAACAGGTTCTTGGACACGAGTGGCTACTACCACGGCAGAGACCAAGGGCGAAACAGCACATACCTTGTATGATGTTAAATACCACCTAGTGCGCACGCACAACAAAAACTATTTGGGCGGATATACGTACACTGACAGTAAAGTAGATGCTTTTACGGGTCAGGTGCAATACACCATAGAGCGCCATAGACGTTTTTGAGAACCGCCTTAAAAAGGGTGATTTTTATGTTTAAAATTAAGTAAATTGTGGGGATATTGTGGGAATAAATCAAAATAAAAAAATAACTAATTGATAATCAATTTTTAGGGCTTTAATTCTGCGGAAAAAGAGGATTATTTCATGTTCCCAAAGGGAGAGTCCTACAATGAAAACCCAATCCAAAATAAATTTTGTTTGATTATTTATTTCTTCCTTACTCTCTAAAGTTAACTTTTCGAGTTGAAAGAAATAAAAAACCCGAAACTCTCGTTTCGGGTTTTATGTTGCGGAGAAAGAGGGATTCGAACCCCCGGACCTGTTACAGTCAACAGTTTTCAAGACTGCCGCAATCGACCACTCTGCCATTTCTCCAATAAGACGCATCCGTTTTGCAGTTGCGAGTGCAAATATAAGTGCTTTTTTTGGTTATGCAAATCTATTTGAATAAAAAAAACATCATTTTTTGAACGTGTTTTTTAATTGTTTCATTTTCTTTGTTTTAGAGATCAAATAAGATTTGTTTTTTAATAAGTAACGTGTTCTATAATTTCTAAACCATAACCAATCATACCCACACGCTTACTTTGACTAGTATTGGTAACAAGTCGTATTTTTGAGATGTCTAAGTCATGTAAAATTTGTGCACCAATTCCAAAATCTTTGGTGTCAATGATAATTTTTGGTGCTTCCATTTCTCCCTCGGCTTGTAATTGTTTCAATTCGGCAATTCTATTTAATAAATTTATAGATTGCATATCTTGATTGATAAATATGACTGCTCCTTTTCCTTTTTCATTAATGGTTTGAAACATTTTATCCAATTGGTGATCGGCATTGTGAGTTAGAGTTCCCAATAAGTCATTATTGACTTGAGACGAATTGATACGGGTCAATACAGGCTCTCCTAAATTCCAAGTCCCTTTAGTCAAAGCGATATGAACTTGTTTATTTGTGGTTTGTTCGTAGGCTCTTAATCTGAAGGTTCCAAAACGAGTAGTAATATCAAAGTCTTCTTTTTTGACAATCAAACTGTCATGTTGTACCCGGTAAGCTACTAGATCTTCAATAGAAACTAATTTCAGATCGAATTTTTTTGCAATTGTATATAATTCAGGTAGACGAGCCATACTACCATCTTCATTCATTATCTCTACAATGACTCCAGCGGGTTTGAATCCCGCTAGACGGGCAAAGTCAATAGCGGCTTCTGTATGTCCTGTTCTTCGTAATACGCCACCTTGTTTGGCAATCAAAGGGAAAATATGTCCTGGACGGCCTAAATCATGTGGTTTAGTGTCAGGATTAACAAAGGATAATATAGTTTTTGCACGGTCAGCTGCCGAAATTCCAGTAGTTACACCATGCCCTCTCAAATCGACAGAAACCGTAAAGGCAGTTTCCATAGGGTCGGTATTGTTAGTTACCATCCTGTGTAGTCCTAATTCTTTGCAACGATTTTCAGTCAATGGAGCGCAAATTAAGCCTCTTCCATGAGTAGCCATGAAGTTAATCATTTCAGGAGTTACTTTTTCAGCTGCTGCCAAGAAATCACCTTCATTTTCTCTATTTTCATCATCTACTACAATAATAACCTTGCCTTGTCGAATATCTTCTATGGCTTCTTCAATAGTATTGAGTTGTATTTTAGTTGTTGTCATGTGTTGGTTCAATTTTGTGAAGGAAAGAATTTCTTAACTATTTTTTGAAATGGAGCAAGGACGATATCAATATTTACTAATCCAATATCATTTGTAGCACGGTAGGTTAATAGAATGGCTAATGGACTTAAAATGAATGAAGACATCCAGGACCCAATAAAAGGAGTTAGTCCACCTTCTTGTGAAATTCGTTTTCCAAATGTGTTAATAAAGTGAAACGAAATAAAAATGAGTACGGCAAATACCACCGGAAGTCCTAGACCTCCTTTTCTAATAATAGCGCCTAAAGGGGCCCCTATGAAGAACATCAAGAAACATGCAAAAGCGATAACAAACTTATCATACAAAGCAATTAAATGTCCGTTAATGTTTTCTTGTTTTCGTTTGAATTCCAAATTAGAGTTTTCAATAGAATACTTTACACTTTCTACATTGCTATTGGTTAGGTTAAGCAAGTCTAATTGTTGTTGTGGAGTAAACAATGCTAATACATTTTTTGGAACCACTTTTTTAGGGTGTTTTGCAATTGTAATAGGTCGTGTGGCTTTTTGAATACCCACTCTTTGGTTGATATTTTCTGAAAAAGAAATGATTTCTGTTTTGAATGTTTTATTTAAGGAATCAAGCGTATAATTCAATTCGTTAGCACTCAACATAGTATTGGTATTAGTAACGCTTTCATCGTTTAGATCGACTTTGTTTAATTCTGATAAATCAATATTGATAATGTCTTTTTTAAAGGCACTTTTTACAAAAGGCATTTTAGGTCGATCTTCATAATTTTTAGGCAAAATATCTTCGTAGTAGTTGCCATCGTTTAGGATTAGTTGTAGGATGTTAGAATCCTTGCTACTAATTAATTTTCCATCTTTGGCTTTAATTACAATTCTACTACCATCACCTAAATCTGTCTTTTTATGAATGGTAATTCCTGATAGTAGGTTGCCATCTTCTCCAGATTTTTTATTGACTTTGATGTTGTAGCTACCTACATCGCTAAATTGTCCTTCTGCAATTGCCAAAGCAGGTTGGGCTTGTGCAATATTTTTTCTAAAATTGATGAATTTATATTCTGCAAAGGGAATCACATTGTTAGCAAAAAAGAAGGCAGCAATACTAAATAAACTGATTAAAATAAAAAGAGGGCGTAAGGTTCTTTGTAATGAAATCCCTGCTGATTTCATTGCTGCTAATTCATAGTTTTCGGAGAAATCCCCAAACGACATTATCGAAGCCAATAAGATCGATAAGGGCAGTACTAGCGGAATCATTCGAGGCATGGAGAATACTAAAAATTTTAGAATCATATAGATGTCTAAATCTTTACCTGCAAGTTCTGCAATTAATAGCCAAACGGTTTGGAGTATGAATATAAAAAAAAGGATTACAAATACTACTGTAAAAGTAATCAGAAAGGTTTTTAAAATGTATTTATCAAGAATTTTCACCGAGAGACTAATCTAATGTATTGATGTAATAGTTCGGATATTTATTTTTTGCAAAGGTAAATTGATTTTTTGGTAAAGGCGTGTTAGTTTTAAAAGAAGTAACAGTCAAGGTAGTTTTAGTTCCTTTTTTACCCACTTCTATTATGTTGTATATGTTTTTAGTTTGAGTGTCTATTCCAAGTAATATTTCTTTTCGTTGGTCTTTTGAACTTATTGGAACTAATTTTACATATTGAATTTTTTTACCTTTAACAGTTGTAGCTTCGTTCAAGGTGTATTTGTAACCCGAATTAAAAAAGGTCAACATTTTAGTAGGGGTAACAGTGGTGTTATCATTTTCATCCACTTTAGAGATGGTAATTTCTTCATCTTCAGGAACGATAGTATAGATTTTTTTACCATCAAATAACTTAGTGATTCCCATAAAATTTAAAACATATTGATTGCCTTTTAATATCACATTTCCTTTACTATCTTGATTGATATTTTCTTTTGCATTGGAAAGCGAATATTTAAAATCAATTACAATAGAAGTATAGCTTTTCACTTTTGTTGCAACTTCATCCAAAAGCGCTTTGGCTTTCTTGTCTTGCGCTTGAGCGTTCCAACTCAATATTAAAATTCCTGTAATAAGTATATTTTTAAAACTAGTCATCAATGTGTCTTTACGTTATTTAATCGGTTAATTTTGTTCGTTATTAAAGAATTCCTCTAAAGCCATTATGTCAGTAATGTTAACATTACGTGCTTTGCTTCCTTCAAATGGACCAACAATTCCAGCTGCTTCTAATTGATCAATCAAACGACCAGCTCTGTTGTATCCTAATTTTAGTTTCCTTTGTAATAAAGAGGCCGAACCTTGTTGGGCATTAACAATGATTTCAGCAGCTTCTCTAAATAATGAATCTCTTTCAGAAATATCAAAATCAAGTCCTATACCTGAGGTTTCTTCTCCAATGAATTCTGGAAGTAAATAAGCTGTAGCGTATGCTTTTTGTGAACCAATAAATTCTGTAATTTTTTCAACTTCAGGAGTATCTACGAAGGCACATTGTACACGTACTACATCATTCCCGTTGGAATATAATAAATCACCTCGTCCAATTAATTGATCAGCCCCTTGCGTGTCTAAAATAGTTCTCGAATCAATTTTTGAAGTTACTCTAAAAGCAATTCGGGCAGGGAAGTTGGCTTTAATTAAACCTGTAATTACGTTTACCGACGGACGTTGTGTCGCGATGATTAAGTGGATTCCAATCGCACGCGCTAATTGTGCTAAACGCGCTATAGGCACTTCCACTTCTTTACCAGCGGTCATAATCAAATCGGCAAACTCATCTACTACCAAAACGATGTAAGGTAAAAAGCGATGGCCGTTTTCAGGATTTAATTTTCTGGATTTGAATTTTTCATTGTATTCTTTAATGTTACGCACCATAGCGTCTTTCAACAAAGAATAACGGTTGTCCATTTCTACACAAAGCGAGTTTAATGTATTGACTACTTTCGCATTATCAGTGATAATAGCGTCATCACAATCAGGTAATTTAGCTAAATAATGTCTTTCAATTTTATTGAAAAGGGTTAATTCTACTTTCTTTGGATCTACCAAAACGAATTTCACTTCAGCAGGGTGTTTTTTGTACAAAAGCGAAGTTAATACGGCATTCAATCCAACTGATTTTCCTTGACCAGTTGCTCCAGCCATTAACAGGTGAGGCATTTTGGCCAAATCTACTACGAAAGTTTCATTCGAAATAGTTTTACCTAAAGCAATAGGTAATTCCATTTCGGCTTCTTGAAATTTGGTTGAACCAATAGCACTTTTCATCGATACCATAGTTGGGTTCTTGTTAGGCACCTCGATTCCAATTGTTCCTTTTCCTGGTATAGGAGCAATGATACGAATTCCTAAAGCTGAAAGTGATAGCGCAATATCGTCTTCTAAGCTTTTGATTTTTGAAATACGAATTCCTGCTTCGGGAACAATTTCATATAAAGTCACCGAAGGGCCAACAGTAGCTTTGATTTGTGCAATTTCAATTTTGTAGTTGCGAAGTGTATCTACAATTTTGTTTTTGTTTTCTTCTAATTCTTCTTGATTGATTGTAATTCCGCCACTTGAATATTCTTTTAATAAATCAATGGTTGGGAATTTATAGTTGGATAATTCTAAAGTAGGGTCAAATAATCCAAAATCAGCTACTAATCGAGAGGCTAAATTTTCTTCAACGATATCCTCTTCTTCCGCTTTTTCAATGACAAAAGCTTCGTCATTAGTAGTAATAATAGTAGGCTCTTTGTGAATAGGGGGAGGTGTTGGAGTAAAAGGCTGAGTTGCAATTGGCTCAACAATCGGTTTTGGCAAAGTGTCTAAATTGATTTCAGATGAAGAACTAATGGTTGGTTTTAGGGCTTCTTTGTTGATTTCAAATTGTGAAGTAGGTGTTTTTAGATGAATTCCATCTAATTCCTCGTCTTTTTCTTCTTCCACTGTTGGAACAGCATATTCTTCTAAGTTATAACTACTTTCAGTAGATTTCTCAGGACTAACAGTTATTTTGGATTCGATTTCTTTCTTCGAATTTTCAATAAAATTATGGATAGACTCTGGAGAAACTTTGATTTTAAAAATGAGGTAAATTACTAAACCAAAGATAAGAATTAATAGCGTACCTGTTTTACCGATATAATCTTGTAAAAACAAATTCATTTCGTATCCAATAACACCACCTAACTCAGGTGCTGAGGTAGCAAAAAATCCAAAGATTATAGAAACGATAATCATGGCAAATAAATCCCAAAACCAAGTAGTTCTCAATTTACCTAGAGGAATTCCTAAAAACAAATACAATCCTGTTAGGAAAAATAAGCGTACAAAAAGGAAAGAAGCAACACCAAAACCTTGGTACACCAAAATATCAGATAAGTAAGCTCCAAATTTTCCTAGCCAATTGTCAACAGTTACATTTCTGTCTGTCAATTTTGCTACAGCACTTTGATCGGCTTGGCCATGTATATAAAAGGATATGAAAGCTACTAGTAGTGCAATTGAAAATAACACTAAAAGACTACCCAATACAATTTTATTTTGTTTGGATAATTTCCACGGTTTCTTTTCCGTAACTTCAGATTCGTTTTTAATTTTCTTTGCCATTCTTAATTATTGAAGTGTTCTAAAATTAGAATTTTGGTAGGTATATCACTAAACCAATAATTATTGCAGTTATTGCTGCAAAAAATACAGCCCCAGCCGCAATATCTTTGATAAAGCCAATACGTTCATGGTATTCTGGATGAATAAAATCGGCTATTTTTTCAACAGCTGTATTGAGTCCTTCAATACTCATTACTAATCCTATGGCAAAGATTTGGAAAAGCCATTCTGTTGGGGTAATATTAAAATAAAAACCAGCAATTGTCATCAAGATTCCAAGAGAAAATTGTGTCATTACACTGTGTTCTGTAGTAATTAATTTGAAAGCGCCCTTGTAAGCAAAAGTGACACTTTTTAATCGTCCTGAAACAAATCGATTATCTTTTTGAAATTCCATTGACGTAGTATTAAAGTACAGCTAATGCTGCTTCGTAATTAGGTTCGTTAGCAATTTCTTGAACTTGTTCTGTATGTAAAATAGTTCCTTTTTCGTCAATTACAATTACGGCTCTAGAATGTAAACCGGCTAAAACACCATCAGTAATTTCTAAACCATTGGTTTTACCAAAGCTTCCATCTTTAAAATCAGAAAGATTGACTACATTCTCAATTCCTTCAGCACCACAAAAACGCTTTTGAGCAAATGGCAAATCTCTTGAAATGCAAAGTACAACAGTGTTATGTAAGTTGGCTGCTGTTTCGTTAAATTTTCTAACCGATGCAGCGCAAGTTCCTGTATCAATACTTGGAAAAATATTTAGTACGACTCTTTTACCTGAAAAATCAGCTAGAGTAGCAATTGAAAGATCATTTTTTACTAACTTAAAATCAGCTAGTTGAGTACCAATTTTTGGCAATTCACCTGAAGTGTGCACTGGATTTCCTCCTAATGTTATAGTTGACATACTATGTGTTTTTAATTGAGTTTCAAAAGTATGAAAATTAATTCAGATTTTAGATTGAAGTGGCACTTTTCTATGGATAACACAATAAAAAATAAGAAATCCAAGTATAAAAAAAACGCACCCTGTTGGGTACGTTCATACTGTATTTATGTGAATTCCATTTATTTGTCAATTGAACCTAAAACACGTTTCATAAAAGTATTTAGAGCTTCTTTTTTATCCACACCATCCTTTACTAGTTTTTGTACTTCTAAAGCACCATACATATTTGAAATTAATTCGCCAATAACATCTAATTCTTCATCTTTTAGTGACGGAATTTCAGTCATTGCTTCTAATACTTCAATAGTTTCGATAATATAATCTTGATCGTTATCTTCGATGAATTGAGTTAAATGTTTAATAACGGGTAATTTCATAAGTGTGTGGTTTTATTTATTAAGCAATTTCATTTACTAAATCAGCTAATACTTCTTGTTTGTTCGTTTGTGTTTCGTTGACTAATTTTCCATTTACGAATGTAGCAAACGTAGGCAGGTTGCTTACATTAGCTAATTTTCTTGATTCTGGAGAATTTTCGGCATCAACTAACACAAAAGTCAATCCCTCATTTTCTGAAGCCAATTTTTTGAATTTTGGTTTCATGATTCGGCAATTGCCACACCAAGAGGCAGAAAACTGAACCACCACTTTTTCGTTTTTTGATACTAAGTCCTGTAAGGTGTCTTCGTTTAATTCGATTAACATAGCTTTATATTTTTAATTTCAATGGCAACATCAATTAACAATCTCAATAAGCTATTGAGATTGTTATTGTTTCTTGATATTGTAATTGAACTGTATTATTAGTGAGATCCTAAATAAGCAGCAGTACTGTTTCTATCAGCTGTCATTGCTTCTTTACCAGCTTCCCAGTTAGCAGGACACACTTCTCCTTTTTCTTGAACGTGTGTGTATGCGTCAACTAAACGTAAATATTCGTTTACATTACGTCCTAATGGCATATCGTTTACACTTTCGTGGAAAATCTTACCAGTTTCATCGATTAAGTAAGTAGCTCTGTAGGTTACATTAGAACCTTCCACGATTACTGTGTCTAATTCTTCGTTATATTCAGCACTTTCTACATCAAGAATTCCTAAAATGTTAGATAAGTTTCTTGTAGTATCTGCTAACAATGGATAAGTAACACCTTCAATACCACCATTATTTTTAGGAGTATTTAACCAAGCAAAGTGAACTTCGTTAGTATCGCAAGAAGCACCAATTACAATAGTGTTTCTTTTTTCGAATTCTGGTAAAGCAGCTTGAAAAGCGTGTAACTCAGTTGGACAAACGAAAGTGAAATCTTTTGGATACCAAAATAATAATACTTTTTTGTTGTTTTTTGTAGCTTCTTCAAAAATGTTGATTCTTAAATTATCTCCCATTTCAGAGATAGCATCGACAGTGATGTTTGGGAATTTTTTTCCTACTAATGACATATTGTTTGTTTTTAAGTTAAAAATTTATTGGTGCAAATGTAGCCCACACATAAAGATAGTAAAATAAATTTTAATTATAAAAATTTATTAAGCAATAATTTATTACTATTAATTTGGTTGAAATAAAATGTAAGTTGTTGATTTATATGTTTTTAATTGTTACAGGAAGTTGTCCTTTGCATTCTGAATTTTGAATGAACTGTTGGGCTGCAACTTCTTGGAAAACTTCAAAATCCTGATAAACCACCACGATTTCTTTGGCTAAAGCCAAGTTAGGGATGACTTGCAATGCATACGGATTTCCAAAAACATATAGCACGCATTTTTTGGTTTCAAGAAGTTCGTTGAGATAAATAATTACTTCAGCTTCAATTTCAAATTGATTCAAAGGTTTTGCTTTGGGTACGAATAATGAAATTAAAAGGGTTTCATAATTGGCAATTTCTGGTTTGAAATGAATTGGGTTTTCTTTTGAAATTGAGAAAACTGGCGCATTCAATAAATGTCTTACTTTATTAGCAAAACCATCGCCGTAGATGCTAAGTTGTGCGAGATTCTTTTTTTGAACAGCTTGTTGTATAAAATTAGTACTACTATCAGATTTAACTTTTGTCAAACAATTTTCGGCAATTTTTCGATTTAATTTTTCACTAATTGAAAAATCAAAATCAACTGAAGTTGGATTTGGAAAAATAAATTTATCATCTAAAAGCCCTACTTTTTCTTTGTATTTTAAAATTCGGGAATAACTTGCCTCAATTCGTTCAGTACTCGCATTTTGATAAATGGCCTGAATTCCTTCGGCTACATTTTCAGCAAAGCATAAAATATCATTACCAGCATTGAATGCTTCCCATTCTAATTGTCCTTTGGTTTGATATAAATCAGAAACACTTTTCATGTTTAAGGCATCGGAAATAATCAACCCCTCAAAATTCAACTGATTGCGAAGCAGGTTTTCAATAATATTCTTTGATAAAGTAGCCGAAGTGTTTTTTCCATCGTTTAAAGCGGGTACAGCCAAATGTCCAATCATAATAGAATCTACCTTGTTTTCAATTCCTTTAATGAACGGATACAATTCGTTGTGCATCAATTGCTCTAAATTTTCATTCAAAATAGGCAATCCCAAATGCGAATCCACATTCGTATTTCCGTGACCAGGAAAATGTTTCAAACAGCCCAGAATTCCGGCGTCTGACATTCCTTTTAAATAAGCGTTGGCAAAAAGAGCTACCTTTTCTTTGTTTTCTCCAAAAGAACGGTACCCAATCACAGGATTGTCAGGATTATTATTTATGTCTGCCAATGGCGCTAAGTTATACTGAATTCCAGCAGCTTTTAAGTCGTAACCTATTTGTTTTCCCACTTCGTACACCAAATCAATTTCAGATTCAGGTAAAGCTCCTAATGTTATTGCATACGGATATTGTGGTGTTTTTTCAATACGCATGGCCAAACCCCATTCGGCATCAATACTCATTAAAAGAGGAGTAGGTGCACATTTTTGATAGCGTACAATAAGTTCTTTAAGTTTTTTATAACTGTCATCATTGAATACTACTTTTTGCTTACTCTCGTAATTCGTAGCTGCACTGGCCCGACTGTGAAAGAAAGTGAGTCCACCAATGTTATGGTTGCGAATTAAAGCTTCGGTAGCTTGAATATTTTCTTCGGTATCGTTGATAAAAACTGCAGGGAAGAAAAATTGTCCTATTTTTTGCTCTAAAGTCATAGTTGAATTATTCATTGTTGACTGATTTCTTTCCAAAGTCGGCTGGAAATACTAAAAATCGCGACAAGATTATTCCTGGAATCGTACTGCAAAATACCCAAATAAAGAAATTTCCATATCCTAAGTATTCTTGAATGTAACCACTTACCATTCCGGGTAGCATCATACCTAACGCCATAAAACCTGTGGCTAAAGCGTAATGCGATGTTTTTGATTCGCCTTCGGCAACATAGATTAAGTACATCATAAAAGCGGCAAAGCCAAAACCATAGCCAAATTGCTCAATGATTACTGCCAAATAAATAAACAACGTATTTTCAGGATGAAAATGAGATAGTAGAATAAATCCAATAATAGGTAAGTGCATAATCAAAATCATGGGCAACATCCATTTGCCCAATCCTTGTTTAGAAATAGCAATTCCTCCCAAAGTACCTCCGATAAGTAATGCAATAACTCCAAAAGTTCCATAAATAATTCCAACATCTTCGGTGGTTAATCCCATTCCGCCGACATCTTTAGGGTCAATTAAAAAAGGGGTCAACATCTTCATTAATTGTGATTCGCCTAAACGAAATAAAAGAATAAATGCCAAAATAATCCCAATTTGTTTTTTTTTGAAAAAACTGGTAAAAACGGTAGTAAAATCTTTTTGTTGTTCCGAAGATTCAGTTCTAGTTTCGTTTTCCGAGATAGGAGTAGCAAATAAATTATACAATGTAATTGCTGTCATAAGGAGTCCAACAATAATCATAGTGTACGACCATGCTTTTGTTTTGTCCCCCAATTCTGTTTCTAGATAGCCACCGATGATCACGATTAAGCCATTTCCAGTTAACATTGAAAGTTTGTAAAACGTACTTCTAATTCCTAAAAAAAATGATTGTTGGTCTTTGGATAGGGCTAATAAATAAAACCCATCTGATGCTACGTCATTTGAAGCAGACGCAAAAGCCGCTATCCAAAAAATAGCTAGGGTTATGATGAAAAAATGGTTAGTAGGTAGAGAAAGACCTACAATTAAAAAAGAAATTGAGATAAGCAATTGCATACTTAAAAACCATTTTCTTTTGGTACTATGTAAATCAATAAATGGACTCCACAAGGGCTTTATCACCCAAGGTAGATAGAGTAAACTAGTGTAGATACCGATATCTTCATTGCTGATTCCTAAGTTTTTGTACATGATTACCGATACTAAAATAATAATAGCATATGGGAAACCTGAAGCAAAGTTCAATATTGGAATCCAAAGCCAAGGGTTTTTCTCTGCTTTCATAGTGGTTATTTACTGTTTTTAATTGTAGCTAATGGTAATTGTGTCATGATTTCTTTACTTTCATTTCCATAATAGTCAATGTAGGATAAAGCAAAATTAGATTTATTTTCAATAGTTGAAATTGGTATTCGAATAAATAAGCGATTGTTGTTTTTGTGTACAAAATAACGATCAATGATTTGACTAGGGTCATCACTGTTAATTATTGAATTGGCTTCAGTGCCATAAAAAACTACATAGCGCACGTTATTGCGTGTAGGTTGTAACGAAATTACTAAATCGGTTTTATCTTTTACAACGCTAGTAATTCTGGGTACATCAAATACTAATTTTTTAAAATTAGGAACTGAAGCAGGGATTGCTGGGAATTTGTATTGATTTTCAGCTAGTAATTGAGTAACGTCTTGGTTTTTGTTAAGAAACCATTTTGCACTAAAAAAAGCATTTCCTTGTACATTATTAAATGAACGTGTGTACTCAATTTGATTTGGGATTTCTGTTGGTAAATCCCATTTTTTATCTGGGTCAGACTTGATTTTATAGGTGCTATTCCCAACGTAAATGGCCGTGTTTTTAGCATTTTCAGACCACCATTTTAGCAATTTACTATAAGACGCTTTTGGGTGATCCAAGCTCCAATATAATTGTGGTAGGATGTAGTCAATCCAGTTGTTTTCCATCCAAACCAAAGGATCAGCAAATAAATCGTCATAGTTGGTTTGTCCGGCTTGTGTATCCGAACCTCTTGGGTCTACTGATTTATTGCGCCAAACTCCAAATGGACTAATGCCAAATTGTACCCAAGGTTTGATTTTTTTGATGCTTATCGAGATTTGTTGAATAAAAGTGTTCACATTATTTCGTCTCCAATCGGCTAAAGTAAGACCATTACCATATTTGTTGAATGAAGCAGTATCATTGAATTTTTCTCCATCAACAGTATAGGGATAAAAGTAATCATCAAAATGAATAGCATCGATATCATATTTTTGAACTACTTCTTCTACTACTTTTGTCAAGTGATTTTGTACTTCAGGAAGCGCAGGATTGTAATAGTATTTCCCTGCATATTTAATCATCCAATCGGGATGCTTAATCAAGTCGTGTTTTTTACTTAATATTTCGGTATTAGAACCTGAGGTGGCACGGAAAGGATTTAACCACGCATGAAATTCAAAACCTCGATTGTGAGCTTCAGTAATCATCCATTCTAACGTATCAAAATAGGGTGAAGGTGCTTTGCCTTCTTTTCCAGTTAAGTTGCGTGACCAAGGCGCTAATTCAGAAGGGTAAAAAGCATCACCATTACTGCGAATTTGAACAATCACGGCATTGTAATTGAGTTTTTTGTAGGATTCTAAAATTTCAATAAAATCGGCTTTTTCTTTTTCAACACTATCAGTATTGTTTTTTGGCCAATCAATATTGGCTACGGTGGCAATCCAAACTGCTCTAAATTCGTTTTTAGGATATATTATTTTACTTTGTGCTGTGCTATTGGTAATAGAAAGTAGCGTAAATAAAAAAGCAAAAGTAAAGGACTTGTAATTCATCATTATGGGGTTCATCTTATAGAATACAAAAATAGACTTTTTAGAACAGTTGTTGTGCTAAAAAAGACATAAAATAATTTTAATTTGGGAACGAAATTTTACCCATTGTTACCGATGGGATTCCTTTTTTAGTACCAAAATGAGTAGTGCCTCCAGCTACCGTTTCGTTAGCCAATACAGCAAAAAGTATTGCTTCTTTCGCATCCGCAGAGATTCCTAAATCGTTAGTATTTTTAAAAGAACAAGGCAGTAAATCATTTAGATATTCCATTAATAGCGGATTGTGTATTCCTCCTCCCGAAACATAGACCGTAATAGTATCAGTAGTTGCTTCACTATTTTGTATTGCATACAGAATTGCTTCAGCAGCTGTTTCGGCACTAAAGCGTGTAAGGGTCGCTACAACATCTTCAACAGGGAGGTGTTGCGTTTGACTTTCTGTCATTGCGCTCTGAATATAGTCTAAATTGAAGAGTTCAGGCCCAGTAGTTTTGGGAAACGGTTCTTTGAAAAAAGAATTGTCTTTAAGCGCCTGTAACAATTCTGCATTTATAGTTCCTTTTCGGGCTATTTGGGCATCTTTGTCGTAACTCATTTTTGGAAAATGTAATTTTACAAACGCATCAATAAGTGTATTTCCGGTACCTGTATCAGTAACAAAAACGTGTTCTGGATTTTGATTTTTGGGCAAAAAAGTAAAGTTTCCAATACCACCTATGTTCAGCATGATTCGGTTTTCTTTTTCACTTCCAAAAAGGTAATAATCGCCATAAATTGCTAATGGAGCACCTTCGCCTCCTGCAGCTACGTGCTTTTGTCTAAAATCTGAGATAGTAATAATTCCAGTGCGAACGGCAATATGATCACCATCTCCAATTTGTAAAGTAGCATTAGGAAATTGCACTTGTTGGTGTAAGATTTTTGGAGCGTGCATTACCGTTTGTCCATGCGAGGCAATTAAATCAACTTCAGCAGGAGCAATATTCCATTCTTTTAGGCAATCTAAAACGAGATTAGCATGTAAAATTCCAATCCATTCGTTTAACAAAGCTAAATGTTGAAAATCAATTGTTTTTTTAGCAAATACTTTTCGGATTTCAGCTTTTATAGCTTCAGAATACGGTATGGTTTTAAACTTTTTTAGTTGAACTACTGTGCTTTTAGATGCTCCCGAAATTTCACATAACGCTACATCCAAACCGTCCAATGAAGTGCCCGACATCAATCCAATAATAGTTCGAGTAGGTTTTTGTGCGATTCTGTAAAGCGATTCAATATTGGTATTCATTTAAAATGGATTTAAAAATGGTATTTATCGGCAACGGTTTTACTGGTTAGTAATAATCCTGTGAAAGTGATGAGTGTATTGAGAATGATTAATTCGTTATCAAAAACATAACCCCCTAAAAGATTCACTGAATTTTCGTTGATAAGAAAGGTTAATGCAGGAGATAGTAAACAAATGAAAGGTACTAAACGGTCATTCACTTTTTTAGATTTCATAAATAAACCAAAAGTATATAATCCTAAGAGCGGTCCGTAGGTGTAGGATGCCACTCTAAAAATCATTCCAACAACCGAACTATCATTAATAGCATTAAAAACTAATATGACCAAAAACATACAAGCTGAAAAAGCAAAATGAACAATGTGTCGTGTTCGAACTAAATTTTCTTTCTGACTGTTCTCCACTTTATCCATTCCTAAAAAGTCCACACAAAAAGAAGTGGTTAGAGCGGTTAAAGCTGAATCGGTTGTGGCAAAAGTGGCAGCAATTAGTCCCAATAGGAAAACAATAGCAGGAAAGGTAGCCAAATGGTGTAAAGCTATTTCAGGAAAAAGTAAATCGGTTCGCGGTTTATTGGTAACCAAATCCAACGGAACTTGAATGTTATTTTTGGTAGCATATATGTAAAGCAAAGCACCAACACTTAAGAAAAATAAGTTGATGATTACAAATATTGTCGTAAAACTAAACATGTTTTTTTGTGCTTCGCCAATGTTCTTACAACTTAGGTTCTTTTGCATCAAATCTTGATCTAATCCCACCATTGCAATGGTTACAAACATTCCGCCCAGAATTTGTTTTACAAAATGAAATTTACTTCCGATAAAATCTTCAAGGAAAAAGATTTTAGAATAGTTGCTATTTTTTACTTCTTCAAAAGCGCTAACCACACTTAAATCTAAGCTACTACAAATGAAAAAAATGGTCATAAATACTGAAGCGACTAAGAAGAATGTTTGCAACGTATCAGTAATGATGATGGTTTTTAAACCTCCTTTGTAAGTGTAGGAAAAAATCAATAGCAACGAAATTAATACCGTAGCTGCAAATGGGATGTTATAATAATCAAAAACATATCGTTGCAAAACAATCACCACCAAATACAATCGAAAGGCAGAAGAAATAGTACGACTTACCAAAAATATAGAAGCTGCTGTTCGGTAACTATAAAATCCCATTCGCTGTTCGATATAACCGTATATGGAAGTTAAGTTCATTCGGTAATAAAGTGGTAAAAGCAATTTAGCTACAACAATAAATCCAATAGCATTTCCTAAGATAAACTGAAAATATTTGAATTGTTCTCCATTAGGCGAGCCTACTTCACCAGGAACAGAAATAAAAGTTACTCCAGAAAGTGCGGTGCCAATCATTCCAAAAGCTACTAAATACCATTTGGAGTTTTTATTGGCAGTAAAAAACACATCGTTTCCACTATCTTTTTTACTCACAGCATGAGAGATGTAAAAAAGAGTTCCAAAGTAGAATAGAATAAAAAGTAGGATAAGGTTTGGACTCATTTTATTAAATTGATTTTAATTAAAGACAAATATGCTAAAATATTTTCGTACTACTTATTTTGTTTTTTATATTTATACCACTTTAACTATCCAAATCTATATTTTATGAAAAACAATCCTTCTTTAGTTTATGAAAAACCGGGTAAATATGAAAGTTCTCGATTTGAAAAGATTCATAATGTTATTTTTGATAATTCAGTTTTAGGCTCCATAGCTGTAGCCAATGAAATAGCTACTTTAATTAGAGAAAAACAAAAAACAAATTCTATTTGTGTTTTAGGATTGGCAACAGGTTCTTCTCCAATCAAAGTGTATGAAGAATTAATTCGTTTGCACAAAGAAGAAAATCTAAGTTTTAAAAATGTCGTTACGTTCAACCT
Organism: Flavobacterium keumense; assembly: GCF_029866485.1. Taxonomy (NCBI): domain Bacteria; kingdom Pseudomonadati; phylum Bacteroidota; class Flavobacteriia; order Flavobacteriales; family Flavobacteriaceae; genus Flavobacterium; species Flavobacterium keumense. The sequence goes on from NZ_CP092332.1 coordinate 1,821,637, forward strand.
TGACGAATATTTTCCGATGCAACATGATGATATTCAAAGTTATCATTATTTCATGAAGGAACATTTATTTAAGTATATTGATATCTTGCCAGAAAATGTACATATTCCTACAGGAAATTGTAGCCTTGAAGAAAGTAGTGTTCTTTGCGCTCAATACGAGGAGAAGATTAAAAGTATGGGTGGTTTGGATTTTCAATTATTGGGTATAGGAAGAACAGCACATATTGGTTTTAATGAGCCCGGGTCACATCTCAACTCCACTACGCGTATGGTTACTTTAGACCATCTCACAAGGTCTGATGCAGCAAGTTCGTTTTTAGGAATGGAAAATGTACCTAAAAAAGCGGTAACTATGGGTATTTCTACCGTTTTGGAAGCCAAAAGAATTGTTCTATTGGCTTGGGGACAAAACAAAGCCGAAGTAGTTCAGGAAACAATCGAAGGCGATGTTACATCAAAGAAACCCGCTTCGTATTTACAAAATCATCCCAATGTTACTTTTGTTTTAGACCAAGAAGCAGCATCGTTATTAACCCGAATTAATACGCCATGGGTAGTAGACAGTTGTGAATGGAATCCAGATTTAATTAGTAAAGCTATTGTTTGGTTATGCGAAAAAACACAAAAATCCATTTTGCATCTTACAGATAAAGATTATTTTGAACACGGTATGGAAAGTTTGCTTGCTATTGAAGGCACAGCCTACGATTTAAATATAAAAATGTTTAATAGATTACAACATGCAATAACGGGATGGCCGGGCGGGAAACCTAATTCGGAGTTTCAAAAGCGTCCCGAACGTTCTAGTCCGGAGAAAAAAAGAGTGATTATCTTTAGTCCGCACCCAGATGATGATGTCATTTCAATGGGAGGTACTTTTGACCGATTAGTAGAGCAAGGACACGAAGTGCATGTGGTGTATCAAACCTCTGGCAATATTGCCGTTTCTAATGATGAAGCCTTGAAATTTGCCGAAATTGGATTGGTTTTTAATCCTACAAATGAATCCTACATCAAGATTATTGATTTTATTAATAAAAAAAGCAGTAGTGTTTCAGATATTGTAGAATTACGGAATTTAAAAGCGCAAATTCGTCAAAAAGAATCGTTAGGAGCTACACGATATTTAGGTTTACCCGATAAACAGGTACATTTTCTAAATCTTCCGTTTTATGAAACCGGTACTATAAAAAAGAGCCCTTTGTCTAAAAATGATGTAGCATTGATGGTAGGAATTATCGATGCAATTCGTCCTCATCAAATTTTTGCAGCGGGAGATTTAGCAGATCCTCATGGTACACATAAAGTTTGTTTAGACGCCTTGTTTATGGCCTTAAAAGAAATCAAACATCAACCATTTATGAATGATTGTTGGGTATGGCTATATCGTGGTGCTTGGCACGAATGGGAAATTCATGAAATAGATATGGCTGTTCCAATGAGCCCAAATCAAGTATTGAAGAAACGCACCGCTATTTTTTATCATCAATCGCAAAAAGATGGTGTTATGTTTCAGGGGGATGATTCCAGAGAGTTTTGGGTTCGCGTTGAAGAACGCAATAAAGATACTGCAGAAAAATTTAAAGCATTGGGCTTAGCCAGTTATGCTGCAATGGAAGCATTCAAAAGGTATCATTACTAAATCAGCATAATTTAATTTCTAGCGCTTCGAATGAATAACTATTTAAAGCGCTAGAATTTTTATATTTGTCAACCAAATGCTGACTACTCAGTAATTACATCCGAATACAATGTCACAAATACTACCTTTACAACAACTGTCAAACGCATTAGAAGGGGATCTTTTCTATGACGAATTACATAAAATTATATATTCTACCGATGCTTCGGTTTACCAAATCAAACCTATTGCGGTAGCTAGGCCAAAATCGGTAGCAGATATTCAATCCTTGGTTCGATTTGCCAATGAATACCAAATTCCATTAACGCCAAGAACTGCAGGAACTTCTTTAGCTGGTCAAACGGTGGGTAGCGGAATTATAGTGGACGTCTCCAAATATTTTACAAAAATTGTCTCTTTTGATAAAGAAAATAAAACGGTTACGGTTCAGCCAGGTGTGATTCGCGATGAGCTGAATTTGTTTTTAAAACCACACGGTTTGTTTTTTGGTCCCAATACTTCTACGTCTAATCGTTGTATGATAGGGGGAATGGTAGGAAACAATTCGTCGGGAACAACTTCCATTCGCTATGGAGTGACACGAGATAAAATTGTGGAACTAAAAGCCATTTTGAGTGATGGTTCGGCTACGGTTTTTAAATCCCTTACTTCGGAGGAGTTTGTCGAGAAAACAAAAGGAGATTCCTTGGAAAATCAGATTTACAGAACATTGTATGAAGAACTTTCCAATTCTGAAACGCAAAACGAAATCGTAAAAGAATTTCCAAAACCTGAAATTCACAGAAGGAATACAGGCTATGCCGTTGATTTATTATTGAAATCGAATTTGTTTTCTGGTACCGAACCCACAATTAATCTAGGAACCTTACTTTGCGGAAGTGAAGGAACTCTAGCTTTTACTACAGAAGTTACGCTGAAAGTAGACGATTTGCCTCCTACACATAATATTATGGTGGCGGCACATTTTCACACCATTCAAGAAAGTTTAGAAGCTGTAATGATAGCGATGAAACATCATTTGTACACTTGCGAAATGATGGACGATACAATTTTGAATTGTACCAAAACCAATAGAGAACAAGCGAAAAATCGTTTCTTCATACAAGGAGATCCCAAAGCAGTGATTATGTTAGAAGTGGCTTCGGATTCCTTGGAAGAAGCCGAACGACAAGCGGATGCTTTAATTGCCGATTTAGAACAAAATAATTTTGGTTACGCTTTGCCTAAGTTATACGGAGATGAGATAGATAAGATTAATGACTTACGAAAAGCAGGTTTAGGACTTTTAGGAAGTATAGTGGGTGATGATAAAGCAGCTGATTCTATTGAAGATACGGCAGTTGAGTTGAGCGATTTACCAAATTATATTGCCGAATTTGCTGCGATGATGAAAAGTTACGGACAAGAAGCAATTTATTATGCCCATGCAGGTGCAGGAGAATTGCATTTGCGACCTGTCTTGAATTTAAAAAAGAAAGAAGATTTACAATTATTTAGAACCATTGCAACTGAAGTGGCTGTTTTGGTCAAAAAATACAGAGGTTCGCTTAGTGGAGAACACGGGGACGGAATTGTACGCGGTGAGTTTTTGCCGTACATGATTGGAGAAAGCAATTATGAATTGCTAAAACGTATCAAAAAAGCATTTGATCCGAATGCTATTTTCAATAGAGGTCGTATTACTGATACACCTAAAATGGATGAAAATCTTAGGGTAGAATCGGGGAGAGTAGAACCGGAAATTGAAACGATACAAGATTTCTCAGACAGTATGGGGATTTTGCGCGTGGCTGAAAAATGTAACGGTTCTGGTGATTGTAGAAAATTGCCATCGGCAGGAGGCACTTTGTGTCCGAGTTACCGTGCCACTCGAAATGAAAAAGATACGACTCGTGCTAGAGCTAATGCGTTAAGACAATTTTTAACCGATTCGGAAAAAGAGAATAAATTTGATCACGACGAATTATACCAAGTGTTTGAATTGTGTGTGAGTTGCAAAGCTTGTGCAAGTGAATGTCCGAGTAATGTAGATGTTGCTTCTTTGAAATCCGAGTTTTTGTATCAATACCAAAAAGCAAATGGGTTCTCTACTAGAAATAAAACATTCGCCTATAATGCCAAATTGAATAATTTAGGTAGCTTAACACCTAAATTGACCAATTGGTTTACCAACTTATCTATTGTCAAAAAGAAAATGGGAATTGCTCCGCAGCGAGTAGTACCACATTTAGCTCCAAAGACTTTTCGAAAATGGTTGGATAACAATCATAAAGAACTCGAAGAAGGAACCTATCCTAATGGCCAAGTTCTATTGTTTTGTGATGAGTTCACTAATTTTTATGATGTTTCGGTAGGAATTGATGCTTATGAACTTTTGACAAAATTAGGCTATCAAGTCTTGGTAGTAGATCATCAAGAAAGTGGGCGTGCATTTATTTCTAAAGGATTTTTGGAACAAGCCAAGGCGATTGCTTCTATTAATGTGGATATTTTCAAGGAAATTGTTACCGATGCAATTCCTTTGATTGGAATAGAACCCTCGGCTATTTTGACTTTTAGAGATGAATACATTCGATTGGCAGAAGATAAAGCAGGAGCGGAACAACTTGCGAAGCACGTTTTTACAATAGAAGAGTTCTTTAAAAACGAGATTGCTAAAGGAGCTATTCGTTCTGAGCAATTCTCGGATGAAGCAAAAGAAATTAAAATTCACGGACATTGTCATCAAAAAGCATTGAGTACTGTTGAAGCTACTTTTGCCATGTTGAATGTACCTAAAAATACTACAGTTACTATTTATAACTCGGGTTGTTGTGGAATGGCAGGTTCTTTTGGTTACGAAAAAGAACATTATGAAGTGAGTATGCAAATGGGTGAAGATACTTTGTTTCCAAAAATTAGAGCAACCGAAAGTACTGTTGCTATTGCAGCAGCAGGAACAAGTTGCCGTCACCAAATATTTGATGGAACATCGAGAGAAGCGCAACATCCAGTTACAATTTTAAAATCTTGTTTAAAATAATCGGTATTATTGGAAATGAAATTTTAAGTTTGCATTACAATAAAAGATACTTTAGTTTACTTTTTGAATACAAATTATATGGCATTAAAGGGTTTGTTTAGGAAAAAGACAATTCATGATATCATGAAACAGGTCGAGCAAAATGAAAGTGATGGACATAATGCTTTAGGAAAACATTTGACTACCAGAGATTTAACAGCCTTTGGGATTGCAGCGATTGTTGGGGCAGGTATTTTTAGCACTATTGGTAAAGCAAGTGCTGATGGTGGTCCAGCTGTAATTTTTCTGTTTCTATTCACTGCCTTGGCCTGTGGTTTTGCGGCTTTTGCTTATGCTGAGTTTGCTTCCATGGTACCCGTTTCTGGATCGGCATACACGTATTCGTACGTAGCTTTTGGCGAAATTATCGCTTGGATTATCGGATGGGCTTTGATTATGGAATATGCCGTAGGGAATATTACGGTAGCCATTTCGTGGAGTGATTATTTTACAGGATTGCTTCGAACGGCTAATATTGAACTCCCGCAATGGATTCAAATGGACTATTTGTCGGCATCTAATGGTTTCAAAGATGCAACTGCCTTGATGCAAGGAGGAAAATCATTTGATAATTTAAGTGCTAATTTGCAAGATGCCTATACTGCTTGGACAACTTGTCCAGTAATTGGAAGTTTTCATTTTGTGGCTGATATTCCGGCTATGTTGATTATCATTGTGATTACTGCATTGGTGTATAGAGGAATGAAAGAATCTAGAAATGCAGGAAATCTAATGGTGATTATTAAATTGGGTATAATTTTATTAGTTATTGCTGTTGGGGCTTTTTATGTAGATACCACACATTGGAGTCCATTTGCGCCTAATGGAGTAAGTGGTGTTTTAAAAGGGGTTTCGGCAGTGTTTTTTGCTTATATCGGTTTTGATGCCATTTCTACTACGGCTGAAGAATGTAAAAATCCGCAACGTGATTTACCTCGAGGTATGATGTGGGCGATTATTATTTGTACCATTTTGTATATTGTTATCGCATTGGTTTTAACCGGAATGGTAAGTTATAATGAATTGAATGTGGGTGACCCATTGGCTTTTGTATTTGAAAAATTAGATTTAAAATGGATGTCGGGCATTATAGCTGTGAGTGCTGTAATTGCCATGGCAAGTGTGCTTTTGGTTTTCCAAATGGGGCAACCTCGTATTTGGATGAGTATGAGTCGAGACGGTTTATTACCTCAAAAATTCTCTAGAGTACATCCAAAATTCAAAACACCATCGTATGCTACTATAGTGACTGGTTTTGTAGTAGGAATTCCTGCTTTGTTTATGAATTTGACTATGGTAACTGACTTGTGTAGTATCGGAACCTTATTCGCATTTGTATTGGTGTGTGCAGGAGTTTTAGTTTTGCAAAACAAAAAAGATATTCCGAGAGGAAAATTTAAAACACCCTACATCAATGCGAAATATATCTTTCCAATTGCCTTATTGTTGGAAGTGTTTTTTGCGTTCACCTACAATAGTAAGGCTACGATGAAATTCATTGCGAATGAAACTCAAGTAAATTCACCATCTACAATAGTGACGGCTTTAAATCAATCAGAAACAGATAAAGTATATCGATATTTAGTTGGATTGGAAACCAAACAATCGACTAACGATGTAGAAGCATTGTTGAGTCAATACCAAGAAGACGATGCAAAATACGAAGCCATTGTAGCTGGTTTGCCAATTTCCAATGATATAAAATACGAAAGCGGTTTTGATTTGTTCAAACATAAAATACCGATGTGGATTTTTGTAATCACATTAATCGGCTTAGCGATTTGGTCTTACAAAGAAAATTTATCCTTAATTCCCTTATTAGGCTTAGTTTCTTGTTTGTACATGATGGCCGAATTGAGTGTTTGGAATTGGATTTATTTCACGGTTTGGTTACTATTAGGATTGGTAATTTATTTTGGCTTTAGCCGAAAAAATAGTAAGTTGAATCAAAATAAAAACTAATTTACGTTATAAAATTGATATCAAAACGTTCTGAATGTATTCAGAACGTTTTTGTTTTAAGAATAATTCGGCATAAAAACACAAAAGAGTTACAATTCGCAATAAAAAATCGTATACTTTGAATAATAAACAAAACTTAATTTCTTAAGTTTGCATCACTAAAAAATAAATACTATTACTATGAGTTCATTTGACGTAGTCGTTATAGGTTCTGGTCCTGGTGGATATGTGTCAGCAATTCGTTGCGCACAATTGGGTTTCAAAACCGCTATTATTGAAAAATATGCTACTTTAGGAGGTACTTGCTTGAATGTAGGTTGTATTCCTTCTAAAGCATTATTGTCTTCTTCACATCATTATGCAGAAATTGCTCATTTCGCTGAACACGGAATCGAACTTTCTGGAGAGGTTAAAGTAAATTTAGAGAAGATGATTGCGCGTAAGCAAGCGGTGGTAGAGCAAACTTCAGGAGGAATCAACTACTTGATGGACAAAAATAAGATAACTGTTTTTAATGGTTTAGGTTCGTTTGTTGATGCTACTCATATCGCTATTGCTAAAGCGGATGGCACTTCAGAAACTATTGAAGCTAAAAATACCATTATTGCTACAGGTTCAAAACCATCTTCTTTGCCATTTATCAAAATTGATAAAGAAAGAATCATCACATCGACTGAAGCTTTGGCTTTGAAAGAAGTACCAAAACACTTAGTTATTATTGGTGGTGGTGTAATTGGAATTGAATTAGGACAAGTGTATCTTCGTTTAGGAGCACAAGTTTCTGTAGTGGAATTCATGGACCGAATTATTCCTGGAATGGACAGTTCATTGTCTAAAGAATTGACTAAAGTCTTGAAAAAACAAGGAATGAAATTCTATACTTCTCACAAAGTACAATCAGTGGAAAGAGCAGGAGATGTTGTGACTGTAAAAGCTGAAAATGCAAAAGGAGAAATTATTACTTTAGAAGGAGATTATTCATTAGTGTCTGTAGGGCGTCGTCCATACACTGACGGATTGAATGCAGACAAAGCGGGTGTAAAAATTACAGATAGAGGACAAGTAGAAGTAAACGATCATTTGCAAACTTCGGTTTCTAATATCTATGCTATTGGAGATGTAGTTCGTGGCGCTATGTTGGCTCACAAAGCCGAAGAAGAAGGAACTATGGTAGCTGAAATTATTGCGGGTCAAAAACCACATATTGATTACAATTTGATTCCGGGAGTGGTGTACACTTGGCCAGAAGTAGCTGCTGTTGGTCAAACCGAAGAGCAATTGAAAGCTTCTGGTGTAGAGTTTAAATCAGGAAGTTTCCCGTTCAAAGCCTTAGGTCGTGCTAGAGCAAGTGGCGATTTAGACGGATTTGTGAAAATATTAGCAGATGCTAAAACCGATGAGGTTTTAGGAGTACATATGATTGGTGCTAGAACAGCCGATTTAATTGCAGAAGCAGTAACTGCTATGGAATTTAGAGCTTCTGCTGAAGATATTTCAAGAATGTCACACGCACATCCAACATTTGCTGAAGCTATCAAAGAGGCGGCTTTAGCTGCAACGGATAATAGAGCATTACATGTTTAATACTGTAAAGTTGAAATAAAAAAAAGCCCGTTCCATTGAACGGGCTTTTTTGTGGAATGTCTTGTCTAAAAAAGTTAACTAAAGATTAAGTATGCTATCAACAATGAAAGTTTTTCAAATATAAAAGAGGACTTCACAAATAAATTATTTTTGAGAGTCAATCTTTTTAAAGATAATTCAGGTTTTATTTTTTATTCTGAAACTTTAATTTCAAATAGTTTATCCCAATTTTTACCTGTTACAAATAGTGTTTTGGTTTTAGGATTGTAAGCAATTCCGTTGAGTACTTCGGCAGTTGGGTTTTTTACAAATTTTCTAAGCCCTGATAAATCCAAAATTCCTTCCACAGATCCACTTGTAGGATTTACTACTGCAATAGCATCTTTTTGCCAAACGTTAGCATAAATTTTTCCATCAATCCATTCTAATTCATTGATTGATTTTATTTTAGCATTTCCAGAATAAACATTACTATAATCTACCATTTTCAAAGTGTTTGGATCCATTTTCCAAATTTTTTCGGTGCCGTCTGTTTGGTAAATGTACTTGCCATCATTTGTCATTCCCCAACCTTCAATGTCTTTCTCATAAGTAAACGTTTTTTCTAATTTCAATGTAGTCGCATTGTAGATGAATCCTGTTTTTTCCTGCCAAGTAAGTTGGTACAATTTATTGTTGACAAAGGTGATTCCTTCTCCGAAGTACTTTGCATCTAAATTGTTTTGTTTGAAGATTTTACCTGTTTTATAATCGTATTTTCTAAAATAAGAAGCTCCTTTTTGGCCTGTACTTTCGAATAAAGTATCATTATGAAATTCAAGACCTTCTGTGAAAGAAGCTGTATCGTGAGCAAAAGTGTTTACAATTGAATACTTCAATAATTTGGGCTGTACATTGGAAACCAATTCTACTCGGTCCGTCGCTTCAGTAGTTTCTCCTTCAAAGTAAATAATAGCTTTCAGATTTTGATAGCCAAGTTTCTGATCTTTAAAAGTAAAAGGCAGTTTACTTAATCCTTTTGTGGTGCCAATTTTAGTTTCGTTTACATAATACACCACACTATCAACCGTTTTTGAATTGGGATTTAAAAGATTTAATTCGATAGATTCTTGGGGTAGGTATTGTGCTTTAAATTGGTTACTATCAAAAGTAAATAGGGTGTTGTTTTCTTTTTTAGCTCCGCCACAGTTGGATAAAATTAGCCCTAATAAAATGATAAATAAGAAGTTATACTTTTTCATAGTGTAATATTTGAATGCTCGAATATACAACCTTATTTTATTAGTAGCAATGCACTTGTAAAAATATAAAAAGGTTGTATATTTGCAACGGCAAGTCCTACACGACCAGCTCCTGCAGACTCCCCCAGGATGGGAACATAGCAAGGGTAAGCGGTTGAGCGGTGCGATGTAGGTCGCTTGCCATTTTTTATGAATCTTCCATTGGGAAGATTTTTTTGTTTTAAAGGTATTCAGAACTTCTTTTTGAGTATTTTTATGGCTTAAAGCAAATGCAATAAATACAGAATTAGATGGGTAAAGTGGTTTTAATTACAGGAGGATCTTCAGGAATAGGGAAGGCTATAGGCGATTTTTTATTTCATAAAGGCTTTACGGTATATGGAACAAGTAGAAACCCTGAAAAGGTGTCTAATTCTCTTTTTCCTTTGATTGCTTTAGATGTTCGAGAGGTTGCTTCAATTCAGTCAGCAGTAGCTACAATTATTCAAGAAGCGGGGAGATTAGATATTGTGATTAATAATGCCGGGGTGGGTATTACAGGACCTTTGGAAGAAATTCCAATGGATGAAATCAAAAACAATTTTGAAACTAATTTCTTTGGTCCTATCGAAGTAATGAAAGCGGCATTGCCTCAAATGCGCGTTCAACAATCAGGATTGATTATTAATATTACCTCCATTGCAGGCTATATGGGATTGCCGTATCGCTCCGTATATTCGGCTTCTAAAGGAGCTTTGGAGTTAATCACGGAAGCGTTGCGAATGGAAGTGAAGTCGTTTGGAATTCAAATTACGAATGTGGCTCCAGGTGATTTTGCCACCAATATCGCAGCAGGACGTTTTCATGCGCCAGTAGTACAAGGTTCGGCTTACGAGAAAGTATATGCGGGAGTTTTACAAACTATGGATGCACACGTAGATAGCGGTAGTAATCCCAATGAAATGGCCGAAGCGGTGTATCGAATTATTCAAAATCCAAATCCTAAAATTCATTATAAAGTAGGCGCTTTTATGCAAAAATTCTCGATTGTATTAAAAAGAATTCTGCCTGATAAAGTCTACGAAAAAATGCTGATGAATCATTATAAGTTGTAATTTTGCAAGGCGTTTGCGTGAGGGATTGCAGTGAAAATCCTTTTTCAAAGAAAAAGATTGCAACGTAAAGCCCGACCCTTGTGGTCACGCCCAAATGAGAACACATAACAAATAGATAGATATGAAATTTTTTATTGACACGGCTAATTTAGCTCAAATTAAAGAAGCGCAGTCTTTAGGCGTTTTAGATGGCGTAACTACTAATCCGTCATTAATGGCAAAAGAAGGAATTACAGGAAAGAACAACATTTTGAAACATTATGTTGACATTTGTAATTTAGTTGACGGCGATGTAAGTGCTGAAGTAAATGCTTTGGATTTTGAAGGAATGATTAAAGAAGGCGAGGAGTTAGCTGATTTACACGAGCAAATCGTAGTGAAATTACCCATGACTAAAGAGGGAGTTCAAGCGGCTAAATATTTTTCGGACAAAGGTATTAGAACGAATGTTACTTTAGTATTCTCTGCAGGACAAGCGTTGTTAGCGGCTAAAGCTGGAGCTACTTATGTTTCTCCGTTCATTGGTCGTTTGGATGATGTTTCTACAGATGGATTGGCATTGATTGAAGAAATTCGTCAGATTTATGATAACTACGGATTTGAAACGCAAATTTTAGCGGCTTCTGTACGCCACACGATGCACATTATGAATTGTGCTAAAATTGGTGCCGATGTCATGACAGGACCTCTTTCGGCTATCTACGGCTTGTTGAAACACCCATTGACTGATATTGGATTAGCGCAGTTTGTGGCTGATTTTGAGAAAGGAAATAAATAAAACCAGTTTTGGTTTAAATTATAAAATCCCATCAATTGATGGGATTTTTTGGTTTTTGGTTTTGACGTTTTCAGGCTTTGTGTTCGGGAAGGATTTTGAAGCACTCATTTTCAGTTTGGAACTAATGTCATTTGAAAACCAAATGTTCAATTCAGCACTGAACCCGCCATTTTGCCAAACTGCTGTTGTGCGATCGCCCTTTTTAGAAGTTTAGAAGGATTTCATTATTAAAGGTTAGTAATTCATTGGTTGGTTTTATAGCCATTTTTGTCATCTGTAAGGTTACTTGTTGTTGGCTTAAAGATGTGCATAGTTGTGATATTTGAGGTTGAATTATTGTTGCAATATTTCTACTATTTTCGCAAATTCGTAGTTTTGGATTTGCTAAATCTTCGGATAAATCAAATACTCTATAAATATGATAATTGCTTTTGTCTGCAATACATTCAATTTCTTGATTACTGAAGATTAGAGGTTGTTCAAATTTAAAGTTCGTTGATTTTACATCTATGAATATTACATTTTGGTCATTCTTTTGAATGCTGAAGTCGTATGGAAGACCCGTTTCCATACTTCTGTTATACCAAGTGTAATTAAATATTTGATTTCTTGATTTTTGATAGTCAAGATAATTTGCAATTATTTCTTCTCCCTTTTTTCCTGTTTCTTTAAATAAATTATTCGCATTTTCTAAATCAAAAGGTCTGTATTTTTTTGATGTTCCAACCTGTGATGCGATTTCTAATTCTTCAATTATTTTTTTTCCACTAACATTTACTTTATTTTCAAGATAATTTAGAAGTTGTGTGTATTGATTGTCAGAATCATCAATTCTTCCTCCTCTTGATAAATCAAGAATATTAGATACTTCGGAATAGTCAGAAGATTGGTCATTGAAAAAATAGAATACCATTTCTTCATTTTCAAGTCCAAACCAAATTAAAAACCATCTGTATGAAGAAGGATATTCTGCCGCTTTATCTCTTATGACTGTTACTACAGAAACAGAATTACGTTCTCCTTTTCTAATTTTAGGACTTCTATATGTTCCGTCTGGATTTTCTATTCTATCAAAATAGCAATCTACACTATCAATATTATTGTTATAAATCAAAAGAGCTTTTTCTTCTACTTCCGAATCTTGCAGATATGTAAATATATCTCCGTATAATCCAATATGAGTTTGATGACTTGTGCCTAATCCTAAGTCAGCTAACGATAGCTGTTTAAAGCCAATTTTACGTTCGCTATGTAATTTAAAGAACATATTTAATAAGGTCGTTTTTTATGAAAAGATAATGCAAGACAGCATAAACTGTGTTTACACTTACTGCATTTCCTGCTTGTTTATAAAGTTGATGATTACTAACTCCTACATTCATTGCATTTGAAACAAAACTTCCATTGAACCCTTGTAATAAAAATGCTTCGTGAGGTGTTAGTTTTCTTATTCTGTGTTTAGCCTGTTCTTCTTTTGAATATTCGGTTTTCAAATATTCTAAAGGTTTTTCAGAATTTAAAAATTCGTGAGAAAAATAATTATCTTGGCAAGCTCTGTGCATTTTTACCATAGTTGCTGTTAATGGTCTTGCAACAAGTTGGTTTATTTCAGATTTTGACTTAAAATTTTTAGAACCATTTGATAAAATGGTAGGTTTTAATGTTTCAGAAAGATAATATTTTTCTTCTACTTCTTTTCCAAGTACATCAAGTGTTGTTTTTTGTTTTAGTAAGCTACATTTTTTGATACTTTTAAAATTGTCAATAACTACTTTTTCATTGAAAATAAAATCTTTTGGCAAGTCTTCTGTTGTTGCAAAGATAAAAACACGATTTCTCTTTTGTGCTAATCCAAAATTTTGAGTATTGAAAATATTGTAAAATACATTTTTGTATCCTACTTTTCTGATTTCTTCTTCAATAACTTTAATTGTATTTCCTTTGTCGTGAGTAACAATATTTTTTACATTTTCAAGTAAAATGAATTTAGGCTTTTTAACTTTTAAAATTTCAATAATATTAAAAAATACATTCCCTCTAACGTCTTCAAATCCTTTTTGTTTTCCCATCATACTAAATGATTGACAAGGAAATCCACCTGTTAGAACATCAAAATCTGCAAGATTTTCAATATTTCTTTTATGTGATGTAAACTCTACTATATCGCCTAAAACGGTTTCGTTTTTGGTGTTATAATTTGCTGTATATGTTTTATTAGCGTAAATATCTAATTCTGAATAACCGATACATTGCATAGGTATTTTAAGGTCTTCTCCAAAAATGTCGAAAGCCTTTCTGAATCCTCCAATACCTGCGAATAATTCTAAGTGTTTCATAATTACAAATATTTGATAATTTCCTTACCAATAAATTCTGCAAGTTTTACGGGAACAGCATTTCCTATCTGTGCATACCAATAATTTGGTGTTCCTTTAAAAACATAATAATCTGGAAATGTTTGAATTCTTGCGGCTTCTCTTGGTGACAAACCTCTTGCCTGATTTGGATGAATGTACATATTGCAATCGTGCTTCATATGCGAAGTGATTGTTTTGCATACTTCATTTTCATCAAGTTTGAAATATTTATCTTTAAAAATGTGATTTCTACTTTTGTACGGCATTATATGCTCAATACTTTTATGAAGTGAATTTCCTCCTTGCGGTAGCAAGGAAAAAATTTCAATATCTCTATCGTTATTGAAACGATTTTTATGATTGTATAGTTTATTTACTTTTTTGCCATTGTTTACAAAATCCGCATAAGTAGATTTTGGGAAAGAATATTCGGTTTCAAAAAAACCAATTTCTTTATTTTCGATTTGAGTATTATTCTTTGTTCGATTTGGTTCAAGTTTTGGCAAGTCGCTTATTGCGTCTTTCAAAACAAAAGGATTTTTAAGTTTATTATTTTTGATTTGGTCAAAAATACTATCGTTATCAATTCCTAATCTATTTCCAATAATAAAAAAACGTTCTCTATTTTGAGGTAGTCCAAAATCTTTAGCGTTGAATAATGAATGAGAAAAAGAATATTCTTCTCCCAAATATTCTTTAAAGTCATTTTTAATTTCATCTATTTTTTTTGACATACCTTTCACGTTTTCCATTACAAAAAACTTTGGTTTTACTTCTTTCAAAAACTCTAAAAATGCTTTATAAAGTGTGTTTCTTGGGTCATCTAAAATTCTTTGTCTATTTGCCATTGAGAAACCTTGGCAAGGTGGTCCACCACAAACTAAATCTACATCAGTAAACTTTGATTTGTACTCCTTGATATTCTGATTTAACTCGTTTATATCTCCTGTAAAATAGGAATCCTCGGATAAATTTCTATTGTATAAATAGGTTTCAAAAAGGGATTGGTTGATTTCATTTGCAAAAATAGTTGTAAACCCAGCTTGTTCCATTCCCAAACTAAGTCCACCACAACCTGCAAATAAATCAATCATTTTTTTCATAAATGCAAAGGTACAAAATTATGTCTTTATATGAAAGGTTTTTTATCGGTATTGCGGTTTTTCAAGGGTGTCGCACAACTTATTTATATGCTCAGTTTTTTGCTCTTTTGTTGAGCAAAGCCAACCTAATGCGACTAGCTATACTCAACCAACTTTGATTTGTGAAATCAAAAAAATAATTCCAAAAACGGTTGTAGTCGGTTATTGTTTAATTTATTAAATCTGTAAAGGAAAATGATTTGGCTCGAGTGCAGTTACAGAGTATTTCAAATGTAAGAAAAGTTTTTTAATATGCAAATGTTAATTTAATAATGTAACAATTTGAAAATGTAAGAATGTAGCAATGAAAAGGAGTTTAGACTTATAGTTCCGTTTTAATATACGATTTACGATATACGATTTTGAAGCTTAGGGATGATTCAAAAAAAACCTCCAAATTGCGATGGCGCTTTGGAGGTAGGTTTGGTTTTGGTTAGTTGTGTATTTTTAGTGTCCACCACCCACTTCGATATCGTGACCGATACCTTGTTTTTCTAATATTCCAATTACTTTCCAGCCGTAGAATGCAATAAATGCAAAACACAATACAGGAATAAAGTATGAAGTATGAATTCCAATTACATCGGCTAGTTTACCTTGCAATGGAGGGATAATTCCTCCTCCTAAAATCATCATAACTAAGAAAGCGGCTCCTTGTGAAGTGTATTTTCCTAAACCTGCAATTCCTAAAGAGAAGATACATGGCCACATAATACTTAAGAACAATCCACCACTCATGAAGGCAAAAATAGCAATAGTTCCCGTTGTAAGTAAACCAATTAGCATTGCAATTGCACCTAATAATCCAAAAATCATCAATGTTCTTGATGGTTGGTCTTTACCTAGGAAGAAACCAACAATTTGGAATACGATTACAAAAGCATAGCCATACAAAGGTGTGATATCTTGTCCAGAAATAGCATTAGCAGTTAAAACCACTCCAAAAGCAACATAAGGTACTACAATAAGCAATATCTTTCTCATTTGTGAAGACGGATTGAAAACAGAAATGGCTCCTGCCCAACGTCCAATCATTAAACTTCCCCAATACATCGACATGAAGGGTGCTAAAGCAGGTCCTGTAATGGCACCAAAATCTTCTGTTTTTAATAACTCACCTAGGTTACTACCAATAGTCACTTCAACTCCTACATAGGTAAATAAAGCCAGCATCCCTAGTACTAATTGAGGGTATTTCATAGCACCCCAACCTTCTGGATTTTTCTGAGCGGTTTTGTTGGCAAACAAAAGTCCAACTACAACAATCAATAAGGTGGAAATGGTCAATCCTAATCCTAAATAATCAATCTCGTGATTGGTAATAAAACGCTCAATAAATTCTGGATCTTCATAGCGCGAGAAAATGTATCCAAAAACAATTATTAATAGAACTGTAATGGTAATAAGTGTTTTCAAAGCTTTATTCGCAATTTCAAAACTGTCATCACTTTTTCCTGAAGGCAATTTTTTAGAAAAATGAAACAAAGCCGCTGCAAGAAGGAAAAGTCCTCCAACAGCCATGTATAGCGTAATCATCGAGTCTAATGAATTTGGTTTTTTTGCAAATTCTTCAATATTTACTCCTGCTATAACGCCAAACAAAGCAAAAGAAACTACAATAGGCCCAATGGTGGTTCCTAAAGAGTTAATTCCTCCAGCTAAATTTAATCGGCTAGAAGCAGTGTGTGGTTCTCCCAATGATGCCGCAAAGGGTTGAGCCGAGGTTTGTTGTAATGAAAACCCTAAAGCAACAATGAATAAGGCGCCTAAAATAAATAAATAACTTCCTTGTGTTACGGCTAAAATCATCAAAGCAGCACCAAACGTACTAATCAATAATCCGTAAATGATTCCTTTTTTGAATCCCCATCCGTTTAGAATATCTCTTTTTGCAGCACTACTAAAAATAAAAAGCAGTAAGGCTCCAATGTAATAGGCTCCATAAAAAGCAAAGTCAATTAGCTGACTTTGAAATTGATCTAATCCAAACTTCGCTTTGCAAAAGGGAATGAAAACACCGTTGGATGCTCCAATAAATCCCCAAAAGAAGAAGACCGTAATTAGGGTCGATAGCGCCGAGTTATTCGACTTCGTTTGTTCTGAATTCATTTTTTTTTGGTTTTTTTAGTTTGTGATAATTAATTGCTGTAAAGATGTAAAAGTATTTGTTACAAAAATTAAAAAAAAATAATTTGAAGTAAATATTGTTAAAATTATTGAATAAATAATTTTTTATAACATTCACTGATTTTTTTCTATTAGTTAGATTGTAATACTAGTTTTTCTAAATTATACAGAACAGTATTCACTTAAAGAATGTAAAGATGATTCTATAATTAGTTTTTTGCTACTTTTGCAAAAAAAAAACACAGATGTTAACAGTTAATAATTTATCCGTTCAATTTGGTAAGCGAGTTTTGTTTGACGAAGTAAATACTACCTTTACTCAAGGTAATATTTATGGTGTAATTGGTGCCAATGGAGCAGGAAAATCTACTTTTTTAAAAATCTTATCAGGAGAATTAGAACCTACTTCGGGGCACATTCATTTAGAACCGGGCAAACGTATGTCGGTTTTGAACCAAAACCATAATATGTTTGATGAGTACACTGTTTTAGAAACCGTCTTAATGGGAAATAAAATTTTGTATGCCGTTAAAAAGGAAATGGATGAATTGTATTTAGATTATAATGATGCTAATGCCGATAGAATAGGAGAGTTGCAAGTGCAATTTGAAGAAATGAACGGTTGGAATGCTGATTCTGATGCAGCGTCTATGTTGTCCAATTTGGGTATTTCGGAAGACAATCATTATACTGTAATGGCCGATTTGGAAGGAAAGATGAAGGTTCGTGTGCTTTTGGCACAGGCGCTTTTCGGTAATCCAGATGTATTGATTATGGATGAGCCTACCAATGATTTGGACTTTGAAACCATTGCTTGGTTAGAGAATTTCTTGGCTAATTATGAGAATACGGTTATTGTGGTATCTCACGATCGTCACTTTTTGGATGCAGTTTGTACGCATATTTCAGATATTGATTTTGGAAAAATCAACCATTATTCAGGAAACTATACCTTTTGGTACGAGTCAAGTCAGTTAGCGGCAAAACAACGTGCGCAACAAAATAAAAAAGCAGAAGAAAAAAAACAAGAATTGGAAGAATTTATTCGTCGTTTTTCTGCGAATGTGGCCAAATCAAAACAAGCTACTTCTCGTAAAAAAATGATTTCTAAATTGAATATTGCTGAAATCAAGCCTTCAAGCCGTCGTTATCCTGCGATTATTTTTGACCAAGATCGTGAAGCGGGTGACCAAATTCTAAATGTAGAAAACTTAAGTGCTTCTATTGATGGAGAAGTTTTATTCAAAGGAGTGGATTTGAATATGGCAAAAGGAGATAAGATTGTTCTTTTCTCTAAAGATTCTCGTGCTACAACTGCTTTTTACGAAATCTTGAATGGTGAGCAAAAAGCCGATTCAGGAACCTATGATTGGGGAATTACAACCAATCAAGCCTATTTACCCGCAGAAAACCATAAGTATTTTGAGAATGATTTGACTTTGGTAGATTGGTTGCGTCAATGGGCAAAAACAGAAGAAGAAAGAGACGAAGTATATATTAGAGGTTTTTTAGGAAAAATGATTTTCTCTGGCGAAGAGGCTTTAAAAACAAGCCGTGTATTATCAGGAGGAGAAAAAGTACGTTGTATGTTGTCTCGTATGATGATGGAGCGCGCTAATATTTTGATGTTGGACGAACCAACCAATCACTTGGATTTGGAGTCGATTACTGCTTTCAATAATTCGTTAAAGAATTTCAAAGGTTCGGTTATATTCACAACTCATGACCATGAGTTTGCACAAACTGTGGGTAATAGAGTAGTGGAGTTAACACCTAACGGAGCCATTGATCGTTACATGACTTTTGACGATTATTTAGATGATGAAAAAGTACAGGAATTAAGAGTGAAAATGTATTCTTAAATAGTTTAAAAAGCCTTGAATTTTCAAGGCTTTTTTTTAGCTAATTTTTCTGTGATTTTTAATTATCAATCATAAAACAGAATTTGTATATTTGCCTAACCAAACATTACACTTTACCATGAGTCAAAAAGTATTACTTACTGCAAAAGAAGTTACTATCATACTGCATCGTTTGGCTTGTCAATTAATTGAAAAACACTTGGATTTCTCGGATACGATTCTAGTTGGAATACAGCCTAGAGGTGTTTTCTTGGCAGAACGTTTAAAAGAAATTTTAGAAAAAGAATACCAAACACCCTCAATTACTTTAGGTTATTTGGACATTACTTTTTTTAGAGATGATTTCAGAAGAACCGATAAACCTTTGGAGGCAAATAAAACCAATATCAATTTTATAGTCGAAAATAAAAAAGTCATTTTTATTGACGATGTTTTATTTACTGGACGCAGTATTCGTTCGGCTTTAACCGCTATTCAATCTTTTGGAAGACCTTCTGAAATTGAATTGTTGGTATTAATTGATCGACGTTTTAGTCGTAATTTGCCTATTCAGCCCGATTATAGAGGCAGACAGGTAGATGCTATCAATAATGAAAAAGTAAAAGTGTGTTGGAAAGAAAATGATGGAGAAGACGGCGTTTATTTAATTACTAATTAAGTAGCAAGTCAATCATTAAAAAAAATATAATTGTAAAGAAAAATGAAAGAATTAAGCGTAAATCATTTATTAGGAATAAAATACATTAACAAAAATGATATTGACTTAATTTTTGAAACCGCTGATCATTTTAAGGAAGTTATCAATAGACCTATTAAGAAAGTTCCTTCTTTACGAGACATTACCATTGCCAACATCTTTTTTGAAAATAGTACCCGAACCAAACTTTCTTTTGAATTAGCCCAAAAACGATTGTCTGCTGACGTGATTAGTTTTTCGGCAGCCCAATCTTCAGTTAAGAAAGGGGAAACACTGATTGACACCGTAAATAATATCCTTTCCATGAAAGTAGATATGGTGGTGATGCGTCATGCCAATCCAGGCGCGGCTTACTTCTTATCAAAAAATGTAAATGCAAGCATAGTCAATGCAGGAGATGGAGCACATGAACATCCTACCCAAGCCTTGTTAGATAGTTATTCGATACGTGAGAAATTAGGTGATGTAGCAGGGAAAAAAGTAGTAATTGTGGGTGATATTTTACACTCTCGTGTGGCTTTGTCTAATATATATGCTTTGCAAATGCAAGGAGCAGAAGTAAAGGTATGTGGTCCAAAAACATTGATTCCAAAACACATCGAATCACTTGGAGTAACAGTTGAATCTAATTTGCGTAAAGCGCTTGAATGGTGTGATGTAGCCAATATGTTGCGAGTACAAAACGAACGCATGGACGTGAATTATTTTCCTTCTACAAGAGAATATGCACAGCAATATGGAGTAGATAAAAATCTTTTGGACTCGCTAAATAAAGAGATTGTAATTATGCACCCGGGACCTATCAACCGTGGAGTTGAAATTACAAGTGATGTTGCCGATTCTCAACAATCGGTTATTTTGGACCAAGTAGAAAATGGAGTAGCCATCCGAATGGCGGTTATTTATCTTTTGGCTTCAAAAATCCAATAATTTCATACGAATTACGTAAATTAGTTCGTTTCAAATTCACTGTATTATGCAGTTGTTAAAATCCAATTTATGAAAGTAGATCAAAAAGGACATACGATAACAATAAAAGATACTCAAGGAGATTTTACTTCATTTTTAGATAAAGTGTCACAATCTAATACTTCCTTTGATACGCATAATTTAATTATCGATTTGTCTCATAATAAATCGGTTACTCTTTCTGATTTAAAATTGTTGTTACCTTTATCCAAACAACATAAAAAAGCAAAAAAATCATTTGTTGTGGTAGCTGAAGGAATTGATTTTAATGCTGTTCCATCTCAATTGGTGGTAGTGCCATCTAATTTAGAAGCACACGATATAATTGAAATGGAAGAGATTGAACGTGATTTAGGATTTTAAGGTTATGAAAGTAAACATCAAAACAATTATTTATCTCTATACTGTAGCGCTATTTTTGCTTACATTTCTTTTAGCTAGAGATATTATTCACGGAATTAAAACGACTCATTTTGATTGTATTAGTTTAGTTGTTTATTCTGTTTTTGTAAGTTACTTTGTATTTAAAATTTATAAGTTGGGTAAAATATCCAATTCAAAAAATGATTAGTTTTCAATTAGAAATTAAAACATGCAACTAACCATTTTAGGCTGCTATGCCGCTACACCCCGAACGATTACTAATCCAACTGCTCAATTATTAGAGATTAATAACAGAATGTTTTTAATTGATTGTGGAGAAGGGACTCAAGTACAGCTTCGGAAAAACAAAATCAAATTTTCTAAAATCAATCAGGTTTTTATTTCTCATTTGCATGGCGATCATTTTTTTGGTTTGATTGGCTTAATTTCGACTTTTAGTTTGTTAGGAAGAACTACGGATTTGCATGTTTATGGTCCAAAAGGAATCAAAGAAATCATTTTATTACAATTGAAGTTGTCTAATTCGTGGACGAATTACGGTTTGTTTTTTCATGAATTGGATTCAGAGGAAAGTGTGACTATTTTTGAAGACGAAAAAGTATTGGTTACAACCATACCTTTACAACATCGTGTGTACACGAATGGTTTTTTATTTCAAGAGAAAGCAGGTACGCGTAAGTTGAATATGGATGCAGTTTTGAATTACGAAATAGAGAGTTGTTACTATCAAAAGATAAAAAACGGAAAAGATATTACCTTAGAAGACGGTAGAATAATTCCCAATTCAGAATTGACTTTTGACCCCATTCCACCCAAAAGTTATGCGTTTTGTTCGGATACGGTCTATCATGAACCAGTCATCCCAATTATTGAAAACGTGGATGTTTTGTATCACGAATCCACTTTTTTAGAATCAGAAGAAAGTTTGGCTCAAAAGACCTTACATTCCACAGCAAAAGAAGCAGCACGAATTGCTTTGAAAGCCAATGTAAAACAATTAATTTTAGGGCATTATTCGACTCGATACGAAAGTATAACATTGTTTAAAGAAGAAGCTGAAACCATTTTCCCAGAAGTGCTTTTGGCGGAAGATGGAATTAGTTTTGAATTTTAGAAAGTAATTATGAAGGATTTAAGTAATTATAGAAAATCGTATGAAAAAAGCGAATTATTAGAATCTGCTATTCCAGAAGATCCAATTAATTTGTTCAATAGATGGTTTCATGAGGTGGAGGAGTTTGGCGGAAATGAAGAAGTCAATGCAATGACGGTGGCTACGATTGGTTTGGATGGATTCCCAAAATCGAGAGTCGTTTTATTAAAGAAGTTCAACGAAGAAGGATTTATTTTTTATACCAATTATAATTCAGAAAAAGGCAAGGCCATTATGAATAATCCTAACGTGTGTCTTTCATTTTTTTGGCACAGTATGGAACGTCAAGTAATTATCAAAGGGATTGCTCAAAAAACAGCTGAAATCATTTCGGATAATTATTTTGCTTCTCGACCAGATGGAAGTAAATTGGGAGCTATTGTTTCGAATCAATCGGAAGTGATACCTTCAAGAGAGTATTTAGAAGAAAATTTAAAACAATTGGAAGCTAATTTTGAAGGCATGGTTATTCCAAGACCAGAACATTGGGGAGGATTTTTAGTTAGTCCGTTGGAAGTTGAGTTCTGGCAGGGTAGACCTAATCGTCTTCACGATAGAATTAGATATAGTGCTCAGTCTGATTTTAGTTGGAAGATAGACAGATTGTCTCCTTAATGTAAGAATTTATTTGTAAATACTTGAAAATTAGGTGTTTAAATCGTTTTTATTTGACTTTTGTCGGTTAATGTTGTACATTTGCACTGCTTAATTAATACATCAACAATTTAAATTTTTTAAAGGAGTTTGCCCCACAATCTACTTTAAGCTTGCCCTACTTTTATGAAATTATTTTTATTACGTGTCCTTGTACTCGTTTTTGTACTTGGCACCCTAAATTCTTGTACTGCAGATGCACCTGCATCAGTTACAACACCTGCCGTTTCTCAAACTACTGTTCCTTATCCGTACACTACTTTTGAAAATGAAACCTTGACATTAATCAATAATTACCGAGTTAGTATTGGTTTGAATGCCTTAATCAAGTCAGATTATATCTCTTTTAAAGCCGAAGAACATAATAATTATATGATTGCTAATAATGTGGTTAATCATAATGATTTTGTGGCTCGTTCTGAAGATATTATGAAAACTTTAAATGCTAAATATGTTACCGAAAATGTAGCATATAATTATACTACTCCAAAAGCTGTTTTAGATGCTTGGCTAGCAAGTGAAGGACATAAAGCCAATTTGGAAGGGAATTATACTCATTTTGGGCTTTCCGTTCGTGAAAATCCAACTACTGGAAAAAAATATTACACTAATATTTTTGCTAAAATTTAAAGAACTTTATAGTTATAAAAAGGGCGAATTTCATTAGAAATTCGCCCTTTTTTATAAAGCAGTAATAATAAATTCACTACGTCTATTTAGTTGATGCTCCTCTTCTGTACAAGAAACTCCATCAGAACAGAGGTTCACCAATTGGTTTTCTCCATAGCCTTTGGCTGTTAATCGATTGGGATTTACCCCATTTTTGATTAACCATTGAATAGTAGCTTTGGCTCTATTGCCTGATAAAACTTCATTGTATTTAAAAGTACCTCTACTATCAGTATGGGAACGAATATCTAGTTTCATACCGGGATTGTCGGTTAAAACAATTAGTATTTTTTCCAAGTCGATAGCAGCTTCCACACGAATAGTGTATTTGTCGAAATCAAAGTAAATGTTTTTTATACCAAAACATTTTCCTAAGTCATCGCCTATAGTTACTTTACATTTTGTTTTTTCTAAAGCAATAGGTAGGTACGTTCTTCCGTCCAATTTTGAGATACTGATTTTTTGTTCTTTGGTATTGTATTCTGGTTTTTCGGCTCTGACGTAATAGTCTTGACCGCAATCTACTTTTAGAGAATAATTTCCTTTGGAGTCAGATACAATTGTATTTAATAAATCGAATTGTTTGTTATACAAACTAATCGTTGTATTTGGTAACAATTCTTTAGTACTTTCATCAGTCACTTCGCCGTATAATTCTTGTTCGCAACGTAGTCGTTTGGTTTCCAAGAATTGATAAATATCGTCTGATCCTTGTCCGCCACTTCTATTGGAACTAAAAAAACCTCTTCTAGTTTTAGTATCGATGAAATAGGCAAAATCGTCTTTGGCTGAATTGACACTTTCACCCACATTTTGAACGTCGGTAAAAGTACCGTCAGGGTTAATTTTGGTTACAAAAACATCAAATCCACCCAATCCTGGCTGTCCATCTGAAGCAAAATACATTTCATTTTCATCCGTTATAAAAGGAAAACTCTCTCTGCCAATGGTATTGATGCTATTGCCCAAGTTCACCGGTGTTCCAAAACTTCCATCTTGATTGATCTGTACTTTGTAAATATCGGATTCACCAAAAGAATCCGGTCGGTTCGAAGCAAAATATAGTGTTTTTTCATCGGGACTTAATGCAGGATGTGCTGTGCTGAATTGGTCGCTGTTGAAAGGTAATTCGGTTACATTGGTCCATAGTCCATCTACAGCATACGCACGGTATATTTTCAAAAGTGTAGTTTTATCTTGGCTTTTACCTTTTTTACCTTTTAGAAAATTATTACGACTAAAGTACATTGTTTTTCCGTCTTTGGTAAAAACAGGGGTCGCTTCATGAAATCTTGATTTTACGACATCATCAAAGGGTTCTGGTTTGCTTAAGGTTGCATCTTCACTCAGTTCTGAAGTATACAGATTAGTGAAATACTGATTGTTCCAAGAATGGGTTCGGTGTGATAAACTTCCAGTGTCTCGAGCTGTCGCAAACACGATTTTATTTCCATACTTTGCTGTACCATAATCTGAATATTGGGAATTAATCCCCGCATTTTCGATTTGATATCGACCCGAATTAGCTTTAATTTGTTCAAGATAATTCATTGACTTGTCAGTAATTCCAATTTTTTGACGGAACAATTGCTGCATCTCGTTTGCTTTTTGGTTTTCACCAATTGATTGTAACGATTGCGAATAGCGAAAATAATATTCGGGTTCTACATCAGTATTCATAGCAAATAGTTCCGTGTACCATTTGGCAGCCGATTCTAACTCTCCGTTGAAATAATACGAGTTGCCTATTTTTTTATACATATCGGCTGATTGGTACCCTTTTTGGGCAACTCTTTCATAAGTTTTTATAGCATCGATATAGGCTAAATTGGTATATTTTTTATCCGCTGATTTTAGTTGGGATTGTTGCGAATAGCTATTGAATGTGAATAGATTCAATAGGGCGATATAGAGTGCGAAATACTTTTTCATAATCGTATAGTTTAGAAGTATTTAAAAGAATTATTTTCTTTTTTTAGATTTTTTAATTGGAACAATTTCTGATTTCTGATTCAATCGAAGTAGTACCTCATTTGCTAATTTAGTATTGCCAATGCAGTGTAAGCAATCAGCATACTGATAATAATATTCGGGTTCTAATGGAGTTCTCATAGCAAATAACTCTCCATACCATTTAGCCGCCTTTTCATAGTTGGAATTGAAATAATAGGAATCACCTAATTTTTTAAATAAATCCACTGACTTATATCCTTTTGCTGCGACACGTTCATAAGTATTGGTTACATCAACATAGGCATATTTTTCATTGACTTTATCAGTAATAAAAAGGGTTGTTTTTTGACTAAATCCTTTTAGATAAGCTATGTTTACTATTGCTAAGTAAAGTAGTGTACGATTTTTCATAATGGTAGTTTTTAAAAGAATCTTGGTGTAGTCATTCGAGTGTTGTTTTTAAATAATTCATAGCGAAGAAAAACTTCATGTGATCCTGAATTGTATTTGTCTAAATGAGTGGTTTCTAAATCATAGCCATAACCAATATGTAGCCCTTCGGAGATTTGAAATCCTACCATACCACTTATTGCAGCACTCCATCGATAAGCAATACCAACGGTAAGTTTTTCCATAAACATAAAGTTTCCAGAAATATCGGCTTGTATTGGCGCACCTTGAACTAATTTTAGTAACCCTGCAGGTTTAAATTGAATATCGTTTGAAATAGTAAATACATATCCTCCAATGAGGTAATAGTTTATTTTTTCTTTAAAAATAGCTACCTCGTTATCATTATACCGATTGGTTTCGATGAAATTGGGAACTGAAAATCCTACATAAGCCTTGTCTGAATGCAAATAAATACCAGCTCCAATATTGGGTGTGAATTTATTATTAAAGTCATGTAAACTAGGGTCGTTATCTACAGGATTAAGTTTGTTTACATCTAAACTAAATAAATTAGCTGTGGCTTTCATCCCAAAAGAAAGTTTAAATGTCTCCGAAGTGTGAATAGAATAGGAGATGTCTGCAGAGATTGTATTTTCTTGTGTAGGCCCAATTTTGTCATTAACAATTGATATACCCAAGCCTAAATTACTTTCATTGAAGGGAGTGTTCATCGATACCGTATTGGTTACTGGAGCTCCGTCAAGTCCAACCCACTGGGTACGATGCAAAGCAAAAATGCTTAATGCTCCTCTCGATCCGGCATAAGCTGGATTGATAATAGTTGTATTGTACATATACTGTGTGAATTGAGCATCTTGTTGTGCATAATTGAGCATTGATGTCAATACTAAAACGAAAGAAAATAATAGAGTTTTCATAATTGCGGTTTTATGGTATCATTCAATAGAATGCGTTATTTATTTTATATTCCCCTAAAAATTTAACCCTCAAGGAATACTACTATTTGATTACTTTGTTAAGAATAGATAACCTACTTTTTTATTATTTTGAATCACATTATTGTTGTCAAAAGAAGTATATGTCAAAATATAGAAATACGTTCCAGCTGGTAAACCTGACGATTGACTTACAGTAGAGCGTCCGTCTGAAATTCCATCAAAGGCATTGGTAGTATTGTTGTACCCTTTAGTTGAATACACTAATACTCCCCAGCGGTTGTATATTTCTACAGTATTATCAGGATAACAATTGGTGTCATTGATATTGTCAATTACAAACTTCTCATTGATCCCATCTCCGTTTGGAGAAAAAGCGTTGTGAACCATTATAGTTCCACAAGGCAATACAATTCCACCACAGTCTGTAGTTACAGTTACCGTAATTCTAATGCTTCTAGGACAATTGGTATCGTTAATTGTATATTCAAAAATATAATCTCCTACTGCAAGAGTCGCTGCATTAAATATTGTTCCAGCTAGTTTTCCTGAATTAGAAACGTCTGTCCAAGTTCCGTTAGTTGGAGTTCCAATAGGAAGTAAGGATGCTAAATCAATACTTGTAGTTTCTCCATCGTTACAAACAGAACCTGTTAGTGTAATTAAACTATTAGTTATAGTCACATTCACTGTTTGAACAAATTCTGAATTATTTCCACAGGTGTCTGAAACACTCCATTTTCTATTGATTATATAAGAATCAGTGGTTTGGTTACTAATAGTTTCTGTGAAAATAGTTGAGTTAATAGCAGAACAGCCATCTACAAAAACTAATTCTGGTTTCACAGGAATTGCATTACAGTTAGAACTGACATTAGAGTTAAACTCGGTAGTAGTTATAGGTCCTGTTTTGTCTTCTACATTAATAGTTTGTGAAGCAGTTGAACTATTACCACAAGTATCAGTTGCTGTCCAAGTTCTTGTTATCGAATAGGAACTGGCACAACTTCCTTCAGTTTTGACATCTTTAAAAGTCAAGTTAAAGTCAGAGCCGCATTCATCAGTCGCTGTTGCAAATGCAAATACAGGTGAATTTGGACAAGTTATTGTCGTTGGTTCTGGTAAACTTGCAATTACAGGAGCAACTTTGTCTTCTACATTAATAGTTTGTGAAGCAGTTGTGCTATTACCACACATATCAGTCGCTGTCCAATTTCGAGTGATTGAATACGAACCAGCACAGCTTCCTTCAGTTTTGACATCTTTAAAAGTTAAATTCACATTAGAGCCACATTCGTCTCTTGCAATTGCTTGAGTAAATACTGGTGTGTTTGGGCAAGCTATTGTCGATAGCTCTGGTAAAGGCACTATCGTTGGAGGGGTAGTATCTATCACATGTATAATTTGAGAAGTACTAGAAATATTATTACATGCATCTGTAAAAGTCCAAGTTCGGTTGATTGTATACGTATTTTCACAATCGCCTAATTCGATGCTATTCGTTCCTTCAACAGTAATATTTCCGGAACAGTTATCTCTTGCTGTAAGCGGAATCATCGCAGGAATATAGGATGCACATCCAACGGTAATAGTCGCAGGAGCTACGGGTACCACAGGAGGGGTGTTATCCTGAACACTAAATGTTGCAGAAGTAAAAGCTGAGTTTCCACAAGCATCAGTTGCAGTAAACACTACAGTCACAGCAGTTGAACAATCATTTGCTATCGAGTTAAAGTTGTTGGTCCAAATTACTTCAGAACAGTTGTCAAAAGCAATCGCACCTCCGTTATTAGCTAACCAATTAGCAATCGCATTTTGATTTCCTTGTCCATCACATTCTACTATTATATCGGTAGCTTTGGTTGCTATATCGGGTACAGTAGTGTCTTGAATTGTAATTGTTTGCGTAAACACTTCAGAAACATTACCACAATCATCGGTTACTGTCCAAGTATTGGTATAGGTTCCCGCATTGGCACAAGTTGCAAAAGCTACAAATGTACCCGACACTTTTACAATATTACTTAGGTCTGCGTCACAATTATCAGTGGCTATTGGGAATAAATTTTGTGCATCCGCCAAAGCTTGCGTATCACTACATTCAACAGTAGTATTTAAACTACTGACAGCAGTTGCCCAAGTAGGCGCTGTGTTATCAATTACATTGATTACTTGTGTAAACGTTTCAGAAACATTACCACAATCATCGGTTACTGTCCAAGTATTGGTATAGGTTCCTGCATTGGCACAAGTTGCAGAAGCCACAAATGTTCCAGTCACTTTTACAATGTTACTTAGGTCTGCATCACAATTATCAGTGGCTACTGGGAATAATTTTTGGGCATTCGCCAAAGCTTGTGCGTCGCTACATTCAATTGTAGAATCTAAACTTCCAGCTAGAGTAGTCCAAGTTGGAGCGGTAGTATCTATTACGGAGATAGTTTGTATAAAATTGCTACTGGTATTGCCACAAGCATCGGTAAAGTTCCAGGTTCTGACTCTTGAATAGGCATTGGCACAATTAGAATCAGCAGTAGTTACATCGCTTACCAAATGCAAAGTTGGAGTGGTTGAACAATTGTCAGTGGCAGTTGGTACTTCGGTTAAAGCAGCATCAATAGCCGAGGTATTACTACATTCAATCGTATGATCTAATTCCCCAGAAGTTGTTGTCACAATAGGAGCTGTAGTGTCTGTTACAGAAATCGTTTGTACAAAATTGCTACTGGTATTGCCACAAGCATCGGTAAAATTCCAAGTTCTCACTCTTGAATAGGCATTGGCACAATTAGAATCAGCAATTGTAACATCACTCACCAAATGCAAAGTTGGAGTGGTTGAACAGTTATCAGTTGCTGTGGGGACTTCGGTTAAAGCAGCATCAATAGCCGAGGTATTACTACATTCAATAGTATGATCTAATTCCCCAGAAGTTGTTGTCACAATAGGAGCGATAGTATCTATTACGGAGATAGTTTGTATAAAATTGCTACTGGTATTACCACAAGCATCGGTAAAGTTCCAGGTTCTCACTCTTGAATAGGCATTGGCACAATTAGAATCAGCAGTAGTTACATCGCTTACCAAATGCAAAGTTGGAGTGGTTGAACAATTGTCAGTGGCAGTTGGTACTTCGGTTAAAGCAGCATCAATAGCCGAGGTATTACTACATTCAATCGTATGATCTAATTCTCCAGAAGTTGTCACAAGCACAGGTGCAGTAGTGTCAATTACGGAGATAGTTTGTATAAAATTACTACTGGTATTGCCACAAGCATCGGTAAAGTTCCAGGTTCTCACTCTTGAATAGGCATTGGCACAATTAGAATCAGCAATTGTAACATCACTCACCAAATGCAAAGTTGGAGTGGTTGAACAGTTATCAGTTGCTGTGGGTACTTCGGTTAAAGCAGCATCAATAGCCGAGGTATTACTACATTCAATCGTATGATCTAATTCTCCAGAAGTTGTCACAAGCACAGGTGCAGTAGTGTCAATTACGGAGATAGTTTGTATAAAATTACTACTGGTATTGCCACAAGCATCGGTAAAGTTCCAGGTTCTCACTCTTGAATAGGCATTGGCACAATTAGAATCAGCAATTGTAACATCACTCACCAAATGCAAAGTTGGAGTGGTTGAACAGTTATCAGTTGCTGTGGGTACTTCGGTTAAAGCAGCATCAATAGCCGAGGTATTACTACATTCAATGGTATGATTTAAAGCGTTTGAAGTTGTCACAAGCACAGGCGCAGTAGTGTCAATTACGGAAATCGTTTGTACAAAATTGCTACTGGTATTGCCACAAGCATCGGTAAAGTTCCAGGTTCTCACTCTTGAATAGGCATTGGCACAATTAGAATCAGCAGTAGTTACATCGCTTACCAAATGCAAAGTTGGAGTGGTTGAACAATTGTCAGTGGCAGTTGGTACTTCGGTTAAAGCAGCATCAATAGCCGAGGTATTACTACATTCAATCGTATGATCTAATTCTCCAGAAGTTGTCACAACAGGAGCGGTAGTATCTATTACGGAGATTGTTTTGGAACAAGTGATGGTACAGCTACTTGCGTTTGTTGTTTCTAATGATAAAGTATAAGATTGATTACAGTTTTGTCCACTAACAACATTAACCGTCTGTGAGGTTGTACTACCACTAATAGTTGCATTGCCTGAGATACTCCATAGATAAGTTGTTCCAGAAGGAGCAGAATAGGAATTGGTTGTTGATGGACAGATTGGGCCTTCAGCGCCAGTAATTGAACAATTTGGTGAGGGAACCGAAGAGATAATAACATCGTCATAAACGATACAATGAGTGCCAATACCATTGGTTGGATGAGTTTCTACTGTGAGACGTAATGTTGCAGAGCCTTCAGTAATAGTAACGTAAGAATTTAACTGAGAAGGATTAGCTATTGTCGCACTACCATTAATTACAGACCAAGTTGTAGAAACAACAGAATAATTTGGACTTGGAACAGCTTTACCTTTGAGTTGGTAACTTCCCCCAAAACAGACTGTGTCATCATCTC
Source organism: Flavobacterium keumense (assembly GCF_029866485.1). Taxonomy (NCBI): domain Bacteria; kingdom Pseudomonadati; phylum Bacteroidota; class Flavobacteriia; order Flavobacteriales; family Flavobacteriaceae; genus Flavobacterium; species Flavobacterium keumense. The sequence continues at coordinate 1,852,850 of NZ_CP092332.1, forward strand.
CAGCATCAGCACTTCCTAATGTAAGATTGCTTACTGCTAGTGGATCAAAAAAATCTTTTATAGAGGAAGACGGAGAAGTAGATGTTTTTGATTTTACAAAAATAGTCTTGATTTTAAGATTAGCACAAGGATCAATTGTACCTAATACTTTTGTCAAATTAACAGCCGATTCAATAAATGTATTTTGGGGATAAGTGTTTGTACCAAAAGCAGAAAAAAGTACGGGGATGCTAGTCGTGTTACCTGCAGCATATACTGAATTAACGGGAAGTGATGAATAATACGTTTTGTATTGCCAAACACCACTAACTAGACTCCATCTTTGAATATCAAATTTTGCAATTCCACTTTCAAAATAAACAGTCAATAAAAAATCGCCTTCTGTTCTTCCACCGGTTGAATTAGAAGCGGTTGTTGCAAAACCAGTTGTTGTTTTTGTTATTTCATCTTGTAAAAATTCAAAATCAATGTAGGCATTTCCTGAATTACTTAAACGGTCAGCGGCAAAGACAAACCAAACATTACCATTTATATCTGTTGTAAAATGAATTAAGGCATTGTTCATATCGGTTTTATTATTGGCAGTACCTGCTACCCAAGTCATATTGTTAGGGTTATCACTCACTTTGTCACCACCTCCAAAAATATTATCGGTCAAACTATTGTACTCATCATACAAATGATACGTTGTCTTTGTGTTTATAGGGGTTCCAGAATTAGCGAGTACAAAACCTCCTGTACCTGTACCATCTAACCAATCTCCATTTGATGAGTTTGCTATAAGTGTCCCGTCAATATTAAATCCACTGCTGGGTGAGTTTACAGGTGCAATACCCGATCCGATTTGGGCATAAAGATCTAATGAACTTAGAAATAAAAAGAAGACGAAAAGTCTAACCAGATGAGTACATGTTGGTTTCATATTGATTTTTTTAAATCGTTAGAAAAGAAATAATTGGACTATTGTAGTATTGATTTCTTTAGAATCAGTTACCTAATTATATATAGTTAAATATTTAACTATTTGATATAGTGATATTTATATCTAAGTTAGTTCTATGAAATACAAGACGGCATTAATTTCCTTTAAAAGACTTAAAAACTCGTTAAAGGGTTACTTGGTAGTATTTAGAGGGATAGTTTTCTTTCTTTTTATGTTTGAAACTCAGAATAATAATTAAGAGTTAAAAAAAGTGATTCGTATATATATCTTTCGTAAATTGTCTCACAAACAAATCTTTTTTTGGAATACGATAACAACTAATCCCCCATATAGTATGAAAAATTTAATAGTAGTTAGACACGCAAAATCAAGTTGGGCAACACCTACTAAAGATGTTGACAGACCTTTGATTCAGAGAGGAATTTCAGATGCTCATTTAGTTTCTTCTTATATTTTAAATTCCATTCCAAAAACTTTTTTACTTTGGACAAGTACAGCCAAACGGGCTTCAGATACGGCTATAATCTTTGCTCAAAATATTGCTTTTCCAATTGAGAATATTATTTATAAAGAAGATTTATACACTTTTGACGAAAATCAACTTGAGAAAGTAATCAAATCGTGTAATAATCTTTATGAAAGTATTATTCTTTTTGGACATAATGAGGCTATTACAAATTTTGTTAATAAATTTGGAGATAGTTTTATTCCTAATGTTCCTACATCAGGATTAGTTTCTTTACAATTTGAAACAGATGATTGGAGTAAAATTGATAAGGGAAAAACCCAAAAAATAATATTTCCAAAAGATTTAAAATAAAAATAAGTGTTGCAACAAAAATATATTGATAGGGAAAAAAGTTGGTTAGCTTTTAACGCTAGAGTACTACAAGAAGCAGGAGATGAAACAGTACCACTTTTAGACCGTATGCGATTTTTAGGAATTTTTTCTAATAATTTAGATGAGTTTTTTAGAGTTCGTTTTGCTGCTATTCGCAGATTAACATTAACCGGAATTTCAGGAGAAAAGTTTTTTAACGGTATTTCGGCTCAGCAATTATTAAATGATATTACGGAGATTGTTATTGAGCAACAAGCAGAAAGTTTAGATATTTTAAATGATATTGAAGCTCGATTGGAAAAAGAAAATATTTTTACGATTGATGAACACGATGTTACCGAAGCTCAAGAAAATTTTTTAAAGGATTTTTTTGTTCAAAAAGTGAGTCCTGAATTGGTTACTATCATTTTGAATGATTTGGATCACTTTCCTGTTTTAAAAGATACTGCGGGTTATTTGGCAGTGAAATTGGTTACTAAGATTCAGACTCAAGAAGAAGATGTTGATACGAACTCAGAAATTCGTTATGCCGTTATTGAACTCCCAAAAACAATCAATCGGTTTGTTGTCTTACCTCCAGAAGGAGAAAAACAATTTGTGATTATGTTAGACGATGTTATTCGTCTTAATTTGAATAAAATTTTCGATATTTTCGATTACGAAAGTGTTTCTGCACACATGATAAAAATTACTCGAGACGCACAATTGGATATTGATAGCGACATGAGTAAGAGTATGTTAGAAAAAATATCGGCAGGTGTAAAAGATCGAAGAATTGGAGAACCTGTTCGGTTTATTTATGATCAAACGATTGACAAAGACACGCTTCATTTTTTCTTGACTAATATGAAAATTGATGCTACCGATAGTATTATCCCAGGCGGTAAATATCATAATAGAAGAGATTATATGGATTTTCCAAATTTAGGAAGGTTTGATTTGTTATATAAAACGAATCCACCGTTGCCAATTCCAGGATTGAGTTTGGACGAAAACATAATGAAAAAAATTGCGGTAAAAGATTATTTAGTTAATGCACCGTACCAATCGTATTCTTATGTTATCAAATTCTTGCGAGAAGCAGCTTTGGATCCAAAAGTAACCACGATTAAAATTACATTATATCGTTTGGCTAAAAATTCGCAAATTATTAGCTCGCTAATCAATGCCGCAAAAAACGGTAAAAAAGTAACTGTTCAAATCGAATTGCAAGCTCGTTTTGACGAAGCAAGTAATATTTCCTATGCAGAGCAAATGCAAACCGAGGGTATCGAACTTATTTTTGGAATTAAAGGTTTAAAAGTACACAGCAAAATTTGTGTTATTGAACGATTGGAGGGTAAAAAAATCAAGCGTTACGGAATTATATCTACGGGTAATTTTAACGAAGCTACAGCCAAAGTATATACCGATGTAACACTTTTCACTGCACATCAAAAAATCTTGAAAGACGTTTCTAAAATATTTGATTTCTTTGATACTAATTATAGAGTACATCGATACAAACATTTAATTGTTTCTCCTCATTATACAAGAAGTCGTTTCCATAAATTAATTGATAGAGAAATTTCTCATGCACTTGCAGGTAGAAAGACGTATATGAAATTAAAAATGAATAGTCTTTCAGATACTGAAATGATTGATAAATTATATGAGGCAAGTAGAGCAGGAGTTAAAATTCAATTAGAAGTAAGAGGAATTTGTTCGTTAATACCTGGAGTTCCAGGTATGAGTGAAAATATTGAAGCTATTAGTATTGTAGATAATTATTTGGAACATTCTAGAATTTACATTTTTGGAAATGCGAGCCAAACGGAAGTCTATATTTCATCGGCTGATATCATGACTAGGAACCTAGACGGTAGGGTTGAAGTTACCTGTCCAATTTATGATGAAGAAATTAAACAAGAATTAATTGATAATTTTGATTTGGGTTGGAAAGGAAATGTAAAAGCTCGATTCCATTCTCAAAAATTAGATAATAAATACAGACAAAGAGGAAATAATCCTGTTTTTAGAGCCCAGTTGGAGACGTATAAATATTATCAAAATAAAGTAATTCAAGAAGAAGTTATTTAATTTCTTACACTATAATTTATTGACCCACACAATCATTTTTGATGTTAAAAATAAAAAAATACGCCGCAATCGATATTGGATCTAACGCCATGCGATTGCTCATTGCCAATATTATTGAACAAGAAGGTAAAGAAACCCAATTTAGTAAAAGTTCCTTAGTTCGTGTGCCAATTCGTTTGGGACAAGATGCGTTTACTGTTGGAGCCATTTCAGAAGAAAACATTGATAGAATGTGCGATGCGATGAAAGCATTCAGTTTATTGATGAAAGTACACAAGGTAGAACAGTATAAAGCTTTTGCGACTTCGGCAATGCGCGAAGCGTATAACGGAAAAGAAGTAACTGAAATCATTAAGAAAAAAGCAGGTGTAAAAATTGAAATTATTGATGGCAAAAAAGAGGCTGCCATTATTGCTTCAACTGATTTACATCATTTATTAAAAACGGATCAAACCTATCTTTTTGTTGATGTAGGAGGAGGAAGTACTGAATTTACGTTGTTTTCTAACGGGAAAATGATTGTTTCTAGATCATTTAAAGCTGGAACGGTTCGTTTATTGAATAATATGGTTCACGAAATAGTTTGGGATGAAATTGAAAAATGGATTCGAACCCATACCGAAGAATATGATGAAGTTACTTTAATAGGTTCTGGAGGGAATATCAATAAGTTATTCAAAATGTCAGGAAAACTTCAAGAAAAACCATTGTCTTATATTTATATTAATTCGCAATATGCTTTTTTAAATTCATTGACGTATGAACAACGTATTGCTGAATTAGGTTTGAACTCAGACCGTGCCGATGTAATTCTTCCTGCCACACGAATTTATTTGAATGCTATGAAATGGAGTGGAGCTAGAAATATTTATGTTCCTAAAATTGGTTTAGCAGACGGAATTGTTAAAGCAATGTATTACGGTAAAATTTAGAAAATCACTTATGTAATATCTAATCCGAATGTTGATTTTAATAATTCAATGTTCGGATTAATTTGATGTAAACGATTGTAACGATCTTGGTCATTGAAGCTACGTTTACTTTCAAAACTTTCATTTACAATTACTTCAATAGTAATATCGTGGTTGTGTAAATGCCCCTTTAAATACCCTAACAATCCTAATTTTTCACTTTCAAAATCTAATTTTGAACCTTCGTTAGGCAATTCAATGGTAATATGCGTTCCGTTCAAAACGGGATCGTTGATTAGCAATAAAGATTCCATGATTTTGTATCCTTTGTCACCTAAGCGTTGCGCGTATTTATTCCATTGCAACAACATTTCAGTTTCTGTAAATGGTTCTGTAGGCAAATGAAGTGTCTCTTTTACAACAGTTTTGGAGTTTTCTTCTAATGCTTTTTTAGCACGAATACTCGATAAAGAAAGTGCCGAAACTTTAGGTTCCGATTCATTCGAAATAGTAGGTTTTACTACTTCAAGTATTGGTTCGGTAATAGGTTTAGGAGCTTCAATTACTGCTTCAGTAGGAGTTATGTCCTTAATTTCTAGCGAAGGGATACTTGTCTTTTCTGGAATAGTATTTTCAGCTTTTTCTTGCGTTTCAGTATTTTTAACTACTTCAACAATAGAATAACCTGAATTTTTAAAATAAGTAGGCGGAATTATAAATTGCTCAACTTTTTTTTTTCTCCATCGAAAGTGATGGAGGCCAATTGCATCAGGCAAAGTTCTACAAGTAGTCGTTGATTTTGACTGACTTTGTATTTTAAATCACAATCATTGGCAATTTCAATTCCTTTCAACAAGAAATTAGCATCACATTTTTGCGCTTGAATACCGTACATCTGTTGAGCTTGTTCTCCGACTTCTAGCAAAGATAAAGTCGCAGGGTTTTTAGAAACCAATAAATCCCTAAAGTGCGAAGCCAATCCAGCCACAAAATGATGCGCATCAAATCCTTTAGCTAGAATTTCATTGAAAGCAACTAATAATTCTGGAATTTTGTTTTCCAAAATCAAATCGGTTACATTAATGTAGGTTTCATAATCTAAAACATTCAAATTCTCTGTTACCGCTTGACGAGTCAAATTAGTTCCACAAAAAGAAACTACTCGGTCAAAAATGGACAAAGCATCACGCATAGCACCATCAGCCTTTTGAGCTATAATGTGCAAGGCATCGTCTTCAAATTGCACACCTTGACTAGTGGCAACATCTGCTAAATGCTCTTTTGCATCTTTAACAGTAATTCTTTTGAAATCAAATATTTGACAACGTGATAAAATCGTCGGAATGATTTTATGTTTTTCCGTTGTAGCTAAAATGAAAATAGCGTGTTTTGGCGGTTCTTCTAGTGTTTTCAAAAACGCATTAAAAGCTGCCGAAGACAACATGTGTACCTCATCGATGATGTATACTTTGTATTGACCAGTTTGTGGTGGGATACGTACTTGGTCAATCAAGTTTCGTATATCATCTACAGAGTTGTTGGATGCTGCATCCAATTCAAATACATTGAAAGCAAAATCTTCATTTGGATCGTCATAACCAGGTTGGTTAATTTTTCGTGCCAAAATACGTGCACAAGTAGTTTTACCTACACCACGAGGCCCTGTAAATAAAAGGGCAGAGGCCAAATGATTGTTTTCGATGGCATTCAACAAAGTACTAGTAATGGCTTTTTGCCCCACAACATCTTTAAATGTTTGAGGACGGTATTTACGAGCCGATACTATAAATTGTTCCATTGAAAACGTATTAGATAGCAAATATAGGATATGAATTTTCAAAAAACAACAACTTTTCTTTAATTACAAGACGACTTATCCCCAATTTACTAACAATAATCTGAATTCTAGTAATATGGAACCATACTAAAATCAATTATGAATTACAGTAAATAAAATTGTAAATTTGCATCGCAGACCGCCTTATCGCCGTTCGCATTGCGAAGGGAGGAAAGTCCGGACACCACAGAGAAGCATAGCGGGTAACACCCGTCAGTTGGTCTCGAAATTTCGAGATGAATTAGGACAAGTGCAACAGAAAGCAGGTACAGGTAATGCTGTAGTGAAACCAGGTAAACTCTATGCGGTGAAATATCAAGTATATCAGCATTTAAGGGCTTCTCGTCCGTTGTTGAAGGGTAGATAGCTTGAGGCTTGCAGTAATGTAAGTCCTAGATAAATGATAAGGCTCCGTTTCTTGGAGACAGAATCCGGCTTATAGGTCTGCTTTTTTATTAAAAAATGTAATTCTTCGAATTTTCAAAAAGACATTTCCACTATTACAACTACGTTAGGAGTTAAATATTGGTAATTAGAAATCAAGTTCACAAGAATAAAAGTCCCGTAGGGACGGTATATCATCCCTAAAGGAATTTTATTTCCTGCATTAGGGTTTTTACCTAGATAGAATTCCTATTGGGATTATACTTATAAAAATTATTCTTCTTCAGTTTCCTCTTCAGAAGATGCTATTTCAAAAAAACTAAAGAAAGATCCACCATAACTTTTCTGAAAAGAAAAATGAGGTAAATGTTCCATTTTAGTGTATTTGGAATGCTCAATAATTAACATTCCGTCTTCTTCTAAAAGTCCTTTTTCGAAAACTAAAGTAACTACTTTTTCAAATGTTTTTTGGTCTAAACCATAAGGAGGATCTGCGAAAATGACATCGTAACTAGTTTTGTTTTTTTCAAGAAAAGCAAAAACATCACTTTTAATAGCAGCAATAGTAAAATCAAATTCAGCAGCGATTTGTTTGATGAATTTTACACAACCAAAATCACCATCTACTGAAGTAATTGGCGAACTACCTCTGGAAGCAAATTCAAAGCTAATGTTTCCTGTTCCCGAGAATAAATCCAATACTTTAAGTCCTTCAAAGTTAAAATGATTATTCAACACATTGAATAATGATTCTTTACTCATATCGGTTGTAGGACGTACAGGAAGGTTTTTAGGAGGAAATATCCGTCGGCCTTTGTATTTGCCTGAAATAATTCTCATGAATTGAAAAGTATAAAATGGGTTCTGTTATCCGCTTCTGAAAAATTGTTTTTAGCTTGTAAATCGCTTACATCTAGTAATGACACATTGCGAATGTATTTGTAGGCTAATTGGTAATACTCACTTTCGGCATCGATTTTTCCAATCAATTCTAAAGAGAATTCTTCTGGATTTAAACCTAATTGTTCTGCTGTAAACAAAATGTAATACAAGAAATCTTCAGGAGTAGTATAGTCAAACGAATTGAACAATACAAGTTTTTGGTTTTGCACCACGATGATTTCAAAATGCCCTGAATTGATGTGTACAAACATCTTTTTCTCTGGATTGTTTTTGGACGCGATCAATAATTTGGAAACCAAAATAGTATTGGCATGCTTGTAATCAAAAGTGCCAAATTGGTCAATAAAAAAGTTATTGATATTTACATACGGAATGTAAACAGTGTTCATTTGGCAATTGGCAATTTCGTCAAAAGCAAAAAAATCAGTTTCAAAAACTTTGGTATTGTATTGTAAATAGCTTCCTAAAAAGTTTTCATCAAACAACGGCTCAGGAACAAAGGTGGATAAATTGTTATTGTGAATTATTAGAATTTCATCATACGACTCCTTTAATTCTGGATAATCACTAAAAGCATCAGCAAATAAATCTTCGGTTTTAGTAGCCTTATGAAAGGTGTCAAAATGCACTTCGTTAAAAGAAGTGATGGTGTTGTTCAACGTGTCAAAACAACAAAAAGAAAGTCCGTTCAAGGCAACTTGAATAGATAATTTTTTATACTTTTTTTCGGTGATGTTTGTGTTCATACGTTTTTTTTCAACAATGCAAACATACGAATAACAATAGCAAAAATCAACTTCAATAGCAATTTCAATATTCAATATCAAAATGAATCGCAATGTTAAACTAAAGTTGATTTTTGAAATTGAACTTGATTTTTGAAATTGTGATTGATTTTTGTCATTCCAATTGCTTACTTTGCAATCAAATTAATCGTAATGAACTCCTCCCTGTTTTACAGTCTTTTAAAGAAAAAATTTCCGTTTGAACCCACTTACAAACAGGATATTTTTTTTCAAAAGATTGCTATTTTCTTAACTGAAATGGAAAACAATACCATTTTTGTATTGAAAGGATATGCAGGAACAGGAAAAACTACGGTCATTTCTACGATTGTCAATAACTTAATTGAGATTAATAAAAAATATGTTTTGCTTGCGCCAACAGGCCGTGCAGCTAAGGTGATTGCCAATTATTCGAATAAACCTGCTTTTACCATTCATAAAAAAATCTATTTCCCTAAGAAATCTTCAGGCGGAGGCATTTCGTTCACTTTGCAACCTAATAAACATAAAAATACCATTTTCATTGTTGATGAGGCTTCCATGATTTCAGACGCTAATTCAGATTCAAAATTATATGAAAACGGTTCTTTATTGGATGATTTAATTTCGTATGTATATTCAGGAACCAACTGTAAAATGATTCTGTTGGGAGACACTGCCCAGTTGCCTCCAGTGAATTTGGACATCAGTCCAGCCTTGGATACCCATACTTTGGCAGTGCATTATGACAAAGAAATCGAGTCTATTGAATTAGATGAAGTGATGCGTCAGGAAGAAAACTCTGGTATTTTATTTAATGCTACCGAACTTCGAGAACTATTAAAAGATAGTTTTATTAACGAATTTCAATTTGACGTACGTAAATTCAAGGATATTGTTCGTTTAGTAGATGGTTATGATATTCAAGATGCGATACATTCGGCGTACAATAATTATAGTATTGAAGATACCGCATTTATTGTTCGTTCGAATAAAAGAGCTAATCAATACAACGAACAAATTAGAACTCGAATTTTAGACCGAGAAAGTGAGCTATCAACAGGAGACTTTTTGATGGTGGTAAAGAACAATTACTTTTGGTTAAAAGATTCGGATGAAGCTGGTTTTATTGCTAATGGTGATATTATTGAAGTGTTAGAACTATTTAGCATTCAAGAATTGTATAGTTTTAAGTTTGCCAAAGTTAAAATCCGAATGGTGGATTATCCCAATCAAAGGCCTTTTGAAACGGTTTTGCTTTTGGATACAATAAAAAGTGAATCGCCTTCGTTGACTTATGAAGAGTCCAATCGTTTATATCAAGAAGTGCTAAAAGATTACGAAGGTGAAACTAAGTACAAGCAATTTCAGAAGATAAAAAACAACGAATATTTCAATGCATTACAAGTTAAATTCTCCTATGCAATAACCTGTCATAAATCGCAAGGCGGACAGTGGAATACGGTTTTTATCGAGCAGCCGTATTTGCCGGACGGAATCAATAATGATTATATTCGTTGGTTATATACAGCAATGACACGAGCAAAAAATAAATTGTATTTGATTGGTTTTAAAGACGAAAGTTTTGTGGACTAATTTAAAACGATAATTATGCAAAATTTAAACGATTTACACACTGTATCTAGAAGTTTCTCAACTACCGATAAAATGCCGGTTTTGTTTTTAGGACACGGAAGTCCGATGAATGCCATTGAAGAAAATCAGTTTGTGGCTGGTTTTCGAGATTTGGCAAAATCACTGCCGCAGCCCAATGCAATTTTGTGTATTTCGGCACATTGGTATACTAAAGGAACTAAAGTAACCGCTATGGAAATGCCAAAAACCATTCATGATTTTGGTGGTTTTCCACAAGAATTATTTGAGGTGCAATATCCCGTTAAAGGGAGTCCTGAATTGGCTTTGGAAACCAAAGAATTACTACTACCCGTTGAAGTTGAATTAGATGAAACCTGGGGGTTAGATCACGGAACTTGGAGTGTAATTAAACATTTGTATCCCGATGCAAATGTTCCTGTTATTCAATTAAGTATTGATTATTCGAAGCCACCAGAATACCATTTTGAATTGGCTAAACAACTAAACCAGTTAAGATATAAAGGCATTCTAATTGTAGGGAGTGGTAATATTGTTCATAATTTACGATTAGTAGATTACCCTAATTTCGACAAAGACAATTATGGCTATGACTGGGCAATTGAGGCTCGAGAAGTAGTTAATAATTATTTATTAGATGCTAATTTTAAACCATTACTAGAGTATGAAAAACAGAATAAAGCCCTGCGAATAGCTATTCCAACACCAGAGCATTTTTTACCCTTAATTTATACCTTGGGATTAAAAGATAAAAAGGATGAATTGTATTTATTTAATGATAAATTAGTAGCTGGTTCTTTGAGTATGACTTCAGTAAAAATAATGTAAAAGGATAAACTCAATAAATTAATTAAATTTGCATCTGATTTAATACTATTAATGTTTTAACCAAAGCTATGAAAATAATAGCCGTTATACCTGCACGATACGCTTCAACCCGATTTCCAGCCAAATTAATGCAAGATTTGGGTGGCAAAACAGTGATTTTAAGAACTTACGAAGCGGCTATTACTACCAAGCTGTTTGATGATGTTTTTGTGGTTACAGACTCCGATATCATTTTTCAAGAAATTGTTTCTAATGGGGGCAAGGCCATCAAGAGCATCAAAGAACATGAGTCAGGGAGTGATCGAATTGCCGAAGCGGTTCAAAACTTAGATGTTGATATCGTAGTCAATGTTCAAGGAGACGAGCCTTTTATCGATGTAGATCCTTTACAGAAAGTAATAGATGTCTTTAAAAACGATGCGGTTAGACAGGTTGATTTAGCCTCTGTAATGCGTGAAATTACTAATGAAGAGGATATCAATAATCCTAATAATGTCAAGGTAGTTATAGATCAAAATGACTTTGCCTTGTATTTTTCCCGTTCGGTGATACCTTATCCAAGGGAGAAAAATGTAGGTGTGCGCTATTTTCAACACATTGGAATTTATGCTTTCAGAAAACAAGCACTATTAGATTTTTATAGTTTGCCAATGCAATCCTTGGAAGCTTCTGAAAAACTAGAACAATTACGTTATTTAGAATTTGGGAAACGTATCAAAATGGTCGAAACCACCCATGTTGGCATTGGAATCGATACTCCGGAGGATTTAGAGAAAGCACGAAAAATGATATAATTATTCGTTGTTTTCATGATCAAAATATCCTTTACTTTTAACTTTAGTAGAGAAAAAATTCAAAAATAACACAATAAAAAACAAGAATAATAAAGCTTGTGTACTCACTAAAAATTTTCCAAAAGTAGTTACGGGATGAAAATCGCCATAACCAATTGATGATGAGGTAATAATACTGAAATATACTGAGTCAAACCAATTTTGAAATGGTTTGTTTAAGTAGTTTCCACACGAGTAGAAAACTGCATATGCAAATACAATTTCCAAATAATTGAAAAACAACAATAGCATTGACCTTCTGTAAGAGCGTGGTCTAGAAAATAAATCAGAAGCAAAAATTAAAGTTGGAATATAAAAAAGAGTTTCAAAAAAAGTATAGGTCATTATAATAATAACCCATTGATAGTGCTGCCATTGATTTACTAAAATTACAATAGGAAAGCTCACTTTGAGTAGGATATAAAAATCGGTAGCTAAATCTTGGTATTCAATACCTTTTTTTCTAGAAAAATATTTGATATAAATACCAGGAAATAGTAATTGTGAGGTAGATAGAAGTAAACGAAAAATTTTTTCGATACCATTATCATCTTGATGATCATTATTCCAAATAGACTGTATGTTCCGAATTCTTTTCTCAATGGGATCAAATTCAGCTTGTTTTCCGTTAGATGATTTTCCTAAAAATAATTTTTTGACTGCTTTTCTCATTTGTGCTAAAAATAGTTTCTTTCAAGTTAGTAAAAAAATACTAAATTATGTTTTCAATTAGGATTAATTCATTGTGAATTTCAACTTTAGGGATTCGTTTTATTTTAAAATTAGGTTGGTAAAATTCAGAACAGTATTTTTCATTTCTGGCTGTATCATTTTTTGTTAAAACCATCGTATTAAATAGTATAAATCCTTTCTTTTGAAGTAAAGCACAAAGTCTTTCTGTGAAAAAATTCTCAAACAAAAAAGCAGGCATTTTAGTATCCTGAAAAATATCAACAATAATTAAATCGTATTTTTCTTTGGCTTGTAAAACAAATTCAAAAGCATCAGTATTCAGTAAAGTCAGATTGGGAATTTGATTAAGTTTGAAGTAAGAATTAGCTACTTCAATAATTTTAGCATCAATTTCAATTCCAGTAACGATTCCCTTATATTGAATTTCATCAATTAAAGTCTTAATGACACTTCCTCCCGCAACTCCTAAGACTAATATTTTGTTCATTTCTCTAATCTGGCTAAATCCAATTTTTTTTAATCCATGTTTTAAAATACGTTGTAAACTACCGTATGAATAGTTAGTATTTTCGGAATCAATTACTAATTCTCCATTTGTCCAAGTAATTTCGATAGATTTATTCCAATTAGATTGTGTTTTATAAATAGTTATGGGCAGAAAATAACTTAATAATCGTTGTATCATATTGTGGGGATTTCTTCAAAAATAAGATTTTAATTGTTTTTATTTGCAATAAATTTAAAAGAATGAAGAAGCAATTCTATAAGTGGTTATTTTTTAAAGTTATGGGATGGAAAATAATTGGTACAATTCATCCTTCAATAAAAAAATGTGTTATGATGGTATTACCGCATACTAGTGCGCATGATTTCTATTTAGGAATATTTACTCGAGGGATTATTGGACTTGAGATGAATTTTGTAGCAAAGAAAGAATTGTTTCGTTTTCCGTTTGGGTATTATTTCAGATATATGGGAGGTGCTCCATTAGATCGCACAGGGGGGTTAAATAGAGTAGATGCAATCGCTTCGCTATTTGCTAAAAAAGAAGTGTTCAGGTTAGCAATAGCTCCAGAAGGAACCAGAAAACATGTTACTGAATTAAAAACAGGATTCTATTATATAGCCTTAAAAGCAGATGTTCCAATTGTTCCCGTTGCTTTTGATTTTGGTAAAAAAGAAGTGCGATTCGGAACTCCGTTGCAACCATCAGGAAATATAGATCAAGATTTATTGATTTTAAATCAGCATTTTATAGGTGTAAAAGGTAAAATTCCTGAATATGGTTTTCAAGTAAAAGAAAATAATTAAGAAAATGTCATTACTATAAGTTAGTTACTTTTGTAAAATCAAATTTAAAAATATGAATTTAGAAGTTGCATTCAATCAAAATAAAGAACAATCTATACAAGGTCGTTATTTGACGTTAGATCATATTCAGCCTGTCTTAAATCGATTAAACACCAACAACCAATTGCAAGTTATTGGACAATCTGTTTTAGGAAAGCCAATCTATGAATATCAAATAGGGCATGGGGCAAAACGTGTTTTTCTTTGGTCACAGATGCATGGCAATGAAAGTACCACAACCAAAGGAATGTTTGATTTTGTAAATCTACTGCATAGTGAGTCGGATTTAGCGAAACAATTTCTAAATCATTTTACTTTTTGTTGGATTCCAATCTTAAATCCTGATGGCGCTACTTTGTACACTCGAGCAAATGCAAATGGGGTAGATTTAAATCGCGATTCTCAAGATATATCACAGCCGGAAAGCCAAGTATTACGGGCTACTTTTGAACGATTTAAGCCTGATTTTTGTTTTAATCTTCATGATCAGCGCACCATTTTTGGAGTTGCTAATACAGGAAAACCAGCTACGATGTCATTTTTAGCACCTTCTTATAATGAAGAAAGAGAGGTTAATGAATCAAGATTAAAAGCAATCAATGTTATAGCAGGAATAAATGAAGTTCTTCAACAATTTATCCCAGGGCAAGTAGGTCGTTTTGATGATTCATTCAATATCAATTGTATTGGAGATACATTTCAATATCTTGGAGTTCCAACTATTTTATTTGAAGCAGGTCATTTTCCGAATGATTATGAAAGAGAACAGACAAGAAAATTTGTTTTTATTTCATTGGTTACAGCTTTTAAGGTTATTAGCGAAAACGATATAGTTACTAATAGAATGGAAGATTATTTGAATATTTCACAAAATAATCCCGTTTTTTGTGATTTTTTGTATAAAAATGTCAAAATAAATTATGATGGTAACGAAAAAATCATCAATTTTGCGTCACAATACAAAGAAGAATTAATTGGGGATCGAATTTGTTTTAATGCATATATTAATCAAATTGACAATTTAGAAAATTGTTTTGGTCATTGTGAGTATGATGCGCAGGGAGCTCTTTATACGGATGATTATAATAACATTCCTAAATTAGATCAAAAAGCCAATTTTTACTTAAATAATGATATAAAATTTGTTAATGGATTGGTAAAAAACTAAAATTTTTACTTTTTATTTAATTTTTATACATATTTTTATTCTTTGTTTTTAGGTAATTAATAATATTAATTGAATAAATATGAGTAAGTTTCGTTTAGATGAAGTAGATCACCAAATTTTAGATATGTTGATTGATAATACTAGAGTTCCATTTACGGATATTGCTAAAAAATTATTGATTTCAGCAGGTACGGTTCACGTAAGAGTGAAAAAAATGGAAGATGCAGGAATTATTATGGGATCTTCTCTAGTACTTGATTATGATAAATTAGGATACTCATTTATAGCATATGTAGGTGTTTTTCTAAACAATACTTCTCAAACCAAATTTGTTTTGGAGAGAATTAATGAGATTCCTTTTGTAACGGTTGCATCTGTTACTACAGGTAAATTCAATATCTTTTGTAAGATTAGAGCCAAAGATACTAAACATGCAAAGGATGTTATTTTTATGATTGATGATATTGATGGAGTTTACAGAACTGAAACCATGATTTCATTGGAAGAAAGTATTAATGATAAGAAACGTTTAATGCATACAATTTTTAAAAACATGTAATGCTTGATGCTATATAATATATAACCTCAAGTTACTGCTTGGGGTTTTTTTATGTCAAATGAATCTACAACAACAACTAACTACTACTTAAACCATGTATACCCTTCCTAAAATTGAACGTTTTAATCAAGATGTTCTGTCAAAATATCATATTTACAATAGTGTCTTTATTACACTACCTTTTGATTCTATTGATAATACAGGTGTTTTATTGCCTTTATTTACTGAAGTTTGTGAAACAGGGTTTAAAAAACAAGAAACTCCCGGAGAGATCGTGGAATTTTTTGCAAAAAAATATTTGCATACTGATTCTGAATCCGATAAAATTGATTTGATGTTTCGTTTTATTCAATATATAGAAAGACAGATTGTGCTTTTTGATGCTATTGAAGACGCTGCTTTTCCTGCGGTAAACAACATGGAAGGAAGAGGTTCTTTGCGTGATATCAAAGAGAAAGCAGATGATAAAAATAGTAAAGAAGAATTAATAGAGTTTTTAGAAAATTTTAATGTTAGAACTGTCTTGACAGCGCATCCAACACAATTTTATCCTGGGGCTGTTTTGGGAATTATAAATGATTTGACTGCAGCAATTCGTGAAAATAATTTATTAGGGATCAAACAATTATTAGCACAATTAGGTAAAACTCCTTTCATTCAAAACGAAAAACCAAATCCGTACGACGAAGCTGTTAGCTTAGTTTGGTATCTAGAAAATGTTTTTTATGAGACAGCAGGAGAGATGGTTCATTATTTAGAGAAAAATTTATTTAGTGGAAATTCAATAAAAAATCCGTTAATTAAATTGGGTTTTTGGCCAGGTGGAGACCGAGATGGGAATCCATTTGTAACCACTGAAATTACCTTAAAAGTAGCTGACCGTTTAAGAACTTCTATCTTAAAATGTTATTATGTTGAAATGAGACGTTTGAAACGAAAATTAACATTTTCGGGTGTAGATATTTTGGTGTCAGAGTTAGAGCAAAAATTGTATCGCTCCGTTTTTTATTCTAAAGGTGAAATTTTTATCACTCTTGACGAATTTATTTCTCAATTAAAAAGGATTAGAACTATAATTGTTGAACAGCATCAGTCGCTATATGTAGATCAATTAGACGCATTGTTAATCAAAGTAAATTTGTTTGGGTTTCATTTTGCTACTTTAGATATTCGTCAAAATAGCAAAGTTCATGACGCCGTTTTTAGAGATGTTGTGAATTTCTATTTACAATCAGGGTCAAAAGTATTTCCAACGAATTATTTTGAGCTTACTGAAAGCGAAAAAATAGACGTTTTATCAAATGTTTCTGGAAATTTAAATCCTGAAGATTTTGAAAATGAAATGACAAATTCAACATTAGGTTCCATCCAAGCCATTAAAACGATACAAAAAAATAACGGCGAATTCGGGTCAAATCGTTATATTATTAGTAATAATGAGAGCGCTCTAAATGTAATGGAGACTTTTGCATTGTTTAAATTAAGTGATTGGGATTTACCTACAGTTGATATTATTCCTCTTTTTGAATCAGTTGATGATTTGCAAAATGCACATGAAATTATGGAAAAGTTATATACTAATCCTGCTTACGCAAAACATCTTGAAACTCGAAATAAAAAACAAACTATCATGTTAGGTTTTTCGGATGGAACTAAAGATGGTGGATATTTAATGGCAAATTGGAGTATTTATAAAGCAAAAGAATCGCTGACTGAAATCTCAAGAAAGTACGGAATTAAAGTAATCTTCTTTGATGGTAGAGGTGGACCTCCTGCAAGAGGTGGAGGTAAAACACATAAATTCTATGCTTCTTTAGGTCCAAATATCGAAAATAATGAAATCCAAGTTACTGTTCAAGGACAAACGATTAGTTCTAATTTTGGTACTTTAGACTCTTGTCGACATAACCTAGAAAATTTGTTGAGTGCAGGTGTAACTAACCAGGTATTCGCTAAAGGAAGAAATGA
This sequence comes from Flavobacterium keumense, assembly GCF_029866485.1. Classification (NCBI taxonomy): domain Bacteria; kingdom Pseudomonadati; phylum Bacteroidota; class Flavobacteriia; order Flavobacteriales; family Flavobacteriaceae; genus Flavobacterium; species Flavobacterium keumense. Next base: position 1,870,525 of record NZ_CP092332.1, read on the forward strand.
GTTAACCCAGGATGAAAAAAAGATTTTAAATCAATTAGCTGAATTAGGGTATGAAAAATATTTAAGTTTTAAAAACCATCCTAAATTCATCCCGTATTTAGAACAAATGAGTACCTTAAAATATTATGCTAAAACTAATATTGGTAGTCGTCCATCAAAAAGAAGTAAGTCTGAGAATTTGGATTTTGCTGATTTAAGAGCTATTCCATTTGTGGGTTCTTGGAGTCAGTTGAAACAAAATGTACCTGGATTTTTTGGTGTTGGAACTGCCTTAAAATATTTTGAAGATACCAACCAATGGGATAAAGTTCAAAACTTATATGATGGTTCCTTGTTCTTTAAAACCTTGTTAGAAAACAGTATGATGTCATTGGCAAAATCATTTTTTCCTTTAACAGCTTATATGAGTAAAGATCCAGAGTTTGGTGAATTTTGGCTAATTATTTATAATGAATTTTTGGAAACTAAACGTTTGTTATTGAAAATCGCAGGACACAAAGAGTTAATGGAAAACTATCCAGACGGTAAGGCTTCTATTGATATAAGAGAACGTATCGTATTGCCATTGTTAACAATACAACAATATGGATTAACTCGAATCAATGAGTTGATGAAACAAAAAAATCCTGATGAAAAATTGATTAGTGTATACGAAAAAATTGTGACTCGTTCACTTTTTGGAAATACTAATGCAAGTAGAAACTCAGCTTAAATTTTTGATATGAAATCGAGTCAATTATCAGAAATGGAATATTCGACATTTAATGCTGCCTATATCAAAGCAGCAGGAGATGTTGATTTAATTGAAGAACTAGAGATTTGTTTGCATGATTTTATACGATTTGTGCAAAATATTCCTATGGATAAGTTTGATTATCGGTATGCTGAAGGTAAATGGACTATCAAAGAAATAATTCAACACATCATTGATACCGAACGAATTTTTGCATATCGTGCTCTACGAATTTCTAGAAACGATTTAACTCCACTCCCAGGATTTGATGAAAATTTTTTCACCAATAATACAGAAGGAAATTCAAGAAGTCTTCAAAGTTTGCTAACGGAATTATCAGCAGTAAGGCATTCTAATTTATTGCTTTTTAAAAGTTTTTCTGAAGAACAATTGAAGAGAGTAGGAGTTGCTTCGGATCATGCAATTTCTGTTAGAGCTATTGGATTTATTTTAATTGGGCATCAAAAACAACATCAAAAAGTATTTGAAGAACGTTATTTGTAATTAAAAATGTAATACAAAAAGGCTATCTATTTTTTATAGATAGCCTTTTTTAGATAGTAGCGAATTAATAATTATTCATCATCTTCGTCGTCTTCGTCTTCAATATCGTCAAAGTCTTTATCATCTTCGTCATCATCTCCATCTTCCGAATCATTGTCTAGTTTGTCGTCTTCTGTTTCGTCATCACTATCGTCTTCGTCTAGTTCAAGTCCTTTAATCGGTGCAACGACTTCGTCGATGATTACATCATCTTCATCATAGTTTTCGATTCTATCAGAAAGTTTAGTACTTACTTTTACTAAATAAATAGTATCTTCTGTTCTTACTTCTACTGCTTCGACTAACTCGTTTTTTGCATTTTTAAAACGAATAACATCTGAATCATCATAACCATCAGGAAATTTTTCGACTAACAAGTTTAAAATTTCATTGGTAAGTTTAGCGTAGTCAACAATTACTCTTTTCATAAATTGGGATATATTCTATAGGTCTAATAAATAAGCAAAAATTAAAGGTGCTACAATGGTAGCATCAGATTCAATAATGAACTTTGGAGTGTTGATGTCCAATTTACCCCAAGTTATTTTTTCATTTGGAACTGCTCCAGAGTAAGATCCATAACTGGTTGTAGAATCTGAAATTTGACAGAAATAGCTCCAGAAAGGAATGTTATGCATTTCCATATCTTGGTACAACATTGGTACTACACAAATAGGAAAATCTCCTGCAATACCTCCACCAATTTGGAAGAATCCAATTCCGTTAGCGCTATTTTTTGGATACCAATCAGCTAAAAAAGTCATGTACTCAATTCCAGACTTCATAGTAGAAGCTTTTAAATCTCCTTTGATAACATACGAAGCAAAAATGTTCCCCATAGTACTGTCTTCCCAACCCGGAACAATAATAGGTAAGTTTTTTTCTGCTGCTGCATACATCCAACTATCTTTCAAGTCAATTTCATAGTATTCTTCAAGAACACCAGAAAGCAACATTTTATACATGAATTCGTGTGGAAAGTAACGTTCTCCTTTGTCGTCAGCGTCTTTCCAAATTTTATAAATGTGTTTTTGCAAACGACGGAAGGCCTCATGTTCTGGAATACAAGTATCAGTTACACGATTCAATCCTCTTTCTAATAAATCCCATTCGTCTTGTGGAGTTAAATCACGATAGTGAGGTACTCTTTCATAATGAGAGTGTGCTACTAAGTTCATGATATCTTCTTCAAGATTAGCTCCTGTACAAGAAATGATTTGTACTTTGTCTTGACGAATAATTTCTGCGAAAATTTTTCCGATTTCAGCGGTACTCATAGCACCCGCCATACTCACCATCATTTTGGCTCCATTAGCTAATTGCTGTTCGTAAGCTTTTGCAGCATCAACTAAAGATGCAGAATTAAAGTGCAAGTAATGCTTTTCAATAAACTGACTGATTGGTCCTTTACTCATTTTTTTAAATTTACTATTTAAAAATTAAAAGTTACAGTTGATGGCATTACCAAATATAACAAATTTTTAAATTTCTTATTGTGTGTATAATTATTTTTTGTTGTAACCTAATATTTTTAAAACATCATCTGAAGTTTGTTGCTCTGAATACACTTCGGTAGCTAAGATGCCATTTTCATCTCGATCAATTAAGATGTGTTTTGGCTGTGGAATCAAACAGTGATGTAAACCTCCATAACCTCCGATAGTTTCTTGGTACGCACCTGTATTGAAAAATCCTATGTAAAGTGGTTTTTCTTTATTGTATTTTGGCAAATAGATAGCATTCATATTTTGCTCTGAATTGTAATAATCATCACTATCACAGGTTAAACCACCTAATAAAACTCTTTCATAGGTGTCATTCCAACGATTTACAGCTAGCATAATGAAACGCTTATTAATTGCCCAAGTATCTGGTAATGTAGTAATGAAAGATGAGTCAATCATATTCCATTTCTCTCTATCGTTTTGTTGTTTTTGATACAAAATTTGGTAAATCGCACCACCACTTTCTCCTACGGTGAATGATCCAAATTCAGTAAAAATATTTGGGACATCAACCTCGGCTTCGTCACAAGCAATTTTAATTTGATTGATAATTTCATCAATCATGTATTGATAATCGTATTCAAATGTCAAAGAATTTTTGATAGGGAAACCACCGCCGATATTCAATCCATCCAATGAAGGACATTCTTTTTTCAAGGCGACATATACTTTAATACATTTTACTAGTTCGTTCCAATAGTAAGCATTATCATTGATCCCTGTATTAATAAAAAAGTGCAACATTTTCAGTTCCAATTTTTTATTTTCCTTAATTTCTTTTTTGTAGAAAGGCACAATGTTTTTGTATCCAATTCCTAAACGAGAAGTATAAAACTCGAACTTAGGTTCTTCCTCAGCAGCAATACGAATACCAATTTTAAATTTTCCTTTTATTTGAGCTTGAAGCAAATCTAGTTCTTCGTAATTATCAATAATTGGAATTGTATTCTTATGTCCTGTATTAATTAATCGAGCAATATTTTCAACATATTGATCTCTCTTGAAACCATTACAAATTACATAAGTACTTTTGTTAATTTTTCCGTTTTCTAAAAGATTCTCTACAATGTTAATGTCAAATGCAGAAGATGTTTCAATGTGAATATTGTTTTTGAAAGCCTCATTCATAATATATTCAAAATGAGAACTTTTAGTGCAATAACAATAATAATACTTTGCCTCATATTTATTTTTTTCCATTGACTTACGAAACCAAGCTTTGGCTTTGTTTATGTTATTGGAAATTTGAGGCAGGTAGGTAAACTTTAATGGAGTTCCGTATTGCTCCACTAATTTCATCAAATCAATATTATGAAACTGAAGGTTGTCTTTATTTAAAGTAAATTCTTCTTGAGGGAAGTAATAGGTTTGATTGATTAAGTCGAAATATTTTGTATTCATTTAGCGATCAGAATTTTAGATTGAATAAAGTTAAGATAACAATTAAACTAAAATTCAAACTCTAATATTGGCATACACAATTTGAAGTTTTTTATTTTCGGCTTTTAAGTACTGGAAAATATCAAAACTAAAACTTCCTTTGAAAGCATTAAAGCGTTTCCACATTCTTAAAGAAGAGCGGTTGCTTAAGGAGCTGTTCAGCTTGAAGTACATTGTATTTTGATTCGTTTTCATCGAGGCAAATGTATAAAAATATATATACGAAATGCAATCCTTTTAACTAAAAAAAAGATTACGACTTATAGTCTTGAAAAGCTTTAATAATCAATTCATTATCAACTAATTGATTGATTTTTATTGCGCCAATTCCTTCGATTAATGCAAATTGAATGGTACCAAATTCATTTTTCTTATCATGAATTAATAAATCGAGTATCGGTTGGATGTCATTTTCTTCAAAAGTAATGTCGTCATAAATTGATTTGATTGTCGATTTTATTTGGTGGTATTCGGCTTCAGAGATTAAATTTTTATGCCATGAAATATAACTTTCTAAAATCATACCAATGGCAATTGCTTCACCGTGAAGTAATGTGGTTTTAGTTGTGTTTTCTAGAAAGTAACCCTCAATAGCATGTCCTAATGTATGTCCGAAATTCAAAGCTTTACGAATGTTTTTCTCTGTAGGGTCTTGCATCACAATTTCATTCTTAATTGCAACAGAACGATGAATTAATTCATCTAAATCAGTAAAGTCAATGCTGTTTAAGTCTAGAAATTGTTCCCAATAGTTTTTGTCAAAAATTAAACCGTGTTTTAACATTTCGGCTAAACCAGAACGCATCTCGTTTTGAGGAACTGTTTCAAGATATTGCGTATCAATTAAAACCATTATCGGAACGTTAATTACACCAATTTGGTTTTTTAAATTGCCTAAATCAACCCCTGTTTTTCCACCTACGGAAGCATCTACCATAGAAAGTAGAGTTGTAGGAATGTTAACAAAGTCAACCCCTCTTTTAAAGGTTGAGGCTACAAAACCGCCTAAATCAGTTACAACACCTCCTCCTAAATTGATTACTAAACTTTTTCTGTCAGCTCCCAACTCAGTTAGAACTTTCCAAACTTCGATACAGGTATCAATGTTTTTATTGATTTCACCCGCTTCAAATTCGATGATTTCGATGGTCAAATCCGTTTCTAAGTAAGGTAAGAATTTATGCAAACAATAGTCGTTCGTATTGCTATCTGTTATAATAAACAGATTAGAATACTTAGTTGCTTTCAAATGTGAGTTTAAGGCTTCATAGCCTTTTTCATTGAAATGAACAGGATAATTATTGGCTTGAATTGTTTGCATTGTGTTGTTTTAATTGAGAACGCAAAATAAGGGATTTTTTGATTAATAGTATTGAAAACTCTCTCTATATTTGTAAAAAAATATAACAATTAATGGAAAATATATTCAATAATACACAAATTGCGTTTGCTTTAAAAAGTGACACGGAGTTAGATAGAGCCTATTTTTTATTCAAAATGATTGATAATGAGCCTCTTGTTCGTATTGGAACCGCGGTAACTAATTTTGCAATCAAAGCGCATTTACCAGTAGAAGGTTTGATTAGAGCAACTGTTTTTGATCATTTTTGCGGCGGTGTTAATGAGAACGATTGTCTTTCGGTAGTAGATAAAATGTTTACCAAAGGCGTTTCATCAGTATTGGATTATTCTGTAGAAGGAAAAGAAGAAGAAGCGCAGTTTGATGCTGCATTAGCCATGACCTTAAAAACAATTGAATTTGCTAAAGAACGCCAAGCCATTCCTTTTGCTGTTTTTAAACCAACAGGTTTAGGTCGATTGGATTTATATGAAAAAGTGGGATCGAAAGTAACTTTAACGTCTTCCGAAAAAGAAGAATGGGATAGAGTAGTAGATCGTTTTGATTTGGTTTGTAAAACAGCTCATTACAAAGATGTTGCTTTGTTGATTGATGCCGAGGAAAGTTGGATGCAAGACGCAGCGGATGATTTGGTTGCTCAAATGATGCAAAAGTACAATAAAGAAAAAGCAATTGTTTTCAATACTTTGCAAATGTACCGTTGGGACCGTTTGGATTATTTGAAACAATTACACGAAAAAGCCCAACAAGAAGGATTTTACATTGGAATGAAAATAGTACGTGGTGCGTATATGGAAAAAGAGAATGCAAGAGCCGAAGAAAAAGGATATCCTTCGCCAATTTGCGCTTCAAAAGAAGCAACAGATAAAAACTACGATGCAGCTGTTTTGTATATGGTGGAACATTTGGACACCATGGCGATTTTTGCAGGAACGCATAACGAATCCAGTTCGTATACTTTAATGAAGTTGATGCAAGAACGAGCTATCAAAACGAATGACGAACGCATCTGGTTTGGACAATTGTACGGAATGAGCGATAATATTAGTTATAATTTGGCAGCTAATAGATACAATGTAGCTAAATATTTGCCTTTTGGTCCAGTTAAAGATGTGATGCCTTATTTGATTCGTCGTGCCGAAGAAAATACTTCGGTAGCGGGACAAACGAGTCGTGAATTATCGATGATAAAAGCAGAACGAAGCCGTCGCAAAAGCTTGCAATAAAAAGCAAAAACGCCATTCATTTGAATGGCGTTTTGTTTTTTATGAATTACTAAATTGTAAATTACTTAGATTCTTGTAAATTCCATTGTCCAAAGCAATCAATTCTTGATGAGTACCTTGTTCCGCGATCACTCCTTTATCTAAGACTAAAATTTGGTCTGCAGAACGAATCGTAGATAAACGATGCGCAATGATGATACTTGTTCTTCCTTCCATTAATATTTCAAGTGCTTCTTGTACGAGTTTTTCACTTTCGCTATCCAGAGAAGAAGTGGCTTCGTCTAAAATTAAAATACTTGGATTTTTAAGCAATGCTCTTGCAATCGCAATGCGTTGTCTTTGACCTCCTGATAATTTTACACCACGTTCTCCTACTAAAGTATCTAACTTTTCTGGAAAACTTTCAATGAAATTATAAGCATTGGCTTGTTGGGCTGCAGCCAAAATTTCTTCTTCGGTAGCATTGGGTTTTCCATAGGCAATATTCTCGCGAATGGTTCCTCCAAAAAGAATAACATCTTGAGGGACAATGCTCATATTACCGCGAAGTTGTTCTAAATCGTAATCGGATATGTTCTTATGATCAATTTCAATACTTCCTTCAGCAATGGAATAGAATCGTAATAAAAGTGAGGCAATAGTTGATTTTCCAGCACCACTTGGTCCTACAATAGCTATTTTTTGCCCAAATTGAGCCGTAAAACTTACATCTTTTAAGACCTTCATCTCTTTTCTTGACGGGTATTGAAAGGCTACATTTTTGAAACTTACATTGCCTTTGATTTTTTCAATAGATTGATGAGTAGAAGTCCCTTCAATTTTTTCTGGAGTTTCGTCCAATAATTCAAAAACACGTTCAGTAGCTCCAATTGCTTTTTGAATTTGTGCATACAATTCGGCAATACCACCAAAAGAAGCACCAACAAAAGTAGAATACAATACAAACGAGATTAATTGACCTACACTCATTTCACCAGAAATACTCAACTGCACGCCATACCAAACCACCGCTACGATAGCACCAAAAAGACAAAATATAATGAAAGAAGCAAAGTACCCACGGTATTTTCCTCCTTTGATAGCAATTTGAATCACTTCTTTTATCTGAGTTTTATAACGAGCAATTTCATACCATTCGTTAGCAAATGCTTTTACAATACTGATTCCTTGCATGGTTTCTTCTACAATCACTTGGCTTTCGGCTACTTTATCTTGAACTTTTTTGGAATACCCTCTGATGAATCGTCCAAAAATTACGGCTGCTACGGCAACCAACGGAACAACAGAAAGCATCAATAGAGTAAGTTTGAAACTCTCTGTAGCCAATAAAGCAATTCCACCAACAATAAGAATGAATTGTCTTAGAAACTCAGCAATGGTAGAAGTTAAGGTGTCTTGAATTTGTGAAATGTCAGAGCTAATGCGGCTATTCAATTCCCCCACACGTTTTTGGGAAAAGAATGACATTGGCAATTTTACTAGATTGCTATATAAAGCCAAACGAAGATTGGCCAGAGTATTTTCTGTAAAATTGACAAACAAAGACAATCTGAAAAACGAAAATATAGATTGCATGAATAAAATACCTACTAAGATCAGCGCAATGAAATTAGCTTGTGCATTGTCTTTGTTTTTGACACAATCTACTAATAATCCCATTAACTTTGGAAAAGCCAAAGCAGTACCTCCTGTGAGTAATAAAAAAAGTAAACCTACATAAAACTTCCAACGGTGTTTTCCTGAATATTGGAATATGAGTGTTGCTTTTTGAAGGGCGCTTAAGGTTATTTTTGATTTTGGTAAATCGTTTTCTTTGAATCGTGCCATGTGTCTTTTATATAGATTCCAAAAGTACTATTCTCCTTATTGTAAAACAAAAACTTCATATAAATTAAGTTTTTTTTATATATTATTTCAAGATGTTATAAAAAATATAAAATCGTATTTCGCTTACTTTTTTTGGTTAATTTTGACCCCAATGAGAATATTACCATTTTTCATATCGCTATATTTTTTTGTACTAGGTTACGGGAACAATTTTGCTGTTGAGGCAAGTAAGTTGCCTTTGACTCATTCTATTGTAACTAATTTTCAAAAAAATCAGTTGCAGCAATACCATTCAAAAGAGCATACAAATCTTTCTGTTTTTGAATTTACTGATATTGAATTAGAAGAGGATTATCATAGTAATGAAGATTCCTCAGATTTTAAATCTAATTTTTTAGAACAAAATTCTTGTTTTGATAATTGGATCTCTATTGCAGCCATCTTATTTCAATCAAATTATCGCCAGAAAGGTAATTTTTCTACCTTTTTTGTAGCTCTGTTTGCGATACCTATTTACCTTAAAAATCAGGTTTTAAGAATCTGAAAAAAAAACTCCTTTGATTCTTAAATAGTAATTATTCCAATTGATTTGGGTATAGTTTTTTTTACATTAGATACCCTAAATCGCCCAGTAAATATTGGGTTTCCTCGTTTTAAGAGTCTGTCTTTTTACATTTAAAAACATTTAATTTTTATTTTACCCATGAAGAGAATAGTCCTATTCATTGGCTTTACAGCCTTATTATGCAATTTAAGTTGCAACCAAAAAAAAGAAACACGAGAAGAAGATGAAAAGTACACTGTAACTAATCCTGTACGAATTGATACTTCGTTTACTAAGGAGTATGTTACTCAAATACGTTCGATTAGAAATATCGAACTGAGAGCTCAAGAAAAAGGATTTTTACAAAATATTTATGTTGATGAAGGACAATTTGTACAAACAGGTCAGTTGTTATTCAGAATCATGCCAAAAATTTATGAAGCGGAATTATTAAAAGCGCAATCTGAAGCTAAAGCTGCCGAAATAGAATTGCAAAATGCCAAAACTTTGGCAGATAAAAATGTAGTGTCTAAAAATGAACAAGCCATGGCACAAGCTAAATTAGAGCAAGCTAGAGCAGAGGTAGCCTTAGCAAAGTTACATTTGTCTTTTACTGAGATTAGGGCTCCTTTCTCTGGAACAATTGATCGTATTCCTAAAAAATTAGGGAGTCTAATTGATGAAGGTGAATTATTGACAAGCCTTTCTGATAATAGTAAAATGTACGCCTACTTCAATGTGTCTGAACCTGAATATTTGGAATATGAAACCAATAAAAATACTCGAGGTAGTTCTACAATTAATTTGCGTTTAGCAAATAATGAAATTTTTAAGCATAAAGGTAAAATAGAAGTGATAGAAAGTGAATTTGATAATGAAACAGGAAATATTGCTTTTAGGGCTAGCTTCCCTAATTCTGAAAAATTATTGCGAAATGGTCAAACAGGCAAAGTAGTAATGACAGTTCCGGTTAAAAACACATTAATTATTCCTCAAAAAGCAACCTACGAAATTCAGGATAAAAAATATGTTTTTGTTGTCGATAAAAACAAGGTTGCAAAATCGATAGAAATCAAAATTAAAGGCGAATTACCAGACCTTTATGTGATACAAAGTGGTATTGAAGAATCTGATAAAATTTTGCTAGAAGGTGTTCAAAAAGTAAATGATGGTGATAAAATAAATTATGTGTATCAAAAACCGTTGGACGTTCTTGCTCATTTGAAGTTGAAAGCAGAATAGATTAACTATTAAAATACGAAATTCATGTTTAATAAATTTATACAAAGACCTGTATTGTCAATAGTAATATCCCTTGTTATTATTTTTTTGGGAGTACTAGCAATAACTGGATTACCCGTAACTCAATTCCCATCTATATCGCCTCCAAAAGTAAATATTACTGCGGCATATCCTGGAGCTAATGGAGAATTAATGGTAAAAGCGGTAGTTATTCCATTAGAAAGAGCTATTAATGGAGTTCCTGGTATGAAATACATCACATCTGATGCAGGAAATGATGGGGAAGCTTCTGTTCAAGTGGTATTTAATTTAGGAACAGATCCTAATCAAGCAGCGATTAATATTCAAAATAGGGTTGCTTCTGTGATTAACAAACTACCTCCATTAGTTGTTAGGGAAGGTCTGAAAATTACCCGTGAAGAACCTAATATGCTTTTATATGTCAATTTATTTAGTAACGATAAAAGCACTGATCAGAAATTCTTATATAATTACGCAGACATTAACATCTTGTCTGATTTAAAACGTGTTAATGGTGTTGGATTTGCAGATATTTTAGGAAACCGAGATTATGCAATGCGAATTTGGTTAAAACCAGATCGAATGTTAGCCTATAAGATATCGGCCGATGAAATCATGGAGTCTTTGAGTAATCAGAGTTTAGAAGCTTCGCCTGGTAAAACAGGAGAAAGTTCTGGTAAACGATCACAAGCCTTTGAATACGTATTAAAATACAAAGGAAGGTATACTACAAAAGAAGGATATGGCAATATTGTAGTTAGAGCTAACCCTGATGGAGAATTACTTCGATTAAAAGATGTTGCCGATATTGAGTTTGGAAGTTCTATGTATGATATTTATTCTAGTATAGACGGTAAACCTTCAGCGGCCATCTCTATAAAACAATCGTATGGTAGTAATGCTAGCCAAGTTATCAAAGATGTTAAAGTAAAATTAGAGGAATTAAAAAAATCGTTTCCTAAAGGAATGGATTATGAAATCAGTTATGATGTTTCTAAATTTTTAGATGCTTCTATAGATAAAGTTATTCATACCTTGGTTGAAGCTTTTATTTTGGTTGGATTAGTTGTATTTCTATTTCTTGGCGATTGGCGTTCTACATTAATTCCAGCAATAGCTGTTCCAGTGTCATTAATTGGAACCTTTGCCTTTATGCAATTATTTGGAATAACCATTAACTTGATTACACTCTTTGCCTTAGTACTAGCGATCGGGGTTGTTGTAGATGATGCTATTGTGGTTATTGAAGCAGTCCATGCTAAAATGGAAGAAGAACATCTCTCTGCTAGGAAAGCGACTAAAAAAGCGATGTCGGAAATTGGAGGGGCTATTATAGCAATCACTTTCTTAATGGCAGCAGTTTTTATTCCTGTAGCATTTATGTCGGGGCCTGTTGGGATATTTTACCGTCAATTTTCAATCACAATGGCAACGGCTATTATACTTTCGGGAATTGTCGCTTTAACATTAACACCTGCTTTGTGTGCTATAATGCTTAAAAATAATCACGGAGTTGTTCGCCCAACGAATTTAGTAAATCGATTTTTAGATGAATTTAATTATCGATTCAATAATTTAACGACTAACTATCAAAAAATACTAGCCTTATTTATAAATAGAAGGACAATTTCGATAGGAATATTAGTCGCCTTTTGTGTAGGAATATTTTTCATCAATAATAGTTTACCTTCTGGATTCATTCCAGGAGAAGATCAAGGAATGTTCTATGCAATTATTCAAACTCCACCAGGTTCATCATTGGAACGAACAAATGAAGTAGCCGAAAAATTGCAAAAAGTAGCAGAAAGAATAGAAGGGGTACAATCTGTTTCTGCTTTGGCAGGATACGAAATATTAACTGAAGGAACGGGTGCTAATACGGGAACTTGTTTGATTAATTTAAAGGATTGGCATGAAAGAGATAAAAATGTGGAAGAAATCATAAAAGAGTTAGAAGAACAAGCTAAAGACATTCCTGGCGCTACCATTGAATTTTTCCAGCCTCCAGCCGTTCCGGGTTATGGTGCCGCAGGTGGTTTTGAATTGCGATTGTTAGATAAATCAGGCTCTGGAGATTATAAAAAAATGGAAACGGTAAGTAAAGAATTTGTGGCTGCCTTAAAAAAACGCCCAGAACTTACTTCGGTATTTACTTTTTACAGTGCCAGTTTTCCTCAATACATTCTTGATATTGATAACGATTTAGCACAGCAAAAAGGGGTAAGTATTGAAAATGCTATGAATACGTTATCCACATTAGTAGGGAGTAATTATGAGACTAATTTTATTAAATACGATAGACAATATAAAGTTATAGTCCAAGCGGCTCCTGAATACAGAGCTCTACCTGAGGATATATTGAAATTATATGTTAAAAATGACCGAGATGAAATGGTACCTTTTTCGGCTTTTATGACTATGAGAAAAGTATATGGATTATCGGAAATTACACGACATAATATGTATAATGCTGCTGAAATTAGTGGTGCTCCTGCAATAGGGTTCAGTAGTGGTACTGCTATTGAAGTGGTTAAAAAAGTAGCCGAAGAAACGCTACCAAGAGGTTTTGGAATTGATTGGGCGGGTATTTCTGCAGATGAAGTAGCTAGAGGAAACGAAGCGCTGTATATATTCTTAATCTGTCTTGGATTTGTCTATTTAGTTCTTGCTGCGCAATACGAAAGCTTTATTTTGCCATTGGTAATCATTTTGTCTTTACCTGCAGGTATATTTGGTGCTTTCTTGTTTTTAAAATTATTTGGTTTAGCCAATAATATTTATGCACAAGTTGCTTTTGTAATGCTTATTGGTTTATTAGGTAAAAACGCTGTTTTGATTGTAGAGTTTGCTGCTCAAAAGCATAGTCAAGGAGCCTCAATTATTGATGCAGCTATGGAAGGTGCCAAAGTTCGTTTCCGACCTATTTTGATGACTTCTTTTGCTTTTATTGCAGGTTTGATACCTCTCGCTTTGGCTTCTGATCCAGGGAAAATTGGAAATAGGACATTAGGCTCTGCAGCAGCTGGTGGAATGTTGATAGGAACAGTTTGTGGAGTATTGATTATTCCCGGATTGTATTACATTTTCGGAAAGATGTCCGAAAAAGTGAAATTCATTAAAAACGAAGACGAAAATCCTTTAACTGAAGAAATTAATAGCAATGATTAAATTAAAAATAACTCAATATGCTATTCTGCTAGGCTTATGTCTGGCGGTAATTAGCTGTAAAGCACCCGATATTAAGTCGGTAAATTCAACTGCTGCACTTCCAGAAGCGTTTGCTTCTTCAAAAGATACAGCAACGTTAGCTACTGTACAATGGCACAATTTTTTTAAGGATAAAAACCTAGTGGATTTAATTGAGGTTGCTTTACAAAACAACCAAGAATTAGCCATTACGTTACAAGAAATTGAAATTGCTAAGAACGATATTCGAGTGCGTAAAGGCGCTTTGCTACCCACAGTAGGCATAGGTGCTGGAGCAGGAGTAGAGAAAGTAGGACGATACACTAGTCAAGGTGCGGGTGACGCTTCTACCGAAATTACTCCGGGACAAGAATTTCCTGAAGCTTTACAAGATTATAAACTGGCGGCTTATGCCCATTGGGAAGTGGATATTTGGAAAAAATTACGCAATAGCAAAAAAGCAGCCATTAGCCGTTATTTGGCTACAGTTGAAGGAAAAAACTTTGTGATTACTAATTTGATTGCTGAAATAGCGAGCTCGTATTATGAGCTGTTGGCTTACGATAACCAATTGGAGATTGTGAAACAAAGTATTGCAATTCAAAAGAATGCTTTGGAAATTGTAAAAATTCAAAAAGAAGCAGCACGTGCAACCGAATTAGCCGTTCAGAAATTTGAAGCCGAAGTGTTGACTTCAAGCAGTATGGAGTTTGATATTCTTCAAAAAATTAAAGAAACAGAGAATAAAATCAACTTTTTATTGGCCCGTTATCCACAGGAAATTAAAAGAGATAAAACAAGTTTAGTAAGCGCTTTGCCTTCACAATTGAAAGCAGGAATTCCGTCGCAATTGTTAGCGAATCGTCCGGATATTAAACAAGCCGAGTTGGAATTAGAAGCCGCCAAATTAGATGTAAAAGTGGCTAGAGCGGAGTTTTATCCTTCCTTAGATATTTCGGCTTCAGTAGGATGGAATGCGTTCAAATCGTCGTATTTGTTTAAAACACCCGAATCCTTATTGTATTCTCTAGTAGGAGATGTAGCAGCTCCTTTAATCAATAGAAATGCGATTAAAGCTGAGTTTAAAAGTGCCAACTCACGCCAACTCCAAGCCTTGTACAATTATGAGAAAACGATTTTAAATGCCTATCTAGAAGTAGTTAATCAATTATCTAAAGTGGATAATTTACAAAAAAGCTTCAGTTTGAAAACCCAACGAGTAGGAGCTTTGGACCGTTCTATTTCGGTTTCTAATGATTTGTTCAAATCAGCACGAGCAGATTATTTTGAAGTGTTGATGACCCAACGAGATGCTTTAGAAGCAAAATTAGAATTGGTAGATACCCAAAAAGAGCTAATTAACGCCTCAGTATATGTTTACAGAGACTTAGGCGGTGGTTGGAAATAAGAAAATTGTTTCAAAACCAAAAACTCCATCAGCAATGATGGAGTTTTTTTTATGCTCTGTATTTAATTTATTAGTAAGTTTGATTTTAGTTAGTTCAAAGTCAGGAGACTTTGCGCAGCGTGAGGATTTTGTCTAGACAAATAAAAATTAATTAAAACAATTTAAAAGAGCAACTATGGTTGCATTTTTTGTGCTGAAAAATAAACGAGTAGTCTAGCCCCGATAGTAGCAAGCTACCGTGTAGCGCGGATAGCGGGACAGCACGGGTTAAGAAGATGAAGTGAGTGCTCCTAAAAAAAGGTACATTTAATTTATACCAACCGTGCTGCAGGAAGGATCGTATCAATAATGTGTAACTCTAACAATTGCTTTTGAATTTGATCCAGCAAAGCTAAATCTATTTTTTCTTGAGACCATTCGGTTAAGGTTAACCATTCGTTAATGTCTTCTATTTTTTGATGGTAGGTAGTGGCTAAACGGTCTGAAATGTTGGGTATGGCTTTAAAATCTCGTGTTTTGGCATTAATAATATCAAGAAGTGTTGCAATGGCTTCGGGCTGTGTAGCTAGGATTTCTTCGCGAACGGCAATCACAAAGCATGGCCAAGGAGTAGGGCTGTCGGCTAGGCGTCTAAAAATCCCGTTATCCACTAGTGGTTTCGTCATAAAATGTTCCCACATAAAATAATCAGCCGTACCCTCGGTCAAAGCAGTTACTGCGCCATCAATGGTGTTGACAATTTCAAATTGTAATTCGTTAGTGTTCCAACCTTGGTTTTTGGCATTGACATAGGCCATCAATTGCGAGCCTGAACCTAGGCGTGAAATGGCTACTTTGGTATTTTCTAAATCAGCCAGCGTTTGGTAATTGGATTGAGCCGCCACGTGAATCCCCCATATTAATGACGATTTTACATATACTTGAACTATTTTAGACGGATTTCCATTAACAATATCCTTGAGGATGCCTTCGGTTAAAATCACTGCAATATCAGCACTTCCATCGCGAAGCATTTGGCACATTTTACCCGTTCCTTCAGGGACATCAGTCCATTGCAAATCGATGTTTTCTTTTTTAAATTCGCCTTTCTCAAGGCAAATATGCCAAGGCAAATTGAAATGTTCCGGAACGCCAACAATCTTTAAAGAAGTCATAAACGGTTTATTGAGCTAGTTTATCTAAGGTATAAGCAATCAATTCATCAACCGCTTTGGTAGGGTCTTCGCTGAAAGTACCACTAGCTCTATTGGCAATAATAGCATTCAAGGACAATGCATTATGTCCTAACAAGGCCGAAAGTCCGTATATAGCAGTCGTTTCCATTTCGAGATTGGTAATTCGGTTGCCTTTAAACTCAAAGTTGTCCATTTTGGAATTCAAATCACTATCTTGAATAGGTAAACGCAATACACGTCCTTGAGGACCGTAAAACCCACCAATAGTGCATGTGATTCCTTTGTGCATTTGGTTGCTTTCTATTCTTTTTTCCAAGGTTTCAGAACAAGCAATCGCATAAGGTCGCCCTTTGCGCACATCCCATTGGGTGTGAGTCATAAAAGCGTCTTCCATATCAGTATGCGTTACGGCATCGACTATATAGGATCGCAACATATTGTCTAAACCAATTCCGAATTGAGACAACACAAAGCTATCCACAGGAATATCCGCTTGAATGGAGCCTGAGGTTCCAATGCGAATAATATTCAAAGAAGTTAATTGTTCTTTAGGCTGACGCGTGTTCAAATCAATATTCACCAAGGCGTCTAATTCGTTCAAGACAATGTCAATATTATCCGGGCCAATTCCGGTAGAAAGTACCGTTAATCGTTTACCTTTATAAATCCCTGTTTGAGTTTTGAATTCTCTTTTTTGAATTGAAAACTCGATACTATCAAAGAATTGCGTGATTTTTCCCACACGATCAGGATCACCAACAAAAATAATATCGTGGGCAATATTTTCGGGTTTCAGATTCAAGTGATACACATTTCCGTCTGGATTTAATATCAATTCTGATGATTTTATCATGTTTATTTTAGGTATAAAATTTAACTTCGTAAATCCAATATCGTACTTCGTATATCGAATTTATCCACCTACGCGTTTGGTTTTAAAACCTTTTTCTTGTAGCATTTTCATAATTCTATCGCGATAGTCACCTTGAATGATAATTTCTCCGTCTTTGAACGTTCCACCCACAGCGAGTTTGCTTTTTATCTCTTTAGCTAAAATTTTGAAATCTTCGTCAGCACCTTCATATCCTGCAATTATAGTGGTGGGTTTTCCTTTCCGTTTTTCGAACTTACAAATCATAGGCTCCGATTGAACGTATAATTCATGTTCGTTTTCGGCAACCGCTTCAGGCTCATTTGAAATTTGGTGATCAGGGAATAGGTTTTTTAATTGTTCTTGTAAGTCCATTTAATTGTCAATTAATCAATTATAAATTGTTAATTATTTTTTAATCAATCCTAATTCCACTAATCGTTCATTCAGGTATTCTCCAGCAGTAATGTCCTCAAACTGTTTTGGGTGTGTAGCATCAATGCATTGTTCCAAACAATTCAGTGGCATATCGCTAACAGGATGCATGAAGAAAGGAATCGAATAACGAGACGTTCCCCATAATTCTCTAGGTGGGTTTACCACTTGATGAATAGTTGATTTTAATTTATTGTTAGTGTGTCTGGATAACATATCACCGACATTAATCATTAATTCATCAGGTTGCGCCATGGCATCAATCCAATCACCATTATGATTTTGGACTTGTAAGCCTTTTCCTTGAGCGCCCATTAATAGCGTAATCAAGTTGATATCACCATGAGCAGCAGCACGAACTGCTCCATCTTTAGGTTCGTCAGTAATAGGCGGGTAGTGAATTGGTCGTAAAATACTGTTTCCGTCTTTGATGAAATTGTCAAAATAGAATTCGTCCAAACCAATGTGTAAAGCCAAAGCTCTTAAAACATACACTCCTGTTTTTTCAAGCATTTGGTACGCTTCTTTTCCTGTTGAATTGAAATTAGCCAATTCGTTAACTGTAACGTTTTTAGGATATTCGTTAGCGTATTTTGAATTGTCACTCACGTATTGACCAAAGTGCCAAAACTCTTTTAAATCTCCAGCAGAGCGTCCTTTAGCATGTTCTTTTCCAAAAGAAACATAACCGCGTTGTCCGCCAATTCCTGGAATTTCATACTGTAATTTGGTTTCTAGTGGCAACGAAAAGAAATTTCGAACTTCACTATACAAATTTTCTACTAATTGGTCATCTAAAAAATGTCCTTTTAATGCTACGAAGCCAATATCTTCGTAGGCTTTTCCGATTTCATTTACAAATTTTTGTTTACGTGTCGGGTCATCCGACAGGAAATCACGCAAGTCAACACTAGGAATGTTTTGCATATTGTATGTATTTAATATCTTAAAAAGCGCAAACGCTTCTCACAAATGTAAGTAATATTTTTAATTGAAGAAAAAAGTTGGTTTATCGATTACTTAATTGGGCTTTTTCACGAATAATATCACCAATTTTTCGATTTTCGATTTTACTTTCTAACCATGAAATAATGTCAAGATACAAGAAAGCACGTTTTTCGTAGGTGTTTTTCTCTAACTCAACAAAGCGCTCTTTCATCTTGATAAATTCTTTTTTAATATCTCCTGGGTAGATTGAATTTAGGTTTTTTAAGAAGCGAATAATTTCTTTTTGAACTTCATGTAAGTATTCATTTTCAGCATGAATTTATATGTGCTCCTCAACTGATTCTCCAAGTAATAATCATTACCTAATTCATAGTGTAATATCAAGTACAACAAACGCGAAAAACACATTAAATCTTCACGCATAGTAAGATTTTTATTATTGATGATTTTCTCCAAATAGAAGAGCGATTCATTGTATTTTTCGTTTCCAAAATAAATACAAGCAATTTTATAATAAAACAGCATTTCGTGATGTTCGTCTAAATGTTCACTATGCTGATTCATTTTATATAAAACTTCAGGAATCAAGTATTCGCTTTCGGCAAAACTACCTTCAAGAATGTGAAAATTTAATTTGTTGTTGTATAAATACAGAAAAGATAAAGAAGCGATATTATCGTTGACTGGAAATTTAGGGTCGTTAATGGTTTCTTCTAGTTGAACTAAGTATTTTTTGAAATTGGTTTTGTATTTCAACATAAACAAGGATTCCAATAAATAATGGTTTCCCTTTAAGAAAAACACCGGATTGAGATAAATCATATTGGGATTATCATAGAAAAGAGTCACCCATTTATGAGCAAATTTGTAACAAGACAAAAAATCCTGAACTAAGAAACTTCGCCAAAGATTAGCATTGTAATACCAATATTTCTCTCGAAATCCGAATTTATCCTCATCAAATTTAGCAATGTGTTTATTGAAATAATCATCGATTTGTTGGTATTCTTCGTCGCTTTTTACATAACCAGTTTTAAGCATAATGCCATACAACTGAAGTGACAGATTGGATAATTTACTCGAAATAGTGTTGCGATAGTTCAACTCTTTGGCTTGTACCGCCAATTCATCGGCACGACCTTGAATACTTCGGGTAATGTATTGTGACTCGATTAGTTTTTCGAATTCTACAATTTCATACGCCATGTGTTTTTCGTCGTTTTCTAAGGCTTGTTGTTTGGTTTTATCCAAAATTTTCAAACTCTGTTTGTACAATCCTTTATTGTATAAAATAGTAGCAAAATCTATTTGTTCACGCAGTTGGTATCGAATATTCTGACTCGGTATATTCAATCGAATACTTACCAAAATTTGTTTATACAAATAGGATTTTAGATTGGATAATTGTACTTTTTTAATACTACCACTTTTCAAAATAAGTTTCTCGTCATAGACTTCGGATTTGTCCAAAATATTGAACAATTCAATGAATTTTGTATTGGAACTGGTCTCTAATCGGCTTGCAAAAATCTTGAATTGGCGTTTTTCAGACTTTGAAAGCGATTTAATTAATACAAATAAGAAATCTTTTTGATGGTTAGCCATTGTAAAATGCAAAGATTTAAAATATTGAAATTCAGTTGATTATATAGCAATTAAAGGCTTTATAAGCAGTATATTTTAGTAAAATGATTTTTGTTGTGAACGATTAAAATCTAATTTTGTTTCAAGATGTGAAATTACATTAAATAAATGAAAATGAATAAAGATAAAGTTCAAATTTTTGACACCACCTTAAGAGACGGCGAACAGGTCCCAGGATGCAAGTTAGATACTGCTCAAAAGTTAATTATTGCCAGTCGATTAGACGAAATGGGTGTTGATATTATCGAAGCGGGATTTCCCGTCTCAAGTCCTGGAGATTTTTTATCTGTTTCAGAAATTAGTAAGATTGTAAAAAACGCTTCGGTTTGTGGGTTAACCAGAGCTGTTAAGAATGATATTGATGTTGCTGCTCAAGCACTTCAACATGCTAAAAAACCCCGCATTCACACAGGTATTGGTACTTCAGAATCGCATATTATTCATAAATTAAATACAACAAAAGAAGACATCATTGCAAGAGCTAAAGCGGCTGTTGCTCACGCAAAATCGTATGTAGAAGATGTAGAATTCTATGCTGAAGATGCGGGTAGAACGGATAATGCATTCTTAGCGCAAGTTTGTGAAGAAGTAATCAGATCAGGAGCTACGGTACTTAATATCCCTGATACTACTGGATATTGTTTACCAGATGAGTACGGAGCAAAAATTAAATATCTTAAAGAAAACGTAAAAGGAATTGATAATGTGACTATTTCGTGTCACTGTCATAATGATTTGGGAATGGCCACTGCCAATTCAATTGCGGGAGCCATTAACGGAGCTCGTCAAATTGAATGTACTATTAATGGTATTGGAGAAAGAGCAGGAAATACTGCTTTGGAAGAAGTTGTAATGATCTTCAAACAACATCCGTATTTAAATTTGTATACTGATGTCAATGCTAAACAATTGAACGAAATGAGTCGTTTGGTTTCTGACAGCATGGGAATGATAGTACAGCCTAATAAAGCAATTGTTGGTTCAAATGCTTTTGCACACAGCTCCGGTATTCATCAAGACGGTGTAATCAAAAATAGAGCGACTTACGAGATTATAGATCCTTTAGAGGTAGGAGTTAATGAATCATCAATTATACTTACAGCTAGAAGTGGTAGAGCTGCTTTGGCGTATCGTGCTAAAAAAGTCGGGTATGAGTTGACTAAGTTACAATTGGATATCGCCTATGCTGAATTCTTGAAGTTTGCCGATATTAAGAAAGAAGTTGTAGATGAAGATATTCATCAAATTGTAGAAGCAAGCAACTGTTTACAAGCTTAATCCTTAAAGAGTAAAAAAATGAATTTAAAAATAGCAGTACTTTCAGGTGACGGAATAGGTCCAGAGGTTACTTTGCAAGCTAAAAAAGCATTGCATGCTATTGGTGTGGTGTACAATCACGAGTTTGTTTTTGAGGATGCTTACATTGGTGCGATTGCTATCGAAAAAACAGGAAAACCACTTCCAGAACAAACGTTGAATTTATGTAGAAATACGGATTCCATTCTGTTTGGCGCTATTGGTGATTCTAAATACGATAATGATCCTTCAGCAAAGATAAGACCGGAGCAAGGATTACTTAAATTACGTAAAGAGTTAGGTTTGTTTGCTAATATTCGACCTATTAAAGCATATCCAAAGTTGATGAATTCATCACCTATTAAAAAAGAAGTACTTCAAGGTACTGATTTTGTGGTATATAGAGAACTAAATGGCGGAATGTACTTTGGAGAAAAACATACGAATGAAGAAGGAACGTATGCTTCTGATTTGTGTGAATATAACGAAGAAGAAATTGTAAAGATTTCGCATTTGGCTTTCAAAGCAGCACAAAACCGACGTAAAAAAGTAACTTTGGTAGACAAAGCCAATGTTTTAGAAACCTCAAGATTATGGAGAAGAGTGGTTACTGAAGTTGCCAAAGAATACCCTGATGTTACTTTAGAGTTTTTGTATATAGACAATGCTTCGATGCAAATTATTGTCAATCCTAGACAATTTGATATCTTATTGACCGATAATTTATTTGGAGATATTTTGTCAGATGAAGCTAGTGTAATTTCGGGTTCTATCGGATTGATGTCGTCAGCTTCAATAGGAGAAAAGTACTCTTTATTTGAGCCAATTCATGGTTGTTATACGGAAGCACGTGGAAAAAATATAGCTAATCCAATTGCGTCAATACTTTCTGTGGCCTTATTATTAGAACATTTTGGTTTGGTCACCGAATCAAAAAAAGTAATTGCTGCGGTGGAGAAAGCAATAGTAAGCAATGTCGTGACCGTCGATTTGAAAGTAGATTCTCAATTTGGAACTAATGAAGTAGGGGATTTTATTTCTAACTATATCCTAAATGAAGGAGATTTGTATTTCAAAAAAGATTTTGTTCAATTAGGGCAATCAACAATAGTATAATTATAAATATAAAGAGAGGTTCACAAAATTTGAACTTCCAAAAAAATAAGAATAAAAACGATGGAATTAAATAAATATAGCAAGATAATCACGCAAGACGAAACACAACCCGCTTCTCAAGCCATGTTGTATGGAATTGGATTAACTGAAGAAGATCTTAAAAAAGCACAGGTTGGAATTGTGAGCATGGGGTATGATGGAAATACCTGTAACATGCACTTGAATGATTTAGCTAAGGAAATCAAAAATGGAGTTTGGGATGCTGATTTAGTCGGATTGATTTTTAATACCATTGGAGTAAGTGACGGTATTTCTAATGGAAATGACGGAATGCGTTTTTCATTAGTATCTAGAGATATTATTGCCGATTCTATTGAAGCGGTTATGGGAGCGCAATGGTATGATGCCATGATTGCAGTACCTGGTTGTGATAAAAATATGCCCGGTTCTGTAATGGCTATGGGTAGAGTAAATCGTCCATCAATAATGGTGTATGGAGGATCCATTCATCCTGGAAAGTGGAAAGGAGAATCGTTGAATATCGTTTCTGCTTTTGAAGCATTAGGGAAGAAATTCAACAATACGATTACCCCAGAAGATTTTAAAGGAGTGATTCAAAATGCATGTCCAGGGGCAGGTGCTTGTGGTGGAATGTACACTGCTAATACAATGTCATCAGCTATTGAAGCATTAGGAATGAGTTTGCCTTATAGTTCTTCTAATCCGGCGTTAAGTCCAGAAAAAAAACAAGAATGTATTGATGCTGGGAAAGCCATTAGAATTTTATTAGAAAAAGACATTAAACCTAGAGACATTATGACTCGTAAAGCATTTGAAAATGCCATTACGATGGTCGCAGTTTTAGGCGGTTCTACCAATGCAGTAATGCACTTAATTGCTATTGCACATTCAGTTGGAATTGAATTGACATTGAAAGATTTCCAAGATATTAGTGACAGAACACCTTTGTTGGCTGACTTAAAACCTAGCGGAAAATACTTGATGGAAGATTTACATGATGTCGGTGGTGTTCCTGCCGTAATGAAATATTTATTAAAAGAAGGTTTCCTACACGGCGATTGTTTAACTGTAACAGGAAAAACGTTAGCCGAAAACTTGGCATCCGTTCCTGATTTGAATGATGGACAAGAGGTAGTGTACGAAATTCAAAAAGCATTAAAACCTACAGGAAATATTCAAATTCTATACGGAAATATTGCAACTGAAGGTTGTGTAGCAAAAATTAGTGGTAAAGAAGGAGAATTTTTTGAAGGTACTGCTATTGTATATGAAAATGAATACGATGCAATTAAAGGCATAAAAGGTGGTGAAGTACAGCCTGGAAATGTAGTTGTTATTCGCTATTGTGGTCCAAAAGGAGGTCCTGGAATGCCAGAGATGTTAAAACCAACTTCAGCGATTATGGGGGCGGGATTAGGAAGCAGTGTAGCTTTAATCACTGACGGCCGTTTCTCGGGAGGTTCTCACGGTTTTGTTGTGGGTCACGTAACTCCTGAAGCTCATGAAGGTGGAGCTATTGCTTTAATTCAAAACGGAGATGTAATAACAATTGATGCGGTCAAAAACACAATTGATTTGAAAATTTCTGACGAAGAAATGGCTAAAAGAAAAGCCAATTGGGTACAACCGCCATTGAAAGTATCACAAGGGGTATTGCTAAAATATGCAAGAGCAGTTTCAAGCGCCTCAACAGGTTGCGTAACTGATAAATAAATTAATCCTGAGCTATTTAAATAATATAATAGAAAACAAAATGAGAATATCAGGTGCAGAAGCCGTTATTAGATGCTTATTAGAAGAAGGAGTAAACTTGGTTTATGGTTACCCAGGCGGTGCTATTATGCCAGTTTATGACGAATTATATAAATTCAGAGAAGAATTACATCATGTTTTGGTACGCCATGAGCAAGGCGCAACCCATGCTGCTCAAGGATTTGCTAGAGCTACTGGTAAAGTGGGAGTAGCTATTGCAACTTCAGGACCAGGGGCTACCAATTTAGTTACTGGAATTGCGGATGCGCAAATTGATTCTACACCTTTAGTATGTATAACTGGACAAGTAGGAAAACATTTGTTGGGTTCAGATGCATTCCAAGAAACAGATATTATTAGTATTTCGACTCCAGTAACCAAATGGAATTACCAAATTACGGAAGCTCATGAAATCCCAGAAGTTATCGCAAAAGCATTTTATATCGCAAAATCAGGTCGTCCAGGTCCAGTATTAATTGATATTACTAAAAATGCGCAATTTGATGAATTGGATTTCAGTTATAAAAAATGTACTGGTATTAGAAGTTACATTCCAAAGCCAACCTTAAAGATTGAGCAAGTTAAAGCCGCAGCAGCAATAATTAATGGCGCAAAAAAACCAATGATTGTATTTGGTCAAGGAATTATTCTTGGCGAAGCAGAAGCAGAATTAAAGGCAATTATCGAAAAAACAGGAATTCCAGCAGCTTGGACGATTTTAGGCCTATCAGCATTGCCAACAGATCATCCCTTAAATGTAGGTATGGTTGGGATGCACGGAAATTATGCTCCAAATGTATTAACGAATGAGTGTGATGTTTTAATTGCATTAGGAATGCGTTTTGACGACCGTGTTACTGGAAATTTAGATACTTATGCAAAACAAGCTAAGATAATTCACTTTGAAATTGATCCTGCTGAAGTAGATAAAAATGTAAAAACAGATGTAGCTGTATTAGGGGATGTTAAAGAAACTTTAGCTGCATTATTACCTCTTGTAGATAGTAAGACACACGAATCTTGGCATAATGAATTCAAAGAAAAATACGAAATTGAATTGGATGCTGTCATTAGTGAGGAGTTGAAACCAAACAAAGAAGGAATCTCAATGGGAGAAGCTATTGAAATGATTAACAAACACTCGAAAGGAGATGCCATTATGGTTTCAGACGTGGGACAACATCAAATGTTTACCTGTCGTTATTCAAAATTCAATTTGACTAAAAGTAATATTACCTCTGGAGGTTTAGGAACAATGGGATTTGCTTTACCTGCTGCTATTGGTGCCAAAATGGGAAGACCAGATCGTGAGGTAGTTGCTATTATTGGTGATGGAGGTTTCCAAATGACAATTCAGGAATTAGGAACTATTTTTCAAACACAAGTTCCAGTGAAGATTGTAGTATTAAACAACGAATTTTTAGGAATGGTGCGTCAATGGCAACAATTGTTTTTTGACAAACGTTATGCTTCGACCGAAATGATTAATCCTAATTTTATTGCTATAGCCGAAGGCTATTATATTAAGGCAAAGAAAGTAACAAAACGTGAAGATTTGGACGCAGCAGTTGCCGAAATGATGGCTTCTAAAGAATCCTATTTCTTAGAAGTATTGGTAGAAAAAGAAAATAACGTATTTCCAATGATTCCAACAGGAGCTTCAGTTTCTGATATTCGATTAAGCTAATACTATGGAAAATAAAACATTCACCATTTCTGTATATTCAGAAAATAACGTAGGTCTATTAAACAGAATATCTGTGATATTCTTGAAACGACATATCAATATTTTAAGTTTAAACGTATCCGAATCGGAAATCGAAAATGTATCTCGATTTGTAATTGTAGTAAATACAACTGAAAAATGGGTACAAAATATTGTAGGTCAAATCGAAAAACAAATTGAAGTAATCAAAGCGTTTTATCACATTGATGAAGAAACTATTTTCTTAGAAAGTGCGATTTTCAAAATCAATTCGAATTTATTGTTTGATGAAAGACAAATTCAAAATATTATTAAAGAAAGTCATTCTGAAATGGTTACCGTTTCGAGAGATTTTTTTGTGATATCAAAATCAGGACGTCGTTCAGAAATTGATGAATTACATGCAAAATTAAAACCTTTCGGAATCATGCAATTTGTGCGTTCAGGAAGAATTTCGGTTTCCAAAGAAAAAATGGAAGTTACCAGTTTATTAGAAGAATTAAAATCATAAATTAAATACTTAAAAATGGCAAATTATTTCAATTCATTACCGCTAAGATTACAATTAGAGCAATTAGGAGTGTGTGAATTCATGGATCAATCAGAATTCGCAGAAGGTATTCAAGCCTTAGCTGGTAAAAAAATAGTAATCGTAGGATGTGGTGCTCAAGGTTTGAACCAAGGTTTAAATATGAGAGATTCAGGTTTAGATATTTCTTACGCGTTACGAGCTGAAGCAATCTCAGAAAAAAGAGCATCTTTCCAAAATGCAACGGATAATGGTTTTAAAGTGGGAACATATGAAGAACTAATCCCAACAGCGGATTTAGTTTGTAACCTTACACCAGACAAACAACATACTGCAGTTGTAACTGCAATTATGCCTCTGATGAAACAAGGAGCAACTTTAGCGTATTCTCACGGTTTTAATATTGTAGAGGAAGGAATGCAAATTCGTAAAGACTTAACCGTAATTATGTGTGCTCCAAAATGTCCAGGATCTGAAGTTCGCGAAGAGTACAAAAGAGGATTTGGAGTTCCAACTCTTATTGCGGTTCACCCAGAAAATGATCCAAATGGAGTAGGTTTGGCACAAGCTAAAGCCTATGCAGTAGCAACTGGTGGACACAGAGCAGGAGTTTTACGTTCTTCTTTTGTAGCAGAAGTAAAATCCGATTTAATGGGAGAACAAACTATACTTTGTGGTTTGTTGCAAACAGGTTCTATCTTGTGTTTTGACAAAATGGTGACTGAAGGTGTAGATGCGGGATATGCTTCTAAATTAATTCAATACGGATGGGAAACTATCACAGAAGGATTAAAACACGGAGGTATCACCAACATGATGGATCGTTTGTCAAATCCAGCAAAAATTGCTGCTTTTAATACTGCTGAAGAATTAAAAGACATTATGCGTCCGTTGTTTCAAAAACATATGGATGATATCATTTCTGGACATTTCTCAAAAACTATGATGGAAGATTGGGCAAATGATGATAAAAACTTATTAACATGGAGAGCTGCAACTGCAGAAACTAACTTTGAAAAAACTCCTGCAGGTAATTTTGAAATCTCGGAGCAAGAATATTACGACAATGGAGTATTGATGGTTGCAATGGTAAAAGCCGGAGTTGAATTAGCTTTTGAAGCAATGACTGACTCTGGAATTATTGAAGAATCGGCTTATTACGAATCATTACACGAAACACCGCTTATTGCTAACACTATTGCAAGAAAGAAATTGTTTGAAATGAACCGTGTAATTTCAGATACAGCGGAGTACGGATGTTATTTATTTGACCATGCTTGTAAACCATTAATCGCTGAGTATGTTAAGAATGCTCCATCTAATTTAATTGGTCGTCCATTTAACAATGGAAGTAATGGTGTGGACAATAAAGAATTAATTGAAGTAAATAATAGTATTCGTAATCACCCAGTAGAAGAAGTGGGAGCTTGGTTGAGAGAATCTATGACTGCAATGAAAAAAATTGTATAATAACTCATAACTACAAAACAGGAATTACAACACAACTTAGTAAACTGTGATACGAATTATATCATAATAAATCCCAAATTTTGAATTAGTTAGCAATTTGGCTAATTGATATAACTTGTACAGATTATTTTCACTTCACTTTAAAAAAGTGAAGTGATGTAATTCCTAACATAAAAGAAACAATTAATTGTTGTTGAATTTTGTTCGTAAAAAGCGAGATAGTATTTACTGTCTCGCTTTTTTAGTTTTGTGTAAAAAAAACAAAACATGCAAAAATCAATCATATTGTTAATCAATTAAAATTATTTTTAATATTGTTAAAATATTTATGCCAATTTATAAATTAAAATATTTTAACTATAACAATAGATTTAATACTTTTATAAAAAATAAACGAAAATGAGTTACTATAAAATTGACAACTTTGAACAGTATTTCAAACACTATAATAAATCGATTCGCGAGCCTAGAAAATTTTGGGGTAAAATAGCAGAAGAAAATTTTACTTGGTACCAGCAATGGGATAAGGTGGTTGATTTTGATATGGCTGAAGCCGAAATTAAATGGTTTACTGAAGCTAAAGTCAATATTGTAAAGAACTGTATTGACCGCCATTTGGCTAAAAGAGGAGATAAAACGGCGATTATTTTTGAACCAAACGATCCATCGGAAGCTGCACAACACATTTCGTATAATGAATTGTACGAACGAGTCTCAAAAATGGCCAATGTGTTGCGAGAGCAAGGCATTAAAAAAGGAGATCGTGTTTGTATTTATTTACCAATGATTCCAGAATTAGCCATCTCATTATTAGCTTGCGCTAGAATTGGAGCCATTCACTCTGTAGTTTTTGCAGGATTCTCTGCCTCTGCGGTGGCTTCAAGAATCAATGATTGTGAGTGTAAAATGGTCATTACCTCTGATGGAAGTTACCGTGGTAACAAAGCCATTGACTTAAAAGGCATTGTTGATGAAGCATTAGAAAAATGCCCTTCTGTTGAGAAAGTATTGGTTGCCAAAAGAACCAACACCAATGTCAACATGAAAGAAGGTCGTGACCAATGGTTGCAACCCCTTTTAGATGACGCAATGAACACCAACGTCGCTGAAATCATGGATGCTGAAGATCCATTATTTATCCTTTATACTTCAGGTTCTACAGGGAAACCAAAAGGAATGGTACACACCACAGCAGGATATATGGTATATACTGCCTATACTTTCAAAAATGTATTCAGTTACGAAGAAAATGACATTTTCTGGTGTACTGCCGATATTGGTTGGATTACAGGACACTCATACATTCTATACGGACCTTTATTAAACGGTGCAACTACCGTAATTTTTGAAGGAGTTCCTTCGTATCCAGACTTCAGTCGTTTCTGGGAAGTGATTGAAAAACACCAAGTAACTCAATTCTATACTGCCCCAACAGCTATTCGTGCTTTGGCAAAAGAAAGTATAGAATATGTTCAAAAATACCCTCTACAATCATTAAAAGTAATTGGATCAGTAGGAGAGCCTATTAATGAAGAAGCTTGGCACTGGTACAACGACCACGTGGGTGGAAAAAGATGTCCAGTAGTCGATACGTGGTGGCAAACCGAAACAGGTGGAATTATGATTTCGCCTTTAGCTTTTGTAACACCCACAAAACCAACCTATGCTTCACTTCCATTACCGGGTATTCAACCGGTATTGATGGATGAAAAACGCAACGAAATAGAAGGCAATCAAGTGACTGGAAGTTTGTGCATTAAATTTCCTTGGCCTAGTATTGCTAGAACTATTTGGGGTGACCACCAACGTTATAAAGAAACCTATTTCAGTGCTTTCCCTGGGAAATATTTTACAGGAGACGGTGCGTTACGTGACGAAGTAGGTTATTACCGAATTACAGGTCGTGTGGATGATGTGGTGATTGTTTCTGGACACAATTTAGGAACAGCACCAATTGAAGATGCTATCAACGAACACCCAGCAGTAGCCGAGTCAGCTATTGTAGGTTTCCCTCACGACATCAAAGGAAATGCGTTGTACGGATTTGTTATTTTGAAAGAAACAGGGGAGTACCGTGATAGAGATAACTTGAGCAAAGAGATTAACCAACATATTTCAGACCATATTGGACCAATTGCCAAATTGGATAAAATCCAATTCGTTTCAGGTTTACCAAAGACACGTTCTGGAAAAATCATGCGTAGAATTTTGCGTAAAATAGCCGAAGGTGATTTCTCTAATTTTGGAGATACTACCACTTTATTGAATCCTGAAGTGATTGAGGAGATCAAAGCAGGAAAATTATAAATGATTAATTAATAAAATAAAAAAAGGGATTATCATATGATAATCCCTTTTTTTATTTTAATCCTAATCTTGATTTTAACTTTAAGAATAGTAATCCCATTTTATAGGCTTCTTCGGAAGCTGAATTTCGGTCACTTATGGGAACTTTGTACAGTGTACATAATTCATCTAAAGTAAACTGTTTATCATTGATATCATGTAGTCTTCGATGCATAATTTCAAGATCAAGAGGTTCATTTTTTAATCGGCCACAATCTAATTTTTCTAATGCTGTATTGATTATTTCAACATCAGTATCTATTCGATACCCCACTAACGTGGCATTACCAATATATTTCAGAAAAGATTCTATTGCTTCAGGTTCTCCTAATTTTTTCAGTTTGCTTTCTACTATAAATTCGTTAGAAAGTCCGTTGTCATGAAGGAATTTGTACTGTAACAAAACTACTTCAAAATTATCTCCAATAAGAACACTATCATTTACTACCCCAAAACATCCAAAGGATAGAATAACGTCTTTATTTGGGTTTAGCCCTGTTTTTTCAGTAGATAGAATTACGTATCGATTTGATTTTTTTTCAAATTTGGATACGTATTCCTTCCAAAATTCAGGATGTTCTTTAGTAATATTTTTAAGCCAATCTAACATAATTATGAAAATTGAGTAAGTTGGAATTTATCTTTAATTAACTCCTCCAGTTCTCTCATAGGAGTTAAAGCATTTTTTAATCGCTCTTTGTCTATTTTATTCAATTCGTTTAAATTGATATATTGACCGTTATCTTCATTTTTTAATCCTTCAATAGTTCTGAATTTTGACAACGTTAAAAAAGCTTCGGCACAATTGATATAAATTTCAGCATTTCGAGGGTCAGCTATAGCTAATTGTTTGAAACGAGAATAGGTGTTATTAACTCCTTTAATGCCGTAACTTAAAGCAAAAAGTCGTGCACTATCAATTAATGGGAGTAAGGCACGTGACTTAATATCAAATTTGTCTTTGTTTGGTCCTTCTTCTTCAACAATAAATTTTTTAAAGAAACTAAGGGGAGCATTATTACGTAATGCATCATTTCCTAGAAAATCAAAGAATAAGGTGTTGTTTTTAGCATTTTTATAAATTACGGTTTCTATTGCTTCTTCAATTTTTGATTCTCCAAAAGCCATTTCGTAATCAAAGAAAATACTACTCAAATCATTACTGTTTTTACCTGGAGTATTCATCCAACTGTTGTACTGATTTGTCCAGTCAATCAGTGATTTACACCAAAGTGTATTGCTTCCCATGTGACCGTTTGGACATAACGAATATCCTATTTTTTCTAAATTGGCTGTAGAGCGTTTGGCTAATTTTAGGAAATAATCTTTAACCTCTCTGTATTTATCCGGAACAACATCTTCAAAAACTAAAATACTGTCTTGATCTGTTAGCAATAATTGTTCTTTACGTCCCTGACTACCAATACATAACCATGAAAAACGAGCAGGAGGGGAGCCTAAATCTAAAATTGCTAATTCAATTGAACGTTTAATTAGCGCCAAATTAATTTCGCTTGCGATATTGTAAACATGGAAAAGCGGAATGTTTTTATGGATTGAATTTTGAATAATATCAGTCAATCGATTGCGAAGTTGCTTTAAATCTTCCGCAGATTGCGTACGTTTTATTTGTTTAATTAAAACACCAGGATTATTGGCTTGCGAAACAATTAAATCATGTTCTGAGATAATCCCTTTTACTTCAGATTGATTAGTTCCGTCAATTGTTGCAATCAAATGAGTTACATTGTTTTTTAGCATTACCAATTGGGCTTCTGCCAAAGAAATGTTTTCTACAACTGTTACTACGGGATTTGACATAATTTTATCAATCGTTGTAGTAATAGGGTAGCGACCCGTTGCAATTTTTGTACTCATATCGGTATGGGTAACAATTCCGATAGGAATATTATTATTGTTACAAATAATAATACTATTTGAAAGGTTTTCAGCCATTGTTTTTGCTACGTCCATAACGATAGCATCAGCTGTGGTAGTTAACGGAATTCTATTGTAAGTTAGCGACTGAAAATACTGCATATCAGAAGACTGTTGGTCGGAATAGACTACATTATCTGAAAGTAGTTTACCTCTAATATTCTTATCATTTGGGTTATTAGTGTTAGTTGCAAAACTTTCTAACAAGAAATCTAAAACATTAGGATTGTTGGCAACAAAAGGTCTGAAAGTAGCAATAGGAATGGCGTATATAATACTTTCTTCACGCGCTTTTGCCGTCATCATATAATTGTTTTTGGCAAAAAACGGACGTAAGCCAAAAATATCACCTTCATGACATTTATTTAATAAAGTTTCTTCAGCATCGGCAATAACAGACAAGTGAATCACACCAGAAGCTACTACATAAAAACAATCGTGTAATTTATCATCAATTTGAAATAAGATTTTATATTTTTCCAGATTAACAACACGAATATTGGTCGCGATTTCAGATAATTCTTCAAAGGTCAAATTATCAAAAGGTGGATATTTTTTTAAAAAATCTGCAATATGTTCTGCAACAGTATTCATAGTCTGTAGAAATAAATTTTTCGATTGCTAATTTAAAAAAAATAATACAGTGTTAGCAATAGGCAGTATAGAATACTATTAACTAATTTATTAGGTTAATTGTTGATAGATGAGGTTTTTTTGAAATATTCTATTTTACATAATATAAATTATAGTTCAAAATGACATGCTAATATTAATCCAAATCATTCATAATCTTTTCTCTATATTTTTTACCGATTAGTATATTTAATTTGGTTTTATAATCTTCAATTAACCATTCTCGATAGTTTTTACTACTTTGACTTAAACATTTTGAAAAACGTTTCACCCGACATTCAATATCATCCTGTAATTCTTTAGCTAATAATTTTGC